>JBBRQO010000015.1:0-109312 GCA_038226325.1 Steroidobacterales bacterium | reverse complement strand
GACTTGCTTCGATCCGGCATCAGTCCGCTGGCAACCATGCGGGCAACCGCCTTGCGCTCAGCGGCGGCGCGATCATGGGCCGCGACCAGAACCTCTTGGAACCTGGGATCCTGGCGTATGTTTAAGAAGGCTGGTTCGAGTTCCAGAAAAAACCACCCGGCCGATATCCCGAGCGGCTTGCCAGTCGCCTGCTGCAGTATTGCTGCGATTGCTTCTTCGTTGCGCCCCAGCAGCGCCAGCGCCACTGAGCGCATCTGGTAAATCCACAATCTCCCGGTGCCAAAAGTCGTCTCCTCGCGATCCATCGCGGCGAGCGTCGCTTCCAAGAGTCGCCTGCCGCGAGTTACGTCGCCGGCCTGAATCAGCATGTCGGCGAGACCGACCACGTTGCTGTACACGCTCGACCAATCGCGCACGATTGGTTGGCCCGCCACGTCCCACTCGGTTTGCGAACGCTCGGTCAGCAAATCAATGGCTTGCGCATACCGCTTGGTTGCGCGCGCGCCCATGCGCAGCGCAGCGACGGTTGTGGGTTCACCCGCCGCCGTTATCGCGCCAAGAGACGCCGCACGAAGCGACTGATTACCCGCTTCCACCCACTTCTTTTGCGCCAAAAAAAGCGCCGCCATTAGCGCAGGACTTGGCGACGGCGCCGATCGCAGAATGTTCTCCGCCGATTTGAGATCTCGTATCTCGAAATAGAGATAGTACAGAACCGTTGTGGGTTGGATAGCGTCGATGTCCGCAGCCACCACTTGCTCGGCTGTCTTTATGCCCTCGGAATAGCGCCCCTGCAGCCAATAAACCTCCGCGAGTTTCGACAACGCGGGTTCATAGAGTGGGTCCCGCTGCAGTGCGTTCTTCAGCAGTTTCTCGGCGCCGTCTAAATCGCCGCGAGTGTAGAAAAGAAAGGCTGCTTTCACCACGTCGAGTCTTGGTTCCAGGGGGTCCAATTTGCGCGCCCTGTCTATCAACATGAGGACCTCAGCGCGGCGTGCCGGATTCTCATTCAGCACATTGGCAAGTCCCTCATAGGCTTGCGCATCGCTGGGGTTGAGTTCGAGCGCCTTGCGATAGTCGGCTTCCGCGGCGGCCACATCGGTGAAGCCGCTCAAATAGCCACGTGCCGCGTAGGCCCGGCTGTCTTTCGGATCCAGTGTCAGCGCTTGGTCCAACAGCCCACGCGAATCACGCAACGCCTCCCTGAACGCGCGTTCGTGAGTCTCGCCGGCCGTGTACTCTGCGAGGCGCACGCGCGCGCTCGCTAGCAACACATAGGCCGCGGCAAAATTCGGATCGATCGATACGGCGCGCGCAGCGTGTTCGGCGGCGACCTTGGTGTCTGCGGTACGCCAAGTAGCCAGCAGCTTGGCGCCCTGTATATATTCTAGATAAGCATCGAAATGCGTCGTACCTTGCTGCTTCAACGTCACGCCCGGATCCAGGCTGATACTGAGTGCGCGCGCAACTTCCAGAGCGATGGCATCCTGGAGTTCGAAAATCCCCTGCGGTGCCTTGTCGAACTGCATCGACCAAACATGGCCGCCCGTCTGGGCATTCACGAGTTGCGTGGTCACCCGCAGCCGCTGGCCATCCCTCTGCACGCTGCCCTCGAGAATGTAGTGCACGTTCAATTGTTGGCCGATGGCACGAACGTCCTGGTCATGACCTTGAAACGAAAATGAGGAGGTCCGCGCGATGACGTCGAGCGTCTCGATGCTGGCGAGTTGGTGTAATACAGCCTCGGGAATTCCCAGAGCCAATATATCGCCTTCTTGACCGCCGCCGAGATCCTTGAATGGCAGCACGGCGATCGATCGAGGCGGCGGCGCAGCGCGGACCGGCGACAATTGCGCCGGTGCGTGGGAGCGGTTCCACAGCGCCCATCCCAGCGCGAGCAGCAAAGCGGCAATCAGGGCCAGCGTCGCTGCAAAACGCCGCGGCCGCTCGCTGTGTCTCTCGAGCGGAGTAGTCGACTCGGGTAGGGTAGTCGACTCCAGCGCACAACTCGATTCGGGCGGGGCACTCGATTCGTTAATTTTCTCAACGCTTGGGACCAGCCTATAGCCTCGGCCGCGGACTCCTGCGATATAGCGGGGCTCCTGCGAATCGTCGCCCAAGGAGTCCCGCAGAAGATTGACACGCTTGCTCAATGTCTCGGGACTGACGATGGCGCGCGGCCATACCTGTTTCATCAGGTCATCTTGCGTAGCGATGTTGGGGGCCGCTCGTACCAGGGCAACGAGCAAGTCAAACGATAAACGCGGCAGTGGGATCTCCACGCCATCGCCGCGAGTCGTGCGAGCGCGACCGAGATCGACGATGAGATCGCCTATGCGGTAGCCGCTGACCCTTGTCGACGGCGGCGATTCAGCTCCGCTCAGCGGCGCCTGCACAGTTGATTATCGTGCCCGATTGCCGGCGATTGATGAAATCCTCAACCGTACGCATGACGCTCAAGCTCTGATTGAAAGAAGCTTGCAGCAGGCAATTTGACACAACCGGCCCGGCAGCACCGCCGGCTGCCGGCACGGCGGCGAGTCCAAGCACTAGCGGCGCAGAGGAGTGACCGGTGAGACGCGTGCGCAATGCCTGCGCGTCCGCCGGGGCAGCCAAAATCAGATCGGTCGGATGGTCGCGCAGCGCGCCATCGAGATCACGCTCATTGTCTATGAGACGTACCGTATAGCCCGAACGCTCCAGGTGGTGACTAAAGCGCCCCTGCTCGTTGAACGCCTGCAACTCCGAATCTCGCCGGGCGAACACGACAATCTGTCCCACATAGTGTTCCGGATGGATTCGCGCGAAAGGTACGCCTCCGCCGAGACCGGTCAGCTTTTCCCCGCAGGCTAGGATCGCTGGCGAAACCGCCATACCTACCGCGAAGTACAAAATGGCGGATCGAAATTCAGCCTTCATGGCAACTCACCCCAGGTCGGTCAGCCGAGCATACTCCCTTGATTCGGACGTCGCCACCCGGGCATCCCGGCTCAATCCCCTGCGTTCTCTCAGACTTCACGCAATCTTCCCGCAAATTTCATGCGGCGCGACCAGCCACCTTCTAGCGTCGCTTCGGTCCAACGCGGACTAGCAACCGACACACCAACCGGAGAATTGTCATGAAATACAAACGACCACCGCACCTCACAACCACCGTCTTGCCCGCTCTGATGCTGGCGGGTATGGGGCTTATCATCCCCGCATACGGGGACGTCATCACCGATTGGAATGGCATAGCCACGGACACCATTCTCGGCGCAGCGCCCGCCGAGCGCCCTAACTTCGGATTGGACTTAACCATGGTGCATGTTGCTATCTTCGATGCCGAAAACGCCATCGATCGCCGATATACCACGTACGTTGCGCAGCCGGCCACGAGCGCGACGGGTGCTTCGCAGGAATCTGCAGCAATCGCCGCCGCTTACACGGTGTTGAAAGGAAATTTTCCGAGCCGCCGGACGCAGCTCGATGCGGCGTACGCAACCGCGATCGCAGCCGTACCCCCAAGCGATGCGCGCGATCGCGGGATTGCCGTCGGGACGGAAGTGGCCAATGCTGTCGCCGCCTGGCGTGCCGGCGACGGTCGGTTCAGCGTAGTGCCACCCTATGTCCCGGGCAGCGATGCCGGCGCGTATCAATTGACGCCGCCTGCCTATGGGCCACCCGTCAACACGTACGTGCCGCATGTGCGACCCTTTGCGATTCTGCGTGCATCGCAATTTCGCGCCTACGGTCCGCCCAATCTGACCAGCGAGCGATTCGCCCGCGACTTCAATGAAACCAAGCGGCTAGGGTCGGCTACGAGTACTGAGCGTACGGCGGCGCAGACGGAGATCGGGCTGTTTCATACGGAAAACCCAACCACGTTTTGGAGCCGTAATTTGAGCGATTTTGCGGTGGCGCAACATCTCGGAATGACCGACCACGCTCGGCTTCTGGCCCAGTTGTATGTATCGCTGGGCGATGCGTCGATTGGTTGCTTCGACTCGAAGTACTACTACAACTTCTGGCGGCCCATTACAGCGATCCAAACTTCACTCGATGATGGTAATCCCGCTACCGAGACCGACCCTACCTGGACACCGTTAGCCAAAACGCCGCCGCATCCCGAATACCCGGCAGCGCACGGCTGTGTCGCGGGCGCCGTGGTCGAGACCATGCAGCGCGTCGTCGGACGAAACACCCATGTCGTCTTCACCAGCACGATACCCGGCACGGTTCCTCACACCTTCAAGGACCCCGGTGACATCGCCGAGGAAATTATCGATGCGCGGGTGTACGGCGGAATGCATTATCGCAACTCCGTCGCCACCGGAGTACGGCTCGGTCGCTCCACCGCCGAATGGGTGGGTGAGCATTACTTCAAAAGGGTAAGGAAGGACGATGACCGATGAGATGGCATTGCGTTGAACTATAGTAGAGTCCGACTGTGGCGGGCCATTGTGGCCTGCCACAGTGGTCGCCATGAGGGGAGATCCTGGATGGATGCATTGCGTCGGCCGCGCTTGGTCCGGGTTCTCATTTGTCTGACACTCGCCTATCTGGCACCCGGTTTCGCCGCGGGACAAGCCTGGCTGCCGGATGAGAAAACGCTTGGGGTAAGCGCCGTTCACGGCGATATCGAAAACAACGAACATTATCTACCCAATGGCGATGAGATTGACGTCGGACACACGCGCGTATTGACCGACTCGCTCGCAATGGCCTACTCGCCGTCAGATCGCTGGCTGCTCTCCGCCAGCATCCCCTATGTACGCGCGCGCTATCACGGCACGCACCCGCACATACACACCAACATTGACGATGGACAATATCGCGGTACGTTTACTGACTTACGGGTCGAAGTGCACTATCAAGCTCTGGAAAAGCCGTTCGCCTTCGCCCCGTATATGGCGTCGGTCACGCCGGTGCACAGCTACCGGACCTTGGGGCACGCCGCACCCGGCCGCCACCTGAATGAACAATGGATCGGATTCTTTACTGGTAAAAGTCTCGATGAATGGCTACCGCGCACCTATATTCAACTCCGCTATAACTTTGCATTCGTTGAGAAAGTGATCGGCATTACTCACAATCGCAGCAATGTAGATGCCGAGTTCGGCTATTTTTTTACGCCGAGGTGGAGTGTGCGAGGGCTTGCCTCCTGGCAGCACACCTACGGTGGAATTGATGTCCCGGTACCCCCGAGCAGCCGCTTCTACCCCTATCACGATCGACTGGCCGCCGAGCGCTTCTTTGAAGCAGGCGGTGGAGCTGCGTGGTCGTTGTCCGAAAGTTCGGGCGTTTTCCTACTGTATAAGACTGCCCTGAGCGGGGGCAACGGACACCGACTGAGTAACGGGTTTACCCTCGGGTTCGCAAAGTCATTCGCGCTCGGACCCTAATGCCCCGGCTGGTAAAGGTTACTCGCCGGAAGTGGGACAGTTGATGCTCTCGCCAGCCTGCCGGCTATAAATGAACATCTCAATCGTTTGGACCAAGTCCTTGCTTTGATTGGCCGCGGCTTGCACCACACAGCTGGACAACTTCGGATCGGCATCTGTCATAGAGGAGGTTGACGCAGTTGTCAGAGACAACACCACGGGGGCAGCCGAGTGTCCCGCAAGTCGCGAGCGCAATTCCGTCGCATCCGTCGGCGCCGCCAAAACCACATCCGTCCGATTGGCACGGATCGCTGCATCGAGCTGCTTGTCATTGTCGATGAGGTGCACCTTATGCCCTGATCGTTCAAGTTGAAAGCTCAAATCCGCCTTCTTGTTGAATGAACGAAGCTCAGAATCAGGTCGTACAAATAATATGATCTGACCGGCGTTATGCCCTGAATGGATTCGCTCAAAGGGTACGCCCGCCTTACTGCCGCAGGCTTGGCAGGCCTTAATCGACGGCGAGAGCGCCAAGCCCATAGCGCACAGCAACCCAGCCTGGAGAAATTGGGAATTCATGGTCGCGGCCCCTCTATCCACAGCCTGAGGATACTCCGATGAATTTCACATCGCTATGCGATCAAAGGAGCCGTTCGGCCTGCAGCCTGCGGACACTCGAGCAGCACGTCAGTGCCCCCGCCGATGCAGTTGCTGACGCACAGAGCGGCGCCGATGGCGGACGCCCGATGGCGCATGAAGGCACGACCCAGCCCGCTATTCGCGGCAGACTCCGGCGGCACGCCGATTCCATCATCGTGCACAGTGAGCCGGACGTATGTTGTCGAAACGCTCAGCGTCACCTCGATACGATTGGCGTTGGCGTGCCTGACCGCATTGGTTAGTGCTTCCTGCGCGATGCGAAAGATATGATCCTGGACTGCCTCGGCGAGCGCGAGCGGCGCGCCGGCTTGGGTACTCACGCTGATGATGGGCGGACCCTCATGGCGAAATCGGTCGGGCAGCCTTTGCAGTGCGATCTGCAAATCCCCGGCGCTTTCGGTGAGCGCGGATAGGCCACGCGCAATGCCGCGGCAGTTCTCCGCCGCGTGCAGCGCGACGCTCTCGATGAAGGCCATGGTCTGCGGCTCCGGCAGGCCGCCATTGTGCAATCGAACGCACTCAGCGCGGGCAATCAGCGACAGGCCCACCAGATCCTGTCCAAGGCCGTCGTGTAGTTCCCGGCCGAGCTTGCGCTCGGCGCGGTCCGCCGCGTCCAGCAGCGCGCTGCGCAGTCGGTTGCGGTCGGTCAAATCATCGCTGAACACCAGACACGCCGGGCGTCCGTCGAATTCGATGGGTTCCGCGTGCAGTTCCACTTGAATGATCGAACCGTCGCGTGTCACGTGTCGGTGCTCGCCCCGGTCCCAGGTCGTCGCCACATGTTGCGGGCGCTCCGCATCCGAACCGACTTCCGTCTCCAGCGATCGCATACTCAAATGGGCCATTTCACCGCGGGCATAGCCGTACAGCCGCAGCGCGGCCTCATTCACCATCAGTATCCGCGACGTCGCGAGTTCGTAGACTAATTGCGGACGCGGGCTGGCCTCGAACAAAACGCGGTAGCGGACCTCGGACACCGCTTGGCGCCGGTAAGCCGCGTCGCGCTCGGCCAACAAGGACGCGATCAGCATCCCCACCACCGAGATGACGATAATGAAGCTCCAAATGGCCTCGACCGAATCCTGCGGCCGTGCGTGCAGCGAGCCGTGACCCGTAATGAACGCGGCGCTGGCGATCAGTGCCAACAACAGCGGAACGATGGATGCCAGTGCCGCGCCGAAACGCATCGCCGACCAGGTCACGAGCACCAACGCCATGATGCACAATGGCAGGCTGGCCTCCCAGGGCAGCGACCAGAACGCAACTATCGCCCAGCCCGCGATCACCAGCCCAATCAGGGAGAGTTCGCGCAGACGATGCGCCAGATGCTGCCAGGTGGCTCGTTGCAGCAGTCGTATCGAGGGTAAGATCAGGGCGATGCCGCTCGCCCAATTGGCGGACCAACAAGCGACGAAAATCATCAACGGACGGCCGATGATGGGGTGGCCATGAGTATCGAGCAACGCGCGTACCATGCCGTGGCCCGCCCGCTCGACCTGCACTCCGGCGGCCCACAACACGGCTGTTGCCGCCACGCAGGCCATGGCGATGCCGCCGATCGAAGCGGCCAACCACAGCAACAAGGGATCCTGCCATCGCTCCAGCGCCGCATTCACCCGCCACGCACGCAGCAAGGCGCGAACTCCCAGCGCAAACAGCGTGGCCGATGTCGCCTGGACGAGCACCGCCAGCGGCGGCATATCGCCAATCGTGAGGGCCGCACATGCGGCACCGAGGAACACGCCCGGCCAGCGATTGGTTCCCCGAAAATATAGTCCACTCACTGCGATGCCCAGCGGCACCCACGGCACCGGCAATCGCGTGAAGTCGATCGGATATTTTTGGCCCGACAGGCGGATGAGGAAAGCGGCGACCCAGGCGAATGCGAACATGCCGCAGGCAACGGCCAAGCAATCCCATGCCCAGCGGCGGCGAGTCGCCCAAACACTGCGCTCCTCCGCAGCACTTAACGTCGATCGATACCCAAAACCCTGCGGGTAGTTCAGGTTTTCGATCTGCGGGCAATGCGGAGATGCATTGCGGTGATGTTAGAGGGTTATCTGTTGCGGTGCACCGATATTTAGCCGACACGCCTTCCCATTGGCACTCGCTTCAATCGCGATTGGGTGCGCCAAGAGGAAAGTACGAGCGGTAGCAGCGTGCCTCATCGATCGCACGGGCAAACGAAGGGCGCGCGAGCAGGCGCTGCCGATACGCAATGAGATTGGCAAAGCGTGGCGGGATTGGGTGGGTCCAATCCGCATAGAACAGGGCGGGCCCGGCCGCACAATCGGCCAACGTAAACGCACCGCCCACGGACCATTCCCGGTGAGCCATTCGCTCATCGAGCCATGCGTACGCAGTGTCCAGCACCGCCATCGCTTCCGCCACCCCGTGGCCATCTCGGACCTCGGGTGCACGGAGTGCGTCAACCACGCGCTTTGCCTGCATGTTCATGACGTAATTATCGAACACCCTATCCATCATCCTGACCTCGATTGCGAGATCTACATCGACCGGGATCAAGCGTGTCCTGCCGGGATAGTGGACCTCCAGATATTCGATAATAGTGGTTGCTTCCAAGATCGTCCGTTCAGCATCGACCAGGATCGGAAAGCGCTTGATCGGCCATCGGGCGGCAAACTCAGCACCGTTCTGCGCCTCCTCGGGCGAGAGCATACGGAAAGTGAATGGAATGTCATTTTCATAAAATGCAATCACTGCCTTCTGGAAATAAGATGAAAAAGGATGCCCGAATAGCTGCAAAGACATGGCGAACTCCGTTGATATATACGATCGCGTATTAGCCCAGTCTGACGCTACTTCACGTGATTCTCAACGCTGTACTTGAGGAAGAAATCCGCTTGTTTGTAATCGGGATACAAGGCTTGCATGTGCCGCATCGCCTCCTCCCTGGATTTCGCTTCTGCGACGATGCGCGTGTAATCATCGATGTAGTGGATCATGGAATCGAACATCGTCATAGCGGTGGGATCCCCGTGCCCGGGATACACTTTCGGATTGCGCGCCGCATACAATGACTTGATCCTCGCAAGCTCCGACTTCCACGTTGCGATGCGCGCCAAGGAGATGTCGTCGCCCATCCACAGATGCACTTTGTTGTAGCCGAAATCCGCGAGGAACAGCGCGTTCAAGTCCTTGCTGTAGACCGTCGTCATATGCGGGGCCTCGGCGGCCTTGTACTCAGTGGTGAGTTGCAACGTCCCGCCGCCTCGCATGGTCAGGGTGTTCCCGGACAACACCTGTATCGTGTGCTCGTAATCGAAGCCCTGAGGATTGTTATGTGATTTTGGTTTCAGCGCCGGATCCAGGGCAGGCTCGGCACCCGTCTCGCCGCCCGAATCCATGTAGACGGCGTAATTCTTGATGTCCTGCCGTATCGCTTCATTCGCGACGACGATTCGTGCGTTGGGAAATGCTCGATGGAACACGTCCATGCCCGTGAAATGATCGGTATGTCCATGACTGATCAGGATATCCGTTAGCGGCAGGTTTTTAGACTTGACCAACTCTACGAGTTTTCTCGCCTCGTCTGCCTTGCGCTGCACGTCCAGCACGACCAGTGATTTGCCGTTTGAAAAGACAAAGGAGTTGACGGTGGCGAAATCGCCCTTGAACACGTCCACCGACATGTCGTCAGCAACGGCGTGTGCTGCGCTTCCCCAAAGAAAGGCCAGCACGCACACGAGCTTGCCGCACCTAGTGACGGCGAACCTCTCTGATCTGCTGAAACACCGCGGAGCCGCTGTCGCTGAACCATTCGCTCATGCGATCCGCCTTTGCCAGTTGCTGGTTCACCTCGCGCATGGCGGCAACGACATTATCCGCGGAGGTGGCCTCGAATTCGTAGACCGTCAAGAATCGAGGTACCGAGATCGGCTCGACCATGACCACTCGGTACACCTCATAGCGGGTCATTCGACGCAGTCCCGGTGTGCCGGCGCGCGCAACATCGGGTAAATGCGTGTTGTCGTACCAATCATCCAGCGCACTCAGGGTCGCGTCGTCCCTGCAGCAGGATACCCTCTCGAGGTAAAGAAAAGTGTTGCGGCCCGCGGCCTTCGCGTGGGCCACCTCGAGAGCGGCGCCATGCCGCCGCCAGTACACCCGTTCGGTGACTTTCAGCGCGTCAATGGACCGGCCGGTCATGTCCATTTTTTTGGCGGCCAGCAGCATGTCGATGATGGTGCGGTCCATGCTGGTCGTGTCGATATCATAGAGCGCGAGATAACGCCCGTCGGTGCCCTCTGCGGTCGGCGATGAGAATCCCGCCACCGACTGCCGCAGCCCGCGGCGCGCTCGCTGGTATCCGGGAACCTTGAGTACGTCGGGGATATCGATGTCGTCGTACCAATGATTGAAGGCCGCTTCCTGGCGTTCGTCCAAATTCTTCGTCGCCACCAGCATCAGCCAGTGACCTGTCCCTTCGGGTGTGACCTGGGCAGTCGCCGTCCCCGCAGCACAACCGGCAATCGTCAACAATAGTGCGGCCCTTGACGGCATCAGCCACCCCTCGGAGCGCGCGCGCTCGGCGCCGATGCCGCATCGAACACTTTCTTGCCGCCGATGAACGTCATGTTGACGTGGATGTCATGCACTCGCGTGATCGACACTCTGTACGGGTTAGGCTCAACCACGATGACATCCGCCAGCATTCCCACCTCGATGCGGCCCACCTTGTCCGCCATCCGCTCCTGCCTGGCCGCGTTGACCGTGAACAGATCCAGCGCCTCGTCAAGGGTTATGGCCTCCGCTTTGCCGAAGGACTTGGCACTGCCTCCGGCCATCTCCCGCGTGACCAGGGTTTCCACCCCGATCCAGGGGTTCACCGACGGTACCACCGACCAGTCCGACCCTGGGACGACCAGCGCACCCGCGTCGAGCATTTCTCGAACGGGCCAAACGCGGCGAATGAGTTCATCCCCGACCGCGGCGCTGATGGCATCGTTGATCGGGCTCGGCCCCCAGAGATACGGCGACACCTCGAACGTCGCGCCGAGCGCGCGTGCGCGCGCCATATCTTCCTTCGCAACGAAAGTGCAATGGCCGGGATTGTGCATCAGTCCGCTAAAACCGTTGGCCTTGCGCGCGGCCTCGATGGCATTCAGGCCGGCCCGCACGGCCGCGTCGCCGGCGGCATGGAACTTCACCGTCAGCCCCATCCGGTCGAATCGGGTCACCGCGGCGTTGAGTACGTCTTGATTGACAAACAACATTCCTTTACGGCTGGCCTCATCGTCGCGTCCTTCTACCGTGCCCTGGTACGGCTCCAGCATGGCGGCCGTGTGCCCGTCGGTGGGCACACCGTCGAGAAAGATCTTTACGCAGTTCGTCGATATCCCGCTACGCGCGTACACATTGCGCATGGCGATGACTCTTTCGGCCTCCGCGTTCCCCGGCGACCAGGTCAGGCAGAGGGTCGTGCGTTGCTTGAGGATTCCGGCCTTGGCGACCGCGGCATAGGCCGTCAAGTCCGCATCGGATCCGGCGACGAACCCGATCGCCGCCTCGGTGAACGAGGTAATGCCGAAGGACAGCATTTTCTGCAGTGACCACTCCAGCGCCGAGCGCAGTGTCTGGGCGGTGGGCTTAGGCACGTGTTGTCGTACTAGTTCGATAGCGGATTCGCGCAAGATTCCGCTCGGCTCGCCCGCGGCATCGCGTTCGATGAAGCCACCCGCCGGGTCCGGCGTGCTCCGCGTGATCCCGGACGCGGTGAGCGCCTTGGAATTGGCCCAGGAACTATGGCCGCTGGTGTCATCGATCAACACGGGATGATTTGGAGCGGCTTCATCGAGCGCACGGCGATTCGGCGGTGACCCGAGTGCCGGTGCGTCCCACTGTCCCCCGACGATCCACTCGCCCGTCGCGGCGTGAGCAGCACAGGCTCCGACCTGCGCCTGAGTCGCGGCCAAGGTGGACCCCTGCGGAATTTTGCACTGCCGCTCCGTGATCCCCGCGAACAACGGGTGCACGTGCACATCGTGCAATCCCGGCAGTAGCGTGGCGCCGTGCAGATTTATGACCCGGGTCTTGGGACCACGGCGCGCGTTGACGGCTTGGGTGTCGCCCACCGCCACGATGACGCCATCGTCTACCGCAATCGCCTCGGCCCAGCCCGTCGGTGTCTTCACCTGGCCGCCGATCATGATGAGATCCGCGGCGGCAGTCGGCGCGGGCTCGCGGCCTTGCGCGCCGCTGCATGCGGCCGCTGCCAGCATCGCTGCGACCAGGTGCCGCCGCTTCAATGTTCGCATGGCCTCGTCCTAATAACGGTAAATTGCAGTCACACCGACGGTGCGCGGCCGCCAGGTAATGTCGTAGAACAGCGGCGTGCCGCCGGTGGGACCGCCAAGGTCGTTATAAGAAGTGAGCTTCGGACGAGTGTCGAATAGATTCTGCGCAAACAACGACAGGTCGAGCGTGCCCGCCTTGAGACCAGCGCGCAGCGATGTGTAGCTCTGCGCGCGCACGCCGGGAGCTCCGAGAGTGAAGGCGCCGTCGTTGAGCGGGTTTTGCGCGGCGACCAGATCCGTCTGTTTCGCACTGTACTGATAGTCGGCGCGCACATAGCCGTTCCGGCCGTACAGCGGGAAGCTTACCTGGCTGAACAGCGACAGCGTCCAGGGTGACCCCGATAGGTGGTCTCCCGATTGCACGATCGCACCCACGTTCGGCTGCGATACGGCCTGCGTGTAGCGCGCATCGGTGTAGCCAAAAGCCGCTCCCAGCAGTAATGCATCCGCCACCTTGCCTTGGACCTGCACGTCGACTCCCGTGCTCTTGGCCCGGCCCAGATTGGCCGCATACTGGAAGCCGCAGGCCAGACCCACGTTCTGTTGAATATTTTTCCAGTCGACATAGTAGGCACTGGCGTTGAACACCACGCGACTGTCGGCGAGCGAGTTCTTGGTTCCGACTTCGTAGCTCCACAAGCTGTCCGATGCAAATGTCGGCGGCGCCTCCTGACCACAAAATTGTCCGAGCGCGGCGTTGACGCCGCCTATCCTGAACCCCTTCGCCGCCGTGACGTACAGCAGGTTGTCGACGCTCAGCTGGTAATTGAGGCCGATCTTCGGCGTCACCGGGTGCTCCTTCTGCGTGGCGTCGCTCGACACCGCCGGGCCGACCACCAGTGTCTCCGGATAGTTGGCTCTGCCCTCGAATTCGGTGCTGGCATAGCGCAGCCCCAGGGTCAGCTTGAGCTTTTCCGCCACCCGAATATCCGCCTGGCCGAATACCGCCAACTGGCGATCGATGCCCACCCGCGGATCCTCCACATAGATGTAGCCGCCCGCGAAGTCCGCAGGCAAGCCAAGCGCCGCCTGTACCAAGGGATCGTAGACCAGATGACTGGTCGTCTCCTCGGCGTGCTGATAGAAAAGACCTGCGGTCCAGCTGATCCACGCATTGGTGTCCATCGACTCGAGCCGCAGCTCCTGAGTCCAGTTCCGCTGCTTGTCCCCCCAGTAGCCGGCGCCCACACCGCCGGCGGCCTGCGAGTACGGGCTTCCCAAGAAAATGGCACGGTCGAATTGCGTATAGTCCGTAACCGCCGACTGCTCGCGGTTGAAGTAAGACGTATTGGACACCAGCTGAATCTGCCCAAATTGCCAGCTGATCTTCAACGCCGGCAATACGAACTGGTCGCTGCTCGGCTGCGCAATCGCATTGCCGTTGCGGAACGGCGCATCGAACTGGCCGTTGGTCGGATCCGGATCGCCGGGCCGCGGCGCCCACCATGCCGAGGTGTCGGCGGCATTGCGCTTCTGGAAGAACACCGACGGCGTGATCGAGAGCTGCTCGCTCGCCCGCCACGTTGCGGCAATCCGCGCGGTCACCGTCTTGTTGGAGTTCGACGACTGGTCGGCTATTTGCCGAGAGAGCCAGTCCACGCGGTCAACGTATCCGCCCTCGTGCCGGTACGAGATGCTCGCTCGAAATCCCAGTGTCCCATCGATGAGGGGACCGCCGCCGGCGGCGCCCAATTCGTACACCGGGTCGCCGTGCGCGGTTGCGGCGATCTCCGAGCGGGCGTAAGCGGAATATTTGTCAAGTCCGGGCTCCGGTGAAATGAAGCGCACTGTGCCGCCCTCGGATCCCGATCCGAACAACGTGCCTTGTGGGCCGCGTAATACTTCAACCCGATCGATGTCGAACAAGGCCGGGTAGGCATTGAAGGAAGGGAATGACAGATGCCGGCTTTGGATCGGCGTGTCGTCGATGTAAATGCCCGTCGTGGCTGCACCGGCATCGGAGGATATGCCGCGGATCGAAATCGCGGAGGATTCGGAATTGTTGTTATTGGCGCCGCCGCGAGTGAACGTGACGCCCGGCGTGAGGCGCGACAGATCGTCGATGGTACGCGACCCTTGAGCGTCCATTGTCGCCCGGCTATAGGCGGTCACACTGATGGGAACATCCTGCAGGCGCTCGGTGCGCCGCTGCGCGGTGACGACATTCTCTTCGAGCTTGACGCCGCTCATGTCATTGTTTGCGGACCTCGCTCCCTTCTCGAGGCTCTGCGGACCGGGTGGAATGTCGCCGGCGTTTGCGCGCTCCGCCTGCGCGAGGACTAAAGGGGGCGTCTCCTCCGCTCGATCTGCCGCCGGGCCGGTGTTCGCGCCGGTTCTATCCGAAGCCCCGGCGGACACCCGGCGAATGCCGTAGGTCTTTGCGTTGACCGGATACGCCTCTAGGCCACTGCCATCGAGCAACATGGCGAGCGCTCGCGCCGCCTCCAATTGTCCGTTGACTGCGGGAGCGATCTTGCCGTCGATCAGTTCCGACTTGATGGCGACTTGGATACCGGTCTGTCGTGAAAATTCGTGCAGAGCGCTTGCCAGCGGTTGCGCGGGGAGCCGCAGCTCCTGTGGTTCCGCCATCACAATGCCGCTGCAGAGAAGCACGCCGGCACACAGAGTGAGGTGGCGGATGCCTTTGGCGATCGAAATGAATCCAGTCATGCGTCTTCCCCGTGGCCATCGAATCGGTCGGCTCTTTTTCTTGAATGCCGTTACTGTAATGACCGACGTGCGACTGGAAGTGGCCCCCTCCTTGCAAAAATATTTCGTTCAGGGAGCCCGGTGAATGCGAAACCTGTGCTCGCCTAATTTTTCGACGGCGATACCCGGGATTGTGGCGACGTATGCCAGCGCGGATTCGGGGTCGTGTACATCGAACGAGCCGGTCAGTTTGAGCTCTTCGGTGGCGCGATCATCGATTTGCACGGACACGATTTGATAGCGCTGAAATTCGGCGATCACATCAATGAGCGATACGGTATCGAAGTCCACGCGACCCTGCGTCCACGCCGCCGCGCGCTGGGCGGCGCGATTGCCCGATCGAGTGAGCGGGGAGCGATTCGCAAGCTTGGGATTGAGAGCTGGGATGCGCGTTTCCTCGCCTTTAGTGACGCGCAGCGCCAGCGCGGGTTCGGCGGCCGAGCCCGCGGCATCGGCGTTGACGGCCTCACGCACTTCGACAGTACCGTCCAGCACACTCACGACGGTGGCCTGCGGCGCCATGCGCACATTGAACTGCGTGCCCACCGCCCTGACCGTCGCTTCTCCGGCTTGCACTTCAAAAGGGCGAGAGGCGTCGTGTGCCACCCTAAAAAACGCCTCTCCCTTGAGCAGGATGATGGCGCGCCGGCTCGACGACAAGTCCACCTTGAGCGCGGATTCGGTATTGAGCGAGACGACGCTGCCGTCGGCCAGTGTGACGACGCGTTGCTCGCCAAGCCCAGTGGCGTAGCGACCGGCCTCCCAACGACTCAGGCCCAACGCGCCAAGAACGGCCACCACGACCGCGGCCGCGGTACTCCACCGCATCCGGGAGACGCGACGCTCGCCCGCCGCCGCCGCCATCGCCATCGCCATCGAAGAGTCGCTGCGCACCGCTTGGTCTGAAAACAGGGTTTGTTCCGCCCACGTGCCGGCAGATCGAGTCAGCGGAATCGGTTCCTCCGGTGCGTTTCGCGCCTCTTGCAGCCATTCGTTCATCTGTTCGGGGCTGATCGGCAGCGACCGCAGGTCATGATCAAGGAGCATCAGCTCCAAAAGAGAACGCACATGCGCGGGTGAATCACGCAGCCAGTCGGACAGGGCGGTCTTTTGAGCTGTCGACAACGCGCCGCGACGCAATTGCATCATCCATTCGAGCGCACTGGAGGATTCTTCGGTTTCCACAGCCACCTTACTTGGCCTCTCGCATTTGAGTCCGCAGCAACTCCAGACCGCGCGCCACCGCGCGCTTGACGGAGCGACGAGTCACGCCCAAGCGGTGCGCGATTTGCTCGTATGTTAAATCCTCCTGCGATTGCAGCGCCAACACGGCGCGCGACAGTGGTGGCAGCGACGCCAGTGCCGTCATCAGCTGACCTTGCCGAGAGCTCATTTCCGCCAGCCGTTCCGGTCCCGGATCGGGACTCGCTTCCTCCGGCAATTCCGGGTCGAGCGCCACCCAATGGAGGCGGCGAAGCCTGAAATCGTGCGCGACGTTCGCGGCAACCCGGATTAGGTAGGCCTGGGGGTTGATGGCCACCTCGGTGCGATCGAAACGCAGCAACCGCAGGTATACCTCCTGGCACACGTCCTGGATGTCGCTTTCAATCAGCCGCCGCTTCGCCAAAAAGCGATGTAAATCCGGGGCATAGTCGCGCACCCAGCGCGCGAGGCGTGAGCCGCCGGCAAAACTAGCCGGCAGACCCGCCGCCGTAGCAGGGTCCGATGCAGGGTCGGGCAGATCCGTCATCACCGTCATACTCTATATAAGACCGGGGCGGTGGATACGCTGGCCCCCCGCCTAAACGGTATTTTTTTGGAGGCTAGGTACCGAAGTCAAGAATCCGGGTTTCTTGCCGATGCCAGGGTATGAGCACCGGTAAACCCCGCAAATCGGCCGACCCCCTGTACCTGCTGCTGCGCGAGGGCAACTTCGAGGATTTCAATCGGCGGCGCAAGGCCGGTGAACTCTGCGATTTGCGCGGTTGCGATTTTCGCGGCCTCGATCTGCGCGGCGTCGATATCGCCAACATTGATTTTTCCGACGGCTATTTTCGCCAGGCGGACCTGCGCGGCCTCGACCTACGCGGCTGCCAGATGCACGGCGCCAGCCTCCACGCCGCACACATATCGGGCGTTTACTTCCCAGCGGAGCTGTCCGCCGCGGAAATTGACATGTCGGTACGCTTAGGTAGCCGGATGCGCTACAGCCGTTAGCTTTACCGACTACGTCTCAGCCCAAATAAGTCAGGATCGGATTGAACCGCGTGCCCGAGCTCTCAATCACCCCCGACACCAGATCACACTCAGGGCACACGACCCATCGTCGCCATCAATGTGAAGTTAGTCTCTGCTGCAATGTAAGGTCTATGACAATCTTGCCCCGAGGCATACGGCAGCATGCCCTCGATCATCTGGTGCGCAAGTTTACAGGCCCTGAATGGGAAAGAACTTTACTCGAACAGATCTGCGTGCGTCCCGTCTCGCGTAAAGATCACGGTATCTGTCGTGCGCAGATCGTAGATGAGCAGAAAATCCCCGCCAATATGGCATTCACGAATGCCCCGCCCACTCACCGGCAAGATCGTGGTCCCGGTACTCCGCCGGTAATGGACTGTCATTTGCGATTAACAGCAGCATTACCTCTTTGAGGTTGCGCATATCGAAGCGGCCTGAATGACTTAACCGCTCCCAATCTTTAGCAAACTGCCGGGTTCTATCGCTGTTTCTTGGCAGGCGTGCGCGCTTTTGCTGCGCTGGTTTTTTCGAGGTCATCAAAAAGTTTCTGTGCCCTCACGTATCGGGCCTTCCCGATCGCACGGGCTTCCCTCATAGCCGCAATGGTGTCCGCGTTGGGCATCCTGATCTCAAAGGGCAGACCCTTGTGAGCCACGACTTGGCGCAAGAACAAACGAATGGCATCGCTCAAGGTCAGGCCGCATTCCGCCAGTACGCTGGAGGCCCGATCCTTGATCTCGGGCTCAATACGCGAACGAACATCAGTGGTTTTGAGTGTGGAAAGCATCTTGAATTTATATTCAAGCGCGGGTGCGCTATGTGGCGCTAATGTAGCTACATTCGACTAATTTGTCAACCATGTTCTTGAGGGGTGTCGCGTTGCAGCCGGGTCGCCCACTCATGGAGCGACTCGAGCGGCGGCACCGCTCGTTCGCGGCGAATGCGGGTGCGCTCCTCGTCGCTCAAGGTTCTAATCTGACGCTCGGTCGCGTAGAGTTCATCGATCCGGCGCACCCCCTCGTAGGCGGCCGACTCGCTTTTGCGAACGCCGTTGGGTAGGGCTTTGAGGGCCTCGAACAGCCGTCGGCGGGCGTGCGCGAAACAGCCCACGTGAATCAGCTCCGCACGCGCGCTGGCGCCTGCATAGACCTCGTACCCATCGCTTTGCAAATAACCGCTGCAGCCCTCGATCAAGGCGTCGGCGACCTCGCCGCCGCGACCGGGGTTGTAGTCGAAGCTCTCGAACTGCCGCTCCCCGAGGCTCACTTCCTCGCGTGGAGCAGCGCGGCACTCGATAAGCCGCTCGGCAGCACATTTCATTCCTCGCTCATCAATGAAGCGCGGCGCTTCGATGTATCGGATGGTCAGAGATGAAGGGAATTCTCAGGTGGACGGCCGATCGATCACCACCACATCCGAGCGCGCCTGCGCGCGCTCCAGCACGGCTTCATGCCCATCGGTGGAAATATCAAAATCACGCACGTCGAAATCTGCGGGCACGTGGGTGAGCTGCTGCATCGCGCCGGTCGTTAGATCCACCGCCCACAGATTCTTGTGCTGCATCTCCCCTTGCAGGAACACCAGCTTGCGGCCTCCCGAAATAAACACCAGATGTCGCGAGCCGCGCGTCAGGGTGAGCGGCGGCAGTGCGTGCGGCGCGCCTTGGGCGGTGGCGGCACTCACCGTGAACTTCGTGCCCACGTCGGCGCCTGAGTAAACGACGAACTTCCCATCCGGCGACCAGGCCGGATCGACGGAGTAGGCGCTTAACAACGGTGAGGGAGTGCCGCCCTCGAGAGGAATCTGGAACAGATGCGGCACTCCCTTATCCTCGGCCGCCGAGATGACCGACAATCCGTCCAGCGCAAACGCCGGCTCGCCACGAAGCTCAAGGGACTCAGACACGATCTTGGTCTGCGTGCCGTCGGCTCCCATGCGATACAGCAGGGTTTGACCGCGCTGCCTGACGGAGAATGCAACGAACCGTCCATCGGCCGAGACAGCAGGACCGCCGATGATGCGAGCGTCCTTACCGGCCCACAGCTGCACGGCCGCGCCGCGCGCAATTTTCCAGATACTCTCGCCCGCACCGGCGGCGGCGACATACAGTAAATAGTCGGGCCCGACGCGGGGCGCGAATCCGCTGCCAGTGCCGAGCGCAATGCGCACAGGAGGGGACTCGTCGGGCGTCGCTACCGCGGGCGTCGCCACGTTCGGCGCCGCACCGCTCGCCGACGCATCGCTCGCTGACGTATCGGCGATGGCGACGCGCCACAATGTCCGTTCCGGTTCCGATACCGCCGCTATCACCCGCCGCCCATCCGCGCTCGCCGCCAGCGACGTGAATTGCTCCACCCCTGAGCTTAGGCGGTGCGGTACGCGCCGCTCCACATCCATGCCGTATATCCAGGGACCCGCGCCGTCGGGTGAGTTCGCGAGATAGATCAAGGTGCGCGGATCCAGCAGCACCGGATACGTCACGCGTGTGGTCTGCGAGGTGATGCGTTGCGCAGCTTCGCCCTGCAGTCCCACCCGCCAGACGTCCAATTGATCGGGCAGGCTGCCTTTAACGAAATAGATCCTGTTTCCGGGTGCCCAGACCTGAAAGTGGTTATGCAATCCCGGCGGCGCCACCAAGACAGGTCGCGTGTGGGACAGGTCTTTACCGTTGGTGATGAACAGCGGATCGCCGGGTCCCGGCGTGTGATAAGCAATCTGATTGCCGTCGGGCGACCACACGGCCTCGGCCGCTCCCGCGAGGTAGGGCCTGGGCTCACCGCCCAACGTCGGTACCGCCCAGATGCTGATGTCCTGCTCCGGTGATTTGCGGCGCAGCCAAAACATAACCAGCGAGCCGTCGGGCGAAAATCCCAGCGTGCGCACCGCAGGATTGACCAGTTCTCCCTCGATCCCATGAGTGAGATTGTGGAACTGTCCCGAGCCCACCTGCGTGACCCAGACATCGGTGCGCCCACCACGATCCGACAGAAAGGCGACGAACTGGCCGTCGCGCGATACGGCAGCCGCCTCGTTTTGACCATCGAACCCGGTGAGTGACTGATACGCCGCACCCGCGATCGGGTTGCGCCAGAAGCGGTCGGTGCGCTGCATCCAGAGGAGTGCGCCGACGGCGAGGAACGCCATCGCGCCTCCAATGAGTAGGGTGACCGCCCTACCGCGAGCATTTGATTTAGCCGCTGCCGGCGGCGAGTCCCGTGGGCCCAGTTCGGCGTCCGGTTCTGTCAAAGAGGGTTGATCGCGCCGGCCGTGCGCCCACGCGTCCAGTTCTGTCTTGAAAGCGTACACGGAGCCCGCCTTGTCATGCTGGTGGCGGTGCACAGGCATGCCTTCGCGCTTCTCCCAGCGCTGCACGGTGGTTACATCTTTTTTGAGATAAACCGCGATCTTCTTCCATGAGTCGAGGCGACCGTCATTAGGCCCAGCCGGCACGTCAGAAGACGGCTTATCCATCGCGCCTCACGGGGTGGGTCCCCAGTCTTGGGGAGACCATTGTATGTGGCTAACGGCGCTGCGGCAAAGCACGGCATTCGACGGTAATACGCCCATTCCGCGCATTGCCGTTTGACCCCCCAGGTCAGACGGCCGAAGGTTCGAGTGCGCGTTTGGCGCGAACAAAGCAAGGGATATTACGATGAACAACAAAGCATTCAGGTGGATCGCACCCGGCGTCGCTAGCCTGGCAACCGTAGTCGGTCTCGGCGGACTCACTATGGCTGAGGAGGCAGATCGAGAGCCGTCGTCGCCGCAGCCAGCGGTTCACTTTCGAGGCCTGATCAATGACTACACCCCGTCGGCCGCGGTCACCGCGGGCGGTCCCTACGAAATGCGCGGCAAATGGTCATTGGACGTGGATCTACGGCACAGCACCGCCAAGTTCTCGGCCGAAATGAACATGGAGACGTCCGACTACGGGATTACGCAGACCATCGTGGTCAATGGGGTTACGCAGCCTTCCGTTAACAAGGACGATCCCACGACTCGCGGCGCCCACACCCACCACATCAGCATGACCGACGGCGTAGTGAGTTCCGATTGGTCGAGTTGTCCGACGTTCAAGCCGCCCGTCACCGGCGGATTTGTGGTCACCGGCACTGCATTCATCACAGGCAATGGTGGCCCGGCACCGTTCGGCAATCCGTCGCCGCTGACTCTGTGTGTGCTCGGAGGGACGACCGTCAAGTACTCGAATATGACCGTGACGCTCGGGTTACCCGCGACCAAACATTTCGGGGTACAGCCTATTCACGGCGTGGTGGTGTGGTGCGCCGCGAAACGGGAGCAGAAATCGGAAGACTGCACCGTGGCAGAGTAATGCGGATCCGATCACTGACCGTGTCGCGCGGCGCGGCTGAGGTTACCTCGGCCGCGCTACGCGACGCACTTCCCTCCCCTTAAGCGAGCAGTCCCTCGAGACGATCGGCCGCTGCGCGGCCAAAGCGACGCGTCACGGCCCGCAGAAGATCGAGATCCACCGGACCGCGAGCTCCCTCAAAGGCGGCGCGGGCATCCGCCAGGTCCTGGGGGCTGCCGGCGAAGCACTTCACGGCGACGAAGTCCTCGCGACCGACGATGCGCAAACTCACGCCATGAAAGGGCACTTCGATGGCACGCGAGAAGACCTTCGGGTCGAGACCGCGTAGACCGCCCAGAAGCTCTACTCGATTGCCGTGGCGGTCGCTCAAGACGAGCATGCTCAAAATGGGGTCATCGTCATCGCCACGACGAAGCGTTACTTTAAAACCGGCAACTGCAAATATCTCGGAGACCGTTTTGAGGCGGGCGTAGGAAACCCACAGCAATGCATCGACGTCACTCGAGGCTCTCACCACGGCATGCGCGGCGAGCGCGAAGGCGCCGATGACTAAATAATCGATTTGCTCGCGAACCAGGACTTCAACGACATCAAGGAAGAGGAGTGCCGATTGGCCCGCTCGCTGAGTTCTCATGATGTGCCTGGGAGCCCGTGGACTCGCCGCTCCTCCGCGGCGCGGGCTGCTTGCTGGAGGGTGCCAAGCAGTTGGTTGTGCTCGAGGAAGGCTTCAAGTCGCTCGCCGGGCGCCAATCGACGCTCGGACTCCGCTAACGAGTCGCGGGCTTCCCTCGCGAGTTTGGATCCCTGCGCATGAATGCGTCCATGCGCCAGACCTGAAACGAAGGCGCCCGCCTCTTCGGCGTCGCGACCGGTTTGCAGGGTGATCGCAAGTCCCGCACGCACGGCAATCCGAAGCAGAAACTCGATCGATAAATCGGACACGCGACCATTGATGATCTTGCTCAATGTCGGCTGGGGAACGCCAAGGCGCTGGGCAGCAGCCACTTGCGTGTCACCGGGACGCAGGGCGATCCGCGACACCTGCAGTGCCAGATCGCGGCGCAATGACTGAATCGTTGCCTCATCGGAGGGCATCGGAAAGCACTCAGGTTTATAGTAAATTCATTATAAATGAATCCACAGGGTAATACCTCTTTATATTTCAATCACTCGAATGATCATCGCGATCCACCGCCGGACGACAGTCGCGGACATTGCCGAGCGATGCGGCGAAAGTACGATGCTATTTCCGTGTTTACGGTTTTCTTAAATGTGCGTCCCCGCAAGCCCGCCCACGGTAAGCGCCACCTACAATCTGCAGTAAACATATCTCACGCGCACTAGCGCCTCCGCGCACTGGTGAGTCCCATAGGCATCCGTATTCTTGCGTGCTTATCCCCGCCAATGTCCGTGATCACGAGAAGCCGCTCATGAAACAAGATCCCCGCACAAAATATCCCAAGCCTCCCTTTCCAGAGCAGACTCAAGCTTGGCCAGGTCTCGCCGGCAAAATGAACCCGAAGCCTGACCATGGTGAAACCTCCTATCGGGGCTCGGGCCGACTGGCCGGACGTAAAGCGCTCATTACCGGCGGCGATTCCGGAATGGGCCGTGCTGCTGCCATCGCCTACGCGCGTGAAGGCGCTGACGTTGCAATCAACTATCTTCCCGCAGAGGAGCCTGATGCTCGCGAGGTCATACAGTTGATCGAAGAAACCGGCCGGACCGCTGTGCCAATCCCCGGTGATTTACGCGATAGATCATTCTGCCACCGCTTGGTGACGGAGGCGGTTGAAAAGTTGGGGGGACTCGACATCGTGGTGTGTAACGCAGCACGACAGCAATCCAAGGTATCGATCCTGGACATCAGCGATGAGGACTTCGATGCCACTATGAAGACCAACATCTATGCCCCGTTTTACATCATCAAAGCCGCCCTGCCCCATTTGACCGCCGGATCTTGCATCATCGGCACGACCTCCGAACAAGCCTACGATCCTTCGCCCGAATTGTATGACTATGCGCAGACCAAGGCGGCGACGATGAACTACGTAAAATCTTTGGCAAAGCAGCTTGGCGGCCGGGGCATTCGCGTCAACGGCGTGGCGCCAGGTCCCGTATGGACTCCCTTGCAGATCAGCGGCGGGGCGTCGGTGCAAAAGTACGAGCACTTTGGCAGCACAACCGTACTTGGCCGTCCGGGACAACCCGCGGAACTCGCCTCCATTTATGTGCAACTCGCCGCCAGCGATGCAAGCTTCACTACGGGTAACATTTACGGAGCCGGGGGCGGCCAGGGTCAACCATGATCAAGGCGCCCTGGCGTAACACCTGAATCGCGGTGCCTAACGTGACGACGCGCGAAATCTGCAATCGCCGCGCCCGACCCTCAGTATTCCCGAAACAGCTCCACGGCCGATATCTTGGCGTCACTGCCGTAGCTGACGGTGTAGAACTCCACCATGTCCTTGCCTTCGACGCGGTATACGCGGTCCCGGCCTTCTGCAGTGTCATGCTCCGACGCCACACTGAAGTGCAGGATGGGGCCCAACTCATCGAGATCGCGTCGCAATGTTTGCAGCGGAATCGATGCGGGCAATTCTGGCAGTGATGCTCCCAAGCCCGCCTGCCGCACCTTGGCCAGAAGACTTTCGAAATTCTGGCTCAACGCCGGCGTGTTGTCGGCAATGCGTTTGGGATAGGGCTTGAGCGCAGGATCCACTAATCCAGCCACGGTGTGACCCAACCGTTCGGTGCGGCACAACGCCAAGTTGGTGAGCAGTATCACCGTGAGTCTCCGGTCTGCGTAGCGCGACATCACCGCCTGGAATCCCTGCCAGTTGCCGTCGTATTCAATGACCCGCAGGCCATTGAGGTGATTGTTTTCCCATCCGTAGCCATAGTGATACAGCGGCCTCTGCCCATTGCGGTGCGCATCCACGCTCCACATGCGCTGCAGTTCCGCGTGCGGCAATATCGCGTCGCCGTCTAGCGCCCCATCCCACTTGATGAGATCAAGCACGGTGGAGTAGAGGCTGCCGTCAGCGGTACGATTCAGCGCCGGCGACACGGGGGTCTGATTGCGCAGGCTGCCATCGTCGCGCAATTCATATCCATTAGCGCGCCCGGGAACGATGTCCGCGTCGGAAATGACGCGCGTGCGATTCATCCCCAAGGGCATGAAGATTCGCCGCTGCAGAAAATCGCCGTAAAACTCCCCCGCCACCCGGTTGATCACGAATCCCAACAGCACGTACCCCACATCGCTGTAGGACACGTCGGTGCCGGGCTCGAAGTCCAGGGGCTGGCTGATGGCGAGCGCTATCAGTTCGGCGTCGCTGTAGTCGTGCGACAAATCCAACAGCTGGCGCTGCGGCGTCGTGTACTGCGCGATGCCCGCCTGATGATTGAGCATCAGTCGCAACGTAACCTTGCTCCAGCTTGACGGTACCTCGGGCAAGTATTTGGACACAGGGTCATCCAAGCTCAGTTTGCCCTCATCGGCGAGCATCACGACGGCCACGGCGGTGAACTGCTTGCCGATGGAACCTAATTGAAACCCGCTGTTCGGGGTCACCGCCACGGGCTGCTCCAACGTGGCTACGCCATATCCTTTGACGTACAGCGGCTTGCCGTTCTTCATTACCGCCAGCGCAATACCGGGTATATGCTGACGCTGCATTTCGGCTTGCAGGTAGCGATCCACCGCCGGACGAAAGTCGCGGGCATTGCCGAGCGAAGCGGCGCCGAGCAGCGCGAGCGCCGCCCACCAGCGCACCTTCAGCGCCGCACACCCGCTCATGGACTAGCTTAGCGCCGACGCATCTGCGCCGGTTGCTGATTGCAGTTGTGCTTCGGCCAGCACCGTGAGATGCCGATGAGTCAGCAGCGCCGTCACTGGCCACGTCGGATCCGGGATACCACGCTGAAACGCGGACAGCGCGCTCGCTTTGCCACTACCCGCGACCAGCAATAAGATTTCTTTCGCTGCGACAATGGTCGCAATCCCGACGGTAATGCCGGACTGCGGAATGGCGAACTTGGCCTGAGTTTGCGCCGTGTGAGTGGCGCGCGTCTCGGGGCTCAACGACACCACATGCGTCTGCGCCGACCAATCACTGCCGGGCTCATTGAAACCGATGTGCCCGTTGGTACCCAACCCCAGAATCGCCAGGTCCAGTCCGCCCGATGCCGCAATCGCCGCCTCGTAGTCGCGGCATTCCGCCTGGAGGTCGGTGGCGTCCCCGTGCAGCAGCCGGACATGCCTCTCGGGCACGCCGGCAGGCGTCAAGAAATGTTCCCGCAAAAAACGTGCGTAGCCCAAGGGATGTTCGAGGCCTAAGCCCAGGTAATCATCCAAATTGAAGAAACGCGCACTCTGCATCGAGAGTCGATTGCCCGCCACGCGTGCCACCAATTCGGCATATAAGCCGAGCGGAGTCTGCCCCGTGGGCAAGGCAATGACGGCGTCCTGCTTGCGCGCCAGCACTGCGGCAACTTGATCCGCGGCGGCGCGTGAGAACTCGACGCCGCTGGCGCGCCAGAGAATGTTTGAGGAAGGCGCTGTCATCGTTAGAACGTGCGTTGTATCGAGATCCCGATGGTGCGCGGTCGATTGGTGTACATGCGCGTGCGATTCGAGGCGTCGTAATTGTCGGAAATGAACTTCGACAAAGCGGCGCGCCGATCGAGCACATTGTCGACGAACAAATTGCCTTCCCAGTTGTCGCGGCTGACCGCGACGCGGGTGTCGAGGATGGCATAGGCCCGCTGGAAGGTGGCCGGATCGGTGCGTTCGAAGTTAGGATACGACTCGCCTACATATTGCTCATCCGCGCGTACATAGCCTGAGTAACCGGCGGCCGGCGTGAACGAATATTTCGCCGAGGCATTGCCGTTCCAGCGCGGCACGTTTTCCAACTGCTGGCCGGCGACGCCGTTCAAGGAAGGCGCATCGGCCGCGAGCACGGCTTTGGTATAACCCAAGCCTGCACCTAGGATCAAAGGGCCCCCGACGGCAGCCTGCAACTCGAGTTCCGCCCCATGGACTTTTGCCGACCCGGCGTTCTCGGTGATCTGATACGAACAGGGCAAGGTACGGCCCTGCTGCACATCGCTCCACTTTATATAGTAGGCCGCCGCATTGACCGTGAGCGCGCCGTCGAGCCAACGAGTCTTGGCCCCGCCTTCGTAATTCCACACGCTGTCCGGACCATACGGACCGTAGTCTTGATCGCAACCTTTCTGCGCCAGATTGCTGGTGTTGACGCCGCCCGGACGCACACCCTTGGAGGCGCTTACGTAGTACAGCTGGTTGTCGGTGGCTTGATAGGAGATCTCGCCCTTGGGATTGAAGCCGCTGTTCTTAGCGCTGCCGTCCGACACCGACGGACCACCATTGCTCAAGCCATCTTCGTAGCGCACGGTGGTGTATTGGAGCTGATACCAGCGCACACCGGCCGTGGCTTTCCACTGGCTGGTAATCTGGTAATTGAGCTCGGTGAATACCGCGTACTGCTTGGGCGCGTAGTCGCCGTGCTGCGAGTAATTGATATCGCTCAAGGGTCCCGGGCCGAAAAACGCAATGGAGGTGGGCGAGTTAGCGAATAAGGCATTGTAGCCGGGCGTGGCGTAGTTGACGTAGTAATGGCGATTGGCGTTGTTGAGATAACCGCCGACCACACCGCTCAAGGACCAACCTTGCGGGGCGAAGGCGAGGCGCAGCTCTTCGGTGAGTTCGCGCGTGGTGACGATGGGGGCGTACACGCTGGGCACGAATTGTCCCTGCGGAATATTGTATTCCAGCGCCTCGGCTTCATCGTCGGGCGTGGTCTCGTGACGTTGCATATAAGAGGTCGTGGACAACACGCTCCCCCACCCCAAATCGTAGTTCATGGTGAGATTGCTGAGCGTGAAGCGATCCGAATAGGCCTCCGAGATATTGAATGGGCGATTTTGCACCAGCGCATGGCTGGAACCACCCTCCGGAATATCAAAGTCAGGCGGCCCGCCGGCCTGAGTGTCCTGCAGCCATACCGACGGCGTGATGGTGAAGGCATCCGTGACGGCTATTTTTAGCAGAGTGCGCACGGTGAAGGTTCTGTCGGTATTAACATCGTGTACCACCGAGGTGGGTTGTGCGGGGGACACCGGATAGGCGGGGAATCCCGCCTGCGCGTCGGGATTCGGCGCCCACACGCCGATTCGCCGATCGATGAATCCACTGAAGTCCTTGTAGGTCGCGACCAGCCGCAGGGCCACCCGATTGTCGATGAGCGGAATGTTGATCATGCCGTCGACGCGCACATTGCCGCCGCCGTGTGCGGTATCGGAACCTTCGACCTTGATTGCACCCTCTTCTTGGGTGAGATTCGGTTGATTGGTGATGAGGCGCACCGTGCCGCCCATGGAACTGGCGCCGTACAGAGTGCCCTGCGGCCCGCGCAGCACTTCAACACGCGCCAGGTCAAACAAATCTGGATCAATAGTGGCAGTCGCGCCGTCGCCGCCGGAAGGCAGGATGGGCGTTTCGTCCACATAGAAGCCGGTGGTCGGCGCATTGCCGCCCACCGAGGCGACGCCCCGAATGGAGTAGCTGCTGCGTCCGGGCCCTGCCGAAATCAGGCTCACCCCTGGTATACGCGCCGCCAGCGATGAGAAATCCTGCACGCCGGTTTCAGCCAGGGCTTGCGCGCCGTAGGCCACGATACTCAAGGGCACGCGCTCAATACTCTCACTGCGCTTTTCCGCGGTGACGATGATGTCGCCGAGTTCATTGGAGGACGTGGCCGACGTCGAGGCCGCGCCGATCGGCGCCTGCTGCGCGAACGCGCCCGCGGTCAACAATAGGCCGCCGCCGGCCAGCATGCCGCGGATCATTTGCAGCCGCTTCATGGACGAACCGCCGCGCGCGCATGCGCGATCTTGCCCAGTAAATCTTCAACTGCCGAATCCCTAATCAGATTGGGGTAGCGCTCGCCGCCCGAGTAATTCAAATCCAAGGTCTTGAACATGTCATCCTTCTCAATCAGCAATGTCAGTGGGGTGGCGGCCTCGCGCGGATGCGTCAGGGTGTCGTGCAATAATTCCTTGGACCATTTGTAGCCGTTGAGCGCGATCAAATGGCTGCCCGGCGCGACCCCGGCCAAATCGGCGGGCGAGCCGGGAACGATGTCACCCAGCGTCGCGTTCTCGTCATCCACATAGAAGCCCAAAGAGTAATGCAGGTCGAGATCGCGATCATCGGCCTCGTGCGCCAAGTGCATGCTGGAGGGATCCGCGGTGTAAGCCAGATGCCAGCCGGCGGCCTGCAAACCTTCGAGTGGCGCGTTCGCTCGCAGGCGATTCAAGCGCTCGTGCCAAAACCCGGCCCAGTCGTAGGGGTGAACGGCATTGAGCGCGGCCACCAGATCGTTGAAATCATAGGGCTTCACCTGGGGCGCCGTGTTCGGCTGCCCATAGAACAGTTTGCAGAAATCGTCCAGGCTCTTGCGGCCCTTGGACTCACGCCGAATCAATGAGTCCGCTTCCAGCCAGAGCAGCGCCGATTCCTGGTAGAAATCATCCTGACGCCGCAGTCGCGCCGCCCAGCCCCGGGATTGGTAATACAGCAGCTGCGCGGCGACGGTGGTCTCCTGCAGCGAGCGCCACTGGCGGCTGGTGTGTGAGTCCATGGCGGCGGCGATGCGTGCCAGCTCATCCCGGAATTCGCCTTCGGTGAGTAGGCCGCTGCGGGCCGCCAGCACATCCCCTAGGTATTCGGTCAGTCCTTCGTACACCCACAGCATCTCATCCAGCATGGGCTCCTGATAATTCGGCGTGGCAAGGCCCACGGGCCGGCGGAATTTTCCATTCCAGGAGTGCACGTATTCGTGCGGCAGCAAATTCGCTTCCGCGCGCCGTACGGGATCATCGATCAAGGCGCGCAGCGGCGAGCGATTGTCGCTGGACTCATGGTGCTCGAGGCCATCCGGCATGATCTGGTCGGTGAGCGACCAGAGAAAGTCATAGTGATTGTAATGCGTGGCGCCGAACAGAGCCGAGGCTTCGCGCACCAACGCGCGGTAATGAGCTTGCGTGTCCGTGCTCATATTGAGCGCCACCGGGTTGTCGGCGGCAATGTGCAGGGTCACGGCCGGCGAGCCGCCCAGGCTGACATCCTTTACATAGCGCCCCGCCAGCAAGGTCGAATCCGCCAGCGTGGTCAAGGAGACCGGCGCGAACTCCACTGATCCATCATGGGTAACCGTGGTGGTGAGTGCGGTGGCGTACTTCCATCCCGGGGGCAGGCGCACGGCGGCATGGTAGGTAAGATCGTCGCTGCGAGTGTGCGCCGGGTACAGCAGCAACTGATTCCATTCCAGGATCAGGAGCGAGTCGGTGGCGCTGCGCGGCGTCTCCGTCCCCTGAACTACTCCGTCTGGCGCCGGCAAAGTGAGGATTTCCAAATCGCAATCCAATTCGCTCGCGCCCTGCGGCATATCCAGGTGGAAAGCATACATGTCCAAAGGATCACGCAGCCACGCGAGCGGCGCGCCGTGCAGGGTAAAGCGCGGCGCGGCCAACGAGGTCGCGGGACCTGCGGGGCTGTGCCGGCCCGGCAGCCACTTCGGATACACCAGCGTCAAGGGACCGGGCGTCACGGGCAAGTGCAAGTGCGCCTTCATGATGCCGCGCGGCGCCTCGCGTACATCCACCACAATACTGCCCATGTCGAGCGGGGCTGAGCGCGCCAAGCCTGCCCACAGCAGACACATGCCGACACAGGTGCCGGTCCGAAGCCTTAGGGTACGAGGGTGCATGCGGAGCCGCTCAGTAGTGATAGTTCACGCCCAATTGGAAGAACGTCCCCACCGCGCCGGGTTGATCCAAGGAGGGGTTGTAATTGGTGCCGCCGTAGGTGGCGGTATTGAGCGGCGGCAGGCGATTGGTCACATTGGTGACATTGGCAGTCACCAGAATTTTCGGCGTCACGTGATACTGCGCGTACATGTCCAAGTATGTGAACGAGGCTACATAGCAATGCGGGTTGGGATCCGTCAATTGCAAGCACACCGGCCCGTTGGCCGGGTCCACGCCGTACATATGGCTGCGATAGTTGAGGGTGGCGCCAACGGTCACCGGTTGATAGCTCCACTCCAGGGTCACGGAGCCGCGGGTGCGCGGCGTGCCCGTGGCGCCGCTCAAGGCGGAGGGTCCCACCGTACCCGCGAAGTGATACTCCGAACCTTCGGTGACCTGAGTGGACTCGATCAAGTAGGTCGCATCGGCCTTTGCGGTCAGAGAGCCGAGCGCGCCCAACGAGAAGGTGGAACGCAACTCGCCGTCCAAGCCCGAGGTCAAGGAGACCGAGTCATTGATGTACGGGGTCGCATAATAAAGAATGGCCCCCGGATAATTGGTGCCGGGAGCCTGCGCCGCGCGCACGGCCTGGCTGGGATCGAGCGGCGCGCCGACGATCTCATTGGTGCGCCTGATATTGAAGTAATCAGCCGTGAAATTAATGCTGTGCACGGGCTCGAAAATTAATCCCAGGGTGTAGCTGCGCGAATGTTCCGGCTTCAAGTTCGGATTCGCCGTCGACAGCACGGCGATATAGCCGCGGCCGCAGTCGAGCGGCGTGTTCGGCAAATTCGAGCCGCCGCAGCGCGCCGGATCGAGCGGTGCAAAGGTGCTGGAGGCCGCGCTGCTGTTGCCGCTCTCCGCGATACCGGGCGCGCGGAAGCCGCGAGCGAAGGTGCCGCGCAGCGCCAATTGCGGAACCACCTTCCATTTCACGCCGAACTTCGGCGTGAAGGCGGTGCCCGCCGCATTGTAGCGATCGACGCGCGCCGCGGCGTTCATTTCCAGCGAGTGCAGGAGGGGCGCGGAGAGTTCGGTGAAGGCCGAGTACACATCCTGGGTTCCCTTGGCGTAGAAACTGCCGTCCATAGCGATGTCGCCGACGGTGGCATAGGGCTCACCGGGATTATTCAAGCGTGTGAAGCGTGCATCGGTGCCGAGCGCAATGGCGAGATCGCCGCCCGGCAGGGGCATCAAGGGCCGCGAAGCATTGGCGGAGAAGAAGGCCAGACTCGAGGTTGCCGTGTCGTGGGTTGCAGGTGCCAGCGTTTGATACAGCGACGCTGGATTCAACGAGGCATTCTGGCCGACGCGATACGAGCCATCGGCGAGCGCCGCATTCAAGGCGCTGGCGCGCACGAAGCCGGTGTAGGTGATGCGGGTCTGCGTGTCGATGAAGCCCGCGGACAGGGTGGTGTCCCAATCGCCGAGAGTGGCGGTCACATCCTCCACCACTCGGTAGACATTGGTTCGATACTTGGTGATTTGCACCGGAATATCGGTGAGCGCACCGTAGAAGAACGCAGGCTTGCCGACGTAATTGGCAAAGCCGGCGCCGTAGTAAGCCTGCGCGCCTGCGAAGTACGGACTTGCCGGATTGAAGGGATTATCCAAGGAGTTGGCCGGCAGCACGATCTGCGTAGTGGCAGGATTGGTCTGATCGACCACGGCGCCGTTGGCGCCCGCCCAGATGAAGGGCACCAAAGTAGTACCGTCCAGATATTGATTCGGTTGCCGCCACTGTTCGGACTCGGACTGAAACAGCGACAGCGCCAAGGTGCTGGTCCAGCGATCGCCGATCAATTGGGTCCACTTCGCCGTCAAGTCCAAGCCTTCGGAGCGCGGCTGAATCTTCTTGTGCAGATTCGGATCCCAGGTACAGCCGCCGGAGTAGTTCAAGTTCTCAGCCGAACAGCCGGGCAGCAAGTAGTAGCCCTGCGTCGGCAACACGCCGGTCCGGTCAAGCGGCGCCACCATGCCCACCGCCGTGTAGGCCGGCGTGCCGGGATTACCCTGCACGATGCCGCCACGCAGATCGCTGCCGCCGTACGGCCGCAGGTCGAGCTGGTTCAGGTAGGAGCCGCGAGCCTCCTGCTTGATTTCGGCCTGATGGCGGTATTCGACGTTGAAGTAGATATTGTGCCGATCGGTGCTGAGATCACCGAAGCCATAGGTTGCCGACAGGCGCTGCGCCAAACCATCGGCCTTGTACGAGGAGCCCAAGTCGGAGGAAGCCTCGAAACCCGTGAACTGTTTCTTGGTGATGATGTTGACCACGCCTGCAATGGCGTCGGATCCGTAAATGGCAGATGCGCCGTCTTTAAGCACTTCGACGCGATCGACAATGCCCAAGGGCAGGGAATTGATGTCGACGAAGGGGCGCTGGCCGTCATCCGCCAGCGGGTAGTTGGCCATGCGGTGACCGTCCAGCAATACCAGGGTGGCATCCACGGTGAGGCCGCGCAGCGATACGCCGCTGGCGCCGCCCGCCATGGCGCCGCTGAAATTAGACGTCAGCGTGCCGCTGTTGTCTGATGACAGGGTGTGCAGTACATCCGCGATAGAGGTCAGGCCGCGCTTGTTGATGTCGTCGCTGGTGAGCACATCCACCGGCGAGGGCGATTCGGTGTCGGTTCGTCGTATATAGGAACCGGTGACCACGATGGCCTCGAGACTGGACTGCGCTTCGTGCGGCGGCCCACTGGTCTGCGCCAGGCCGCATAAAGGCAATCCCAACAGACAGGTGGCAAAGGTGCCCGTGACCCAATGGCTCATTCGTCGTCTCCCGTATTATCAACCTTTACGAATGCAGCCTCATTCGGCACACGCGTTATTCCCGCGTGGACGGCAATCTCCCCCAACCTCCGTCACCACCTGAATGTAGTCGCATTCCAAAGTCATTGCAATAACATACTGATTAGAGAATGATCGATCAAGTATTGCCGCAACCGACGTCGCCCTGCCCCTGCGGATCAACGTAGAATCACCTCGTGAAATCGCTGTACGAAAAGACCATCGCCTTTGTTCTGCAGTACATCGATGAGCGCAAGCTCGTCGAAGGCGACCAATTACCCAGCGAAGCGCAGCTCTCCTCACTCGCCGGTGTGAGCCTGGTGACGGTGCGCCGGGCCCTGTCGGAGCTATCGGCGCAGGCCGTGGTACGGCGCGAACAGGGCCGCGGCACCTTCGTCGCCCGGCCGCGCGTCAACGCCGAGACCACCAAAATCGGCGGCCTCCGCAATGGACTGCACCTGGACGCGCGCTCCAAATTGAAGACCAGGGTGTTGAGCTGCCAGGCGCGGCCCTGCAGCGACGAGGAGGCGAAACGCTTGAGCCTGGCGGCCGGGGCCACGGTGTGGGAAGTCTCGCGGCTGCGCTTGCTCAACAAGCGTCCCGTCATTTGGGAGACGTCCGTCATACCGAAAATCCTGGCGCCGGACCTATCTGCCTATCTTGGGGGGCCCGACACGCGCTCGTTGTACGACTTGCTGGATGAGGTGTACGGCCTGAAGGAAGCGCGCGAGGAACAGGTGCTGGTTTCGCGCCCGGCCTTGGCTCGCGAGCACAGTCTGCTGGCACTGATGAATTTCGAATGGGTGGTGGAAGTATCGGGTGTGAGTTATTCGTCGCGCCACCAGCCCATTGATGCCTTTCGCATGATCTTCGTCGCCAAGTCATTCGCGTTTCGACTGGAGACCGCGCCCTCCTTCGTGGTGCAGGCGGTTGAACTCGCCGAGCACACGCGTATCCGCAAGCCGGCTTGAATTGCGGCCCTAGGCGCACCGCTTCGCCACCTCGCAGTATTCTCGATACAGGCCGTCATAGCGCGCCGCCAACATCGGGGATGGATTCTTGAACTCGGTGGATGCGGAATAATTCCGCGCCAACGCGGCGTCATTGTCCGTCAAGACCGAATCATTGCCCGCCGAGGCAGCGTCGCGGCGCACCGCGCTTCTTGCCAAAAGCGCCGCGCCCAAAGCGGCGGGCGATTTCTCGGTGACCATGCCCACCGGGCGCTTTAAAATATCGGCGAGCAGCTGGGCGCTGGTGGCGGAGCGCGTGATATTACCGCTCACCATGACCCGCTCGACCGGAGCGTGTTCGGCCAACACCTCGACGCAGCGGCGCAGCTCGAAGCACACGCCCTCTAGGAAGGCACGAGCGATGTCGTTCTGCGAGTGTTGCAGTCCTAAACCGAACAATCCGGCGCGTAGTTTCGAGTTCCACAGCGCGCCCTGTTCGCCGCCCGCAAGATAGGGGGGAAAGGAAAGGCCGCGAGCGCCGGCGCCGGAGGCGGCCGCTCTTTCATCCAATTCGCCCTCGGCCCAACCGAATAGTTCGCTCAACCAGCGATAGCCGGTGCCCGTCGCCAGCAGGTCCATTTCGCGTCCGTACCAGCCGGCCTGCACGTGCGGCGTGACCAAGAAGCGCTCCAAAGTATCCAGAGCCGCGGTGGCGGTGGCGCCGATGACCACGGCGCTGGACCCCAAGCTGATGGAGGCGGTGCGCGCATCGAGACCGCTCATGGCGTACGAGGCGCACACCGAATCCGCGGCACCGGTGGTCACGGGAATGCCGGCCGGCAATTGCAAAATCTTCGCGCCCGCTTCGCTCAAGGGCGCCGCGATGGAGTTGGACGGCAGGATGGGCGGCAGCTTGTCGACTGCGATGCCCCAGAAGGCCGCGAGCTCGCCGCTGAAGCGGCCTTCGAGTAGATCGTACAGACCGTAGCCCGCCGCGGTCGACGGTTCGGTGGCGCGCACGCCGGTGAGCGCGAACAAGAAGTAGTCCTTGGCGGACAGAATGCAGCGCACCGCGCCCAACCGATCTGCAAAATGAAATTGCAGCATGGGCGCAAGATAGCGTCCGTCGATGGGCATGCCGGTGCGGGCATACATGCGCTTGCGCTGCGCTGCACCCAGGCGCTCGGCGGCAAATTCATCGGCGCGGCCGTCGCGCCAGGTGATGGCCGGCGCGACAGGATCGCTCTCGCCGAGACACACCAGCGTCGGCAACTGTCCCGTCAACGCAATGCAACCCACGCGCCGCCGCCAGCCTTCGCCGAATCGGGCAGCAAGCGACGCACCGAGTTCTTGCATGGCCGATGACAGAGCGGCTAGCCAGTCCGCAGGGCTTTGCACTGCCTGCTGCGGCAGGTCGCTGAGCGTCACGAAATGGCCCTGCGCCTCGCCCGCCAACGCACCGGCGGCGTCGAGAGCCAGCACCTTGACCGCGGAGGTGCCGAGGTCAATCCCCAACGCGAAATCCTGCTCGGGAAGATCTTTATGCATGCGCGCGCAGGGTGGCGGCCACCTGGTCGGCCGCCGTCAAGGTGCGGTCGATGTCGGCATCCGAATGTGCAAAGGATACGAACAGATTCTCAAACGCGCCCGGGTGGAACAGGATGTTGTGTTCCAACATGCCCTCCCACCAGCGTCGAAACATCTCGTGGTTCGCGTAGCGCGCGGCATCGCGATAGTTCTTGATGGGATGCTCGGCAAACCACACCTGCAGCACGGGCCCCAAGCCCACGACATAGGCCGGCAGGCGATGCGCCCGCAAAATGCGCGACAACTCATCGTAGAAGCGCGCGCAACGCGCGAATAGCGCCTCGTACTTTCCGGGTTGACCGAGTTCATCGAGCGCGGCATTCGCCGCGGCCACGGCGATGCCGTTGGCGGAGTACGTGCCCGCCATCGACACCGTACCGTCGGCGACCATTGACATGATTTCACGCCGCCCGCCGAGGGCCGCCACGGGAAATCCGCCGCCCAAGCCCTTTGCGAACACCGAAATGTCGGGCTTGATTCCATAGATCGCCTGCGCGCCGCCGAATCCTAAGCGAAATCCGGTGATGACCTCGTCGAATATCAGCACAATGCCGCGTGAGCGGGCAAGCTCCGCCATGGCCTGCAAATAGCCGGGCTCGGGCAGGATGCAGCCGGTGTTGCACATCACGGGCTCGGTCAAAATGCCGGCGATGGAATCGCCGTGCAGCGCCACGGTTTCGCGCAGCGCCTCGATGTCGTTCCAAGGCAGGATAATGAGCCCCTCGCCCGCCGCCTTCGTCATACCGGGGCCCTGCGGCACGGCCACCGGCCGGTGATCGGGACCCGCCTCGGCGATATCCGGATGCTTGCTCCAGTACACCCCTTCGGAAAATCCATGGTACATCCCCTCGAAGCGGATGATCTTGTCACGGCGCGTGAAGGCCCGCGCCAGCCGCAGCGCATAGATCACCGCTTCGGTACCGGTGTTGCACAGGCGCACTTGCTCCACACTGGGTACCGCCGCAATGATCTTGTCGGCCAGGGCGGCTTCCTGCGCCGTGGGCAGCGCGAACACCGTGCCACGCTCAAGAATCTGCTCCACCACGGCGGCCGTCACCTTCGGCGGTCGATGGCCCAGGATCATGGGCCCCAATCCCAATAAATAATCGATATAGACATTGCCGTCGACGTCGTACAGGTAGGCACCCTCGCCTTTGTCCACGAACAAGGGATACGGATCCCAACCGGACCAAGTGGCGCGCGCCGTGCTATTGATCCCCCCCGGGATGGTTTTGCAGGCGTGCTCGAATAATTTGGCGCTCTTTGCCGAGCGCGACGGATTACGGTATTTCATAGCGATTCGGGATCCTTTCGAAGAACTGCACCGCTAGGACGCGGTGCAGAAAAATGGCCACCACGGCGCCGACGCCGATCGAGCCCAAGCCATAGGCCAAGACAGCAGGGGTGACGGCGCCGCTGTACAGTGATTCAACCAACACCCAGAAGCTGAACAGCACGCCGATCGAGGGCAGCACACCGCCGAAGAGAAAGTCGCCGGCACTCGCGGTCAGCGTGGCGCGTTGCTGCCAAAAAGCGGCGGCCGCCGTCAGGCCGTAGAACACGATGGAGATCAGCCCTAAGCTGCTAGCCGCATTGCTCAAGGCCAGCGCAATGCTGCCGGTGCTGAGCGCGAGAGCCAGCAAAATCAGATTGAGTGCACACATGGTCAAGGTGGCTGCCCAGGGTGTACCGCCCTGCGCCGCACGACGCTGAAAGAATTGCGGCATGACACGGTCGCGCGACATGGCAAATCCCATGCGCGATGCGGCGACCACGGCCGATTGCAGAGACGCCAGCGTACCGGTGAGCACCACCAGCGCCACGACGGCGTCCCAGGGCTTGTGCAGCAGGCGAATGCCGACGGCGGACAAGGCATTGCCGGCATGCGCCTGCAAGTCGGCCGGCGACAACACGCCCTGGAAGGCAAAGGTGGTGACGGAATACATCAGCGCCAGCATCACCACGCTGGCGAGCGCCGCTTTGCCCGGACTGTTGACCTTATCCTCGGTTTCCTCGTTGACGTACACCGCCGCGTCCCAGCCCGAGTACATGAAGCAGGCAATCAGAATTCCGCCCATCAAGCCCTTCATGTGACCCATCCCATCCCAGGAGAACCACTGCCAACTGAATGTGGCCGCGGTGTGTCCGTGGAAGAGCGCGTTGATCGCCACTACCGCGACGATGAGCAGCACGGCATATTCGAAGATGACCACCAGCCATTCCACCCGTGCCACGGCCCGCAGACCCAGGATGGCGATCCCCGTGATGAGCACATTCCACAACGCACCCGCCGCAAAAATCGCCCCGTGATGATCAACATACGCCGGCGCCAAAAGCTCCAGGGTGTAGATTCCCGCGGGTATGGTCAGCGTGGTCGTGCCGAGCGTGTAATAAAGAAGAATCATCCAGCCGCTCAAGAAGCCAAGGTAGGGATGAAACACCTTCGCCACCCAGGTATAGGTGGCGCCAGCGCTTTGATCCCAGCGATTCAGGCGTTGGTAGGCAATGGCGATGCCTATCATCGGCACAAAGCAAATGAGAATGGGGATCACTCCGCCGTAACCGCTGACGGCGGCCAGTCCCGCCAAACTCACGGCTATGGTCTGCGACGGGCCGGAACTGGACAGTCCGATGACCAATGCATCACCCAGGCTGACTTTACTCAACCGCAAGCCCGCCATGGCAATGCTTATACATTAGGTCATTATAATGACTTTAGAGGTATGATCCAAGTGGGGTCGGCTATGAGTTCTTGCGGCCAAACCGGTCGAAGTGCGCGACGACGAAACGATCGGCAAAACTCGGCCCATTGAGTTGCTCGAGAAATCCGCAATGGCCGCCGTGGCGCGTGCGCACGACGGTGAGATTCGGGGATGGCGCCAGTCGCGCCAGATCGGCGGCGGGAATCATCGGATCGTCCTCGGCTAGCAGCACGGCCGCGGGGAAGCGCAATGTCGAGAGCCGCGGGCCGGTGATTGCATAGCCGTCGAGGTAGTCATCGAGATTTGCGAAATCGGTGAACTCGCGGACCAACCCGGCGGTCATCGCGCGCAAATCCTTGCTGCGCAGGAGCGATTCGAAATCCGGCAGATCCGGCCAGGCGCGCCGCTTATGTCGCAGCGAGCGTGACCATCGCCGCACAAAGTAGCGGCGGTAGAGGGGCCAGCCGCGCTCGAGCGCCAGCAGCGTCGCGGCCGGATCCAGCACCGGCGACACGGCGACTACCCCGGCGATGGCGTCGGGGGCGCCGCCCTCGGCCGCGACTCGCAGCATGAAATTGCCACCGAGTGAAAAACCGGATAAGAAAATCCGCGCTGCGGGAAAGCGCTGCGCAACTGCGCGCGTTGCGCCGACGACCTCGGCCAGACGACAAGAGTGAAAGATGTCGCGGTTGAGATGATGGCTGTCGCCGTGATCGCGCAGATTCAGCCGTAGAACGTCGAATCCGTGCGCCAGCAGCTCGGCACCGAGAGAGATGACGTAACAGGAATCAGCGCTGCCTTCCCAGCCGTGCAGCAGGACCGCGATGCGCGCGCCGTGCGGTTCATCCGATGCCGGCAGCGGCCGTGCCCGTGGGCCGCGCCCAAGGGACGAACTCAGAAATCCCTGCAGCCGAACGCCGTCGCCGCAGTCGAGCAGCAATGGCTGCGCGCTCGCCAGCAGCGCCGCGGCGCGCCGGCGCGCGAGCCACTGTAGTGGCGGCAGGTTACTGATCATCGTCTGGACTTGGCCGTAGCGCAGTGCGCCCGACGGCGAAAATGTTGGCAGCTCGGTCAACGCGTGGCCTTCTTACGGGACGCGGCGCGCGCTATAGCGGCGGCGGCGCGATCGCCGTCGCTCAGTGGCGACCTACTTTTGCGCGCCATGCAATGCTGCCTCGAGGATTGCCTTAGCCCACTCCGGCGTGCGCTGCAATTCCTTTATATCATTGACGTCGGGTGTGAGGACTTGACCGCTCTCCATTGCCAGCACTAGCAGGGGGTCTGGCACGGTGCCATCGTCGCTCGCCTCCGCACTGTTGTCACAAACTTTGATGTACGTCACATGAGGCATCAACTTAATGAGATTGATTTGTGCCGACTTATAACGTTCGCGGATCTTTTGCTCCGGAATCGGATGCCCCCCAGCGGCCACGCGCGCCTTGACGCGTGCGATGTGCAGCTCTGGCGATGACAATCCACAAAACCATATTAGAACATCGTGCGTCTTGGTCGCCTCAAGAACTCTGGCAGCGACCGTCGTTCCACCCAAGGTGGTTTCGAAAGTATAGTTTTGGCATTGGGCGATTGAGCCATCCAGTCGACGCATGCCCTCATTCCATGCCTGAGAATTAGCCGTCTCTTGATCGCATCCGAGGGCAGCTCTCAGTTCGCGAGCGAATGTATCGGGGTTGAACCAGCTGATGCCCTGTCGCGCGAGAACATGGCCACCGGTTGAACTCTTCCCGGCTCCATTGACGCCGGCGAGTACGTACAGTACGGGTCGGCTCGACATCAATAACCGGAGCCGGCCTTTACTTTCCCATGCAACTTAGCTGGGCCGCGAATGGTTGACTGCAGACGGGTCGCTGCCGATCCGTGCTGCAGCGACGAAAGCCTCTCATCAAAGTTGTTACGCAGTCGCGCAAGTATCGACTCGGCCTGAGCTTCCGATTGTTCTACACGTTGCATAAGAGCGTCATATTCTTCGACAGCGATGATGACCGCCTCCGGCCGATCATGATTGGTGACCAACAGTGTCCCCTCTCTGCGGATGGCACTCATTATTCCCCGCCACCCCAGTTTCTTCAGATCGGACGCAGGAGCGCGTGGCAGTTTGGTCAATGGCATGGGTTTAGAGGGGGTCAAGACGATCTCCTGAGCGAAACAACTAGGTCATTTTAACCACAATTGGGTATTTTGGTAATCGTTTCCTATTTTCCCCTTTTTTAGGCAATTTTGCACGCGGAGCCGCAGACTGCAGAATCGAACGAACCCACCGCAGCAGTCGAAGCCGCCGTACTGACCTGACTGAAAGGTGCAGTCGGAGAAAGTTCCGAAGAGGAACTTCAATCCCGGATTATCAGGAACAGCCTGGCGATATCGCTGATTTTTGCCTGACTTCTGCTATGACAGCGCAGCTCTAATTGCGTTAGGCTGCTGATGTCATGCGCGTCTTACTCGTCACCCCGCCGATGATCCAGCTCAATACGCCCTATCCCGCGACGGCGTATCTGACGGGATTTCTGCGCCTGCACGCAACCCGGCTGGGGCTCGAGCTGATACAAGCTGACGCGTCGCTTAGTTTGTTCCTTCGCCTGTTCTCGGCACCGCTGCTCGCGCGCATGTCCGAGGAACTGGCGCTGCGCGCCCGCACGCTCGGCAAGCGCGCTCCGGTGCCGCCGTCGATCGCGCAATTTCTGGCCCATGCCGACCGTTACATCGACACGGTGGAGCCCGTGATTCGATTCCTGCAAGGCCGCGATCCCAGCCTGGCATTTCGCATCGTCGGGCGCGCGTTTCTTCCCGAGGGGCCGCGCTTTGAACATCTGCGCCCGCCGCCGACGGCGGAACATGCGGCGCTTGACGAGCAGCTCTTGTCCGCCTTCGGCACGCTGGGCTCAACGGAGCAGGCTCGATACCTGGCGAGTTTGTATATCGACGATCTCGCGGATGTTTGGCGACAAGGCATCGACCCGCGCTTTGAGTTCGCACGCTACGGCGAGCGCCTGGCTGCGAGCGCTGCTTCCTTCGAGCCATTGCTTGAGGCGCTGTCAGGCGAGCCCACTCTAATCGACACCACCCTGGACGAACTTACGCTGGGACTTCTCACATCGCGGCAACCGGATGTCGTTGCACTCACTACGCCGTTTCCCGGCAATGTCTACGGCGCATTTCGCATGGCGCAGGCGATTCGCGCGGCCAGACCTAAGACAACACTGATCCTCGGTGGCGGCTGGGTCAACACTGAACTGCGCGGCTTGCGCGAACCGCGGGTGTTTGATTACTTCGACTACGTAACACTTGACGATGGCGAACGTCCATTGCTGAATCTGCTGACTCGCTTAAGCGGCAACCCGGCATCGCTGGTGCGTACCTATGTGCGCCACGGCAACTCCGTCGTGCTCGAGAACGATGTGACGCAGCACGACATCGCGCAACGCGATAGCGGCATACCGACCTACGACGGTTTGCCGCTCGAGCAATATGTGTCGCTGATGGAAATGATGAACCCCATGCATCGTCTCTGGTCGGACGGTCGCTGGAACAAGATCACCCTGGCACATGGCTGTTACTGGAAGAAGTGCTCGTTCTGCGACGTATCGCTCGACTACATCGGCCGTTACGATAGGCCGGGCACGGACCTCATCATGGAGCGCATCCGCAGTCTCATCCAAGAGACCGGCCAGACGGGCTTCCATCTGGTCGATGAGGCGGCACCGCCGGCGGTCATGCGCGCACTTGCGAAGCGGCTGATTGCCGAGAAACTTCAAGTCACGTGGTGGGGCAATATTCGCTTCGAAAGGGCTTTTACCCCCGAGCACTGTCGCCTGCTCGCTGATGCCGGCTGTGTAGCGGTGAGCGGTGGGCTTGAAGTGGCGTCGGATCGTTTGCTCGAACTCATGAAGAAAGGCGTGACGGTGGAGCAAGTGGCCCGCGTCACGCGGGCGTTCACCGATGCCGGAATCATGGTGCATGCGTACTTGATGTATGGATTTCCGACCGAGACCACACAAGACACCATCGACGCACTCGATCGTGTGCGCCAACTGTTCGCTGCCGGTTGCATCCAATCAGCCTACTGGCATCGTTTTGCGGCAACGGCACATTCGCCCATCGGCCTCAACCCCGAAATATACGGCATCACTCTGCGGACTGCGCCAAACATCACGTTTGCGCACAACGACCTGCAGTTTGACGATCCGGTCGGCACCGATCATGACTTTTTGGGTGGCGGTTTACGCAAGGCGCTCTACAGTTACATGCATGGGGTCGGCTTGGAGCAAGACGTGCGCGTTTGGTTCGAGCCGCCTGAATGCGGCCATCGCGGCGCCGGCCGGCAGCGTCGCCGCGCCGCATCTTCCTACGCGGTCCCCGCCACGACTGTGCCGGCGGACTTGATTGAGCAATGTCTGGCTTAAGACGACGCCAGTGTTGATTGCCTTCAATAAACCTTTTGGTGTCCTCTGCAAGTTCAGCCCGGCACCGGACCGTCGCACGCTGGCCGATTTCATTCCCTTCAAAAGCGTGTATCCAGCCGGTCGCCTGGACGCCGATAGCGAAGGCTTACTGCTGCTCACGGACAACGGCGTATTGCAGGCGCGCATCTCAAACCCTGCTGACAAATTGCCCAAGGTTTATTGGGCCCAGGTAGAGGGCGAACCGACGGCCGGGTCGCTACTCGCCCTGCGCACTGGCATGAGACTGAGTGACGTCACCACTAAGCCCGCCGGCGCGCGCATCATCGAGTCCCCCGAAAACCTTTGGCCACGAGATCCACCGATTCGCTATCGAGCGAAGATTCCGACGGCCTGGATCGAGTTGACGCTGCGCGAAGGCAAGAACCGCCAGGTGCGGCGCATGACGGCACATGCGGGCTTTCCGACCTTGCGCTTGGTGCGAGCACGCATAGGACTGGTCACGGTCGACGGCCTAGCGCCGGGCGAGTGGCGCGAAATTGACGCCGGTTCACCGTGGGCTGCGCACTGACGCACGCAATGCCTTGCCGGGATGATGGCCAGTAGGTTTGCCGTTATCGATCACAAAGCTCCCGGACACCATGACCGCGGGAATCCCTAGCGGCGCCGCCTCGGGGGATTCGACGGTCGCGCGGTCGATGACCGTTGCCGGATCGAAAATCACTAGATCCGCCACGTAATTCGGAGCGACACTACCTCGATCGGCCAATTTCAGGCGCAGCGCCGGCACCTGAGTCATGCGATGGATTACAGCGCTCAACGGCGCGACGTGCTCCTCCCTGACATAGTGTCCCAATACGCGCGGAAAGGCGCCGGCGCCCCGCGGGTGAGCTCCGTGCAATTCACCGTCCGTGCAGAAAGCGATCTCGGGCCGCGCGATGAACCACTTCACGTCGGCCTCGGTCATGGATGTGGCGATGATGTCCTCGAGCTGCTTGCCGGAATCAACTTCGGCCTCGGTGGCCTTGACGATGCGCATGTAGGCCTGGACCGGACTGAGATTCCAAAACTGCGCGATCTGCTCCAGGGTCTTACCATTCAGGGTCGGTTCCGGGGCATAGTGAGCCAAGCGGATCGCGCCGGCGCCGCCATTGTCGGCGAGCGCGCGCTCGACCTTCTGTGCGTTGAAGAAGTCCCGGTCGGGCACGATCACTCGAATTGTCGAGTGCCAGTAATTATAGGGATAGACATCCGCCCACAGCGTGATGTGATCGCGCGCAGCCACCTCGAAGTAATGCGGCACACGCTTTGCCGCCAAATTCCAAACGCCGGTCGATCCCAGCTTGATGTGGGTGATCTCGACCGGCAGCCTGGCTTCACGTCCTATGGTGAGGACCTCATCGAAGGAGTCAAACACACGATCGGTTTCATCGCGCACATGGCTGATGTAGAAGCCGCCCGCCGCTGCCGCCACTTTCGACAGCTCGATAACTTCCTCGGTGGTGGAAAAGTGCGCTTGCTCGTACTCCAGGCCGGTCGATAGACCAAAGCCCCCGGCCGCCAGTTCCTGGCCAAGCAAGCTCTTCATCTTGGCGAGCTCAGCAGCGGTTGACGGACGGTACAGATCCTTGCCCATCACCTGTGCTCGCAAGGTGGCTTGACCGACCATGCTAGTCACGTTGAGCGCCGCCGGCGTCGCGTCTAGTTTTGCGAGCCAGCTTGCCAATGGGAAGTTCGACTCCCCATCTTGCCCGACCACCATGGTCGTGATCCCTTGGCGCGTCTGAGTGCCCGCGTCCAGATCCTCCAGCAACCCGCGGTCGGCATGGCTGTGCATGTCGATGAAGCCCGGCGCAAGAGCCAACCCACGCAGGTCGCGCACTGTCTCGCCCGGCAAAGGCTTAAGGGCTGTGCCGACCGCTGCGATGCGCTCGCCGACGACGCGCACGTCGGCGGTTACTGGGGCGTTACCGCTGCCGTCGTAGAGGGTGGCATGGCGAAGCAGCACATTTTCCGCATGCGCGTTCATACATCCCAGCACCATCAATACGCTGCAGATGATGTGAATCGACTTCAACATACCTTCCCCCCAAATACTTTATTTGCGGAACACGCTTATCGCCCATGGTGCCGCATCGATGGCCGCAAATACAATACAAGCCCCTGGGCTCGGCGTCGCCGCTGACTCAGCGGAGCGGCAGCGGGGTGCGTACAATGCCGAGCATGGTTGATTTAGCCAATTCACTGCATCGCATCTTCGGATTTACTGCTTTCCGGCCCGGCCAGGAGGCCGTCGTCAGGGATGCCCTCGCCGGACGGGACGTCATTGCCCTGATGCCCACCGGCGGCGGAAAATCTCTGTGTTTTCAGCTGCCCGCGCTGCTGCAGCCGGGGGTCAGCTTGGTGGTGTCACCGTTGATCGCGCTCATGCAGGACCAGGTGCGGCTACTCGAAGACAATGGTATTGCAGCAACCTTCATCAACTCCTCGTTGCCCCGCGAAGCGATTCAGCAGCGGATTGCGGCCATGCTCCATGGAGCGTTCAAGCTGGTGTATTTGGCGCCAGAACGACTGCTCATGACCGATTTTCTCTCCGGCCCGCTGGAGCGGCTCGCGGCAAAGCCCGGGATCAACGCCTTCGTCATCGATGAGGCGCATTGCGTATCAGAATGGGGACATGACTTTAGGCCCGAGTATCGCCAGCTGGCGACGCTGCGTCGACGCCATCCGCGCGTTCCTATACTGGCTTTTACCGCCACAGCTACCTCTCGGGTACGTTCGGACATCATCGCGCAGCTGGCGTTACGCGACGAGGCAGTGCACCTCTCGAGCTTTAACCGGCCCAATCTTTTCTACGATGTGCGTCTGAAAGACGCTGCCACCTATGCAGAGCTGTTGCGGCTTGTTAGAACCGGCGGTGCCGGCATTGTTTATTGCCTGTCGCGCAAGCGCGTTGAGGAAATCTGCGAACGGCTAACGTCCGACGGGGTTACCGCGCGGCCGTATCACGCCGGTTTGGATGCTGAGGCACGCCGTGCGAATCAGGACGCTTTTATCCGCGACGATGTGCAGGTCATCGTTGCCACCGTCGCATTCGGCATGGGCATCAACAAACCCGACGTACGGTGGGTGGTGCACTACGATCTGCCGCGGTCGATTGAGGGTTATTACCAGGAAGCGGGCCGGGCCGGCCGCGATGGAGATCCGGCGCGCTGCACGTTGTTTTATGGGCCGGCCGACATCCGCACTGCGGAATTTCTCATCCAGCAGAAAGTCGACCCGGACAGCGGCGAGCCGCTTGAAGCCGAGCAACGTGTCGCCCGCCAGCAGCTGCGAAAGATCTTGAGCTACGCCGAGTCAACCGAGTGCCGTCGCGCCATCCAGCTGCGTTACTTTGACGAAGACTATGCGCCACCCTGCGGCACATGCGACAACTGCTGCCAGCCACGAACGTTGGAGGACCGTACTGTCGAAGCCAAACAGCTGCTGTCATGCGTGGCACGGCTGGCGCAGCGGCACGAACGGTTCGGCGCAGCACACATGATCGATATACTGCGCGGCAGTCGCTCCGCGCGTGTACTTTCGCTCAATCATGACGGGTTAAGCGTCTACGGCATCGGTAAGAACCATTCCACACAGGAGTGGCGCAATCTCATCCGTGCACTACTGCACCAGGGCCTGCTTGCGGAAACGCAAGACGGATACCCGGTGCTGGTACTCAACGCAGAAAGCTGGCGGGTGCTCAAGGAAGAACAAACCGTGCAGATAGCTCGCGCGGCGCAGTCCTCTCCATCGACACGGCAGGCAAGCGCCTCGTCGACGGGCGCGCCACTCGGCGGCGGGGACAGGACACTATTTGAATTGTTGCGTACGCTGCGCAAACAGTTGGCCGACGAGCATGGGCTTCCACCGTACGTGATTTTCCACGATGCGACTCTGCGCGAGATGGCCCAACAACGCCCCGCGACGCTGCACGAGTTTTCGCGCATCCGCGGCATCGGCGAGGCCAAGCTCTCCCGTTACGGAGAGCGTTTCATCGAGGCGATTAGACATGCACGCTAGCATTCTCGTGACGAAGTTATGCCGGCGGCCTCGTTTGTTTCGAGCATCTATTACTATTCCCATATGTTTAGCAACGTTGAATGTGGCGGCAAAGGGCGGTAAGGCCGTTGTAGCAAACCCTTAAATGGTTTTGGTTCTTGCGCGTAATGCAGATTCGCCTCGTGGGCATCATGAATCCTTGGGGGCCAGTCCGCTATTAGGCCAGAACCTTTCGTCGGATCCGCCGCAACTGGTTTGATTTCAACAGCCTAGTGCGTTGTGGAGTGAGGCTATTTGATGCCGGGCGATTTTTAGGATCGGGGTGCAGTTGTCCGCATTGAGTCCGATGCGTTGGAGCGAGCTGACGGCGTCATAGTCGACGATTTGCGGCGAGGCGGTGTTCAATGCTTCTGCCAGCAACTTACTCGCAATTAAGACATCCGATAGATCCGCGTCCCCTTTGTGTTGCCGGTCGTGATTGCCTTGCTCCGCCACTGCCTCACATATCTCCGGCGCAAAGCTCCAGTTTTCCAGAACCGCCTTGCCGATCGACGCATGCCAACCGGAAACCAAATCCCGAAAAGATTCCTCGCTGCCTATGGGGGGTGATTGGAGCACCGCTCGGACCATGATGTACAGGCGTCCGATGCCGTGCAATAGACCGCTCAAGAAGGCCTCGTCTGGATTTACCTTGGTTCGTCGGGCGACGACCTGGCTGATTGAGGCAACGGCGATGCATTCCTGCCACAAGGCGTTCATGGGCGTCGCGATACTGCGTAGCGAATGTTCGTCCTTCATTTGTTGGATGGCAAAAGCCATGGCTGCGCTCTGCACCATCCGATAGCCCAATCGCGTGATTGCAGAACGCAGATCCGCCAGCGGCTTACCTGACAGATTGAACGCAGTGGAATTGGCGGTTTGAAGCAGGCGGGCGGCTAAGCGCGGTTCCGCGCCGACCATGGTGACGGTTTGTTCCGGAGTGGTGGCGGGGTCGGCCAAAGCCTTGCGAATTTGAATCACTACTTTCGGAAAACACGGCAAATCGACCGTGCCCGCGGATAGCTCCGCTGCTAGCCGGCGTAAGAACTCAAGCGCCGCACCCCGCGCCGCGGCCGTTGCCACGCTATCGGCGCAGGCAGCAGGCGCCTTGCCGTAGGTAGGGGCCGTAAAGGCGTTTGCCATACTCAGGTCTCTCCGAAGACAATTGTGGCGACTCTCAAACAGGCATGCTTGTAATGTGTTGAGGCCAAATCGAGGTTAGCGCTTCATAGGTTATCTAGAGGTGACGGCGAGTTGTGGTTAAGCTTTAGCCCTAATGCCTGTGCTTCGCAGGTCTCGCTGGCGATTTTGGTGATACTCGTCACATATCTCACGCGTGCATCTTTGGCGTGCAAGGCGCATGGATGGGCAGCAATTTGACGGGATTTCCATGTGCTGACTATGTGAAGCAAACCCAACGCTTGAAACTGGAAATGTGCAACATTGAGATGAGGCCTGAGAAGGTTACTCTCAATGACCGGTTGCCGGAGACGAGGGCGTTCGAGACGGAGATGCGAAGATGGCCAGACTGATACTCACTGTCGATGATTCCCCGTCGATTCGTCTTATGATGCAATTGACGCTCACGGGCGAAGGCTACGAAGTCAAGCAGACGAGCGACGGCGTCGAAGCATTGGAATTTGCCCGCGGCCATAGCGCGGACCTTGTACTGACCGACATCAATATGCCGCGCATGGATGGCCTCACCTTGATCCGCGAATTGCGTTTACTGCCGGCCTATAAATGCGTTCCAATGCTGGTGCTTACCACCGAGTCGGCTAAGGACAAAAAGCTGCAGGGAAAGGAGGCCGGGGCGACCGGCTGGCTGGTGAAGCCGTTCAATACTCAACAGCTGATAGCGACGATCAATCGGGTCTTGTAATCCAAGCCGCGTTGGCATCGGGAATTAACTGATATGAACAAATTAGCGAGTGAAGCAAGCTCTTTGCCCCTTCAGCAGACCGAAAACCTCGTGTCGATGCTGGGCATCATCTCGGCGCAAATCGAGTCCGCGCTGCACGAGACCGACGCCCCCGCAGCGACTCTTGTCGAGGCGGCACACTCGATGAGCACTGCGACCCAGACAATTGCGCGTTGCCTGTTCGATTTCTCGGGTTCGCCGGCGAGGGTATTTCAGGATCTCATGCTCCTGCACGATGACATGCATATTCGATCGAGCAAGGCAGCTACCGCCATCCAGTTTCACGACCGCTTAGTGCAATGCCTCACTCATGTCTGTTCCAGCCTGACCCAGCTTGCGCAGTTCATGGCGGCCGACAGCACGCCGAAGTCGGACGTGCAGTGGAACGAGCTGCGGCAGCGGATCCGCGAAATTCACAGCATGGAGCAAGAACGCGCTCTGTTCGATACCCTGGCCGGCGATGCGTCTTCGACCGACAGGGGCACGGCTGTGTCTAAACGGCCGGCAAGCGCCAACGGCGCGGGTGAGGTGGAACTCTTCTAGCGTGCGATGTCGTCGGCAGGCGAATCAGCACCCCAATGCATCGTGCACGCGCGGGTAGGTATCTTCAAGACCTCGCGCTTGCGTTTTCGATGTCGCTCAGCCTCGGCCTGGTCGCTGACGGCTGCGGACATTTCATCGGCGAATCCCCTCGAACCATGATGTACAGGCGGCCAATACCGTGCAGCAATCCTGTCAGGAAGGCTTCATCGGGGCTGATCTGCGTGCGGCGCGCCACAACCTGACTGATGGATGCCACGGGGACTCCGCGGCAAGTTTGCCTAGGAACGGGAGCGCTGCCGCCCGGGCGACATTCGAGACCTCGGAATTCGTAGGCGCCACAGATCGTTGTCCCGACTTATAGGTAGGTGCAACCGGAATGATCGACACAATATAATGCCCCGAGCGGGTTGATTTTCAGTCGCAGCGCGTTATGCACGCGCGCCAAGACCCTCTAGCACAATAAAGCTTCGGCAGAAACGCGCAAATCGTGTGGATATACCTCAACGCTGGCTCCCTGTGTGCCGACGCGACCCCGAGAGCGAGCGGATGACCGGCTCGGTTTTGCTAGATTCCGCCTTTGGCCCTGTAGAAACGGATCGGCTGCTAAACGCGACGGCACCAGTATCGCCAATCTGGTACTTATCCATGGCTTCGGTCAGCGCATTGGTCTGCGTCAGAAGGGCGGTCGCCACTGCGGCGTCGTGATCGACCAGAACCGCATTCTTGCCGGTCATCTCGTCGATTTTTGCGATGGCGCTGTTGATCTCGCCGATTCCGGCACTTTGCTCGCGGGTAGCAGCCGCGATTTCCGCCACGATTTTGTTGACGCTTTGCGCCGCAAGGACGATTTCCTGAAGCATTTCGCCGGACTGATCGACAAGCTTTGCGCCCTCGCTGACTTTGTCTACGCTGTCGTTGATCAATGTCTTGATCTCCTTGGCAGCCTGAGCGGAACGGCCCGCAAGGCTGCGGACCTCTGCGGCCACGACGGCAAAGCCGCGACCTTGCTCGCCAGCGCGAGCCGCTTCCACGGCCGCGTTCAATGCCAGCAGATTGGTCTGAAAAGCAATCTCGTCAATGACCCCGATGATGTCAGCGATCTTGTGACTGGAGGCGTTGATTTGATGCATGGCGGTAATCGCCGAAGAAACCACCACGCCGCCGTTTTCGGCACGATTGCGCGCGGAGCTCGCGAGTTCGTCGGCATGGGCCGCGTTCACCGCGGACTGCCGAACGGTAGCGGTCAATTCTTCGAGCGCGGCGCCGGTCTCCTGTAGAGCCGAAGACTGGGCCTCTGTGCGCCCCGATAATTCCGCGTTGCCCTTTGATATATCATCGGCGCTGGAACGAACGGCGACTACCGCGTCCTTGATGGTACTCACTACCGTGGAAAGATTGTCGAGCAGCTCATTCAGCCCACCCGCGAGATTGGCATGAAAGCCGCTCTTACCCTCGACCGGCAGGCGTGCCTGCAGATTGCCGCGTAAGGCTTCTGCGACGACGAACTTCACTTCGTTCTCGACTGCGACGCCGTTGGTTCGATCTCGCCATTCCAGCACCGTGCCGAGGCGGGCGCCGGTGGCGTCTACGATGGGGCTGGCATTCAACACGAGGGAATGGCCGCCCAGAGTAAGCATCTCGCTCTGAGAATCGCGCAATCGGTCGAGCGCCCCTCTGTCCAAAAATTGCACGGGTTTGAATATATCGATGGAGGCGCCGACCAATGCCGTATCGGAGAATTGCGGCAAGTCGCGTTGGATGTCGCGCCGCAGCAGTGCGAAGGTCGTTTTGGCGGTCTCGTTGGCATAGACGATTTTATGTTTCTCGTCCACCACCAATACAATCGTGCCGGCGTTGTCGAGCGCCTGACGAACGCGCGTATTTTCCGCGAGTAACCGCCGGTCCGCTTCGATGCGCACCCTCAGGGTGTTTTGCATTTTATCCAGTGAGCGAAGCACTTGCCCGGCCTCGTCGGCACTGTTCACTTTGATTTCATTTTCGTAGTGACCCGCCTCGATCGCCGCAAAAATCGAGACCGCGCACCGCATCGAGCGTGTCAAGCCGCGGGTGAAGTAACCAGCCAGAAGTATGGCAGCAATTACCATGGCGGCTACGAATGTCAGCGCTAGATTGCGCTCGGATCGCTCGCCCGCGAGCCGCTTTGCGGAACGAGTGCTCACCTGCTCCATCAGAAGCTCGTGTAGCGCCGTCAGCTTGGTCTCGAAAGAGGCGCCTTGTTCCATGACTTCCTGTGAGGCCACACCGACCGGTCGACGCGTCAAGATGTTCGAGGCGACCCAGCGCTGATATCCAATAAGCGCGTCTTCGCTCGCATGCAACGCATCGTTGGCTTGTTTCATTTGAGCGCCGAAGTCGCCATCTCGGGTTCGGGTCGCCCATTCGCTCAGCGAATCAAGCTTCCAATGGGCACTGTCCATCAAGAAGCGAATGTTCGCGGAAATCGCATTGATCTTGGCTTCTTGCTCCTGCGTGACTGAGAGCATTTGCGCTGCGACGGGCGCCGCGGCTGCCCGCAGTGCACCGAATTCAAAGGACAGACGCGGTATTTCTAGTACGGACAGCTCCTGCAGATAATATTGCTGCAGGTCACCGTCGCGATCCAGATGATGAGTTTCCCCGATGAGACGAACCAGTTTGGTCAGCTTTGCGGATAACGAGTCGTGGCGTTGCGCCGAGGCTTCGGGAGTGAGCTTCGGCCAGTTCTTCGCCAAGCTGGCCCAATCGGCCTTGACTTCCTGCCACAGCAGGCGCTCCGGAGAGCCTTCCTGGCCGTACTTTTCCTCGGACCTATCTTGCAAGGCGATGCTGGTGTCCAATCTGGCAGCGGCCTCCTGTATCTTTTTGTCGAAGTAGGAGGTATTAGCTTCACCGGCCAATAACGTCGCTGTGAATGAGGCATGAGCGGCGAGGGCGCGTCCGGCTTCCTTGAGGCCTTCGAAGTAGTGCAGCCCGTTGTCTGCAGACTCATGTTCCTTGATCTGCACGGATAGGCCGGCTGCGTACTCGACGCTGACATAGCTCAGGGGCAACAAAAGCACGATCACGATCATCGCGAGTTTTTGGGCCATTTTCATCCGTGCGGCGATATTCATTGTGATAGCCACTCCAAGGCATGCGGGGTCCGACCAGCAACGGCGCGCCTCATGCTCGCTTCCGTGGCGGCGCAATCGTCTCCCGCAATATGTCGACCGAGCGGCCGCAAACTTTACGAGGGCGCCCACGGCGAGACGACGGAAAACGCGATCCGCGCACGATCGGATATTCGCCCCCAGGCGGGGCGCGCCGCCTGTGTGACGCATGTCACAAAAATCGTTTCCGCGTGCCCAGGGGCTAAATCTCGAGTCATTCGCGCCGATACCCAGCATGCGTGCATGACGTACGCGCGAACTGCCTTTCGGAGCTCCCATGCGCAGAACCTTTACTAGTTCTATATTAGCGACGATTGTCGGCCTGTGCGCCTGCCCTTGTTTGGCCGATTCCTGTAGCGGACCCAGCGCGCCCACCGATTTCCCCGAGCCGGCGACGGCCACAGAACAAGACATTCTAGCGGCGCAGCAGTCCGTCAAACAGTATTTGAACGACATGGAATCGACGTTGAAGTGCATCGATGCGAAGCACAACGACGTCGCGCACAATAGCGTGGTCGACGACATGCAGAAGACGGCCGCAAAATTCAACAGTGTGTTGCGCGCCTTCAGGGCTCGGCAAAAAGCCTAAATCAGCGGCCCATACTGCGGAATGTACTTCGCGGTATCCAAATGTTGAGCCTGAGGGGTACAGCGTGAATAAAGTCGATTGGACTCCGGAAACCTTGGTTGCGAACATCCAAGATCTGGTGACATTGCCCGAGGTCGCACTACGAATTGCCAGCATGGTGAATGATCCTACCTCCTCCGCTGCGGACATTGGGCGCGAGATCTGCAACGACGCGGCGCTCACCGCGCGATTGCTGCGCGTCGCAAACAGCCCCCTCTTCGGACAGAATGGGAAAATAGCGTCAGTGCAGCGCGCGATTGCAGTGCTCGGAGTGAGCCAGGTACGCGACCTGACCGTCGGTATAACGGCGATCCGAACATTCGACGGCATAGGCAACGATTTGGTGTCGATGGAATCATTTTGGCGGCAAAGCGTGCTATGCGCCTTGGCTGCGGGCCATATCGCCACGCGGCGCGAGAATGGACGCACCGATTCGCTGTTCGTCGCCGGCCTCCTTCATGATATAGGACAATTGGTGTTGTTCAACCGGGCGCCTGAACTGGCGCGGCAAGCCCTGCTGATGTCGATATACGCGGCCGACGAGCCCGGATTATGGTCCTGCGAACGCGAGCTGATGGGATTCGATCACGGCGTTGTCGGGGTGAGGCTCGCGCAGAAGTGGGGGCTGCCTCGTGTGTTGCAGGAATGCATCGAGTTTCATCACCGCCCCGCCGAGGCCCAAGAATACCCTGTCGAAGTGGCGATCATTCACGTTGCGAATACCGTGGCGGTGCTCGCGGAAATAGGCAGCACGGAGATGGGCGACGGGCCGGCAATATCCTCCATGGCGTTGCGCATGCTCAAGCTAGACCCAGCCACCCTGGCCGAAATCGTACTGCAGACTCAGGAATCGGCGCAGGGGCTGCTGCCTGCGCTGACCGGCGCCCCCATGACCATGCCCGCCCATGCCGCGGTACACGAGTTGTAGCGCCAATGCGTAGCCTTACCGATGCGGCGTGCCGAACCCCGCAAATGGCGGCCCGGGGGCCGTCAAGTTTACGCGTGCTCGGTCGATAATCTTACGCTAGAGCGCGTGATGCGCGGATGACGGACACGCCAGAATCATGTGCCGAAGGAATCGAGCATGAGCCTTGATCGAGAAATGTTGGAAATCCTCAAAGTCTTCTTCCAAGAGTGCCGGGAGGCTTTGGACGCGATGGAATCGGGTCTCCTGACTCTGGATGCGTCAGCCGACGACGAGAGTATCAACACGATTTTCCGTGCCGCTCATTCCATCAAGGGCGGCGCCGCGACTTTTGGGTTCGCGGAAGTAGCCGCCTTTACGCACGGCGTTGAGACACTGCTGGATGGAATGCGCAATCGCTCGCGGCCGATCACCGCCGAGGCGATTCAGACCCTGCTGCAGTCCTGCGACTGCATGCGCGAAATGATGATGGCGACGGAAACCGAACAGCCGTTGGATCGGGCCCGCATCGCGAGACTGGACGCGGACATCCGGCAAATCCTCGGCGAGCCGGTTGCGCCCAAGCCGGCATTGGAAGTGGCCGCACCGACCAACTCCATGAACTCCGCGCAGACGCAGGGCTGGCGAATCTCTTTCGAGCCGGTCAGCGACTTACTGCGTCTGCGCAACGAGCCGACCCGCATGTTCGGCGAACTTGAGCGTTTGGGAACACTGGTCGCGCGCGCCGACGTTACTCGACTTCCCGCGCTCGAGGCGCTTGACCCGCAGTCCTGCTATCTTTCCTGGGATCTCGAAATCGCCGGGCAGATTCCGCGGGCCGCTCTCGACGACATTTTCGACTGGGTGGATCCCCGTTGCCGGCTTGAGTTCACGGCCACCGGCAATCCCGGCATCGTCCCTCCAAACTTGTCGCCGCCCGAAGCTGACAAAATAGCCTCACTTAGCGCAGCTTCGCAGAGTACGGAGCGGGCCGCGGCGCCGGCGACTGCCGCGCCCAAGGCGAATGCCGAGTCGGGCTCAATTCGGGTCGCCACCGATAAACTCGATAACATCATCAATTTGGTGGGCGAGCTGCTCATTACCCAATCGATGCTTTGCGGCTTCGCCGAGGCAAGCGGTCCCAATGAACCGGATCGGCTGCGCCAGGCGCTCTCGCAGCTGGCGCGCAACACGCGCGAGCTGCAGGAAAGCGTGATGCAGATACGTATGCTGCCGATTAGCTTTGCGTTCAACCGCTTTCCGCGCATCGTGCATGACCTGTCCCGCAAGCTGGGAAAAAAAGTTGAAATCAAGCTGATCGGGGAAGGCACCGAACTGGATAAGACCGTCCTCGAGAAGATCAGCGATCCGCTCGTGCACCTGGTTCGTAACGCTCTCGATCACGGTTTGGAAACGCCTGAAAAGCGTCTCGCGGCGGGCAAGCAGGAGTGCGGCACCCTGCAATTGGCTGCGTTTCATGAGGGCGGCAACATCATCATCGAAGTGCGCGACGACGGCGCCGGCCTCAACAAAGAGAAGATTCTGCAGAAGGCGCGCGAACGCGGTCTCATATCCGTGGATCAAGAGCTGACGGAGGAACAGATCCACAATCTGATATTCATGCCGGGTTTCTCCACGGCCGATAAGATCAGCGACGTTTCCGGTCGCGGCGTCGGCATGGATGTGGTTCGCCGCAACATAGTCGACTTGGGCGGCCATGTGCAGATATTTGGCAGCGAAGGTCGCGGCAGCACCATTCGTATCCGTCTGCCGCTGACGCTTGCCATCCTCGACGGACAGCTGGTCCGAATCGGCAACGAAACCTACATCATATCGCTGCTATCGATCGTGGAGACCATCCAACTCGGTGCTGAACACTTGAACACGCGGGTGGGGCACGCTGAAGTATTTCGGTTGCGGGAGGAATACTTGCCGGTGGTCAAACTGTGTGATCAGTTCGGCATCGAGCCGGACAGCAACCGCACCGCAGACGGCTTGTTGGTTGTTGTCGAAGCGGATGGTAAACGCGTCGGGCTTCTCGTGGACGATTTGCTTGCACAGCAGCAAGTCGTCATCAAGAGTCTGGAGGCGAATTTCAAGTCCGTTGCGGGCATTGCCGGCGCCACGATTCTTGGCGATGGAACGGTAGCCCTCATCATTGACGTGCCGGACCTGATCCACTCAAGCGCCGAGCAACTGCGCCGATCCGCGACGGCGCAGGCAGCCTGAGGTATGACGCGGTCGGCATCATGGATTAGGCAGGTTGGAAGGCCGCAGGCTTCGGAGGAATTCAGATTATGAGCAACGCAACCACGGCGAACGCAACCTCGAAACACGCGACGCCGGCAGCCGGCGCCAACAAGTCCGCCGCGGGCAGCAGCGAGCAATACCTGACGTTCATGCTCGATGGCGAGGAATATGGGGTCGACATTCTGCGCGTGCAGGAAATCAAAGGCTGGGACAAGGTGACGCGAATACCCCGTACCCCGGACTATGTCCTGGGCGTGATCAACCTGCGAGGTTCGGTGGTGCCCATTCTGGATCTGCGGCGACGATTTGGCCTGGAGACCATTGCATTCGGTCCAACGACAGTGGTCATCGTCGTGCGCGTGGCCGGCGGGCATGACGGACGTACGGTGGGCATGGTTGTCGATGCGGTTTCTGATGTTTATCACGTTAATTTGGCCGATTGCAAGCCGCCTCCCGATGTCTGCGGCAGCGTCGATACTGTCTTCGTCAAGGGATTGGCGACGGTCGAAAACAAGATGCTCATTCTGCTCGACATTGATCGGCTCATCGTCAACAGCCTCGCAGACGATCTGTCGCCCGGCACGGAGGCCGCATGACCAAAAGGAAAGCGCTGCGCGCGACCCAGTCATCGCGCGTCGAGCTCGACGCGCGACTGACCATCGTGCAGGCCGCCGACCTGCACCGTGCACTGACGACGCGCCTCGCAAGCGGGCGCCCGCTGACGATCGACGGCAGCCATGTGGAGGATATCGATACATCCATATTGCAGTTGCTCACGAGCCTGTGGCGGACGAGTGCGGCGCGTGGCGTGTCCTGTACTTGGTGCGGCGTCTCTGCCGTTCTGCGCCAGAGGGCGGTCCTAATCGGTGTGGCGGAGATGCTGCACCTGCCGGATCCCGACTTCGCGCAATGATTTCACCCGCCAGCCACGAATTCGAATTGACCGACCGCGAATTCGACCGTTTACGCGCGCTGGTGCGGGAACATACGGGAATTTCTTTGTCCAATGGCAAGCGTGAGCTCGTCTACGGACGGCTTGCCCGGCGCCTGCGCAGGCTCAAGCTGACATCGTTCGCTGAGTATTGTGCGCTGGTGGAAGACAGGCCGGCGGAAGAAACACAGGAATTGATCAATGCAATCACCACCAATCTGACATATTTTTTTCGGGAGAAATATCACTTCGAACAGCTCGCCACGGAAGTTTTGCCGCAGTTGGAGCGGGAGCGATCCGGCACGCGACGCATGCGCCTTTGGTCGGCGGGTTGCTCCACAGGTGAAGAAGCGTACTCAATGGCGGTGGTCATGCGCGAGGCGCTGGCGCACCTACTTGGCTGGGATATCAAGCTTCTTGCCACGGATATCGACTCGAAGGTGGTGGCGACCGCCGCCGCCGGTATATACGGCGCAGACCGGCTCAGCAGCGTCGCGGCGGCGAGGGTGAGACGCTGGTTCCCCCCGGTCGCCGGAACGCCTGGTTTCTGCGCGGCAGCCGATGAACTCAAGTCGTTGATCACGTTTAGGCAACTGAACCTGTTTGAGCCGTGGCCGATGAAGGGCCCGTTTGACGTGATTTTTTGCCGTAACGTGGTCATTTACTTCGACAGGGACACCCAACGTGCTCTCTTTGATCGCATGGCCGATATTCAAGAACCGGGGGGCTGGCTGTTCATTGGGCATTCGGAGAATCTATTCAACGTCACCCAGCGCTACCGGCTCGTCGGCCGGACCGTCTACCGGAGAGTGGAGTGACTCAGATCGGCGCGTCGGGAAAAATGACTGACGCGCCGCAGATACCGGAAGGGCTGCCTCAGTTTGCGCATGTACGCCGGACTTGGGACCCTCAGTTGAGCATGTCGGTTGCCAGAATTTTGCCAGGTGAATACTACGTCACGCGGCAAGATGAATTGATTTTCACGGTCCTGGGCTCCTGTGTGTCGGCCTGTGTGCGCGAACGCAAGCTGGGGATCGGCGGCATGAACCATTTCATGCTGCCGCTCGATCGCTCCGGCGGCGCGAGCGCCTGGACCGCCGATCGAGTCAGCTCCGCGACCCGCTACGGTAAAGTCGCCATGGAACGATTGGTCAGCGACATTCTGGAGTTGGGTGGACAGCGGGAGAATCTCGAAATCAAGGTAGTCGGGGGCGCCAAAATACTGGATCTGGCGTTCGATGTGGGCGCTCATAACGCGCAATTCGTGCGTGACTACCTAAAGAGCGAGGGATTGGTCATCAGTGCGGAGGATCTCGGAGACTGCTTCGCTCGTAAGATTTTGTACAGCCCGTCGAGCGGCAAGCTGCGCGTCAAGCGTCTGATCGCGACCGTCAACCGCACCGTATTCGAACACGAACGCCAACACACGCCAGGCAGCGCGCCGCCGCCAGCCGACGTCATGCAATTGCCTTGACCAGGAACGGCAGACAATGCAAAGGAAAATTCGCGTTTTGGTGGTCGATGACTCCTCGGTCATGCGGCAGATTCTGTCCGAGATTCTCGGTTCGGACCCGCAAATCGAAGTGGTGGGAACCGCGGCGGATCCCTATGTAGCGCGAGACAAGATCAAAGCTCTGAATCCCGACGTTCTCACGCTCGACGTCGAGATGCCGCGTATGGACGGCCTTGTCTTCTTGCGCAATCTCATGCGTCTGCGGCCGATGCCCGTGGTCATGTGCTCATCGCTCACGCAGCAGGGTGCGGAGACGGCGCTCGACGCGCTCGCACTTGGCGCCATCGACTTCGTGGCGAAACCGACAGTAAATGTGTCGCGAGGGATGAAGGACTGCGCCCAGGAAATCATTGCCAAGGTCAAGGTGGCGGCCCAAGCTCGGGTGCAACCGCTCAGGGACCATCCCTGGCCGCTCGTAGAGCCGCTGCATAATGCTGACGCAGTGCTGCCAAAACGCGTGCCGGTGACGCATTCCGCGCCCTCGGGTCGAATCGTGGCCATAGGAGCCTCGACCGGCGGCACGGAAGCCATAAAGGAGATCCTCGTGCACTTACCGCAGAACACACCTGGCGTTGTCATTGCACAGCATATTCCGAAGGCATTCAGCGCAGCGTTTACTAACCGCATGAACGCCTGCTCGGAGCTCATCGTATGCGAAGCACAGGACGGGCAACCCATTCTGGCGGGGCATGCCTACATCGCTCCCGGCGATTGCCACTTGCTGGTGCTCCGAGAGGGTGCCGGTTATCGATGCCACCTCAACGACGGAGCATTGGTCAATCGCCACCGTCCGTCCGTTGACGTGCTGTTTCGCTCCGTTGCCCAGAGCGCAGGCTGTCACTCCGTCGGAGTCATTCTCACCGGCATGGGCCGCGACGGCGCCGAAGGCTTGAAGGAAATGAAGGAGGCAGGTGCTGCAACTATTGCGCAGGACGAAAATACGAGTGTGGTTTGGGGCATGCCGGGGGCCGCCTGGCAAATTGGAGCGGCGCAGTCACTGCATGCACTGCAGCACATCGCGGCGCAAATCCTGGGCCTCGTGAGCGCAGTGCCTGGTGCGATGCAGCGCAACCCTCCACTGGCTTAAGGGTTTTGCTTGTTCATTTCAAGAACTTCAGCCGCACGCCGACTACCTCATAGGGCCCTAGGAGGAGAGATGAAAATACTGGTCGTCGATGATTCCGCCGCGATGCGGATGATCGTCAAGAAGACCCTGCGCCTTGCCGGATTCGAAGGTCACGATATCACCGAAGCTGACGATGGCGCCAAGGCGTTGGCCGCCATCAAGTCATGCAAGCCGGATCTCGTACTGTGCGACTGGAACATGCCCAATATGACCGGGCTGCAATTACTCGAGGCATTGGTGAACGGCGGAGTCAAACTTACGTTTGGTTTCGTCACCACCGAGGCGACACCGGACATGATCGCGAAGGCTTTGGGCGCCGGCGCCCAATTTCTGATTTCGAAGCCGTTCACGCCGGAAACTTTCAAAACACAGCTGAGCAAACACATACACTGATTCGTATGCGCTCTGGATAGGCAGATACCATGGCTACGACGTGTCCCCTCCCCGATACCCAGAAAATACTGCAGATTCTGGGAACACTTTTCGATGGGCTTGTGGTAAAGCCCGGGGGCCCATTCGATCAAACGCTCAACGGAGGCGCCTGGTTCGGAGTCTTTGTGTCCGATAACGGCGATCCCGCCGCCTTGTGCGGCGCAGATGCGAATCTCGCGGTGAGCTTCGGCGCGGCCTTCTCCATGCTGCCCGTGGCCGTGGTCAAGGATGCCGCAAAAACGCGGCAACTCACGGATGTCATGAAAGATAATGTACGCGAGATCATGAATATTTGTACCCGCCTCATGATGGACGATGCGTCGCCGCATTTGAGGCTGGACCAACTATATGCTGCTCATTCGCTGCCGGGGCCGGCTGCGGCGCTGCTGCAGGCTCCACGGGGCCGCCGAGAGTTTCAGCTGCAGCTGCCGAAGTATGGCGGTGGCGTAATGACCTTGCTCTCTGCGTAGTCACGGTCCCGCGCCTCAAGAAACCGCCCGCAGATCCGATAAGTAGGCAGACGACCACAGGAGGTGGTGGCGCGCGACGTCGAAGAATGAGTACCTGGAGATCTATATGAGTTTTCGGAATTCCGTCGGCGCTAAGCTTGCCATCTCCTTCGCGGGCGTGATCGCGGTGTTCGCCGTTGCCGTAGGCCTGAGCCTCACCCGCTTGGCAGGCTTCAATGCCGCCGTGAATGAACTCACCGGTCCCGAGTTCAACAAGGTTGAAATGGCCCATGCGTGGGCCGCCAGTCTTTCGGAGTCCATGCGCCACACGAGCAATATCTTGATCATGGAAGATAAAGCGCAGATCCAGGAAGAGATCGAACAGGTGCGCGCCCTGGCTGACAAAAGAAATGAATATGCCGACACGCTGACAGCGAGCGTCGATTCATCTGCAGCCAAGACCCTGTTACAGGTGGCGTTGGAGGCGCGCGCCAACTTGACGCCCCTCGATGATGAATATCTGCGGCAAGTGGAAGCCGGCGATCTCAAGGCGGCTAAGGCCACCCTGCTGCAGCGGGCGCGACCTGCACAGCTCGCAGTCATGCATGCTTTGGAAAAATTGGTCGATCAGAAAAAAGCGCAGATTCGTGAGCGTACGAACGACCTCGAAGCATCCTACCAAAATACTCGGCGCCTGCTCACCATCCTTTCGCTTTCTGCCGTGGCGGCTGCATGCCTGCTGGCATTTTTGTTGACTCGTGCCATCCGGATTCCCCTGAACGCCGCGACGGATGTGCTGGGCGAAATAGAAAAGGGCAACTATGCGAGCCACGTGACGGTGACATCCAAAGATGAAATCGGGCGGACACTCGAAGGCCTGATGCGCATGCAATCAGCGCTGCGCGAACGCACGGAGAAGGAGACTGTCTCCGCGGCGGAGAATTCGCGCATTCGAATGGCCCTGGACAAGGTGTCGGCAGGGGCGATGCTGTGCGATGCGGAAGGTAGAATTGTCTACGTCAACGATGCGGCCCGAACATTGTTTTATAGTCACGCGCTGGAGATCCGCAGGGAAGTCGCGCTGTTCGATCCAGAGCAGCTCATAGGCGGGTCATTCGCGATGTTTCAAAATCTGCCCTCTCTACAGGGTCTGCAGCTGGATGGCCTGGCTGCCGGCCGGGCGATAGACTTGCCCATTGGTGATGCCAGGCTGCGAATCGTAGTCAACCCGATAGTAGACGAGGGGCAGCGGGTCGGGACGGTGGTGCAGTGGCTTGACCGGACCCAAGAAGTGGCCACGGAGGAGGAAGTGCAGGCGATCGTGGACAAGGCCATCGACGGCGACTTGACGGTTCGAATCGCAGAGCAAGGCAAAGATGGATTCTTCAAATTCCTGGCCGGGGGCGTGAACCGTTTGCTGGAGAGCATGGAAGAGGTCGTGCGCAGCATGACGCGGGCGGCGGCCCAGGTTCGCGGTGGCGCGGAGGAGATTTCGCGAGGCAACGCCGATCTGAGTCAGCGCACCGAAGAGCAGGCATCAAGTCTGGAGCAGACAGCTTCTTCGATGGAAGAGATGACATCCACCGTACGCAACAATGCCGACAACGCCTCCCGGGCGAACGAGTTTGCCACCGCGGCTCGAGAGCAGGCGGAGCGCGGCGGAGTGGTGGTCAATGCAGCCGTCGCGGCAATGAGTGAAATCAACGCGTCCTCGAAGCGCATCGCCAACATCATCAGCGTCATCGACGAGATTGCATTTCAGACCAATCTACTGGCGCTCAACGCGGCCGTTGAGGCCGCCCGGGCCGGGGAACAGGGACGCGGCTTCGCAGTGGTCGCTTCGGAAGTCAGGAACCTGGCGTCACGCAGTGCGCAAGCAGCCAAAGAAATCAAGGTGTTGATTCACGACTCGGTGCGCGAAGTCACACAAGGCAGCAAACTGGTGGACGATTCCGGAAAAGTGCTGGCGCAGATCGTCGCCGGAGTGACGAAAGTGACGGACGTCATGGCCGAGATAGCCAGCTCGAGCCGCGAACAATCGTCGGGCATCGAACAAGTCAACCGCGCGATCACGATGATGGATGACGTGACCCAGCAGAACGCCGCCCTGGTGGAGCAAGCCTCGGCGGCCACGCAGGCGCTCACAGAGCAAGCGGCGAGTTTGTCGCGACTAATCGCGCGTTTTCGGGTGAGAGAAGTCGTGAATGCGGAGACTCCACGAAGGGCAACGCGGCCGAGCATATCCGTAATTGCCGATGTACCGACCGAGCGCCGCGGCGCGAATCGGCCCTTGAGCGGCAAAAGAAAGTTGCCTGCCGCTCCCGTGGTCTCCGTCCCAACTCGCGGCGGAGGCGTGGCGGCGGAAGAGGAATGGAAGGACTTTTAGCCGGCTTTGCGGTGCCACGCTCGATTGAGCTACACCGAGTCAACCGAATGACGTCGCGCCATCCAACTGCGTTACTTTGACGAAGACTATGCGCCACACTGCGGCACATGCGACAACTGCTGCAAGCCACGAAAGCAGGACGTGTGTACTCTCGAAGCCAAACAGCTGCTCTAATGCGTGGCACGGCTGGCGCAGCGGCGCGAGCGATTCGGCGCAGTACACTGATGGACATACTGCGCGGCAGTCGCTCCCAGCGTGTACTTTGGCTCAATCATGACGAGTTGGGCGTCTACGGCATCGGCAAGAACCATTCCAGGAGTGGCGCAATCTCATCCGCGCACTACTTCACCAGGGCCTGCTTGCCGAAACGCAAGACGGATACCGGGGACACACAGGGCAAGATGCTGTTCCTACCTTAGATGTCCTGTACCTCGATTTCGCTGCTCGGTAGCGCGGAAAGCTCGAGCCAGTCCAACTCTTGCTCAAGTTCATGATACACGTTCTCTTCGATTTCGCCCGCACCCCGCAGATCGTGCAATTTATATCGCTGTGCAGCCACCGCGCGTGCCAGCCCCGTGTCGAAGCGGGTGGGCGCCTGTGGATCACGCCGAGAGCCGGCCACGGCCATGGTCTCCTGAAGCTGTTTCTTGAGCATGTTCGCGACCGCCGGGGGCTCGCTCTCGGCAGATGCAAGGCCAGCCTCGATGATCTGCATGCGTGCCTTGCTCATGGCTGCTTTGAACTCCTTATCATCGCCAATACCCGCCCACTGAATTAGCGGCCTGAGCGTCATGCCTTGGATGATCAGTGTTCCTAACACCACGCTCATCGCGCTCAGCACAATCAAGTTTCGGTCGGGGAAATTTGGCGGCAATGCAAAAGAAGTCGCTAGCGTCAACAATCCCCGCGTTCCGCACCATGAAATAACCAAAGTGCCCCGCCATGAGAGGGGTTTGGGGAGCCAGGAGGGCTGTAACGCATGCCATACGTGACTGCTCACTGCGTGATAGACGACGAGAACGACAATGCGGACGATGATGACGGTAGCTAGAACGAGCAAGGCAAACCGCAGCGCCGGCCACAGTTGCTCATGAGGCAGTGCGACAATGATGGCGCGGGTTTGCAATCCCATAAAGAGAAACGCAAGCACATTGAGGACGAATACCACGGCAGCCCAGACCGCGTAGGACTGCACCCGGTCGCGAGCCGTCACACGGCCAGGCATGATTTGGCCGATCACCATGGCGTAAGCTACGACCGCGAGCACGGGAGACACTTCTAGGCGCTCAGCCAGCAGCCAGACACCGAAAGTGCCGGTGAACTGCATGATGATGCTTGACTGGGTACCGGAAAATGCGTCGGCTATGGCAACGTAGAATTTCCCTAATACCAGTCCGAGCACAATGCCGCCCGGAACTGCAAGCACGATGCGCGCCAATCCATTGTCCGTATCGGATTGCAATGCCGCCGCGGTGGCGACTCCGAAAATGAGCAGCGCGGTAGCGTCATTGAGCAAACTCTCGCCCTGAATCACCAAAGAACCATGACGCGGCAGATCGATGCGATTTGTGACGGCATTGACGGCGACGGCGTCGGTCGGCGCCACAATGGCACCCAAAGCTACCGCCGCCGCGACCGGCAGGCCGGCAAAGTACCAGCCTGCGGCGGCCACGGTGGCGGTCGTTATGACCACCGCCCCCACTGCCAGCGCCAGCAAAGGCACCCACAGTCGTTTTAGATCTCGAGGCGCCGTGTCGTAGGCGGCGTCGAGCAAGGCGGGTGCAATGAAAATCACCAGTGCTAAGCGCGGATCAATCTGAATGGTTGGCGAAAACGGCAAGAACGCGACTGCGACGCCGGCGACTGATAACAATGTGGGATACGGCAGCCCGAGCCGGCGGGAGCCGGCAAGAAGTACGGCAGCTACAAAGAGCAAGAGCACCAAGTGTTCGAATAACGCCATGATTCCAAGATTACCCGGAAAAGGGTAGGTTGGATGCCAGGGGAACGACCTTTAGAAGTCAGGGTGCGAAGCCAGGATGCGTCTTGCGGCGGCAGTATTTATTTATGCCTGCTCGAAGTCGTCTTCGTAAGTCTCTTGACCCAGAGAACCTGCCGATTTCTTTTGGGTACGCCGGGATGCTCGGACCATACGGCCAAGCTGGTCAGTGGATTCCATGGATACCAACATGAAGCCCCCGCAAAAGATGCCATCCCATCTATTATTCCGTCTATTATGTGTTTAAGGCAAACAAAACGATTGCATCGCATCTATTGTATACATTGCCAATGAGCGCATCTCCCACAGTAGATTTCCCGAAAGCGCATTGCCATCCCTGATCGACATCGGTATTGCCCGCGCTAGAGTTGATAGGCTGCCTTCGTTCAGGCGGCGATGTGAAGCCGCGCCCGTGTTGCTGACTACCATTGCGAGTTTGATTTCATGAAGTTTGCCGATCTTTCCCTTCCCTCCGAACTCGTAGCTGCGCTCGCGAAGCAACAGATATCCGATCCCACACCGATTCAAATCGCCGCAATTCCGCCGCTGGCTGCAGGGAAGGACGCGTATTTGCGAGCGGAGACTGGAACCGGCAAAACATTGGCTTATTTGCTGCCTCTTTTTATGCGCATTGATCCTGCGCAGGCTGCGACCCAAGTCGTGATCGTCGCGCCCACCCACGAATTAGCCATCCAGATCCATCGCCAATCATGTGAACTTGCGCTAAACGCAGCGCGTGCCATACGCTCGGTTTTGCTCATCGGAGGTACGGCGACCGACCGGCAGATCGACAAGCTCAAGACCAAACCCCACGTCGTGGTGGGCTCGCCCGGACGCATCGTTGAACTTCTCGAGCGGGGCAAGCTGAAAACGGCGCACATCCGCGCGGTCGTCATCGATGAAGCCGACCGCATGTTGAACGAGGAAAGTTTGAATTGGATTCAGACAATCGTCAGCGCGACGCCGCGGACTCGACAGCTTATTTTTGCGTCTGCAACCATCGAGCAGCAGACTCGTCAGGTCTTGGCTACTCTGGCGCCGGATGTCGTGATGCTTCGAGCAGGTGCAGCGGCGGTCAACGAGAACATCGATCATCTGTTTCTGGTTTGCGAAAGCCGGGACAAACCTGACATGTTGCGCAAGCTGCTGCATGCATTCGAGGTGCCGCGCTCGATCGTGTTCGTGCATCGCAACGACGTAGCCGAAGAGGTTGCCTCGAAGTTGATCCATCACAAACTGGCTGTCGCGGACCTGAATTCAGAGCTATCTAAGATGGAGCGCAAGCGGGCGATGGATGGAATTCGCAGCGGCGCCATCCGCATCATGATTGCATCCGACCTAGCTGCCCGCGGCCTCAACATACCCGGCGTAACCCACATCTTCAATCTTGACATACCGACGATGAGCAAGGCCTATCTGCACAGAGTCGGCCGCACGGCACGTGCCGGATCGAAGGGTACGGCAGTGTCGCTGGTCACGGAAACCGAGGCGCGCCTCATCCGCCGGTACGAAGATGAACTAGCCATTTCCCTGCAATGCATCAGGCTTCGTAACGGCGAAATCACGCCCGGATCCGGGTTGAGCTGACGACGTCGTAATTGCCAGCGGTGCCTCCAAGTCATTCCTTGGGCATTAGCCGGAATCGTCATGAAGTCACGCTATTGAGATGTGCAGCGAGTTTTTTCATTGCCGCATTTTCGCGGATGACTTCACCACCCTCCCGGCTGTGCAAAGCTATCTCTGCGGCGATTGAACGACCAAGAATTCGCAGATCAATATTGCCATACGACCCCGGCACGAGTCTTCCCAACCAACCGAGCCAAGCAGGCGTATTCGCGTTACCGACAATAATGCCGGGGCGAAAGATGGCGAGGCGGGTAAAACCGATATTGCGCACCGTGTCTTCCTTCATGCCCATTATCCGCACATAGCGAAACCGACTGCGGGGCGTGCTTCCTACCGCAGAAAGCAGGCAGAACTGGACGATTCCGGCGTCATGGCAGCCACGTGCAAAGGTACCGACGACGCCAAGTTCAAGTCGCCTCAATTCTTCTTCGCTCCAGCGCGTCGATCCAGAACCGACACCCACACAGCTCACCGCGCTGACTGGACCTTGGCTTAACACTTCGCGAGCCAGTGCGGAAATGTGCTGTGCAAAGTCAGCCGTGCCGGTATCAAGAACGACATTGCGCACTCGAGATCGCGCTGCAATGGGCTGTCTGGTGACCATCACCACTTCTCGGCATTCCGGAATGGTCAGCAGCTCCGAGACAGCCGCACCGCCGACTTGCCCGGTGCCTCCGAGAATAATTACCGCGAAATTCTGCCCCATAAATAGGACCTGTGCTGAGCTGACGTTCCCGCCGCTGCCTGCGACTCATTTCCGTGTTCGTTGCCACTAATTTGGAGAGTTGCTACGCCTTAGATGCGCCTGGTAGCCGCGTGGCCCGCCCGTCAAAGGTCACCGTTGAGCGGCATCCGAGGCGCCTTTTGTGAACCATAATGATGCAGTCGGAAAATCCGCTCTGGACGCCCTCCTGCCAGTTGTAAAACGCTTCCTCCACGGCGGCCTCGTCCTCAAACGCTAATTGCCGCACTTCCAGCGCGGCTCGGAACAAACCTGGAATAGTTCCCAGCGTTGCCGAGTTCCGAGCGCAACATGGCGAGGAATTTTGAGACGCTGCGGCTGCGCTGCCAGGCATCCGACGTACGTCATCGGCGCCTGCCGGATAGAGAGTGTGCGATGTGGCACGATATCCTACGTAGCATAGCGCTGCGAATCCCTATCCACTTTAATATTACATCACCAGAATTCCTGCTTCTTTAGCGCAATGTCACGCTTCTGGAGAAGATGATTTGAAGAGTCGGAACGGTATTAAACGTCTATCGCATGAGCCCGCAACGCTGCGCGCTCTTCTACTATTTCCATGGTGTTTCCTTTGGGCGCTGTTCTTAGGCATGCCGGCATATGCAGCGACAGATTCGGTGCACGCCGTGCCTAGCGTCGATCTGAATCGATACCAAGGCCAGTGGTACGAGATTGTCCGTCTGCCACTAAGCTGGGAGAAAAAGTGTGCATCGCTTGTGACTGCGACCTACACTCTGCGCCCTGACGGGGACATCACTGTCTTGAATTCCTGCCAAAGGATTAATGGAAAAATGACATCGTCGCGTGGCAAGGCGCAACTGGCTGTAGCAGGAGGACCAACATCGAAGCTCAAGGTGACCTTTTTTTGGCCGTTCCGAGGAGACTATTGGGTGATTGGGATAGACCCAGACTATCGCTGGTCCCTAGTGGGTACGCCTGACAAGAAATATCTTTGGTTACTTAGTCGTACACCGACAATGGCAAGTGATCAGGTAAATCGGATTCTAGGACGCGCTGTCGAAATGGGGTTCGATGTCAAAGACATCATTTATACAAAGCAGAATTAGCCCCTGAAGTTACGCTCGCTCCACGCGCGTCACCCATCAAGTATGTCACTCGCCCGCCATTGTGATGCGATCGGCGGTGTACAAACCTTCTCGTTCTAACGACTAGGTTTTAAAGCGTTAGATCGCGAGACTCGCATTCCAGCCAAAACCACTGATTCAACTAGTTGCCGTTTGGCCTATTCAATGCGTTTTATTGGAATATACTGCTAAGAACAACCCAGCCCAGGACCATTTACCCGCACACGAGCTACCGATGGCCACAGGCAAGATTCAAAAAAAGCCGTTCTCGATGATTAGAGAATTTCATCTGGCGGACTGGTTCACATTGGGCAATGCGATCTGCGGAACCGCGGCCATCTTTGCCGTTATCAGCTTTGTCGAGACCGCGGAGACGCAACATATTTATTTTGCGGCGGGCCTGGTACTCGGTGCGTTTATTTTCGACGTGCTGGACGGGCGCATCGCTCGCTGGCGCCGAAAGGCTTCCTTACTTGGTCGCGAGCTTGATTCCTTAGCAGATGTTATTTCATTTGGCGTCGCGCCAGCGATGATTGGATATGGTTGCGGCATGCAGGGACTCTATGATCGCATTGTTTTGGTGTTCTTCGTCGCATGCGGTGTATCACGATTGGCGCGCTACAACGTCACAGCCACTGCGCTATCTGAAGGCAACGACAAGGTAAAGTACTTTGAGGGCACGCCAATTCCCACCTCTTTTTTTCTCGTGTGCCTCCTTGCGCTTGCTACAGCCCGCGGGGCAATTGGCGAGAACCTCTGGTTCGGTCAAATCTTGCTGCTTGGCTTCATTTTCCATCCGCTTACGATTCTGTTCGCGATATCAGGCTCACTCATGGTGAGCCGCATCCGCGTGCCGAAACTCTAAGGGGTATGCATTCGAATTGCACTCAAGGAAGTCGCACACAGTGTTGGATCGTACGCAAAGCGCGAGGATATCTCTCGCGGGATCGCTGTCGGCGAATCAGGCGTACGATTGCCGGCCGCCTTGGCCGCGCCGTTTTGATGGTGTGTCGCGAGATCGGGCGCGATGGCGGGCACGCAGGCAGAGTTAAATGAACTTCTGCACGTCGCCGTCTGAGTCTTCAACCCAATACAGAATCATCGGCCGATTCGGGGAAAAAACCTCCCATTGGCCATTGTGAAGCATCCCCGCCGACCCCCCTTCCGACCGCGCTCTTTGTATGTTGGCGTCGAGAAGCTCCATGGCTATTTCTCGGGAATCGCAATTTGACTTGCGGGGCTCTCTCGAGCTGCAAATGCTGAAGTAAATGCCTTCGATTGCCATTGGTGCTCCCCATCCATACAGTGTTCGCATCGCCTCGGCACTGTATGACTTATACTCTAATAGGATCTCATTGGGACTGCTCACATCGACCAGCCAGGACTGACGATTTTCAGAGTGTGGCGGGAGGATCGCGTTCCCCAGTAAGTATTGGGCAGTGCGCGCCGGCCGACGACGCGGGGAAGATTACGCAGGCAACCACGCCAAAGATGTAGCAGCTAAGTTCAAATGGGGGCTGCTCCAGAATGTATCAGGGTCCAGCCCCTATCAGCGATCACCAGCCGCCTCCCAGACTCGGTGACAGCACCCTCCGGATCATGGACGACTGGGGGAAGGAATCGTGCCGGGTCTGGTTGGCCGGTCCCAGCATAACTGGGACGGGAAGTAGGTAACGGGGTCGGCCCCGCCAGACTACGGCATTGCCAAGCCGCAACGTTGGGTTTACCCCATCAACGACGTGAGCGATTCTGCGGTGTGCGCATCGATGTCTCGTATGTGCCGGGCGACAGGTATCGACAGGCGATATCCCACAAACTTGTCTTCACCTCCGCCACCTGCGCTGCCGTTGGCTTACCCGTAAGCAGCGCGTCATCCGGAAAGACGAGCCGGATCAGCAGTACAGACTTCACAACGCGGTAAAAATCTATAGGCACGACGGAGCGAAACCGATTTGCAGAACGACCAGCGTCAAGCAACGTGGCCAGATTCCGGTGCATGATAGCCAGCGGCCCGGAGTGAGGAGTTTCGTGCAGCGGACCGCCTGAGGCAAGCGACAAATATTCCATACCGCCCTCAGGAGTCGCGAAATCAATAAGGGACAGGCGAACGTACGCCGGATTGTCCAAATGGAAGTCGACCAGTTCGTCGAGCCGGCACCTGAGGACGACCGCTGGATCCGTCTCGACTGGCTGCATCGGCGCAAATTGGCGCGAAAGGCCATCGATAAACCGCCGCGACAATTCGATAAGCACATGGTCTCGGCCGCTGAAGTGCTTGTAAATGGCGGGCACTTGCAGGCCGAGGGGCCCCGCCACGTCGCGAAGTATAAATCCGTATACGCCTTTCCGGACGATCAGACGCTCCACTTCGTTGAGGATTCGCTCACGCGTCGGCGTATCAGCGCTGCGTCGCTCCTTCTTGGCCGGCATCGGTGCACTCCAGCGCGTTTCTAGTGGAAACGGGATCAATTGCGAAACTCTGTCAGGTTTCGCGCCGCAGGACAACCAAGCGTTGCGGTTGCAATTCGCACTCGGCTTAGCTATCTTCACCAGTGAGGTTAATCCAATTAACCCCAAATCAAGAGGCGGAGTACGCGTCGCGCCCGAAGGGAGGCAATATGAGACATTTACACCGGATTCTCTCAATCTCGCCGATCATCGCCATCGCCATTGCGGTGCCGCGCATGACCCTGGCCGAGGAAACACTCCAAGAGATCGTCGTCACCGCGCAGAAGCGGACCCAGAATCTGCAGGACGTTCCAGTGGCAGTAGATGCCTTCAGCGGCGCAGCACTCTCCGAGGCCGGCGTGGTGCAGCCGATCGACCTTGCAAACGTGACGCCCAATCTCACCACCAAGAACGCGGTCGGCAACACTTCGCCGATTTTCGCGCTTCGCGGCATCGGGCTCAACGACTTCGCCACCAACGGTACACAACCAGTTGGTGTGTACGTTGATGAGGTGTACTTGGTGAACAATGCGGAGCTATCGTTCCAGACCATGGACATGCAGCGCGTTGAAGTGGTCAAAGGGCCGCAGGGCACCCTCTATGGGCGTAATACGACGGCCGGCGCCGTGAATTTCATTACCAACAAGCCCACCTCGATCTTTGATGCGGATACGTCGATCACGATCGGAGAATGGGATCTGTTCGGGGCGGAGGGCTATGTCAACGGACCGCTTGGCGAGAACCTCTCGGGGCGTCTGTCGGTATCGGTTGAGCGGCAATTGAAAGGTTTTTTTGTCAACGACAACACGGGGCAAAACTGGGGCCAGTCGCGGCGCGGTAGCTGGCGCGGCCAGCTGTTGTGGGAACTGGGTGCGACCCATGTCCTTGTGAACTATCATGGCGGCATCGATCGATCGGACGATTGGTACTATAAGTGGGTTGCCGAGGCAGTGCCCGGCCAGACCGCGACCAGCGTCGCGGATGCGGCGCTCGCCGCACAGCAGAACCCCAACATCTATCACGGCAATCATGCATTCCAGCCGCAGCCCCTCATCGACAACTCTTCGAACGGACTTACCGTCACCGCGGACCACGACTACGGCTTCGCGACGGGAAAGTCGATCAGCTCGGTCGAGGATCTGGACTTCGTTCGCACCGAGGACTACGGTTCAATTCCGGTGCCGAACGGCTGGAACCGCTACTCCGGTCACCTCGCGCAGTACTCCGAGGAGTTGCGCCTGAGCTCGGACGGCGTGCAGCGTTGGAATTGGATCGCAGGCGCCTTTTTCGGCCGCGACCGCCTGCACGAGTACGATCATTTCGACGAAACGAACAATCCAATTTACAACACTTATATCTTCGAGGAAAAATACCACCAGACCACGACCTCAGCCGCACTGTTTAGTCACAATGAGATCTCGCTGACCGAGGCACTGCGCCTCACGGCCGGTTTGCGTTACACCGATGAGCAAAAGCACTTCACTGGCGGCACCAGTACGCTGCCGGGCGACCACACCAATAATGACATCGGACTGGCGAACGGGACGGTCTGCACCCCGACATGTCTGGTTGATACAGTGCTTAAATACCACGAACCCACTGGCAAACTCGGTCTTGATTATCGAATCGGCGATGTGTTGCTGTATTCGAACTATTCGCGCGGCTATAAGTCCGGTGGCATCACCGGTGTGTATGTGACGGATATCGGTGCGAAGAAGCCCTACAGCCCCGAATTTATTAACTCCTATGAAGCGGGTTTCAAGTCGAATTGGGTGAACAACACGCTGCGTATAAATGGGGCGCTGTTCTACTACGATTACACAAACCTGCAAGCCTTTGGGCTGGTCGGCAACGAGTTCCGTATTTTCAACATCGCGAAGAGCCGTATTGAGGGACTTGAGCTGGAGACCAGTTGGCTGCCATTCACTGGATTTAATTGGGATATCGGGCTGGGGCTGCTCAATACCAAGGTCCTCGAATCCGACGTGCTCGCGCAGCAGCCGACCGGTGTCTATGGCAGCATCGTAGGTCATCGTCTCGGCAACGCACCCAAGATCGAATTCGATTCGCGGATGAATTATCATTGGGCTTTGAGCGAGACGCTGAAGGCTACGGTTGTTCTCGATGCCAATTACCGGGGCGACACGTTCTACTATGTGCAAGGTGATCCGCGGCAACATATCGGCGGCTACGGACTTGTAAACCCAAGCGTCGCGCTGAGCGATCCGACGGATAGGTGGAAAGTCTCGGTCTGGGCAAAGAACGCGTTTAACAAGCAATACTTCCGTGAGATTTTCAACGACGGCGGCTCGGTGATCGGTTTTCCGGCAGCACCGCGCCAGATTGGCGCAACGTTCAGCTACCGCTGGCACTGACGCAATGTAGACGGACCGAAGCGTATGTCCTGCGACATGACCATGCCGATGCCGCGAACCGAGAGGGCAATCGATGGAACGGCAGCGCTGGTCGCGCTGCTTCTGGTCGGTACCGTGACCGAAGCGATGTTCTTGCTGCTTCCTTCGTTCGTCGGTGCGCTGGGCGACGTCCTGCATCTGTCCGCGACCCGCATCGGACTACTCGCGTCGGCCGACCTGACCGGTATAGCTTTAATGACTGCCACGGCCCCTTGGTGGCTTAGGCGCGTATCGTGGCGACCGACGGTGCTCGCTTCGCTTGCCGCGTTTCTGCTGATCAACATGGTGTGCTTCGCCATCCGTTCATTCTGGCCACTGCTGTGCGTTCGGCTTCTTGCAGGTCTCACCGCCGGTGTCGCTTACCCCGTAGCGCTCGCCGGCGTCCTCGATACCACACGCGCCGATCGCAATACCGGACTCCTGATCTCCTTGCAGGTCGTGTTCGGCGCCGCCGGGGTATACGCCATCGATGCCGTGCGATTGGCCTGGCGGCTCGATGCGTTCTACGTCTTTCTCTCAGGTTGGCTCCTGATCACACTCCTTGTCAGCGCTCGGTGGTACCCCGAGGATCCGGCAGATCGCCCGGCCAGTGGTCCGATGGCGTGGCGAAGCCTCGCAGGTCGCGGCAGCTTGGTCGCCGCCGGCACCGCACTCTACTTCCTCATGATTGGTGCGGTATGGGGCTATCTCGAAGGCATCGCCCGCGAAGCGGGCTTATCGCTCGAACAGACCGGGACGGCGCTGAGCGTGGGGCTCGTGGTTAGCCTTCTGGGCTCCGGCGCCGCAGCTTGGCTCGGACTGCGGTTCGGGCGCGCGCGTCCGTTGATGTTAAGTGCATTGGTGCAGGTGATCTCGCTCGGGCTCCTGACTCGCTTAAGTCACTATGCCGATCCGATCACTGCGTTCTTCCTGATCAATGCGGTGTTCCAGATCATGTGGAGCTATGTAGTTCCCTACTTCATCATCATCTTCAACGACGTCGATACGACGGGCCGCTTCGTGGCCGTATATGGTACGGCTAGTCACCTGACGCTTGCGATCGGGCCGTATGCGGGCGGGTTGATCATTGCCAATCGTCCCTACACCTCGCTGTTGTGGTTCGGAATCATCGCGGTCGGCGCCTGCTATGTTTGTTTCCTCGCGGCTTTAGGGCTGGGTCGCGCTGCGCGCGAGGCGTCGCGAATCATCGCGCCAGTACAAGCTTCTGTCCACGCCAAGCGCCCCGCGTGAGCGCGACCTGACAACCTGCACGCGCAGCGAGGAAAGCACCGAGATGGATAAAGCAAAACTTCTGGCCCTGCGGGCGCGCTACGTCGACGGCGGCGCCTTCGATGCCACGGACCCTGTGTTGATCCGTGCTGCTGAGCAGGTCCAGACGCCCGATGGACGGCGCCGCGCACCCTATGCGGGCATGCCCACCTTCCTCGATCTGCCGGCCACAGACGATGCCGCCGGCCTTGACGTGGCCGTGATCGGTGTGCCGATGGACTTGGGCGTGTCCAACCGGCCGGGGGCGCGGTTCGGGCCGCGCGCAGTGCGCGGCATCGAGCGCATCGGCCCCTATCACCCGGTTTTCAAGACGGTGCCGCGGGCGGGCGCGCGCGCCGCCGACTTGGGCGACGTGCCGTTTCGCAGCCGCTTCAGCCTGGAACAGTCGCTCGAGGATATCGAGCGCTATTACACTGTGCTGCACGCTCGGAACGTGCGCCCTCTGTCCGTGGGCGGCGACCATTCGATTACCTATCCGATCTTAAAAGCGCTGGGGCGGAGCACCCCCGTAGGCCTCGTGCACATTGACGCGCATTGCGACACCATGGGGGCGTTCGACGGTTCGAAATTCCACCACGGCGGTCCCTTCCGGCTCGCCGTGCTCGACGGAGTGCTCGACCCTGAGCGTACTATTCAGATTGGCATCCGCGGCTCCTCAAACATGTACTGGGAATTTTCACACGTGTCCGGGATGACCGTCGTGTACATGGAGGAATTCATGCAGGCCGGCGTCGCGGCTATCGCCGAGCGGGCGCGCGAGGTGGTTGGCGCTGGACCGGTGTATGTTTCGGTGGACGTTGATGGCTTCGATCCGGCGTTTGCCCCGGGAACGGGGACGCCAGAAGTCGGGGGACTGTCGCCGCGCGAAGGGCTTGCACTGTTGCGAGCGCTTGGCGGTCTCAACATCGTCGGCGCCGATGTCGTCGAAGTCGCGCCGCAATACGATCCAACGACGAACACAGTCCAGTTGGCGGCGCAGCTGCTCTTTGAAGAATTTGCGCTCATGACCGTTGGGCGTGCCGCGCAAGCCGCCCAACCATAAGCCGCGTTGATAGTGTCTACCACTGCTGCGGCAACTAGTTGGTTCGAGCGTCGACGCATCGATGACGTGACCCTGCTCTGGGAGCCGCACGTCCATCCGCTGCTTCGCTGTAACATCTGGCATGTCCCCGGTAGAGATGCCGATCTGCTGGTCGACACCGGGCTCGGCGTGGCAAGCCTGCGGACGGCGGCGGCGGATCTGTTCAGCAGCCATCTCATGGCAGTTGCGACGCATACTCATGCCGACCACGGCGGTGGCATGCACGAGTTCAGCGAGCGCCTGGTGCACGCCAAGGAAGCCGACATGGCTCGCACTGCACACTATAATATCCCGCTGGATATTGACTCTTGGGCGCCCGAGCGCCGTGCCACGATCGAACGTTCCGGATACCACATCGAAGGTGGCCTTCTGACGGCGGTGCCGGCACCGGGCTATCGTGTTGCCAATTATCGGCTTCGAGGCTTCGAGCCCACCCGGCTGCTGCAGGAGGGTGACGTGGTCGATCTCGGCGATCGCGCCTTCGAAGTGCTGCATTTGCCTGGGCATTCGCCCGGCAGCATCGGCCTCTACGAACGCAGCACGCAGATGCTTTTCTCGGGAGATGCGATCTACGACGGACCGCTTCTCGACACCCTGCCGGATTCGGATGTCGCCGCCTATCGGTGTACGATGGAGCGCTTGCTTGCGCTGCCCGTCTCCCTGGTACACGCAGGGCACGATCCGAGCTTCGGCCGCAAGCGCCTGCAGGCGCTTGCGCGAGCCTACCTCGACGCAAGGCCGGCGACGTGAATGACGAAGCGCTGCTCACCTTGGCGGCAACCAACGCCCTGGCGGCCGTGGCACGCGGCGAGGTGACGGCGGAAGACTATGCCACGGTGCGGCGGCGGCCGTGCGAGGCGGCTCAGCAACACGACCGGCAGCGCCGCGCAGGAAATCCACTCGGACCGCTGCTACAAAAGCCATAGACTTTGCTAATCGCTATTTATGCGCTCGCCGTACGTCACTGACCGATTACGGATTAGGGCACATACCGTTGGCGGCGAGGCAATTGATTGGAGAATTACCTGGTCCCCGCATCATTGTTCTCGATAGTGACTAGATTGATTTCTCCTCCATGGTACTGAACCAGCGCGAATCCCCCCGAGTGCCAATAACGTATACTCATACCCAATAAAAATCGAACGGGAAACAGCATGATAAATCAACTGACCCTCGCCGGAATTGCGCTGGTGAGCCTGTCGGCGCCGGCGCTCGCCGAAACAACTTCGCTCACTCCCGGACAGGTCGAGTTTCGCGCGCTGTACAAAGAGTTGGTCGAGACCAATACCACGCTCTCCTCGGGCAGCTGTACTCTGGCGGCCGAGCGAATGGCAGCCCATCTGAAGGCGGCCGGATTTAGCGACTCCAATCTGCACTTGATCACAGCGCCTGACCATCCCAAGGAAGGCGGACTCGTCGCCATATTGCCGGGGCGTGATCCGAAGGCAAGACCCGTGTTGATGCTGGCACACTTGGACGTTGTCGAAGCGCGACGCGAGGATTGGACGCGCGATCCGTTCGTCCTGGTCGAAGAAAACGGCTTCTTTTTCGCTCGAGGAGCCGCCGATGACAAGTCCATGGCTGCGATCTGGGTCGATACCTTGGCGCGGTATAAGAAAGAGGGCTACCGGCCCAAGCACACGTTGAAGATGGCGCTGACCTGTGGCGAGGAGACCAGCGGTGCCTTTAATGGCGCAGAGTATTTGGCCGCCAACCAGCGCGATCTGATCGATGCCGCATTCGCCCTGAATGAAGGCGGCGGTGGTATGCTGGACGCGCAGGGCAAACCCGTCTTTCAAGGTATCCAGGTCGGCGAGAAGCTATCGCAGAACTACACGCTCGAGGTCACCAACCCGGGCGGTCACAGCTCACGCCCGCTACCCGACAACGCCATCTATCATCTCGCGAATGCCCTGGTCCGCATCCAGGCGCATCCGTTCCCTGTGGAATTCAACGAGACCACTCGCGACTACTTCACGCGATTGGCTGCGACCCGGACGCCGGAAGAGCAGAAGGCGCTCGCCGCGCTTCTTAAAAATCCCGCCGATGGACCAGCGCGGGCGCTACTGGAGCGGGATCCCGACATCAATTCCATCCTGCACACGAATTGCGTGGCGACGTTGCTCAGCGCCGGCCACGCGACCAACGCCCTGCCACAGCGCGCGACTGCGAACGTGAATTGTCGCATTTTCCCCGGCACCAGCGCAGATGCGGTTCGTCAAACGCTCGAACAGGTGATAGGGGACACCAGCGTCCATGTGTCACTCCGCGAAGTGCGTAACGCTCCCGCACCGCCGCCGCCGCTCGATCCCAAGGTGTTGGGACCTGCCGAGAAACTGGCTGCCGAGATGTGGCCGGGGACGCCGCAGCTACGCCTGATGTCGGCCGGAGCAACGGACGGGGCATTCCTCACCCCCGTCGGCATTCCCACCTACGGCATCTCGGGCGATTTTGGGGATCCCGATGGCAACGGCGCGCACGGGCTTAACGAATACCTGCGCGTGCAGGTCATCTATGACAGCCGCGACTACCTCTACCGGTTGATGAAGATTTACGGGGACCAGTAAGCGGTACGTTTTTGGCTATTCAGCAAACCAGCGACATCGCATCCGCCACTGTTTGACAAATGCCGGCTGTCGACAATCGGGTCGCCGGCATCCGCGCGTGAGCAGGCCCGTGGTCTACCCGCTGCGGACATGCCGCTGCTAGGCACGTTCGTGTGCAGTGCCGACACCATCGTGTCGCACATACGCGATGTTTCGTTGGGCGAATGCGGGTAGACGATCCTTCACGACATACTTCTCGTTGGCTCGTACTCAGTCTATCCTGCGGATCTCGCCTCACGCTCTGGAGTAAAAATGCGGATTGCTATCGCCCTGATTCTGTGCGCGCCCCCTACCCTTGTGCTGGCAGAGGCGACGCCAAAACAACCTCCCCACTGGATTGCGATCAGCAACGGCTATACCAACACTTTGCTCGATGTGAAACTCGAGCATTCGCCGGAAACCGGCTCGCGAGAGGGTATCGCTAGATTCGACGCATTGATTTCCAAGCCATCCCTGGCGGACGAGAAGGTTGAACGCCAGGAATTGGAAGCCTCCCTGGCTAAGCTGAAAATCGCTCGCACCGAGGAAACGGATAAGAAAGTCTTGCAGGATCTTGACATCTTGCAGACTGCGTTTGACTTGCAATTCCGCACTCAAGACTACGACTGGAAGCACACCGTCCCCTATTTGAACGCCAGCTCCATCATATTCGGTGGACTACGGGGATTGCTCGACGAACAAGTCTCCGCCGAACGGCGACCCGCGGCAATCTCGCGATTGAATAAGTACGCCGGCGTTGAGAATGGCTACCAGCCATTCACGGAATTATTACAACAATACACCTCCGAACAGATGGCCAAGCCCGGCATGGTGTTCCCCTCCAAGGATGAGATCGAAACGGAACTCGGGCGAAACTCCAATTACTTAAGCGGCATCTCCGATCTGTTTACCCAGTACAAATTGACCGGTTGGGAGACCTCTTTTCAGAAACTTAAAGCCCAGTTGACGGCCTACGACCAGTGGGTGCGCACCAACCTTGTGCCAAAGGCGCGCACCGACTTCCGCTTACCCCCTGAAAAATACGCGCTGGCTTTCGAAGGTTATGGCATCGACATTCCGCCGGCGCAGGTCGCTGCGATGGCACACAGCGCCTTCACGCAGTATCAAGCGGAGATGGCGCCGCTGGCGGCACAGGTGGCCAAGACTAATCACTATGCCTCGAGCGACTATCGCCCGGTGATTGCCGAGCTTAAGAAGCGGCAGATTACCGGCGAAGCCATCCTGCCCTTCTTTGAGAACCGCTTGAAGGAAATAGAAAAGATAGTGGTCACCCATAATCTAGTGACTCTGCCGGATCGTCCCGCCCTCATTCGTCTCGCCACCCCGGCGGAGACTGCGCAGCAACCCGCGCCCCACATGGTCCCGCCGGCGTTCCTGCACAACACGGGTCAGCGCGGTGCCTTCGTGCTGCCGCTGAATATTCCATCGGCGACTGGCGGGGTGGCCGATAAGTACGACGACTTTACCTACGATGCCGTCGCTTGGACGTTGACCGCGCATGAAGCACGTCCAGGTCATGAGCTGCAATTCGATTCTATGGTTGAGCAGGGAGTGAGCTTGGCGCGTGCGTTGTTCGCGTTCAATTCCACGAACGCGGAAGGATGGGGCTTGTACGCGGAATACATCATGCAGCCGTATGAACCCGCGGAGGGCCAATTGCTGACCCTACAATTGCGGCTGCTGCGTGCAGCGCGCGCCATCCTCGATCCTGAGTTGCAAAGCGGCAAGGTGACAACCCAGCAGGCTTACGACATGCTCGAGAAGGATGTGATGTTGAGTCACGCTTTTGCCAAGGAGGAAGTCGAGCGCTTTACCTTCGTGGCTCCCGGCCAGGCGAATAGTTACTTCTATGGCTACACGCGCATCCTGTCATTGCGTAAGGAAACCGAAGCGGCGCTCGGCAAGAAATTCGATCAGAAGAAATTTCACGACTTTCTGTTGGCGCAAGGATTGTTGCCACCCAACCTGATGCGCAAAGCGGTGCTTGAGGATTTTATTCCAAGTTTTGGTGCTCATTGAGGCCTTAGCGGCGCACACGGATGCGCCGCGCCAATTTCTCGGATAACGATAAAGCGACCGCGCGCTCCCCGCCATCGCGGTCAACTGACGACCCGTGCCAAAAAAGTATCTGGGAATGCGCACCGGTTCTCCTTTGTGCGCTACAGAATCCGCGCGTGATGACGACCCTCTTCTATTGACCCGCCCACAATGATGGCGCAGGCACGAGACAACCTCTTTACGGGAGCTAGCTGCATGAAATACTCGATTTGCCTGCTTATGACAGTGATGGCAACCGGCTCGTTGTGCGGATGCTCCAGTGGCTCAACCGCGCCGGTCGCATCGACCCCGCCCCCCGCCGCTACGGTCAATGGACTCGACACCCCGAAATCGGTGTCGGTCGTCACAGCCAATTAATAATCACCGCGAATCAAGAGCGTCATTATGAATTCCAAAAAGATTCGAATCGCCGTCCTAGTTGCCACAGTACTGGGATGGAGCGTTGCCACTACGGCTCAAGCGGCAATGCCTGCTACCGCGCCCTACCTTACGGACCCGCAAAGTGAGTACGTACAGGACATGACGGCGGAAGGGATTTCGAGCCTGAATATGGTTCTATGCGTGATCGGTGGCATGGACGCCGGCGCCATGGTGAACGCGGGCCCTTACATCGCGTTGGTCGACATGAATAAGTGCGACAGCAAGCAAGGCAGCAGCAGCGCGGCGGGTGCAACCAATTTCGCGACTGCGACCGTCGATGTGACGCGTACAACGAACGCTGACCCGATGATAGGGAAAGTGTGGCTGTCGATGGCCGGGGATCAGGGCGACACCACCAATGTGTATGCATATCTGAGCGTCACCCAATCGCCTACCGTAGCTCAACCCTATGGCCTATTTCGAATGGATTACTTGGGGAAAAAGAACGGCAGCACCGCATTTAACGGCTATATCGATTCAAAGACCGCATCGATCAGCCAATTCGAAACGGGCCCCAACTCTAGCAATACGGCGATGGCGCTGTCGGCCGACACCACTAGCTCGGGCTCAGGCACGCTTGCAAGCGTGGGCGGCACGTCCTACAACTTTGCCTATAACGCCAGCTATTTTCGCCGCAGCGATGGCACCAACGACGAATGTTTCGATCGCTCCAAGGCCAATGCCCAAATATCCGTGTGGCAGTACGGCACGTACAACGCCAACGACGGATCGCGCGTCGACTTGGCGCACCCCGGATTCCCAATCCAGGCTACCTATTCGGGCAATTCCTACTATGGCTTCGCCAACTATTGGGGCATTAATTTCAACGGACTGGACTTAAACGGCATTGCCGATGCGCAGCCGATTGCGGGACTGATGGTCAGCGACCAACGCCCGAATAACAGCACGAAGTACAACCTTGCCAAAGTGGGAGGCAAGCTCACCAAGTGGACTCAGCAAGCCACCACACTGGATTCATTGAACAACATCCCGATATCCTTGGGGACGGATTTGACGGGGCTTACCTCCGGGAATCCGGCCGTCACGGGCTTTCAGACTTGGATCATCCAGTGGAATTCAGCCGACCAGAACTTCACCGTGACCGGGACGCAACAATGCGGCAATAACGGTTGCGTGGAGTCGAACATCTCTCCGGTCGCGGTCATCGACTCCAATGCCTTCGCGAACTTGCCGATCTCCGGCTACGCGAATTCCTATGGCGGCAACATAAACATTGCACCCACAGGGGCCGCGCACACGCCGGCGGATGTCGTGAATTATTACGCTCAGTCAGCCGTCATCCCCGGCAGCATGTCTTTGCAACTATATTGCTTGAGCCAATGTCCGACCGGCGTGTCATTGGCTGCTTTCCAATCCGGCAACAGTCAAACCAGCCCTTACGGCAACGGCACCGCAATGCAGTGGTTCAGCGCCCCGAGCACGAACACGGTCAGCTATACCTTCGATGCAGGTGGGCTGAAAGACACCTCCGGCGCCACGCCGGTAGCGATGGTGCTGGAACAATCAAGCGCCTATCCTTCAGGCTCGCAGTACGCTCAAAACGGAATCAATACGGGGCGGTTATTTGACGCGCCGCTTACACTGGCCAATTGCCCCACCGGCACGCCCGCGCAAACCGTGTGCGAGCCAGCAAATCCCTCCAGCTATTACAACTGGGTCACGGGGCCTCAACAGTGGCAGCAATCGTTGTGGCTCACCAATCAGAACAGCATCGTCACCTTAGATGCGCCGCAGAACATTGCCTACACGGTGCCGACGGGCGCCTCTTACGGAGGTTACGCCGGAGTGCCGATCTTGTTGCAGTTCAACGGCTTCGGAAACTTGTCCGGGATCCCCGGCAATTGCGTAGACCCCGTCAACAACGCGTCGGTCGATTGCAGTACGCCGAACGCACGCTACGTACCGCAATTCTCGATTCCCGACGGCGCGACCATGACTCTGGCGACGCCTTCGACGCCATTGATCGTCAAAGCCTTGAACGCCGAGATTCGCCTCAAGAACTTAGGGGCTAGTGCGTCGTCTGCCTGCGCAGCGATGACCTTAACGCCCGTGACCCTGCCCAACGGTGGAACGCATGATCCCTCGGATGCCTCTGACGTGGAGTACTTGGGGAGCAAACCCTCGGTCACCGCCGCGCCCGCCGTGATCGATGGGGTTGTGCAGTAAATCGATACCATTCACTCGGACCGTCGCTTGCGCTGCTGATCGAATCGCGTTGCGACCTCGCCCGACACGGAGACGGTGAAGGTATTGCGCGTCTGAGCGCCCTCCAAGCCGGTTGAGGTGACTTGCACGGCGTAGTCGCCCGCCCGCGTGAAAGCATGCCGCACGCTCATACCGTCCGTGTGCGAGCCATCACCGAAGTCCCAGTGACAGACCAGCACCGGCGCCGTGGTCGACGATGCGGCGGCGTTGAAGTCAACGCTTTCCCCGGCCTTGGCGCGCGCTGCAGACCGTATCTCGATTTGAGGGGCTGTCGCAGGCACGGTCTCGTCGATCAACTTCAGCACGCGCACCGAGTGTGGCTTCTGCACGAGATCGATGGTCTGGGCAGAAGCGCTGCAGCAGTCGTGCTCGCCGAACACGTCGACAATTCGATACTTGCCCGGTTCCTTCAAGCCCAGGGCCACGAGATCGATCGCCTGCTTGCGCTCAGCGTCAGTCCAGTTGAACACTGTGAGTATGGACTGCCGCGCGCTTTCCTTGAGCAGAAAAATACTCGGTTGCCGGTCCTTTTCCGAGTAGCTCAGAAGATCGGCGGGAATGGAGGCGCGGCCAAGGCGTGCCATATCGATGAGATCCAAATTTTTTACCAGCGCCACCCGTTCGGCAGAAGCCCCCAGGGTAGGAAGATCGTCGCCGATCTCGAACATCCCGCCGGACACCGCTGCGAGTGCAATGGATACTTTCGCCTCGTCCAGTGTGAGCGGGCGCTGTCCGCCGTGCCAGGATTGGTCATCCACGGTCTGGGTCGAGACGGTGAACGCGTCTGGATCGGCAATGAAATAATTCCGATTCATGTAGTAACGCGCTGCAATGCCGGAGGCTGCGTCCCGGCTGGCATCGAAGCTATGTCCCGTATCCTGGGAAATACGGCCCGTATCGACGATGCCGACGGTATTCAGCATGGGGCTGCCGTCCTTGTCGAGCACCACGTCATCGCCGACGGCCTCGCGGATGATCTTCAATCCGATCCGTTGCGCCTCCAAGGCCGTCGTATTGGGGCGTGTGTACGAGCCCTCGACCGCGGTGTCATCCATGAAATCCATCTTGATGAAGCGCACACCCCAGTTGTAAAACGTGCTGTAGGTCTGCCGCAGATATTGCTGCGCGCCCGGGTGGGTGGTGTCCAGCACGTAAAGCGCATCTTGCTTGTCGGCGACATGCCCGATGTGAATGAGCTGCCCGGCGGCATTGTGCAGCAGCCATTCAGGATGCATCTGGAATACCCAGGCTCGCTCCGATACTTCGAAGGGCGCCGTCCAGAGCCCGAAGGTCAGGCCGTCGTGGCTCACGAGATCCGCGATGTAACCGATGCCACGAGGAAACAGCGCAGCGTCGGCGCTGGTGTACTCGCCGCGCGCGTATTGGTATCCCTCGTCTATCTGATAGTAGACGTATCCCAGCTTGGCCAGGTTCTGCGCCAGCCAGTGCGCATTGGTACTGGCCGTTCCTTGATTGATCCCGAAATAATACGCGGTCCAGCTCCACCATCCCATGGGAGTCGGCGCCGTGACCCGTGCCTGATGCAGCAGCCTGACCACACGGCCATAATTCTCCAGCTGCGCGTGATAGTCCCTGCCGATGTCAAACATGAGCCGCTCGGATGACAGGCGTTCCGAGGGGTTGACCTGCAGGCTCAATGTCACTTGCTCGCCGGCCGACGATTCCTTGAGCGACTCGCCCTTGACGATTTCGGTGGTGCCGGTAGCCACGATTTCGTAGGCCTGTACGCTGGCGTTGCTGTGTGGCCCACGCTCCTGCAGATGAAAAATCGTCAGCAGCCGCTCCGAGGTGAGCGCGCCGAGAAACAAGCTTTGACCGCTGCGCCGATTGTAAATCAGCTGGCTTCCCACGGCACGGTGGACGCCATTGACGGCATCGCCGAGATCACGGATTGCAAGCTGCGGCCTATCCTCGCTGAAACTATCCGACAGGATTCGATCAGCGGCCGCCGGGCCACTCAGATCGATGACCGGGGCACCGATGGCGTGGACGGTGCGCACCGCCTGCACCGAGATGACCCGCTGCGTCGTGTTGACGACATTGACCTCGATGTCGCCCCACGCGTGCTCGCGATACAGTCGCACCGTGCAGGTGAGATCCGGCGCGCCCGCGAGGCCTGAGTGAGTGACGATCATCGCCGAGCCGCTGCCGAACTGGTCGTTAAACTCCGTTTGCACCAGGAGGTGTTTAGGGTAGGCAGAGGATCGCAACACATGGAAATCGACATCGGCCTCCACGTCCGAGCGGATCACCGGCGTGCCGCTGCCGGCTGATGCAATGGCGTAGTCGCCGTTGCCGTAGAGGGTGACCGACGATGCCATGCCGTGCAGCGAGCCCAGCAGCTGCGAACTCGGCAATGGGTGCGCCTGTTCACCTGTCGCGGCAGCGCTTGCGCCAATCGTCCCCGTCACGAGCACCAAGCTGACCCAGCTTTTCCAATTCATTACGACTCCTGCGCTCTCGGTGCTCATGCCCGGAGGTTCGCGGCGCGGCTCTTTGGGTCGCCCATGCCCTCATGGCGAAACGTCATCAAAGCGCTCCAGACCGCACCACGGGTCCGATGCCCGGGCATCCATTCTATCGCAGTGCAATGTGACATGGATGTTTGAAATTTAGGACAAGGTTTATTGAAATCGACACCAGCGTTTGAGCGCGCTGCAACGGATTGCCGGCGACCTAGATGTGTCCATCTTAAGGCGTGGCGGGACACTCACGCGCGTCGAGCCAACGCAATGATTGTGGAAAAGTTGCTCCCGGCGCACTCTCCTCAACGGGTCTCGTTGAATAGAGATCAGAGGGTCCGATATTCCGCAAGTGAATCAGGTGCGCGTCGATGCCCCATTAGAAGGTCCTCCAGCCCTCCGCTATAGATCCTGTAGCGACGGATGGTACATGCCCGCGGGGTGTTTTGATCGGCGCATTCCGGGCGATCGGGCGGGTAGGCGAGCGCCGATCAACGCTTAAAACCTCCGCGGATTTGGAATCAGGCGACGAACCCATTAAGACATCGGCCAACTGATATTTGGCAATCAGCTCCGATAAAATCGACGCCTGAGCTGTAAGCGAGCGAGTGGCGGCGGATGCCTGCTCCACCAAAGCAGCGTTTTGCTGAGTTACATCATCCATCATCGTGACAGCGCGGTTCACAAGCTCAATCCCCGAGGCTTGTTCTGTGCTTGAATGCGCAATATCCGTCATCACGTCCGTCACTTTTTTGATACCTAAAACAATTTCCAGCAATGCCTTACCCGAATCATCTACTAGCTTCGTGCCATAGGTTACCTTGGCAACAGAGTCGTGGATCAGTGCCTTAATCTCTTTGGCCGCCTCGGCACTGCGCGAGGCCAGATTCCTGACCTCCGAGGCCACGACGGCAAAGCCTCTCCCCTGCTCGCCCGCACGCGCCGCCTCCACGGCTGCGTTTAAGGCCAATAGGTTGGTCTGGAAGGCGATTTCATCAATGACGCCGATGATGTCCGCGATGCGCCTGGAGGACGCCCCTATCTCGCCCATGGCTGATACGGCAGCGCCCACGACCTCCCCGCCCCGTTCCGCCCGTTCTCGCGCCGCCCCGGCGAGTTGGTTTGCTTGAGCGACACTACCCGCATTGTTCTTGACCGTGGACGTCATTTGCGCCATCGATAACGCGGTCTGCTGCAAGCTGGAGGCTTGCTCTTCCGTGCGCTGACTCAAGTCCTGATTGCCCTTTGATAGTTCCTCGGCTCCCTGCTCAACTTTGGCGGCCGTAATCTTGATCTCGGTCACGACCTCCATCATGTTTTCGACCAGCGCATTGAGACTGGCCGCCAGCACTTTAATCTGGCCGCTCTTATTGGTCTCGTCAATCCGAGAGTTGAGTTTGCCGTCAAGCGCAGCCTCGACGACCGTCTGCACTTCATGTACCGCGACGTCCAGTGCCCTCTGCATAGTCACCTGGGCGCTGACATCAGTCGCATACTCGACCACTTTATATGGTTTTCCGTCCACCCCTAGGATCGGGTTGTAGCTTGCTTGTAGCCAAATCGTGCGACCATCGCGACCGATTCGTTGGTATTGGCCGATGTCATGCTCGCCGCGAGAGAGCCGCTCCCAAAATGCACGATATTCAGGGCTCGAGGCGCACACGGAATCAACAAACAGGCGGTGTGATTTCCCCATTACCTCGGACAGCGTATATCCAACGATGTTCAGGAAGTTGTCATTCGCGGCCTGGACCTTGCCGGTGAGGTCGAATTCCACCACCGACTGGGCTTTTCGGATAGCGGCGATTTGGCCTTCGTGATCGGCTGCTTTTTCGGCGGCGCCCTTGAGCGCGTTCTGCATCGCCTTCAATGCGGCCAATACCTGGCCGATCTCATCGCGCCGAGAGGCATCGATGTCGTTATCAAGTCTGCCTGCGGCCACAGATTCCGCGACGGCCTTCGCACGGCTCAATGGATTCATGATGGAGCCGGCAATGAACAGCGAGATGATCACGAGGACCGTCACCACGATGAGGGCACCCAATAGGGAGGTTGTGAAAATGCGCCGGACGCCCGCCGCACTTGCGCTCACCGAGGCTTTGAAATTGGCTTGTGACTCGCCGGACACGGCGTCGACTGAAGACACCGCGGCAAAATGCGCCTTCTGCATGTTAGCGATCGCGCTTTGGGGGTTGCCGCCCTTGCCACCGATCATGAGTTCAGCGGCTTCGCGAGCGGCCGCTACGTACGCGTCGAACTGCAAGCGAAGCTGGTGCGCCTTTGCTTGTTGCCCTTCGATAGCCGCCAACGAGTCTGTGTCCTTTTTGTACTCTACTGATAGTTGCTCGACATTGGCAAATTTCGATTTGTCACCCTCTGCGACCGCAAACTGAAAATCGTCGACTAGAGTTTTTAGATCCTTTTGCAATCGCTCCGCAATCGCCACGGTGGGGTAGTGGACGGCGCTGAGGTCTGCGATGGTCTTCGCGGTCTGCTCGCTCGAGATGAGCGTGAGCGCGAGGCTGATGCCAAACACAAGGATGGCGGCACCGGGAATCATCCAGATTCGTGTCCTCAGGGTCATCGCGCGCTCTTGCGCGGTGCAGAAGTCTCTGCTCGCGCCAACTCATCGTGTGCCGCGCGTGCCACTGACCCGTGGGTAAATAGCTCCGTTTTTGACAGTGATTTATTATTCAAGTTCCAATACCACCTTGACAGAGGAGTCAATGCTGGTCTTCTTGATGTAGCCAATCGCTTTGGAATCTGCAGCTACCGCTTTTTTGACCGCTGCATCGTCGGCTACTTCAGTCGGGGGTTTTCCGCCGCCCGTGAAGATAAGTCGCGTCCAAACAGCTTTTACTTGCGCCGCGTCCCGACCGGTTGCCTTCTTGTAGAAGCTCTGATGAGCCTCGCTTGAGTCGGGTAGATCAATTGGCCTGAACGCGGTGCTGCGCCCCAAATACACGTTGGCGACCTGGTCTTTCGTGACTGGCGAGGCGGAGGCGCCCATCACCACAACTAGATCGCCAGCGTATGCGCAGCAAACCGAAAGGAGGATCAGCATTGTCGCCGAGCAGAAGGCGAAGAGGAAGCGGTGGTTCATATCAAGTCCTCAGAACACGAAGTCCACACCGACACTGTACACATTGACGTGCTCGCGCGACGTAGGGTTCGGCTGAACCCAGTAACCGGAGGCCGCAGCGGCGCGCGAAACCTGGGCTTTCAAGTCCACGTTGTGCATCACATCGTAGCGCAAGCTTGCAGAGATGCTGCTGCTCGTACTATCCGTCGACACTAAGCTTGATTTCTCGTGTGCGCGCCCATATACGGCAAACGGCGTGAACTTACCCAACCGCCAGCCCGCGCCGAGATACCATTGAGACGAGGCAGAGAGCGGCTTATTAAGAACTGGAGCATTGTTTTCCGTGCGTTTAGTCCATTCCGAGAGGACGACGGCGCGGCCGTCGTCGTACTGCATTCCCACCGAGGTAAACCTGTCGTGAATGTTGTAGCTGAGCGTATAGGCGGGACTCAATGGCAATGACGTTGGACTGCTGGATCCGGTCTCAGCCACGCGCACCAACAGGTTCCCGTATTCAAGCGATGCCGCTACATTGAAGACGTTTTTGGCAGTGGAAGTAAGGGACAGGCCCGCTGCCTGCAAATCGATTTTGGTCGAGCCATAGGCGCCCTGTACTTTGAGTCCTAGCGGGCCAAAGTCCTTACGCCACAGAAGCTCACCGCCGTCCAAATAGAAGAACGGCTCGGCACCATATACCTCGTTCGGTGCGCGAAACCAAGGAGCGGCGTATCCCACTAAACGCGAATCCGAATACAAGAACGTGGCGAGCGCGACGCGACCCATCCGGAGCTTCCACGAGGAATTCGGCTCATATTGTGCGTACAGCCATTCGGTACTGGGATCGAAGGTCTTGTCACCGCGCTGCCGTGCAACCTCTTGAACGGTCACCGATAGCCCTGAGCCGAAGCTGAACGTTGCTTGCAGTCCGAGGCGCGACTCGAGGCCGATATCGAACTGATTGGTGGCGCCCGAGAATTCACTGCTATCGTGAATGTACGCAAACTCCGAATTACTCGTGAAGCTGCCCCCGACGGTACCAAATCCGGAAATTGTCGTGCTGACACCCTCCGCGAGTGCCCCGTTGGTGGCCGCGAGGAGTGCTACAACGACTGCACTTATTGAGCCATGTATCGAAGAGCGTTCCATAGTAGATCCTTTCACTGCCGTGATTACTGGAGCAAAAGCGGATCGTGCAGCCGCCGAGTGCTCTGCACATGTTTTCGGTCAACGCGCATAAATCTTGAGTCGAGATTACGCGGTGTAGGTGCTGGCCTACGAGACGTAGCGTGTCCTACAGGTATTGCCTTAGCAGAGGACTATAGCTCGGCGATTCAATACGGGATTTGACCGGCCAGACGGTCTTTCAGCCCTTGTAAGTCTGAATTCGGCAATTTTTACAATATCGGCTCAGCGCTGGACAAAACGGAGGCGCGTTTTAGCGACACGGCGGAAAGGACTTCGGGTAGAAGCCGTGATCGATTCTTTTTGGAGCAAGCGCAGCGCGGGGCGTCGCACGGTCGCGCCGTAAGCACCGCAGGCCGGCGCGTGCGTAACGGCACGCACTTCGGTTCACCGGCGGCGCTCTTGGCCTTGCAGGGGCGCCTCGCGTGCTTGCGCAGGGTGGGGGGCAACACTATTTCGCGGCGCCTGCGCGAACCTTTGAATCGGTCGAAAAGAGGCGACCGGCGCTTGCTGCGCCAAAGGCAGCTGCCTCGCGGCCGGTGCCTGGGCAGGTGGTGAATAGCGAGACGCCGAACTGTTTTGGGGGACTTGCCTAAAGAGCTCGCGTGTTGGTGGCGTGTAGGAATCACCGTAGTGACTTCTTGAGTAGGCCGCGCTCGACGCTGGTCGGTACACCGGCCTCGGTGAATAGGAGGCGGTAGGCGCTTGATGTGCAAGGGGTGCCCGGCGAACCATAGTCGCCTGCGCCGGCGAACGCCACTGAGTTCGCATTGTTTGGTCTTCTTGCTGGGTGGCAGCACCGGAGTGAGCGCGAGCCCCGAATGAATTGTAGGCGGGCTGACTGCCGCGGGGCGCGAGCGACTGTCCGCGGGCGCTGAACTGTTGGGGGTCGCGGCTCAATGCGGCGTTCGCGTAATGCGCGGGTACCACATCTCGGCTCTGGAAAGCCCCAGGTCCGGTCGTTGCAGCGACACTTGGATAGCCGTGATTAATAGAGGCCCGAAGCGCTGGAACGTTTTGTGCTGACGTCGCCTGTAGTATTTGCGGCTGAGTAATACTGTGGTGCGGTTCGTGGGCCGCCGCGAGGTCGCTGCGGGTAGGGCTGGCATGCACGCCCGCAGCGCCATTGAAGCTAGGCCGAGTACCATAGTAGTTAGTATCGGGTACGGACCGGTTATAGACGTTCGTGACATTTACGTTCGAAATGTTCATTACCGCTTGGTTGTAATAGAAATCGTGATCACGCCAATAACCTCCCTCGAAACCTGAACCAAAATAACCATAGCCATAATTAATGCCGCCATAAAACCCGACGTGCGACGCCCAATAGCCGGCATTCCACAGATAGGCACCCGCCCCTAAAGCCCAATAGCCTGGGGTCCACAGCAAGCCCGGCTCGGCGGCAACAACCCAGGTCCCCGGTACCCAGAAGTAATCTGCGGTTTCAGCCGAATACGCCCAATAACCCGGGGTCCAAATGTATCCTGACGCTGGGCAGGGAGGTTGCAGATAAAGGGGCAACGCGGGCGGCGCAAAGCCAACGCTTATGGCAACGCTGAAGGATGCATAGGATGTGGCTGGGAAGGCGAACGCCAGAAAGCCAATCAACATCATCGTGCGCGGAATTAGCTCGTCGTTCATGTCATCCGACTCCTGGCGCGACTGCTCTGATGAGCAGGCGGCAAAAGGGAATCAAAAAATACGCTCTTGGAATTTGGAGCGCTTAGACCGAACCTCGTTCACCGACGTGAAGCAAGCTTAACCAAATGCGCTTCCAGATCGCTTCTTGCCAAAAGGTCTATAGGTAGATCTACGGAGCGCAACCCTTCGCACGAAGCAGTTGTGATCATCGTTGCCGCGATCGGCGATAGCGCACCACTGGCTTTAATGAGTTACGAAATCGCAGTCGCCGATTGGATTTCCAACTCGCAATCATTGCCGCTCATTTCAAACAGGGGGTCGGCTTTCCTGATGACTTCCCGAATATTCTGGATCTCGCTCGGAGTAGCACTAACTTTGGTGCGATAGATTACTTTGACTAGGACTTCGATTTCGACTGCTGCGACGGCAGACCACCTCCTTTCAAGTCTGGCACATGATCACTCTACGTCGCACCGGATAGACAGGTGTGCGCAAACATCTCAGGCAATTGTACAAAAACTCGCGACTGAGTGCGGCATTCGCTAGGCGTCACTCGCAGCTGACATCTCCGCTCTGATTCGTTACGCAACCGCCGCCGCTGGGTCACATCATCCTTGACACTTCGTTGTTCTCAGCGTCTGACGGCAACGTCGTAGGACGCGATAGCTTGCGCCCGCGCCGATGGTTGAGCGCGAACCCGAGGCTCAACACGGTGATCACGGCCAATTGTGCCAGCAGCGATTGCCAAGTCGGAAAGATCCCCAGAATTTCAATATGCGGCACGGGAGCGAGGGTAACCGGGATCCATCCCGCTTCCTGCAGAGAGGCAATTCCTTTACCGGTTAACACGACGGCAAGCACCGCAATCAAGATGGAGCTGGCCGAAAAGAACGTGGCGATGGGCAAACGGCGGCTGGTTCGCAGCAACACCCAGGCGATCACACCCAACACGGCGGCGCCTGCCGCAAGGCCGGCCAGCGGCCACAGACCCTGACCTGCATTCGACAATGCGGCATAGAATAAAATAGTTTCGAATACCTCGCGGTAAACCGAAATGAAAGAGAGACTGAACAGGAACCAAGCAGAACGCCGATTCAGCGCCTCGGCCATTTTTTCCTTGAGATAGTGCTGCCAGCGGCCGCCGACGCTTTTCTGGTGCATCCATAAACCGACGGTCACCAGCACGACGGCCGCGAACAGCGATGACAATCCTTCCGTCAGTTCGCGTCCGGCGCCGCTGATCGAAATGGCGTACCGCGCCACGGCCCAGGTGAGTCCGCCGGCGACCAAGGCGCCGAGCCATCCGGCATGCACGTAGCGGACCGCTTCGTAGCGTTCGGCCTTGCGCAGGAAGGCGAGTAATGCCACCACGATCAGTAGAGCCTCCAACCCTTCGCGGATCAGAATGGTGAAAGCGCCGAGGAAAATGGAAGTGGCGTCGCCCGCCGCTTCGGCGACGACATGCTCGGCCTGCTCGAGCATGGCATCGATGTCGCCGGCCTGCTTCGCTATGGCAGAGACAGGAGTACGGCTCGACAGAGCGGTGCGGTAGGCGCCCATGGCCGTTTCCAACCGGGCGCGCAACACTCCATCGCGTGCGTTGAGTTGGGGTTCAACCGGCTCTACCCCATCCAGATACGCTGATAGCGCATAGCGCGCTGCATCGGTGGGTGCGCCCGAACGGTACGCGGACAGACTCGCCGCGATGCGTGAGCGGGCTAGTGGAATTCCGCTTAAGGGCTGTATCGCATCCGGATGGGCGCGCAGATAGCCGACGATCTCTCGCGCGCGTTGCGCACCCAGGGTCGGCGCCAGTTGCGCGACGCGCGCCAGTGATAGGTCCTGCAAATTGGCAATTTCCGCTCGAGCATTCGCATCTTTGTGCCAGAGCTTCGCTCCAGCCGCCGCTTCCTGAGTATAGGCAAGCGAGCCCACGTAGTACGCGACTGCCCATCGATCAGCCGGCGAGAGCTGCGCGGCAAAACTCACCATGGGCGTGCCTTCAACGCCATGGCTGATCACCTCGTACAACGACAATGCGCTGCGCTCATCGGCGCGCCCCTTATCGGTGAAATTGATCGGCGGCGGCGACAGCTTAAGGCCTGACGGGCCGTCCCCAGCGCCGGTGGCCCCATGGCAGGAGACACATCGGCCATGGTAGATCGCTGCTCCGCGCGCCAGAGCAGGAGTCTTCTCGGGGGCCGTGGGCATGGGATAGGAGCGCAGCAGCGCGTCGGCCAGAGCATGGGCCTGCTGCGCGACTTGCGCCGGCGCTGCCTTGGCCTGTACCGAGGCGATCAGGGTGTCCGCTTGGGCCAGCAAGGCGACCGTGGCGGCGGTGGGTTTCAAGGATTGAATATGCCCCCGCGCCGTGGCAGTGAGTTCGCGCATTTCGACGTATTCAGAGCCGCTGATGACGACGCCCTCTTTGACCGCGTCGGCATAGTCGGTGGCCAAGTAGTCGAGGAGCTGCCAGGTCTGCGGCACAACGGCATTCGCATCCTGAGCGCCTGCAGCAAGCACCCCTGCGAAGCACACCAGTGCAACCAGCAGCGCGCCACGCACCATATTACGGATGCGAATCATTCTCATTAGAGAATGATATCAGTTGGCGTGTGCTTTCGCTGGGAAGTCGTTCGAGGATCGATGCTGCAGCAGCGCCCTTATTTTCGTTTCCATGGCCGCCAGATCGCTGTTGCCCTGGTAACGCGCGACCACTCGCCCCCTGGGATCGATCAGGAAGGAAAGCGGCAGGCCCAGCACGCCGCCGAATATCTCGCCCAGCTTCGCGTCACCCATGAGGATAGGGTAGGCGGTGGGGTGTCGGTCGATGAGCCGTCTGACCGGTGCCGGCGCATCGTCCATGGAGACGCCGATAATCTGCAGACCTTCGCTGCCGTATTGCTGCTGCCATGACGAAAATCGCGGCAGCTCCTCGAGACAGGGGCCGCACCAGGTCGCCCAAAAATTAAGCAGCACGACTTTGCCCTGGTAGTCGGCGAGGCGCACCAAGTTTCCGGCCAGATCGGGCCGCGAGAAATCCGGCGCCGCGTCGCCGACGCCGGTCGCATCCGCCGCACCACACAGCGACGCCGCCAACATTGCCGCAGCGGTGATGCGCAGCAAAAGTTTCACGAGCCCTTCACCGGATAACCGTGGTTGACCCAATCGGCGCCGAAGTTATCGGCGATATAAAGAACCTTCAACTCGGTGAAGCCCAGTGCATGAAGGGCAGCGAACGCGTCGCCGACATTGGGACAGTGACCCCACGGGCAGCAGCCGCAATAAATCACAATGGCCGAATCCTTGGGCAGCGTGGCAACGCGTTCGCGTAGACCGTGAAGACCCGTATCCTCGCTCGCCGCGCCCACATATTCGGCGCCCGGAATGTGCGCCTGCGCATATAAGGTGCGAAATCCTACCTGCAGGATCAGCGGCTTTGGGGCCGTGGCGCTGCGCAGCGTGGCGGCAAGATCGGCGGGTTGAATCAGGCTCGCGGCAGGAATCGTCGATGCAGGCCTCGGATCGGCGCGCACGGGATTCCAGGCCCCCGTCAACACCCCCACCAAGAGGAGAACAGCTTTTAGATTGGGTTGAATTTGCATTGTTCGCGCCTCGAAACCTACGATTGTACCGCTCCGGCAGAACGTGGGACGATTCCGCCGACACTGGATGCGGGAGTAGCGGAATGAGTCAACGGGTGGCAATGGTAACGGGCGGCGGACGGGGGATAGGGCGTGAGGCGGCGCTGCTGCTAGCCGCAGCCGGAACGCAAGTGATGACCGTGGCTCGCAGCGCCGCCGAGCTCAAGTCCGTGGGTCTGGAGTATGTCGCGGCCGACTTGGGGACCCCCGAGGGCTGTGCCCTGGCGGTCGCCGAAACCGAGCGACGACTGGGACCCATTGACGTGCTCGTCGTGAATCACGGCATCGGCTCAGCCCACGAGCGGCTGGTGTGGGAGCAGGACCCCGACGTTTGGCGTGAGACCATGCGCATCAATCTCGACGGACCGTTCGAACTCGCACGACTGACGGTCGGCGGCATGACCCAGCGCGGGTTCGGCCGGGTCGTCATCACCAGCTCGACCGCCGGGGAAAAGGCGGAACGCTCAGGCAGCGCCTACACCGCCTCAAAGCACGGGGTTATCGGACTGGCACGCGCCATCGCCCAGGATGCGGGGCCGTTCGGAGTCACGTCCAATGCCGTGCTGCCAGGTTGGGTGAGAACGGCCATGGCCGAGCGCTCGGCGCAGACCGAGGCCGAGCGACGCGGCATCAGCGCCGAGCAAGTGTGGCAGGAGCGCGCGGCCATCTACCCGCAGAAGCGGGTACTGGAACCGCGCGAAGTCGCGCAGGTGATTGCCTTCCTCTGCAGCGATGCGGCCGGGGGCGTGAACGGCGAGGCGATCACCGTGGCGCTGGGCGGAATCTGGTAGCGCCGCCCCACCCGAGCCAAGGTTAGCGACCGCAGAACGGAACGGCGCACGGTGCAGGAGCTTCTGCGACCGGAAGCGGCGCTCGCGGCGCAGATCGAAGCCTGGGTCCGAGACTAGCCCACGGATCGGTAGGCACGGCGCGCAGGGTTCCTATACGAATGGTTGACGGGCAAACAGCTCGACGTGCCGGACACTACGCGTAGCAACTACATCCCGGCCTTGGATCCAGAGCTCGAGCTCACCGCCCCGACACCCACTAACAATGCCCGCTGGCGGGTGCGAGACAACGGCGGCGCCGCTTTGCTCTTCGGGCATCACCGGGCACCTCTTCATGCTTCCCCTCTTCTCAGTGGTCATTCTGCTGCTTGCCGCCCTGGCGAAAGGCGTGGCGGATGCGCGAACTTAAACCGCAATTAGGATAGCGATGAGCGACGGTGAGCCCGTCGCGACTACCGCGGCGTGAAGTTCAATACGACGAGAGTCTCTCGCCGACGCCGGCCGAGCACTTTGAGCCGTTGCGCCACGAAGCCCCTTCTGTCGTGGCGCAATCACTCGGCGGACAGTCAGTTAAGGTACAAACCGATCAACTCCTTCGTGCGCATGGACTCCGCATCCTTCGACGCGTCCAAATTGGCCTTCTCGTGCCGCAAATAAGCTTGGGCTTCTGCCGTACCAAGATCGCCAATGGCTTTCAGTGCCGCTGCGCGATCCTCCCAGTCAACCTTGGAGTCCTGTGCCTCCATCGCCAACATGTGGAAATGCTGGGAATCGCGAAGAATACCGAGCGAAGAGAATGCCGCCTGGTGTACCTCATCATCCTTGTTTGCGGCAAGGATAATCAATTGAGGAATGGCACGCTCATTGTTGCTGAAGCCCAGCTCGTACACATCACGATAGTTAACATTGGGCCCGCCGGTCTTTACGATGAGGGCATCCACCTGTGAATCGCTCAGCTTTGCATCAAACAGAATGCGGGCGAGCTTCGCTGCAAACTCCTTGGCGGTCAGCCCAAGGGGATCACTAAAGGTCGGATCGATAACTTCATTAAAAGACCACACGGGAACCTTGCCGCGCTTAATGAAGGTAGCGATGCGTTGGGTACCCGTCGTCGTCACAACATCGGCACTGGCGCTGGTGAACGTTTCGAACGGCGAGAACGCGCTCACTCGCCGATTCTCGATGTGGATGCTCTTTATAACAACAGTGTTCGGGCCCGTGGAGTCGTTTCCTAGCTGAACCGGCAGGCCGCGCGAATTCATTTCTTTCACGATCTGCATCGCCAACCAGGGGACTGGGTCAAAAGGCTTATCAGCCGCCGTCAACTGCATGGGAATCCGGCCAGTGAGCAGGGCGCCCTTGTTTTCCGCAATGCGGCTATCGCTGAAGAACAGGGTGACCGGAGCAAATGTGCTGAGTTGGACGTAATGAGACGCTGAAGGCTCGGAGTCTCGGACCGGCACTTTCATATTGATCGCGCAGCCGGGAAGCAGAATGAAACAAATTATTGGGCCGACCCAAGGATACCGGCCGAATACGCGCAACAATGACTTCATAAATCCCACCCGATGTTTTTAGATTTAGGGAGTGATCTGGCTGCCGATATCCATTGAATCGTGAAGTAACCGAAGGACTTCGATATGACGCTGTCCGGCCCACGCGCACCTGTTCCTTCCCGCTACTTCGGCACAAACTCCTTGGGCTTCTCCGACCCGCTGCCGAACAGAAACTTCTCCATCTCCGCCACCAACAACGCGCGCGCCTTGGGTTCTATAGGCGTGAGCCGATTCTCATTGATGAGCATGGTCTGGTGCGCCACCCACTGCGCCCAGGCTTCCTTGGAAATGTTGTCGTAGATACGCCTGCCGAGTTCGCCGGGATAGGGAATGTAGTCCATGCCCTCGGCCTCGCGCTTCAACAGAACACAATACACTTGTCTTGCCATAGGCGAATCTTACGCTAACCGGGCGCGTCAGCACGCAGCCGCTCGAACAACTTGATTATGGGCTGTGGCAGCCCCACCCGCGGTGGGCTCCCCAGGCGATACCACAGCCGGTCGTCTCCATCGTGCACCGATGCCTGCGGCCGGCATCGCACGCGCAAGGGATTTAACCGCAGATCGAAGTGCGTGAAGGCATGATGAATCGGCGCCATCGTTCGCGATTCCACGTGCGGCTCCCCCACTTCGCGTCGGCACCAGTCGAGCGCGGCGAATTCACTCTCGAATTGCGGCGGCGACCATAGTCCACCCCATAAGCCGACATTGGGACGACGCTCCACCAGCACCGCCACTGATCCTTCATCTTCGGTCTCGGCGATCAATAACGTCGCCTCGCGCGAGCCCCTGACTCGCTTGGACTTGGCGCCGGGCAGCTCCGCCTGTCGTCCCTCGAGAGCCGCGACACATCCCGTGCTCATCGGGCACACCGTGCAGGCGGGATTCGCGCGGCTGCACAGGGTCGCGCCCAAATCCATGATGGCCTGGGTATAGGCGCCGACGTTTTCAACGGGTGTGCAGGCCTCAGCCTGCGCCCACATTCTCGCGACTACCACGGCAGCGCCAGGATCGCCGGCAATACCGAACACCCGCGCCAGCACGCGCTTCACATTGCCGTCCAAAATCGGCTGTCGCTGTCCGCGCGATAACGCCAGAATCGCGCCCGCGGTAGATTTGCCGATACCGGGCAGCGCGATCACCGCCTCGACGTCCTGGGGAAATTCCCCGCCATGCTGCGCCACCAGAACTTGCGCGCACGCACGCAAGTTTCGCGCCCGCGCGTAATAGCCCAAACCAGTCCACAGATGCAGCACCTCGTCCAGCGGCGCCGCCGCCAGCGACGCCACATCGGGAAAGCGCGCCAGGAAGCGCTGGTAATACGGGATCACCGTAGCGACTTGAGTCTGCTGCAGCATGACTTCAGACACCCACACCCGGTAAGGCGTCGGATTCACCTGCCAGGGCAAATTATGCCGGCCATGAATCTCGAACCACGCGAGCAGTTGTTCGCTGAACTGCTCGGGATTCAATATCACTTGAATAGCCCTTCCAAGCCATTCTTCTTCAGCACATCCTGCAACTTGTTCTTAAGCTGACCCTTGGCCAAGGCCTTGGCCAGCGCCTCCGCGTCGGGCCGCACCGTGGGATCCACATAAGTGCCCGTGATTTTCAGGGGGATATCCGCAACGCTCACGCCTGGAGCCTTCAAAACACTGGCCAGCATCTGAAAATCGATGGCCTTGCTCACCAGATTCGCCGTGCCCTGCCCGGTTACTTTCAGCACGGGCGTGGAAATAGCCAAATCCGAAGTCCTCGCCACCCCGCCGGTAATTTCCGCCGACAGTTTGCAGGCGTCAAACTTGGTACGCGGCGGATTGCTGCGTGTGGGCTGCGCCTCATGCTTGATCAAGGCCTGCGCCAGTCCGATCTCGTAGCCCAGATCCACCCCTTCGATGGCGCCGTCGCTTAAATTGGTATCGAAGTGACCATTCAGACTCTGCATCACCGCGGGAAGTTCTGCGCCGCGCGCCGAGGCTTTCAAGTTCACATTGCCACGCCCGGACAATTTTCCCTTATACGAAGTCGCGGCCAACAGCCGCCCCATGTCCACGCCGCTTAAGTGCTCATCCATGCTCAGCACCGGCACCGGCGTGCGCCGATCCAGCGTGATATTGCCGGAATAACTGCCGCCGTCGATCGAGGCCTGGGCGGGGTACAGGTGCAGCACATTGTCCTTGGAGCTCAAAGTCACCTTTACATTGGTGAAATCCAGCGGCGCAAAATGCACCGATCCTATGGTCAGCGTGCCGTCCGCATCCATGGTCTTCGCCGACGCCGCCTGCTGCGCAGTCTCCGCCGTCTTTTTGGGTGAAGGCGTGGCCGGCGCGGGATCCGGATTCATATAGCGATCCACATCGATGGCGTCGATCGACAAATTGAACTTCGCTGCCCGCGGCTCGCCGGCGAGCGCCACACTGCCATTCAAGTGCGTGTCATCGAGCTGCGCCTTCAAATTGTCCAGGCGCATGCCGCCGGCGCCGTACATGAATTCCGTGCTGCCGGACAAATTCATCAAGACCTTGGGGTCGCGGGTCTTGGGCAGTGCCACTCCGAGCCGCGGCGCGAACTCGCGCAACAGCAGCGGCGACAAGGTTGCCGACCCACTCAAGCGCAAGTCATCGATGAGTTTCGTCGCCTGTAATTTTCCCGCAATCTTCGCGCCTGCGAAGCTGAGTGCAAAGGCCGGCACCGCTGCGGTCTGCGCCGTGAAGTCAGCGTCCATGGTAGGTGCCGACAGCTCCCATGGGGTCGGACGCGGATCGCCGGTTTCGGCCAAGAGGCCGCTTAGGTTGACCGCCGCCAACTTAAGCTGCTTACGCTGCGCGTCCGCACTCACATCGAACTTTGCGTTCACGGTCACGGTCTGTTTCGGCGTCCCCTGGCTGACCTCGAAGCTGATGCTGATGGGGGTGACCGCGGCACCGCCGAAGGCGCCGGTCTCGAGATTGAACTTCTGGATGTCGAGCCCGGGGTAGCTCACTTTGCCACTCGTGATTTTGATGCCGGCCAGTCCCTCGAAGACCTGGCGCGCATTGCTGTCCGGTTTCGGCGCGGGTTCCTTGGTCTGGCCAAAATTCTCCCAGTTACCAGTGCCCTTGGCATTCTTGCGTAAGCGCACATCGAGTCCGTCGATTTCGACTCGGTCGATGTCCATTCGCTGATGCAATAGCCGCATCAGGCTGACCCCAATCGCGGCGTGGTCGAACGCCAGAAACGGCTCCGCGTCGAACCCCGGCGGATTGCCCAGGCTGGCCGGCCCTAATTCCAGGGCCACCCTGGGGACTACCGACAACTTGATGTCACCCCGCAGGACCAGGTCCCGACCGGTGGATTGCTTGACCGCCGCGGCGATTCGGCCCTTATAGTCATTGGGGTTGACGAACAGCCACACCCCCACTAGCAAGGCCACCACCAGGACCACGATTCCTCCCACCAAACCCGCCAGGATCTTGACCGTACGCACGTGCTTCTCCTGTCTATTTCAGTCCCGATCATAGCTCAAGCGCACGCCCCTCCCGCCGATAACCTGACCTTGAGGGGCCGTCATTAAGGCTTGAGTACCGATGGGTCATTCGCCGATTCACAACAAAATACCGACTCGGCAAAAAAAGCCGTCCCGCACGCAAAACATGCTGCAGGGGCCGCCTACCGAATCGCTGTCGCCCGCCCCCCTAGGCCCGTGCGCTGACCTGATTCCGCACTCGCCCCAGCGCCGTTCCTCGGACTTTTTGGAATCCGCCCAGGCCGCCGGCGGTTTCGGCGTCTTCGACCTAGACCTGCTCACCGGGGACATCACCGGCACGCCATTTTTCTTTGAGCTCATCGGCCAGTTTGGCCGTGGCCCGCTGACGCGCGAGCAATGGGTGGGCACCATCCATCCTGAGGATCTCGAGGCCGTGGTGCTGGCTTTGGGCGCAGCCATCGACTTGGGCACGAAGTATCAATGCGAATACCGCACACTGCTCCTCTCAGGGAAAGCGCGCTGGCTCGCCAGCCGCGGCGAAGTGCTTAAAGGTCCCGACGGTCAACCGGCGCGCGCCATCGGCACCATCACCGACGTCACCGAGCGCAAGGAGCTGGAAGAGAAACTAGGCTACGCCACCGAGTCGCTCAACATCGCCCAGGCGGCCGCCGGTCTTGCCACCTTCGATTTCAATTTTCGTCGCAACAGCCGCATCTGCTCTGACAATTTCCATATGCTCTTAGGCATTCCACCCTCCACCAAGCTGGATGATCTAAGCCTGCTGCTGTCGCGGGTGCACCCGGACGATGCCGCGCGCAGCCGCAGCGCGCCGCTCGAGACCACCCCCGACGAGCCTTCTTACCGCTGTGAATACCGCGTCATGCTGGACGGCGGCGGCGAACGCTGGATCGCGGAGAAAGCCACCGTGTCCTGGGGGCCTTCCGGCGAAATGACGCGCATCACCGGCGCCATTGTCGACATCAGCGACCGCAAGCGCGCCGAACAGGCGACTCTCGATGCCAAGCTCGGTGCCGAAGCCGCCAATCGCGCCAAGAGTAATTTCCTGGCCAACGTCAGCCACGAGATCCGCACTCCCATGAACGGCGTGATCGGCATGTCGCAGATCCTCTCCGAGACCACTTTGGATGCCAGCCAGCGCGAATATGTCGACATCATCCGCGGCAGTGCCAAGGCACTGCTATCGCTTATCAATGACGTGCTGGATCTATCCAAGATCGAAGCCGATCGCCTGGAATTGGAATCCGTCGAATTCGATCTGCGCGATGTAATCTACGAGACCGTAGCGGCCACGGCCCTGCAGTCCGCCGTCAAGGGTATTGAATTGATCGTCAATATCGGCAGCGATGTGCCAGTGCTGGCGCGCGGCGATCCGGGGCGGCTGCGCCAGATCATCATGAACCTGATCGGCAATGCCATCAAATTCACGCACGAGGGTCACGTGGTCCTGGACGCCGGCGGCACGGTGGCTGCCGACGGACGCCTGACGCTGCGCATCGAGGTCACGGACACCGGCATCGGCATTCCCGCCGATCGCCTCGATCGGTTGTTCAAGTCTTTCTCACAGATCGATTCCTCCACCACCCGCCACTACGGCGGCACTGGGTTGGGACTCTCCATCGTCAAACGCCTTGCCGAGGCCATGGGCGGCGAGGTCGGGGTGTGCAGCAACTCCGGGAGCGGATCCCGCTTCTGGGTCACGATTCAGGTTGAGGCCCTGGCGCAGCAGCCGCAGCGCCAGCCGTTGGGCCGCGGTCGGCGCGTCCTCATCGTCGATGATCTTGAGCAAAGCCGTAATAGTCTCGCCGCCAAGCTCGCCCTGGCACGTTTCGACACCGTCCAAGTAGCGGGCGTCGAACAAGCCATGCAGCAACTGGCGCAGGGGCCCGCATTTGACTTGGTATTGGCCGATGAACTCATGCCCATGCAGGGCGGCATCGATCTGCTGACCGCCCTGCGCGCTGACCCGCGTCACGCCCGTCTGCCCTTCATTCTTCTATCCCTGTTCGGCACCGAACAACATACTGCCGACTGGGCGCAGCGGCCCGATGCAGTGGCCTTAAAGCCCATCCGCGCCACCGCCTTAAGCGCCCTCGTCGAACAGGTTCTCACCGGCAATGTGCCGCGCAAGCCCTGGGCGACCCCCGAGGCGCATGCCACCCCCACACTTGCCGGTCAGCGGATTCTGTTGGTGGAAGACAACCCCGTGAATCAGCGCGTCGCGCTGCGCGTGCTGCAGAAGCTCTCCGCCGAGGTCACGCTGGCCAACAATGGCGCCGAAGCCCTGGAGCGCATCGCCGAAACCCCCTTCGATGCCGTGCTCATGGACTGCCAAATGCCCGTCATGGACGGATTCACCGCCACCCGCCGCATACGCGAACTGGAGAAGGGCAGCGGCGTCAGACGCCTGCCCATCATTGCGCTCACCGCCAACGTCATGAGCGAGGACCGCGAGAATTGCATTGCCGCCGGCATGGATGCGCACCTCGGCAAACCCATCGAGCCCGCGCAACTGGCGGACTGTCTATCCCGCTACTTGAAGCACGAGCCAAAGGCCGCCGAAGTCGATATGACCGCCCTGCACGAACTCACTGGCGGCGACGCGGAATTCGAACGCGAGCTCATCGACACTTTTGTCGCCAGCGGCGATCAGTGTCTGGTCGAGATTGTCGGCGCACTGCGCGCCAGCGATTTCGCCACCATCGGCAAACGCGCCCACGCTTTGAAGGGCGCCAGCGCCAACATCCACGCCGTCGGTCTCGCCGCGGCGGCATCGAACTTGGAGAGTGCCGTGCGCGCTCAAACCTTGGGCGATATCGACGTTCTCATAGAGACGCTGGCCGCGAAATTGAAATTAGTGAACGCGGAGTTGCGGGAGGCGGGGTAAGTGCTGGGGATTATGGGCATTCACTTCGGAGTCGGACTTGGCATCTTCACGACGATGTAGAGAAGCTCCTTACCCTCGATACTACTGACCCAGTGCGGAGTGCCAGCCGGTATCACCGCCATTTCTCCCTTATGAATTCTTCGCGGGCTGCCGTCCTTGATGCTCGGGCCCCTGACCTCGCCCGGGGCAGCGGTAGCTCCTCCGACTACGCTGCCGCCGGTAACCAAGGTCGCGGCGCCCTCGATCACATACCACACGTCCGTAAATTCGGCATGCACCTCCGCCTTACCCGCGCTAGTACGGCGCACTCCGACAACAGGGTATTCGGATTTGGAGGAAAGTCGCACCACAAAGAGACCCGAATGGCCAGGCTGCTCCTCGGGAGCGGTCTGGATAGCACGACGCAGCTCGGCGTCTGTTAGGTAGGTAGTCGTCGACGGGACGGACTGAGCGTGCAGCCCTTGCGCAGACAGTAGTAGGAAAACCGCTATGAATTTCATATCTGACTCCCTATCGATGGATATCTGGGCAAAGGGCAACTCAATGGTGCCAACATCAATCAGGGGTGGCTCGGGTAGTTTGGACAGATTTTCCGAGCTGATAAGTGGAAGGATGTGCTGAGTTGATTAAACACGGTGCCGCGTCACGTTTCAACTCTTGGTCTCTCCTTTTCAACGTTCAGAGCCGAAGATGCGTTCTCGCGCCGCAGGCGTTGGATCGACGACGGCGTGTATATTGAGGTATGCCTTCGCGACAGCCTGGAGTTCGCCCGGCACTAACGCAGGCGGTTCTAGGGGAAAACCGATAGCCACATCATTGTACGACCTCAGCGTGCCGACCTTCCTGCAGACCCTGAGGGCCGTCGGCGGCTTCCTCGACCGCGCGGCGAGGCACTGCGCCGAGACCGGCTCAGACCCGGACCACTTCGTGCGCGCCCGGCTCTTCCACGATATGGCGCCCTTCCATTTCCAGATCGAAGCGGCGTGGCATCATTCCGTGTGGGGGCTGGAGGCTGTGAAGACCGGCCTGTTCTCCCCACCTGCGCTGGTCGGACCGGTCCCTTTCGCCGACCTGCAGGCGATGATCAGCAAGGCAGAATCGACGCTGGAGGCGTTCACCCCAGACGAGGTCAATGGTTGGGCGGGAAAGAACCTTGACCTTCAGATCGGCCCGCGGAAGCTTGCCTTCACCTCGGAGACCCTCATCCTCTCGTTTTCGTTGCCCAACTTTTATTTCCACGCCGTCACCGCCTACGACATCCTGCGCACGCTGGGTGTGCCGCTCGGAAAGCGCGATTACGAGGGCCGACTGCGCACTCGGCCTTTGAACGCCGGGGCATAATTTCGTCGCAGTCTTCAGACAGAATTTCTTCGTCGATAAGTGGAAGATTCGGCGGGTGCCGCTACGCAAGCGCCTTCGTGGCCATCGACGTGATTTCCAAACCGCTGCTGCGATTCCTTCCGTCCTGCTTGCTCTGATACAGGCACTCATCCGCGGTCCGGATCAGCGCATCCACTTTCAATAAAATATCCGGCCCGTTCGGCCCGGTCGAGGCCAACCCGAAACTCGCCGTCACCGTGCAATCCCCGGTGCGCGTCGCGAACGGTGTTGCCGAAATCACCTCGCGCAGCTTCTCCGCTACGTGCATGGCACCCTCGTGGGGGGTCTCCGGCAGAACGACCAGAAATTCCTCGCCGCCGTAGCGCGCCACCCAATCGCTGTTGGTGCGAATGGATTTCTGCACCCGCGCCGCGAACTGCTGCAGCACTTCATCCCCTGCCGCATGTCCGCGCGCATCGTTGATTTTCTTGAAATGATCCACATCGCACATCAGCACTGACAAGGGATAGGCATAACGACGGCAGCGCTCCAATTCGCGCGGCAGCTGCTCCATCAAGTAGCGGCGGTTGTAGGCGCCGGTCAGCGCATCAGTGATGGATAAGATACGGTTACGCTGATTCGCAGCGCGCAACGACTGCTCCAGATTCAAGATACGCCGCCCCGCGTTCAGGCGTGCGATGAGCTCGGCTTCATGTACCGGTTTGACCAGATAATCATCGGCGCCCGCCTCTAAGCCCGCGATGATGTGCTCTTTGGCGTCGCGTGCTGTGAGTAGCAACGCATATACATACCCGTCGAGCTGCATGTTGCGCACCGCCTTGCACAACGCCACCCCATCCATTTCCGGCATCTCCCAATCAGTGACCAGCATCGGGTAATAGCGCGCCGTCATACGGTCGAGCGCTTCGGAGCCGTTAGCCACGGCATCCACCTCGTACCCGGCCTTCTTCAGGAACCGGGTCATCAGCATTCGCGTGACCGGATCGTCCTCCGCGAGCAAGATCGTCGCGGCAGGTTCGACTGTGAGGGAGGTCACAGAATCCAGGTCAGACACGTTGGGGAACCCTCACGCAAGGCTTCTAGTATTTTTGGGTATCGGCCCCTAACGAGCCGACTTAACCCTGTGCCCTTACGCTTCTTGTAATTCCCCGTACTGGCGCTCATTGTCGCAATTTGTGGGATCTGTGCGCTGGTCGTTCAGTATTCTGCGCAACGGATCTCAAGATCGCTGTCAAGTGCGCAGCACGACGGACCGATAGCTAGGAATGCCCATTTCGACGCCGCGACCCCATCGAACCCCCGCACCGGGACCGGGCGAACCACAGGCGGAAGAAGGACTGTGGGAGTTGGATTTGTGGAACGGGTCGGTGTGGTACAGCGATTGGTTCCGCCGCCGCCTGCAATGGCCCGCCCACACCGTCCACCGGCGCTTGGAGGATCTCAAGGCCTATTTCGTACCCAGCGGTTGGGAAGCGCTCCTGCAAGCGATCCGTGCCCATCTGGAGCGACAAGAACCCTTGGATATCAAGGTGGGGGTGCAGTTACAGGGGGGGCTCACCGAGACCTGGCGGGTCTTAGGATCGGCCGAGCGCACCGCCGCAGGTCAACCGGTATACCTTGCCGGCAGCATGAAGGACATCGACACCGAGGCCCCGACCACACCCGGCGAGCCCCCGGCGATACCTTAAGGTGGGCCGCCCGCTCGACGACTAGCCGCCTGCGCCACCCATCAATGGCGGCTGGGTTTCCTTAGGCGAGGGCGCGAATGTGCTCGCCTCCCGGCCGGTAAACCAGTTCACAGCGTACTGCACGAGCTGTGTGCCGGTGGTCAGATTCAGTTTCCGTTTGATGCGTTGGCGATGTGATTCTACGGTCTTAATGCTCAAGTTCAGCGAATGTGCGGTCTCGCGCGTGCTCATTCCCTTGCCGATCATGTGCAGAATTTGCAGTTCGCGATTGCTCAATCGGTCGATTGGGTTCGCCGATATGTATGCCCCGCCTGCCGCGAACTTCTGAATCATGTTGTTGCCGACCGCTTCGGACACATAGATTCCGCCATCGAGTACCCGCCTTAGCGAGGCTAAAAACTGCTCACTCGCCGCCTGTTTCATGATGTAACCATTGGCGCCGGCCGACAGCATGCGCTCGGCATAAATGGTCTCATCGTGCATGGACAACACCAGAATGGGCAGCTGCGGATGATGCGCACGCACATCGCGCACCAACTCGATGCCGTCGCCTTGTTTCAAGCTAATGTCTGCGATTACCACGTCAGGATTTAACTCCTTGATCGCGGTGCGCGCGTCGCGGGCGGTCTCCGCCTCGCCACACACAGTCAGGTCGTCTTCGTTCTCCATGACCCGTCGTAGGCCCTGACGAACGATAGGATGATCATCGACAATCAAAACACGTCGGACTTTGCGCTTGCCCGTGTTGGTCCCCGATTGGGACACCTGAGAACGGGTCCACGTGTTACTAGCGGCCATCATAATCTCGCTCCTTAAGTCACCCGAGCCGGTATCAGTCCGGTCACGGTCTGCGGTTGTTCCCCCACTGCTCGAACCACGGTGCCACGCGACTCGTTGGGGGCAATTTCAAACCTCGCTGCAATAATACGGGCACGATACTGTGGTCTTCAAACCCATATCACTGTAATGCGACATTCGCGGGTGAAAACCCTCACCATTATTCGTGATGCACAGCAAAAACCTCACACCGGAGGCCTGCAGGCGAATGTCTACCAAGCTGGCATGCCCGTGACGCGACGCATTTGTCAGCGCCTCTTGTGCGATGCGATACAAATGACTGGCGTCGGTCTCATCTAAATTCAGTTCCTGTGCCACTTCCGCTGTGAAATTAACATCCAAGCCGTACAGATCCCTGCTGCGCGACGCCAATTCCCGCACCGCAACAGCCAAATCGCCGTCTCGCTACGTACCGGCAGAAGCTCCCTTGCTAAAGAGCGCGCATTCTCTATAGATTGATTCACCAAGGCAACGATTTCGTTCACCGAATTCACCGCCTCCGTACGTCGCCCCTGCACTTGGCTCACCAACCCCCGCAACATCAACGCCACTCCAGTCAATTCTTGCCCGCATCGTCAATGGCGCCTCTCACCGCCGCGCGATGCCCCGGATGTACCCGCGACATGAATTTCTTCATGCCCGGAAACATACGGAGCGAGCGCAGCGCATCGCCATCCAGCACCATTCAGCGCAATCGCGTTCTTCGCGACGCAGTTCAGCGTACCGGACGCCTTCGCCGTAAGATCTAGCTTGAGATTTGACCGCAGGGAAGATGCGAAATCCGTCTCGAATGTGACCGGCGCAAACGTCAGCATAATCGGGCGCCGCCCGGGGGACGACACTAATGGCTTGACCTTCGCAATGGCGAACATGACACCCACCGTTCCCCGCCATTCGAGGATGTGGCGAAAGGTAGAGCGATGATCCGAAGGAGCACGCAGCGAGGTTTCAATAATGGCCGCCGACTCCGGCGTCATCCAATAAAATAGCGGCGATTCGATGAGTCCGAAAGTGTCGGTGTCTTCGATTAAACAGCGGCGCGCCGCTGCATTTGCAAGTACCACCGGCAAATGTCTGTGGCGGGCATTCACTATCACCACAGCATCACGCAGACTATCTAAAGCTGTGTCCGCCAAGGCCCGCGACGAACTGGTCGCAAGCCTTATAAATTCCGGAGATGTTGCCATCCCTTCTAACCCCGGGAAAAATCAACAAAGCCTCGCTGCTGTATAGGTTATACGCCCTTCCTAAACCGATCGTATCCCGCAGTCACAACTAAGTGATCACACAGCTTGCAAAAACAACGTCCGGCGTGCAGTGTCTACTGCCGCCTCTCGCACGTTCCATCTCCTGCGTACGTTACCGCACATAGCGCCGCAATCATCGCGATGTGCCAAAGCGCATCCTGACGCGAACAATAAATGACAAGGCCGCTGCAGAGAACATTCGACATCGCGTACGCTCGTGGGGTGGACGAATGAAAGGATTGCGGGGGAATCGGCGCCT
>JBBRQO010000014.1:0-114895 GCA_038226325.1 Steroidobacterales bacterium | reverse complement strand
TTGATTTAATTGGTAGCGGGGGTAGGATTTGAACCTACGACCTTCGGGTTATGAGCCCGACGAGCTGCCAGACTGCTCCACCCCGCACCGGAATAGCCGATGATTGTACCGGGCCAGCCCGCTAATGCAAGGCCCACTCGTGTCATCGAGGCCCGCCGCTTCCTGCGCTGAGCCGCCGCGGATGCGCGGCCGCCAGTACAGCGCCCTATTGCAGGGCCTGGCGGCAGAGCTGCAGCAGGGTCCCAGGAATGATTCCCAGCCCAAATGCCAACAGCGCATTCGCGCTGAGCACTGTCCTCATCAGCACCGACCCACCGATCACGCTCGTGTCCGTGGGTTCATCGAAGTACATCAACTTCACGATACGCAAGTAGAAGAACGCGCCGACCACAGAGAACAACACCGCCACGACAGCCAGCCAGGTGTAGCTCACGCCGAGCACGGCCTGGATTACTCCCAGCTTGGCCCAGAAGCCGACGAACGGCGGCAGCCCCGCCAAGCTGAACATCAGTATGGCCATCATGCCGGCCAGCCATGGGCTGCGTGCATTGAGGCCGCGGAAATCGGTAATCTTATCGGCCTCGTAGCCCTGCCGCGCCAGCAACAGAATCATACCGAAGGCTCCACCGGCGACGATGACGTAGCTGATCATGTAGAACAGCGAAGCCTGATAGCCCTGCGCGGTCCCTGAGAGGATGCCGAGCAGCACATATCCCACATGAGAGATCGTCGAATAGGCCAGCATGCGTTTGAGATTGCTCTGTGCGATGGCGACGATGTTGCCGATGGCCATGGACAGCACCGACAGCACCACCAGCATTTGGCTCCAATCGGGCTGCGATCCCGCCAGCGCCTCCGGCAACAGCCGCATGGCGAGTGCGAACGCGGCCAGCTTCGAGGCCGTGCCGATAAACAAGGTGACGCAGGTCGGCGAGCCCTCATACACGTCGGGTATCCACATATGGAAAGGCACCGCACCGAATTTAAAACCAATGCCGACGATGAGGAAGGCAATGCCGAAGGTCAAACCGATGTTGTCTCCCAGGCCGTTCTGCACGACGTCGGCGATGGCGGCAAGCTCTAGATGCCCGGTGACGCCGTACACAATGGACATGCCGTACAACAGGGTTCCGGACGCTAAGGATCCCAAGACGAAGTACTTGATGGCCGATTCAGCGGCGATGCCCGACTCCCGATCGAATGCCACCATCGCGTACAGGCACAGGGACATCAATTCCAGTCCCAGGTACAAGGTAATCAGGCTGCCCGCCGAGATCAGCACCATGGCGCCCAAGGCGGCAAACAGGCCCAGCACGAAGTACTCGCCCTTGAGGATGCCACGGCGCTTCAAGTAATCGGTGGAATATACGAACACCACCGCTACCGTCAGCAGCGTGAATATCTTCAGCACCTGCGCCATCCGGTCCAATTCGAACAGCCCACCCAACGCCACGATTTTGCCGGATACCGGTTGCACCCATACCAACACGGCGGTAGCGGCCAATGCCGCAATGGCCAATACCCCGGTCCAACGCCGCTGCGCATCGTTGAGCAGCAAGTCCAGCATCAAAATCGCGCAGGCGGCCAGCCCGAGAAAAATCTCAGGGCACGCATACACGAGTCCGGCGTTGAACTGGCTGACACTAAATTCGGCGACAGGATGCATGCTGAACCTTACCGGGTACCTTACAGAGGAATCTTTGAAAGCAGGAGTTGCTCGGCCAAATGCTGCGTGGATGCCCGCATCACATCGAGCAGCGGCGCGGGCCACAGTCCCACCAGCAGAACCGCCACGGCGAGCACGCCGAGCACCAGAAATTCACGCCCGTTCAGATCCTCGAGCGCAGCCACCTTCTCGTTACCGATCTCGCCGAAAATGACCCGCTTCACCAGCCACAGCGTGTAGGCCGCACCCAGAACCAGTATGGTGGCGGCCAGGAAGGCATACCAGACATTGGCCTTGAACGCCGCGAGTATCACCATGAACTCGCCGATGAAACCGGAAGTGCCGGGCAACCCCGAGTTCGCAAGCGCAAACAGCACCATGAAGGCTGCGAACTTCGGCATAGTGTTGACCACCCCGCCGTAGGCACTGATTTCACGGCTATGCACCCGGTCATACATGACACCGACGCACAGGAACATCGCGCCCGATACCAGGCCATGCGACAGCATCTGCACCACCGCACCGTCGATACCCAATTCGATGCCGCTAGTTCTCGCGGTGTTGGCGACGATTTGAAAGCCGATGAACATGCCGAGCGTCACGAAACCCATGTGAGCAATCGAGGAATAGGCGATCAACTTCTTCATGTCGCGCTGCGCCAGCGCCACGAAGCCGATGTACACCACGGCAATCAGCGACAGAGCGATGATCAGCCAATCCAGCTCGCGGCTGGCATCAGGAGCCATTGGCAGGGAGAACCGCAGAAATCCGTATCCGCCCATTTTCAACATGATGGCTGCCAGCACCACCGATCCTCCGGTGGGCGCTTCCACATGCGCGTCGGGCAACCACGTATGCACCGGCCACATGGGCACTTTCACTGCAAAGGCAGCAAAAAACGCCAGGAAAATAAACGTTTGTTCGTGGAGCGTCAACGGCATGCGCTGGAACACCGCAAGTTCGTAGCTGCCCGACTTCAAGTACATGTAAATCAAGGCGACCAGCATCAGCAGCGAACCGATGAAGGTGTACAGGAAGAATTTGATGGTGGCGTACACCCGTCTCGGTCCGCCCCACACGCCGATGATGATGAACATCGGAATCAGCATGGCTTCCCAGAACACGTAGAACAGCACCCCATCGAGCGCGGCAAATACGCCGATCATCAAGCCTTCCAAGATCAAAAACGCGGCGAAATACTGCGCGACGCGTTTCTGCACGTTGCTCCAGCTGGCGATCACAATGAGCACGGTGGTGAATGTGGTGAGCAAGATCAAAGGCATGGAAATGCCGTCAACGCCGATGAAGTATTCCGAATGGATGGTCGAAATCCACGGCGTACGCTCGACAAATTGCATCGCAGCCGTACCGCTCTTGAACCATGTCCACAGCGGCACGCTTAGTGAGAGAGTCATCCCGCTGACAAACAGGGAAAGCCACTTGGCCACCGCCCCACGATCGTTCAATCCCAGCGTTACGAATCCGCCGATAATGGGCAGCCAGATGAGCAGCGACAGAAGATGAGTGTTGAACATCATGTTCGCCACAGCAGCCACATGAGGAAAGAAGCCAATCCCAAGATCATCGCAAAGGCGTAGTGGTACAGGTATCCCGACTGCGCGTAACGCATGACCGAGCCCAGCCAGCCGACGCTGCGCGCACTGCCATTGACGAAGCCCTCATCGATGACGATCTGATCGCCGAAACGCCACAGTCCGCCGCCCAGCCGGCGCGCGCCTGCCACAAGTACGTTCTCGTAGAACCAATCGAAGCCGAATTTATTGACCAATATCGTATGCAACCATTTGAAGCGGCGCTCCGCCGCATCCGCAAGATCCGGCCGCTTGAGAAAGAACCACCACGCGGTCAATACGCCCAGCGCCGCGAGCAACACCGGCAGCGACTTGCAGCCAGCCCACAGAAATTCGAGGGCCGAGCCGTGAAATTCCTCGCCCACCTCCGCCAGCACGTCGTTAGCCGGCAGCACGTGCAGCGCGCCTTTGAAATAATCACCGAATAACACGGGTTCCACCGTCATCCATCCGATCACGGCCGAGGGAATCGCCAGCAGTATCAAGGGCAGCGTTACCACCCATGGACTTTCGTGCAACTGCTCCTGGGTGTGGTGATCCATGCGCGGCTGGCCGTGGAAGGTCATGAAGAACATCCTAAACGTGTACAGCGCCGTGATGAACACGCCGGAGAGCACGCAGAAATAGGCGTACCAGTGACCCGTTCGATGGGACAGATGAACCGCGTCGATCAATGCATCCTTGGAAAAAAATCCCGATGTGCCGGGGAAACCGATCAGCGCCAGCGAACCCACCAGGCAGGTCCAGTACGTGATCGGCAGGTATTTTCGCAGGCCGCCCATCTTGCGCATGTCCTGCTCGTGATGCATGGCCATGATCACCGAGCCCGCCGCCAGAAACAGCAGCGCCTTGAAAAAGGCATGCGTCATGAGATGGAAAATGCCGGCCCCGTAGGCGGATACCCCTAAGGCGACCGTCATATAGCCCAGCTGGGATAAGGTCGAATAGGCCACCACCCGCTTGATATCGTTGCTGACGATGCCGATCAATCCCATGAAGAACGCCGTGGTCGAGCCGATGATGAGCACCGTCGACAGCGCCGTCTCGGAAAGTTCGAACAGCGGCGACATGCGCGCCACCATGAAAATGCCGGCGGTCACCATGGTCGCCGCATGAATCAGCGCCGAGATTGGGGTCGGGCCTTCCATCGAATCGGGCAGCCATACGTGCAAGGGGACCTGTGCGGACTTGCCCATGGCGCCGACGAACAGGCAAAGACAGGTAAAGGTGATAGCCGGCCACGTGATGCTGCTGCTGATTTGGATCTGTGCCGCCGCAATTTGGTCGGCATGCGCGAACACTGTGGCGTAATCCAGCGACCCGGTGTAACGCAATACCGCGGCGATGCCGAGCACGAAGCCGAAATCACCGACTCGATTGACCAGAAACGCCTTCAGGTTGGCAAATATGGCCGTAGGCCGTGTGTACCAGAACCCGATCAGCAGATACGACACCACGCCCACCGCTTCCCAGCCGAAGAACAATTGCAGGAAATTGTTCGCCATCACCAGCATCAGCATCGAGAACGTAAACAAGGAGATGTAGCTGAAGAACCGCGTGTAACCGTCGTCATCGTGCATGTAGCCGATGGTGTACACATGCACCATCAGGGACACGAAAGTCACCACCACCATCATCAACGCGGACAGCCGGTCGATCAGGAACCCGACATTCATGGTCAAGCCATCGCTGACCAGCCAGGTGTACACCGTGCCGTCGTACGCAGGCATGCCGTTAAACAGGAACTGGTAGAGCACGTAGAAGGACAGCACGCAGGACATGCCCACGCCTAGGATGGTGACGCTGTGCGCGCCGGCCCTGCCGATGGCCTTGCCGAACAAACCGGCGATGACGGCTGCTGCCAGCGGCGCCAACGCGATCGTGAGATAAATCCCCTGCATGCCTAGCTCGTCCCTCAACCTTGAAGCGTGTCGAGATCTTCGACTTCGATGCTGCGCCGTTCGCGGAACACCACGACCAGAATCGCGAGGCCGATGGCCGATTCGGCCGCCGCCACCGTCAATATGAAAAATACGAATATCTGGCCGCCGATGTCGCCCAGGTAGCGTGAGAACGCCACAAAATTGAAATTGACGGCGAGCAGCATCAGCTCGATGCACATCAGCAGCACGATGATGTTCTTGCGGTTCAAGAACACGCCGGCAACGGCGATCGCAAACAAGACCCCGGACAAGGCGAGCACATGAGTCAATGTGATCATGGACGTTTCTCGGAGGCCATCTTGACGATTCTCACGCGGTCTTTGGCGCGCGCTGCGACCTGCAGAGCGATGTTCTGCGGCTTGCCGCCCTTGCGCCGGCGCAAGGTCAGCACAATGGCGGCCACGCTCGCCACCAACAGAATCACGGCGGCAATCTGTGCCGGGTACGCATAGCGTGTGAACAAGGCCGTGCCCAGCTCCCGGGTATTCGAATAGCCCATGGCGATCTGCGGCGCCGCCCTTAAGGTCATGCCGCCCAAGTGCCTCACGACTATGACGTTGATCATGGCAAACACCACGAACCCCGCGACCGCAAGCGCCAGCGGCCAGTAACTTGCCAGGCCCTTGCGCAGCTCTTCGAGATTGACATCCAGCATCATGACCACGAACAGAAACAAGACCATGACGGCGCCCACGTACACCAGCACCAGCACGATCCCCAAGAATTCCGCGTCGAGCAGCAGCCAGATGACGGCGCTGTTGAAGAAGCACAGCACCAAGAGCAATGCTGAATACACGGGGTTTCTGGCCAGGATAACCCCGAGCGCGGCGGCGATCAGCACCGCAGAGAAAATAAAGAAAAGAATGGTCGGAAACATCAGCGATACCGTGCGTCGGCGGCGCGGTCGGCCGCGATCATGGCTTCGTAACGTTCGCCGATGCCGAGCAGCTTGTCCTTGCTCATGATGTTCTCGCCGCGATTCTCCATGTGGTACTCATGCAGGCGCGTTTCTACGATGGCATCGACCGGACAAGCTTCCTCGCAAAAGCCGCAGAATATGCATTTGAACAAATCGATGTCGTAGCGCGTGGTGCGGCGCGTGCCGTCGGCGCTCACGTCCGACTCGATAGTGATGGCGAGCGCGGGACACACCGCTTCGCAGAGCTTGCAGGCAATGCATCGCTCCTCGCCGTTGGGGTAGCGGCGCAGTGCATGCAGGCCGCGAAAGCGATTGCTCTGCGGCGTTTTCTCTTCCGGGTAATTCACGGTAATCTTGGGCGCGAACATCTCCTTCCAGGTCACCCAGAGGCCCTGCAGCAGTTCCCAGAGCAAGAAGGTCTTGAGAAAATTACGAATGCCCATCATTACAGGTGCCCCTTCCACGGACCGACATGGAAATAAACCATGAATCCCTCGACTAGCAGCCAAACCAAGGTGACGGGAATCAAGGCCTTCCAACCCAAGCGCATGATTTGATCATAGCGATAGCGCGGAAACGTCGCGCGCAGCCACAGAAAGCTGAACATCGGCCCCAAGGTCTTCAAACCGAACCAGAAGAAACTCGGCGCCGCCAGCCACGAGTCCTCCGGCAGCCACCCATCGAACGGCGACAGCCAGCCGCCGAAGAAGAAAATGATGGTCAGCGCCGAGATAAGAATCATGTTGACGTATTCGGCGATGAAGAACAGCGCGAACGCCATCCCCGAATAGTCAACGTGGAATCCGGCGACGATTTCCGACTCGCCTTCGGCGACGTCGAAGGGCGCGCGATTAGTCTCGGCGACGCCGGAAATGAAGTACACCACCAGCAACGGAAACAGCCAGGTCCAGTTCCATCCGAACAAACCGTGCTGCGCGCGAATGATGTCGCCGATGTTCAGGCTGCCCGCCGCCATCAATACGCCCACCATGGCGAAACCCATGGCGATTTCATAGGCGACGATCTGCGCCGCCGAGCGCATCGCGCCGAGGAAAGCGTACTTGGAGTTGGCGGCCCAACCGGCGAGGATGATGCCGTACACACCCATGGAAGTCAGTGCCAGGATGTACAGCAGGCCGGCATCGATGTCGGCAAATGCGTGTTCCGGCCGCAAGGGGATCACCGCCCAGATGGCGAGTGAGGGCACTAAGGCCAGGAAGGGAGCCAATCGAAACAAGAACCCGTTCGAGTCGGCCGGAATAACGATCTCTTTAAAGATCAGTTTTACGACATCGGCGAAGGGCTGCGCCAAACCCGGAATCAGCAAGCCGCCGATGCGGTTCGGTCCCTTGCGTGCTTGAATCCAGCCGATGACCTTGCGCTCCGCCAGGGTGTAGAACGCCATGGTGAGAATCAGGCAAATCATGACCATCAACGTTTGCACGGCGAGCAACAGCGGATAGCTCCAATACGGCGTGATGGCCGCGGATAACCAGTCCCGCAGTGGCGCCCAATCCCACATGTCAGATCACAGTGCGAGCCATGCGCCCGTCCTTGGTCTTCGACAATGCTTCTGAGCCGCGTACCAGAGCGTCGCTTTGATACGGCGGGATATCCACCCAGGAACCCGCCGCGGCCTGCTCCGCATCCAGCAACGCCGCCCCACCGGGGGCGCCGACGCCGTGGCTCGACGCTTCGATCCGAGTTCCGCACTGTGCCTTCAGGGCATCACGAATCTCATCTGAGCTCACATAGTCGATGCCGGGCAAGTTCAGCAAGGTCGCCAGCACCCGCAATACCTTCCAGCCGGGGCGGGCTTCGCCCGGCAATTTCGCGGCGCCCGCCCAGCTTTGCCAGCGGCCCTCGACGTTAACGAAAGTACCCGAGGTCTCGGCGAAGCTGCCGATCGGCAGCACCACATGCGCCACGCCGCGCAGCGCTTCAGGAAGGTGCGTGGTCACCGCGACCACTAACTGCGCCGCAGCCAGCGCCCGCGCGTCCACCGCAAAGTCCGACACCGGATCGATCGCGCCCAACAACACATAGGCCGGCAGCGCGGACTCCAACATGGCGCGCGCCGACAGGCCGGCAGCGGCGGCCGGCGCTCCGCCCGGCAGCTGGTGCGGCACCGCGCCCGCCATATAGGCGCCGGCGCTATTCGCACCCTCGGTAAGGCAGCCGGCACTAGCGCCGCACAATTCCGCCAGCATCGCTGCCAGAGACTTGAGCGCCGCGTACGACGGGTGTCGCTGCGCCAAAGTGCCGAGAATAATGGCGCGGCGCGTGCCGTTGATAAGCGCCGCGGCCAGCGCTCGATGCGAATCGTTCACCGCTTCTGCGGCACCGGCGGTCATTGCCACAGCCGCGGGCAGCGGTTTATTGAGCGCGGCAGCCGCTGCGCGCACCACCGCCGCCAATTGGCCGACCACATCTGCGTCAGCCACGGCATAGGCCGCGATCGGAAACATGTATTCGAAGCGCCGCGGGTTGAGGAAGGCCACGGTCGCGCCGCCCTGCACTGCGGCTTTGCGCAGGCGATGCGCCAGCAGTGGCATTTCACGCCGTAAATCTGACCCGATGACAAGCACGCCTTCGAGGCGTTCCACATCGGCGATGTTGAGTCCCAAATTAGGGAAACACGGCTCGTTTTCCTGGGCACGGAAGTCAACCTGACGCAGCCGATGGTCGATGTTGCCGCTGCCTACGCCACGCGCGATCCGCGCCAGCAGGTACAGCTCCTCGAGCGTCGCCGTGGGCGAAGCGAGAAATCCCGTTGCGGCCGCGCCGTGAGCGGCCCCCACCTTTTGCAGGCCTTCCGCCGCCGCGTTAAGCGCCACTTCCCAGTCGACGGACTGCAAAACGCCGCCGATTCGGATCATGGGTTCAGTCACCCGGTCTGCCGAGTAAATGCCCTCGAAGCCGAAGCGATCGCGATCCGCGATCCAGGTTTCGTTAATCGCTTCATTCTCGCGCGGCACCATGCGCATGACCTTGCCGCGCAACACATGCGCGTACAGGTTGGTGCCAAAGCCGTCGTGCGGCGACACCAAGGCGGCCTGCGTCATCTCCCAGGCACGGGCGTGATACCGAAACGGCTTGTTGTTGAGCGCACCGACCGGACATAGATCGATGATATTGGCGGACAGTTCATGATCGACGCTCTGCTCGATGTATGTCCCCACCTCCATGTTTTCGCCGCGACCAACGGTGCCCATTTGCGGATAGCCTTGGATTTCCTGTCCGAAGCGAATACAGCGCGTGCAATGAATGCAGCGCGTCATGTCGGTCGACACCAAGGGGCCTAAATTCTTGTCCTTGACCACGCGCTTGCGTTCGCTGAAACGCGAGATGTCACGCCCATAGCCGAGGGCTAAATCCTGCAGCTCGCACTCCCCGCCTTGATCGCAGATCGGGCAGTCGAGCGGATGATTGATGAGCAGGAATTCCATGGTCGCGCGCTGCGCCGCCACAGCTTTGGGCGACTTGGTGAAAACCTTCATGCCCTCGCTCACCGGCGTGGCACAGGCCGGCATGGGCTTTGGCGCTTTTTCCACCTCGACCAGGCACATGCGGCAATTGGCAGCCACAGTGAGCTTGTCGTGATAGCAAAAGCGGGGAATGTAGATGTTGGCCGGATCCGTGGCCTGCATGATCATCTGACCCTTGCGGGCCTTCAGCGGCACTCCGTTGACTTCGATATTGACCGTGTCGTCGCTCATCATCCGTCCTATGCCGCCGCGGCTGAATCGCGCACAGCCACGGCGCCGCCCGCGCCATCGACGATGGAGCGGCCTTTGTGTTCGATCATGTACTGGAACTCATGCCGGAAGTGCTTGAGGAAACTCTGCACCGGCCAGGCGGCCGCATCGCCGAGCGCGCAGATGGTGTGACCCTCAATGCGGTTGGCCACATCCAGCAACAGCGTCAGATCCTCGCTGCGGCCCTGCCCCGCGATGATTCGCCTCAGCATGCGGTCCAGCCATCCTGTGCCTTCGCGGCAGGGCGTGCACTGACCGCAGGATTCCGACATATAAAAGCGCGCCAGGCGCTCGAGGGCGCGCACCATGCAGGTGGTTTCGTCCATGACGATTACCGCACCGGTGCCGAAGGACGAGCCGGCTTTCTTCAAGGAGTCGTAATCCATGTTGACTCCCCACATGATCTCCGCCGGCAGCACCATACAAGACGAGCCGCCGGGGATCACGGCCTTGAGCTTGCGACCCTTCCAAATGCCACCGCACAGTTCCATCAGATCCTTGAATGGAATCCCCATGGGCAACTCGAAGTTGCCGGGTTTGGTGACGTGCCCGGAGACGGAGAAAATCGCCGTACCTCCGGAATTCACCGGCCCCAATCCCGCAAACCAAGCCGCGCCCTTGCGCAAGATGCTCGGCACCGAAGCAAAGCTCTGCGTGTTGTTGATGGTGGTCGGCTTGCCGAACAGACCGAAATTTGCCGGGAACGGCGGCTTGAATCGCGGCTTGCCGGGCTTACCTTCGAGGGATTCGAGCAGCGCCGTCTCCTCGCCGCATATATAGGCGCCGGCGCCGATGAACATGTGCAGATCGAAATCCACGCCCGAACCCAGGATATTCTTGCCGAGCAACCCCGCCGCATAGGCCTCGGCCAACGCCGCTTCGAAGCGCGGAATCGGCTCGCCCAAGAACTCGCCGCGTATGTAGTTGTAGCCAACGGTGGCGGTCATCGAATAGCCGCCGATAGCCATGCCTTCGATGACCGAGTGGGGGTTGTAGCGCAGAATATCGCGGTCATGACAGGTGCCGGGCTCGGACTCGTCCGAATTGCATACGGCGTACTTCTGTAGCGGCGAAGTGCGCGGCATGAAGCTCCATTTGACACCCGTGGGAAACGCCGCACCGCCGCGGCCGCGCAATCCCGACGCCTTGACCTCCTCGATGATCTTCTCGCGCGGAGTCTGTTCGCGCAGGATCTTCTCCCACGCTTCATAGCCGCCGAACTTGCGATAGCTCTCGAGCGTCCACGGACGCTCGTGCTTTAGCGCTTCGAACAACACCAGGTTCTGCTCGTACGCCATCCGCGTCAGGCTCCGCTCATGTCAATTCATCCAGAATTTTATCGATGTTCTCGGGCGTCAGATTCTCGTGAAATACGTGATCAACCATCATCATCGGTGCGCCGGTGCACGCCGCCAGACATTCCTCTTCGCGCTTCAGGTAAATGCGTCCATCCGGTGTACTTTCACCGGTTTTGATCCCGAGCTTTCTTTCCACCTGCTCGACGACCTCCTGCGAGCCGCGCAGCATGCACGAAATATTGGTGCATACCGAGATGTGATGCCGACCCACGGGCTTGGTCTCGAACATGGAGTAAAAGGTCGCCACTTCGTACACCTGAATCGGAGCGAGCCCGAGATAGGCGGCCACAGCATCCATGAGATCGGTGGTCAAGAAGCCGTTGTTCTCATGTTGTGCCGCATGCAGCGCGGAAATCACCGCTGAGCGCTTGCGGTCGGCAGGAAACTTCGCGACCCAGCGGTCGATTTCTTCGCGCACATGCGCCGACAATTGCACGCTCATCGATCAATCTCGCCGAAAACGATGTCTTGAGTGCCGATCACGGCAACCACATCGGCCAGCATATGCCCGCGGACCATCTCGTCGAGTGCGGCCAGATGTGCAAAGCCAGGCGCCCGCACTTTCAGGCGATACGGTTTGTTCGCACCGTCGGACACCATGTACACGCCGAGCTCGCCCTTCGGCGCCTCGACCGCGGCGTACACCTCGCCTTGCGGTACGCAGTAGCCCTCGGTCATGAGTTTGAAATGATGGATCAACGATTCCATGTCGCCCTTCATCTCCTCACGGCGCGGCGGTCGTACCTTGCGGTCGTCGATCATCACCGGCCCGGGGTTGGCCTTCAGCCACGCCACACACTGTTCCACGATGCGCGTCGACTGACGCAATTCCTCGATGCGCACCAGATAGCGGTCGTAGCAATCGCCGTTGACGCCCACCGGAATGTCGAAGTCAATGAGGTGGTACACGTCGTAAGGCTGCTTCTTGCGCAAGTCCCATTCGATTCCCGAGCCGCGCAACATGGGGCCGGAAAATCCCAGCTGCATGGCGCGCTCGGGGGTGACCACCCCGATGTTCACGGTGCGCTGCTTCCAAATGCGGTTGTCGGTGAGCAGAGTTTCATATTGATCGACGCAGGCCGGGAAGCGCTTGATGAAATCCGCGATGAAATCCAGCAATCCCCCGGAGCGCCGTTCATTGAGGCGATCCACGTCTTTTTTGCTGCGCCATTCGGATTGCTGATATTTCGGCATGGCCTCGGGCAAATCCCGGTAGACGCCGCCGGGACGGTAATAGGAGGCATGCATGCGCGTGCCCGACACCGCCTCGTAGCAATCCATCAAGTCTTCGCGCTCGCGGAAGCAGTACAGGAACACCGTCATGGCGCCGATATCCAGACCGTGCGAACCCAGCCACATCAAATGATTTAAAATTCGCGTGATCTCATCGAACATCACGCGGATGTATTGAGCGCGCAGCGGCGGCTCAATGCCGAGCAGCTTTTCGATCGCCATGACATAGGCATGCTCGTTGCACATCATCGACACGTAATCCAGCCGGTCCATGTAGCCGATTGACTGATTGAAGGGCTTGCTCTCGGCGAGTTTCTCGGTTCCGCGATGTAGCAGGCCAATGTGCGGATCGGCTTTCTGAATCACTTCGCCGTCCATCTCCAGCACTAAACGCAGCACGCCGTGCGCCGCCGGATGCTGCGGACCGAAGTTCATGGTGTAGTTGCGAATTTCAGCCAAGGGATTTCCCCTCGGTGCCGACCGGAGCATTGGTGAGCTGCGGATCGTAGCGATTGTCGTGACGGATCACTTTCGGCACGAGCACACGCGGATCGATGGTCACGGGTTGGTACACGACCCGACCCTTTTCCGGATCGTAGCGAACTTCGACGTTGCCGGACAGCGGAAAATCCTTGCGGAAGGGATGACCGATGAAACCATAATCGGTAAGCAAGCGCCGCAAATCCGGATGGCCGCGGAACAAAATGCCGAACATGTCGAAGGTTTCGCGCTCAAACCAATCGGCGCCCGCCCAGACTCCGGCGACCGAATCCACCATCGGTTCGGCATCGTCCGTGCAATACACGCGCAAGCGCAGCCTTTGATTCAAGGATATGGACAGCAAGTGGTACACCACGGCGAAGCGCCGGCCTGGGGCAACCACATCCGCGCTTAAGGCCGCCCGCGCCACCCCCCGGCTGAAACCCGAGGACGTGGCGTCCTGGGTCTTCCATTCGGCGCGGCCGTGCTCGAGGTAATCAACCCCGCATACATCCATGCACATTTCGAACTTAAGATTGGGCCCGTCGCGCAAGGCGCTTGCCACTTCCAGCAAACGCTCGGCGGTCACATCGTAGGTCAATTCGCCCACGTGGTTGACCACCGAATGCAGTAGTCCAGGCAAGGCCAGCGCGACGGCATTGGCAAGGTTTTGCAGGCGGGTCGGCGCTACGGCCGCCACCGCCGCGGCAGAGTCCGCGCTCATCGCATGATCGCCTTATTTCGCCTGATCTTGTTTTGCAGCTGAATGATGCCGTACAGCAGCGCTTCGGCCGTCGGCGGGCAACCCGGAACATACACGTCCACCGGCACGATGCGGTCGCAACCGCGCACCACGGCATACGAATAATGATAGTAGCCGCCGCCGTTGGCGCAAGAGCCCATCGATATCACCCAACGCGGCTCGGCCATCTGGTCGTACACCTTGCGAAGCGCCGGCGCCATCTTGTTGACCAAGGTTCCGGCAACGATCATGACGTCGGATTGCCGGGGACTGGGACGGAAAACCACGCCGAAGCGATCGAGATCGTAACGCGCCGCGCCGGCATGCATCATTTCCACCGCACAGCAGGCCAATCCGAAAGTCATCGGCCACAGCGATCCGGTGCGCGCCCAATTTATCAGCTTGTCGACGGTGGTCACTTCGAAGCCGCGCACCACGCTGGTCTCGGCGGACACGGCTTCTAATCCCATTCAAGCGCCCCTTTCTTGTAGTCGTAGACCAAAGCTACGACCAGCACCAGGGCGAAGATCAGCATCGCCAACAGTCCAAAGGTGCCGGTCAACTTGAGCGAGACGGCCCATGGGAAGAAGAATGCGATTTCCAGATCGAAAACGATGAATATGATGGCGACCAGGTAGTAGCGCACGTCGAAGCGCATGCGCGAATCCTCGAATGCCTCGAAGCCGCATTCATAGGGGGACAGTTTCTCGGCGTCCGGCCGGCGCGGGCCCATGATCCAGCCGACAGTGAACAACGCGAGCCCGAGGACGGTGGCTAAACCCATGAAAATCAATATCGGTAAATACTGTCGCAGCATCATCAGCGTCCGACCACGTCAATTGACCATAATTATAACAGGCACCGCCGTGCTGCGTCGCGTAAGGATTGCGACTGGAATCCAAAAAAAATGATGGTGCCGACGGCCGGAGTCGAACCGGCACAGGTTGCCCCACTAGCCCCTCAAACTAGCGCGTCTACCAATTTCGCCACGTCGGCTTCCCTCATCATGGGCTTGCGCCCAACTCGATACGGGGTTCGCTGCGAACCCCGAAAAACAGGCGGCGCTGCGCGCCGGCAAGAAAGAAAAAAAATTACTGCGGAGGCGTGCTGCCCGTCGGGGCCGGCGTCGTCGGCAGCGTGGACGTCGGTGCGGGTGTCGCAGGTGCAGGCGCCGGCGCCGGCGTGGTGACCGCCGCCTGTGCCGCGCGCTCCAATACACTGGCGGGTTCGGCATTCGGGCGCGCGCCTAAATAGGCCAGCGTCAAACTGGTGGCGAAAAACATTGCCGCAAACACGGCGGTCAATTTCGAGAAAAGTGTGCTGGTGCCGCGCGCGCCGAACACCGTGCCCGACGCACCCGAGCCGAATCCGGCGCCGGCCTCCGCTCCCTTGCCCCTCTGCAGGAGCACGAGCCCAATGATCATCAGCGCAAGCAGCACGTGCACACTCAAAATAATTCCACGCAACATAAGAAATCTCTCAATGGCGAACGGCGTCCCGTCAGGACGCAGCCGCGCAAATCTGCTGAAATTCATCGGCGCTCAAGGATGCGCCACCTACCAATCCACCATCCACATCGGGCATCGAGAACAGCTCCGCGGCATTGCCCGCCTTGACGCTGCCACCGTAAAGGATCCGTAAATGGCGCGCTATCTTAGCATCTTGTTCATGAATACGATTGCGCAGGAAAGCATGCACCTCCTGCGCCTGCTCCGGCGAGGCGGTACGGCCGGTGCCGATGGCCCACACCGGCTCATAGGCAAGCACGCCCCGCGCGAAGCCGCCGATCCCGTGCGTCGCAATGACGGCATCGAGCTGGCGCGCGATGACCGCCTCGGTGTGCTTCGCCTCGCGCTCCTCCAAGGACTCGCCGAGACACAGCACGGGAGTCAGGCCCGCCTGCAAAACCACCGCAAATTTGCGCGCCACCAGCGCATCGTCCTCGTGATACCAGCGACGCCGCTCCGAGTGTCCGACGATCACATGGCTGCAGCCCACGTCCTTGAGCATGGAGGCGCATACCTGGCCGGTAAACGCACCGCCCGATTCCGCGCAAACATCCTGGGCACCAACGGCGATCCGCCCGCCCTCCAGCATGCGCGCCGCATCGGCCAAGTACACGTAGGGCGGAAAGACCACGATGTCGATCGGCCACTCAGGTTTAAGGTTCATCTCCAACTCGCCGAGCAATGCCTGATTGGCAGCCCGTGAGCCGTGCATTTTCCAATTACCCGCGACCATCGGACGACGCATAGGCCAAGCACTCCTACTTCGGGCATTCGCCCTGCGGGAAAGGCCGCGAAGATTAGCCGCGCGGTCGGCTAACTGCAAGCCCCGGCGCGGAGTTAGACGGTCTGTTCCTTGACTTGCAGCGCCGCGGCCTCGACCACCGCTGCAATTTCCCGCGCGCCCTGCTTCACCAGACCTGCGTCGTGACCCTCCACCATCACCCGGATCAAAGGTTCAGTGCCCGAGGCCCGCAACACGATACGGCCACGGCCCTCGAAGCGGCGTTCCACTGCCTTCGCCACCTCGACCACGCTGGGCGCCTGCAATGGGTCAAAACGCTTCGCCACGCGCACGTTGAGCAGGACCTGCGGATACTTGCGCATGCCGGCGGCCAGTTCGGCCAGGCCGGCGCGGGTCTGCTGCATGACCGCAAGTACTTGCAAGGCGCTGATCAAGCCATCGCCGGTCGTGGTCTTGTCCAAGCACAGAATATGACCGGATGTTTCGCCCCCCAGGGTGCCGCCCGCCTCATTCAGCATGGCGAGCACGTGGCGGTCGCCGACCTGCGCACGGCGAAACACGATGCCCAGTTCGGCCAGCGCATGTTCCAAACCTAGGTTGCTCATGACGGTCCCGACCACCGGACCCTTCAATTCACCTCGATCGTGCGCATGCTTCGCCAGTATGTACAGCAATTGGTCGCCATCCACGCAGCGCCCCAGCTCATCCACCATCACCACCCGGTCGCCATCCCCATCGAGCGCCATACCAACCTGTGCGCGCACACCGGGAACCGTCAGCTGCAGTAATTCGGGTGCCGTGGATCCGCAACCGTCATTGATGTTGCGGCCGTTCGGCGAGCAGCCTATAGGCACGATCTCCGCCCCCAAATCGGCCAGCACTCGCGGCGCCACCTTGTAGCCCGCGCCATTGGCGCAGTCGATGACGATTTTAAAGCCCTGTAAATTCATGCCCGGCGGAATGGTCGAGGCGCAAAACTCCTGGTACTGCGTGCGGCTACGGTCGATGCGTATGGCCTTGCCCAGGTGCTGCGATTGCTGTGTCACCACCGGCAGGTCCAGCAGGCATTCAATCTCCTTTTCCGCCTCATCGGAGAGCTTGCTGCCAGAGGCATCGAAGAATTTGATGCCGTTATCCTGATAGGTGTTGTGGGAGGCACTGATGACCACCCCGAAGCTGCAGCCGAGCTTCTGCGTCATGTAGGCGATGCCCGGGGTCGGCAGCGGCCCGATCAACATGACATCGACACCCGCGGCAACAAATCCTGCCTCCAGTACGGACTCGAACATGTATCCGGACACGCGTGTGTCTTTGCCTATGAGCGCGCGGCCGCCGCCCGGCGCGAGCACCCGCGCGGCGGCGCTCGCCAGCCGCAGCGCAAAATCCACGGTCATCGGCGCTTCGCCGACCCGGCCGCGCACGCCATCGGTACCGAAATATCTATTCAATGCTCTATTCCTTGCAGCACGGCACTCACCATGCCGATTGCATCGCGCGTCGCGGCAACATCGTGAGTACGCACAATTCGAGCGCCATTTACCACGGCTTGCGCCGCCAATCCCAACCCGCCGTAAAGCCGCTCATCAACAGTCTTCCCCAGTACCTTGCCGATGAAACTCTTGCGCGATACACCCACCAGCAAGGGGCCGCCCAGCGCCGCAACGCGCGCCAGTTCCTTCAGCAGCGCCAAGTTGTGCGCCAGAGTCTTCCCGAAGCCCAGTCCCGGATCGAGCGCTATCGCCTCGCGGGCAATGCCGGCTTGGATACAGGCTTCCCGCTCGCGCAGCAGAAACGCGCACACCTCGCCCACCACGTCGTCGTACTGAGGATGGTCCTGCATCGTACGCGGCTCGCCCTGCATGTGCATCAGGCACACACCGACCTCCGCCACGGCCGCCCAAGCGCGTGCCACCGGCGCGCGCAGCGCATGGATGTCGTTGACGATGCAAGCCCCCGCCGCAACCGCCGCGGCCATCACCTTGGGCTTGCTGGTGTCGATGGAGATGGCGATTTCAGAAACGGCGGCGATGCCTTGGATCACCGGCACCACTCGCGCAATCTCCACGGCTTCATCCACTTCCTCGGCGCCGGGACGGGTCGACTCCCCGCCCACATCGATGATCAGCGCGCCCTCTTCTTCCATTTGCCGCGCGCGTTGCAGCGCCGCTGCAACGCTGGAATAGCGGTCGCCGTCCGAGAAAGAATCCGGGGTCACATTCAAGATCCCCATGACCACCGGGCGAGTGAGATCGATGACTTTATGCCGACAGCGCCATTTCATTGGAGGTAACTGGGGATCAACGCTTTGTAGTTAGTAGGCGACGGAATGCAATGAGGGCCGGCTCGGGAGGGCATTTCCCGGAGCGTGAAAAACAGGACGTTTTTCCCGCAGCCTCCATGAACGAATTCACGGCGGTCCGGGAAATGCCCTCCCGAGCCGGCCTTAATCTATCGACCCTACAAAAGTACGACTAGTGCTGCCCCGCCGGATTCACCAACGGCGGCGCCGGCTTCTCAGTCGTCGGGCCTCGCGGAGTCGGAGTGGGAGTATCGTCCCAATCGCGCGGCGGCCGTGGCGCCCGACCTTCCATGATGTCCTTGATCTGTTCCTCGTCGATGGTCTCGTACTTGATCAACGCTTCCGACATGGCCTGCAGCTTATCCATATTGGACTGCAGAATCTTGTAGGCGCGCTGGTAGTTACTGTCGATCACTCGGCGCACTTCTTCGTCGATCACGTGCGCGGTCACATCCGACACCTGCTTGTGCTGAGTGACGCTGCGACCCAGGAAGACTTCCCCGGATTCTTCGCTGTAGGTCTGCGGACCCAAGCGGTCCGACAATCCCCAGCGGGTCACCATATTGCGCGCCAATTCCGTGGCGCGTTCAATGTCGTTGGACGCTCCGGTGGTGACGGCATCGGCGCCGAACACCAGCTCCTCGGCCACCCGGCCGCCGAACAAGGTCGCGATGCGGCTCTCCAGCTGCCGCTTGCTGGTGCTGTAGCGGTCGGCCTCCGGTAAGAACATTGTGACGCCCAGGGCGCGGCCGCGCGGGATGATGGTCACCTTGTACACGGGGTCATGCTCGGGGACGCTCAAGCCCACGATGGCATGACCGGACTCGTGATATGCCGTGTTGCGCTTCTCTTCTTCGGTCATGACCATGGAGCGGCGCTCGGCGCCCATCATGATCTTGTCCTTGGCGCGCTCGAATTCTTCCATGCTGACCGAACGCTTGTTGCCGCGCGCGGCGAACAGCGCCGCTTCGTTCACCAGGTTGGCGAGGTCCGCACCCGAGAAACCCGGGGTGCCGCGAGCAATGACCGATGGTTTGACATTGTCGCTGAGCGGCACCTTGCGCATATGCACTTTGAGGATCTGCTCGCGCCCCCGCACATCCGGCAGCGGCACCACCACTTGGCGATCGAAGCGGCCTGGACGCAGCAGTGCAGGATCCAATACATCGGGTCGGTTGGTGGCCGCGATAACGATGATGCCCTCGTTACCCTCGAAGCCATCCATTTCGACCAGCAATTGATTCAGGGTTTGCTCTCGTTCGTCGTGGCCGCCGCCGAGACCGGCGCCGCGATGCCGCCCGACCGCGTCGATTTCATCGATGAAGATGATGCAGGGTGCGTGCTTCTTGGCCTGCTCGAACATATCGCGAACGCGCGAGGCGCCCACGCCCACGAACATTTCCACGAAATCTGAGCCCGAAATCGTGAAAAACGGCACTTTCGCCTCGCCGGCGATGGCTCGCGCCAACAGAGTCTTACCGGTTCCCGGGGAACCCACCATGAGTACACCCTTCGGGATCTTGCCGCCAAGTTTCTGGAACTTGCCGGGATCTTTCAAGAAGTCGACGATTTCGACCACTTCTTGCTTGGCTTCCTCAACCCCCGCGACGTCAGCAAAGGTTATGTTGACCTGGTCCTCTCCCAATAGGCGCGCGCGGCTCTTGCCGAAGGACATGGCACCGCGTCCACCGGAGGCGCCCTGCATCTGGCGCATGAAATACGCCCAGAAGCCGATGAGAATCAATATGGGGAAGGCGGATATCAGCAGCTGCAGAAAGACCGACTGCTGCTTCGGCGGTTCGCCCCGGAACTTGACGTTCTGGGTGTTCATAAGGCCAATCAACGCGGTGTTGCTGGTCTCCGGGTTATAAGTCACGAAGGACTCGCCGGTGGAGCGGCGCTTTCCCTCGATGATCTCGCCCTTAAGCGTGACCGAATCGACATTGTTGCTCTTCACTTCGGAGAGGAACTGGGAGTAATCGATGGTTGCCGGCTGGCCGGTGCGCATGCCGAATTGGCTGAAAATCGCCAGCAGAATGACGGCTAATGCGACCCAGAGCAGAATTTGTTTCGTCAAATCGTTCAAGTTTCACCTACAGCCGCAAACACATTACGACAAAGAAGTCATGGGGGCGTTCCACCGAACTTACACCATCCCAAACTGCCGCGCCAACAGATAGATCTCAGGGCTGCGGGTTCGTGACGCCTTCGGCTTTTTCATCACCACCCGCCCATAACGGCTGCGAGCATCGCGAATAACCTGATCGAATCCGGCACCTTGAAATAATTTCATCAGCAAATCACCCCCGGGCGCCAAAACACGATCCGCGAACTCCAGCGCCAGCTCCGCCAGATACATCGATCGAGGCTGGTCAACCGCGTCTATTCCAGCCATGTTGGGGGCCATATCCGACAAAACAAGGTCGACCTTATCGGCGCCAATGCATTGCAGAACCTGCTCCAGGACTTCGGGTTCGCGGAAATCGCCCTGCACGAAATCGACGCCCGGGATGGCATCCATCGCCAGAATGTCGGTCGCGACTATCCGGCTGGCACCGCCGACTATGCGCGCGGCGTACTGGCTCCAGCCGCCGGGCGCTGCGCCTAGGTCCACGCAGCGAATCCCCGGCCGCAGCAAACGCTCGGTTTCCTGTATCTGCGCCAGCTTGAACACCGCACGCGAACGCCAGCCTTCTTTTTGCGCGCGTTTGACGAATTCATCGCTGGCATGTTCGGCGAGCCAGCGGGCACTGCTTTTTGAGCGTTTAGGCATGGAATGTTGCGACTATAATGGCCCGATGACACTTTCAGAGAAACAAAAAAAGCATTTGCGCCGGCTCGCGCATCCCATGAGCCCGATCGTCATGCTGGGAAATGCCGGACTGACCGACGGGGTGGTTGCGGAATTGGACCGCGCCCTGACCGATCACGAACTGGTCAAGGTAAGCGCCCGGGTTGGCGATCGCGAAGCCCGCAACCAAGCGCTCGAGGCGCTCTGCAGCCGCACCGGCGCTGAGATCGTACAGCGGGTGGGCAATGTCGGGGTCTTCTATCGCCGGCACACCCCCGTGCCGAAAATTATCATCCCGGATTAGCAATGCTTTTCGCCGGCGCGGCGTTGGTTTTAATACACTATCCTAGTGTATATAATTCGATGATCATCATTTGGGGTACGAATGAAGAACATCACGGTCACGCTCGACCATAAAATGGCGGATTGGCTGCGCCTCAACGCCGCCAAGAAGGGAATAAGCGTCTCCCGATTCCTAGGCGATCTGGTCCACGAGCGCATGCGGGAAGCGCGCGATTACAACCAAGCCATGCGTCGCTTTTTCGAGCACAAGCCGTTTCACTTCGGTTGGGCAGACGGGCACAAGGCTACGCGAGATGAGATTCATGACCGCGCCATTGCACGGGAGCATTTCGCAGGCGAAGCGCCGGTCAGAAAGGACTCTCAATGAGCGCTCTCGTGTTCGTCGACACCAACGTGTTCATCTACGCCCGCCGAAGTGAGGAGCCATTAAAGCAGCCGCTCGCCCAACAGTGGCTGAAGAGCTTGTGGAGCGGACAAACCGGCCGCACCAGCGTGCAGGTGCTGAATGAATGCTTCGTCACGCTAACACATACACCGAAGCCCGGATTACCAGCGGACGAGGTTTGGGACTATGTGCACGACTTGTTCGCTTGGGACCCACAATCGATCGACACCGACGTCGTAATGCGCGCCCGGGATTTGGCGCAGCGTTATTCTTTAAGCTGGTGGGACAGCCTCATTGTCGCCGCCGCTCAAGCTCAGCACTGCATCCTGCTGCTGACCGAGAACCTTCAGGACCGCGCCGTGTACGGCGGCGTGACCGTTCGCAACCCTTTCACTCTTGGCGTGTCGGAAGCCGCGCTTGAATATGCGGCCGCACCGCCCGCCGTGCGCCAGCATCGTGGCCGCGGCCGGCCGAAGCTGCCGAAGCGAATTGCCGCCGCTTGATTATTTCTTCGCGTACTGCGCGCCGAAGAAATCCCCCGGGTTCCAGGCAGGTCGCGCCGTGTCTTGCGCAATTTCGTAGCCGCATAGATAAGCGAAACGTCCGAAAACCGCCGCCGCATCGAAATCCAGCCCCGGCTGCTGCATGTCGTCCTGCGGCTGGTGGTAGCGGGTTTCTCCCCACGTTTCGAATATTTTCGCGGGCACGATGCCCGGATCCTCGGACTTGAAACCCGGCGACACCATCATGGCGGGAATGCCCTGGCGCACGAACGAGTACTGATCGCTGCGCACGAAGGCCACTTCCTCGGGCATGGGATCGGGACTTTGCACCAGATGCAGGCGTTGCGCTGCACGCTCCACCGCCGCATTGAGCGTGGAATGTTCTGCGCCGAAGGCAACCACGTCGCGCAGCGGCCAGAGCATCTCCACCTCATCGGTGTTGACGTCCGCCACGATGGAATTTTGTTCGACCGTGGGATAGGTCGCGAAATAGTCCGAACCCAACAGGCCGGCCTCTTCGCCTGCCACGGCGACGAACACGATGGAGCGACGCGGTCGCGGCTGCATGCTGCTAAAGGCCCGCGCAATCTGCAGCATCTCGGCCGTGCCCGAGGCATTGTCGAGCGCGCCGTTGTAGATCGAATCGCCGTTCACCGGCGTACTGATGCCGAGGTGATCCAGGTGCGCCGTATACACCACATGTTCGCCCTTCAAGTCAGGATCGCTGCCCTCGAGCTTGGCGGCCACGTTCACACTGTGCAATTCCTTCCATTCGGTCACCGTTTCGATCCTGGCAACGAGAGGCATGGCAAAAGAACGGGATTTTCCGGCTTTCGCCGCGGCGAATACCTGCTCGGCGGTGTGACCGCTGCCTTCGAAGAACCGCGCCGCCTCCTCCAGGCTCAAAGAGGCCGAGGCTTTTAATTGCGCAAAGTAATGCGCCGGTTGGCCTTGAGCATCGAGCCAGCGGTATTCCGGGATGGTGAGGTCGCGTACGCGCTTGGCGAAGGGATAGAGCTTCTCCAGCACCGGATCGTTGACCAAAATCATGCCGGCGGCGCCGTGCGCGGCGGCATTCCTGCGCTTCTCCAACGAGGAGGTGTAATGCGCCTTTAGTGACGAATCGAAATTGGGGGCGCCGAATAAATAGGCGACGATCTTGCCCTTCACATCCACGCGCTTGTAGTCGTCGTAGCCCGATTGCGGCGCGCTGACTCCGTAGCCGACGAACACCACCGCTGCTTCCACAACACTGTCGGCGACTCCGGGGTTGCCGCCCAGCAGCGCATCCTCACGCAAATGCAGGCTGCGCTGCTTGCCCGCGCGCCCGAGGGTGACAGAGGATTTGGCTAGGTCCACGCGCAGTGAGCGCAGCGGCACGGTCTGAAAATAACTGCCCTTCTCGCCGGCGGGAGCAAGGCCCAAGGCCTCGAAGCGCGTCGCGACGAATGCCGCCGCGATATCGTAGCCACGCGCCCCCGTGCCGCGCCCTTCGAGCAGATCATCGGCGAGAAAACGCATGTCGGCGCGAATGGCTTCGGGCCGGATAGTCGCCATAGCTGAGTCGGCAGCATCGCCCGCGGCCCAGGCGCGAAGCCCGGGAACCGCCAGCATGGCACCGCCCAACGCAGCCAGCGTCAATCGCAATACTCTGGAGAATCCGTTCATCTATCTCTCCAAACCAGCACCACCACGGCCAGGCAGGCGGCCATGTACAGCCCCGCCGACACGCCGTGCCACGCTCCGAAACTCAAGCCCGCTACGCTACCGCGTGTGTGCGCCAGCGTCATCACCGGTTTCAAAATCCACTCATTGACGCTGAGCAGCGCCGCCGCCGCATAGCCACACACAAATTTGCTCCTGTCGGGGAGCAGCAGCGCCAGCGCTGCGACAGCAAGCCCCGCGTAGGTCTCGATGCTGAACAGCTTGGCGGCCAGCACACCGGCCAGGTGGCGATCGCTTTGCGCATGGAATAGGGTGGGTGCCACCCAGGCGGCCAGCGACCACAGACTGCCGGCCCACAACACGAACAACACGCGAAATCCTTTGCGCACCATGATCTTTGCGAGCTACGGCCGGCTAAGCGCGCCTCACAGGTACTTCACGGAGACTATTTCGTAGCTGTGCGTGCCGCCGGGTGTCGTGACATCGACGACATCGCCTTCGGACTTCGCTATCAGGGCACGGGCGATGGGCGAGTTCACCGAGAGCAGGCCCTGCTTGATATTGGCCTCATCGTCGCCGACCAGCTGATACACGACCTTGTGGCCGCCGGCTTGATCCTCGAGTTCTATGGTCGATCCGAACACCACCCGGCCCGTGGCGTTCAGCCGCGTGACATCGATGACCTCGCAGTTCGACAAACGATTCTCGATGTCATTGATGCGCCCCTCGATGAAGCTCTGCTGCTCGCGCGCCGCATGGTACTCGGCGTTCTCGCTCAAATCACCGTGCGCACGCGCCTCGGCAATCGCTTTGATCACGTTGGGGCGCGCCTCGCTCTTCAGCTGCTTTAATTCCGCCCGCAGCCGTTCAGCGCCGCGCAGAGTCATGGGAGTTCGCTTCACGCCGACATTTCCTTATGCAAATCCTGCAGTCGATTCACTTCAATATCGCCCAGATGATCCAGCGCATCGCATGTCGCGCGCGCTGCCGCCACCGTGGTGTAGTAGGTTACCTTCCTCGCTACCGCCTCGCGGCGAATCGACCGCGACTCGCGCACCGCCTGTTTACCTTCCGTGGTATTAACGATCAAGGCCACCTCGTCGTTTTTTATCATATCGACGACGTGCGGGCGACCCTCCCGCACTTTATTGACCCGACGGCAGGTGATACCTGCCTCTTCGAGCACCAGAGCGGTGCCGCCGGTGGCCGCGATTTCAAAGCCGCGCGCAATCAGCATCTGCGCCAGCACCACGGCGCCGGGCTTGTCGCGGTCGCGCACGCTGATGAAACACAGACCATGTGTGGGCAGGACCACTCCGGACGCCGCCTGCGCCTTGGCGTAGGCCTCGCCAAAGGTATGTCCCGTGCCCATCACTTCGCCCGTGGACTTCATCTCGGGACCCAGGATGGGATCTGCCTCTGGGAACTTATTGAAGGGAAACACCGCTTCTTTGACAGAGAAGTATGGCGGAATACGTTCCGTCAGACGCTCCTGCATGGCGAGCGTCTTGCCCGTCATCACCCGCGCCGCCACTTTGGCCAGCGGTATGCCGGTGGCTTTCGACACGAAGGGCACGGTGCGGGAGGCGCGCGGATTGACCTCCAGGATGTAAATCACGCCGCTCTGAATCGCGAACTGAATGTTCATCAAGCCCACGACGTTGAGCGCCTTGGCGAGCTTGCGGGTCTGCGCGCGCAGTTCATTTTGAACCTCCGCTGACAGCCCGTTCGGCGGCAGCGAGCAACTGGAGTCGCCCGAGTGCACGCCGGCCTGTTCGATGTGCTCCATGATGCCGCCGATCAGCACGTTCTCGCCATCGCTCACCGCGTCGACATCCACCTCGATGGCGAGGTCCAGAAACCGATCCAGCAGCACCGGGCTGTCGTTCGACACTTTCATCGCGTCAATCATGTACTGGCGCAGGTCATCCTCGTTGAACACCACTTCCATGGCCCTGCCGCCCAGCACATAACTCGGACGCACGACCAGCGGAAATCCTACTTCCCGCGCCAGCACCACCGCCGTCTCTTCGGCGCGCGCCGAGGCGTTGGCCGGCTGCTTGAGCTTCAGTGCGGTCACCAATTTCTGAAATCGCTCGCGATCCTCCGCGACGTCGATGCTATCCGGAGTTGTGCCGACGATAGGGGCCCCCGCCGCCGCCAGCGCCCGCGACAATTTGAGGGGCGTTTGGCCGCCGAACTGTACGATCACGCCCTCAGGCTTCTCCTTCTCGATGATCTCCATGACGTCTTCGAACGTCAGCGGTTCAAAGTACAGGCGATCCGAGGTGTCGTAGTCCGTCGATACGGTTTCCGGATTGCAGTTCACCATCAAGGTCTCGAAGCCGTCTTCGCGCAGCGCCATGGCGGCGTGCACGCAGCAATAATCGAATTCGATGCCCTGCCCGATGCGATTCGGCCCGCCGCCCAAAATCATGATCTTGCGGCGATTGGTGGGGTTAGCCTCGCACTCCTCTTCGTAGGTCGAGTATAAATAGGCGGTGGCAGTGGCAAACTCCGCGGCACAGGTATCGACGCGCTTGTACACCGGGTGCAGCCCGAGTTTGCGCCGCCGGCTGCGGATAGTCGGCTCATCGCGCCCTACTAATTTTGCAATGCGCGCATCGGAGAAACCCTTACGCTTGAGCGAGCGCAGGCGCGCCAGTTCCAGGCTCTCAAAGCCTTCTTTGGCAAGCACCGCTTCCTCACGCAGCAAATCCTCGATTTGTGCCAGGAACCAGGGGTCGATCTTGGTGGCATCGAACACCTGCGCAAGGGTCCAGCCGGCGCGGAACGCATCGGCCACGTACAGGATGCGGTTTGGCCCCGGCCAGCGCAGCTCGTAGGAGAGCTTCTCGGCCGCCTCATCTGTCAGCGGCAGGCTGACCTGCTCGTCAAAGCCGTCCAGGCCCGTCTCCAGGCTGCGCAGCGCCTTCTGCATGGATTCCTGGAAAGTGCGGCCGATGGCCATGGCCTCACCCACCGATTTCATCTGCGTGGTGAGCCTGGTATTCGCACCGGGAAATTTTTCGAACGTGAAGCGTGGGATCTTAGTCACGACATAGTCGATGGTGGGCTCGAAGGAGGCCGGGGTCGCCCCGCCGGTAATCTCGTTCTTGAGCTCATCCAAGGTGTAGCCCACCGCCAGCTTGGCCGCGATCTTGGCGATGGGGAATCCGGTGGCCTTCGAAGCCAGGGCGGAGGAGCGTGACACACGCGGATTCATTTCGATGACCAGCACCCGTCCGTCGTCGGGATTGATTGCGAACTGCACGTTCGAACCGCCGGTATCCACGCCGATCTTGCGCAGCACGGCGATCGAGGCATCGCGCAACCGCTGATACTCCCGATCGGTCAGGGTCTGCGCCGGAGCCACCGTGATCGAGTCCCCGGTGTGTACGCCCATGGGATCGAGGTTCTCGATGGAACATACGATGATGCAGTTGTCATCGCGGTCGCGGACCACTTCCATCTCGTACTCTTTCCAACCGAGCACAGACTCTTCAAGCAATACCTCATTGGTGGGCGAGGCATCGAGCCCGCGCGCCACGATGGTTTCGAACTCCTCGCGATTGTAAGCAATACCGCCGCCGCTGCCGCCTAAGGTGAAGGAGGGCCGGATGACTGTGGGGTAGCCGATTTCCGACTGCACCGCCAAGGCTTCTTCCATGCTATGGGCGATCCGCGCACGTGCGGTTTCAAGCCCAATGTCCGCCATGGCGCGGCGGAATAGCTCGCGATCTTCGGCCATATCGATGGCCCGCTGCGAAGCGCCGATCATCTCGACATTGAATTTCTCGAGCACCCCCTCGCGCACGAGGTCGAGTGCCGTGTTCAGTGCGGTCTGGCCGCCCATGGTGGGCAGCAGGGCGCTCGGTCTTTCCTTTTCGATGATCCTAGCGATGGTGCGCCAGTTGATGGGCTCGATGTAGACCGCATCGGCGGTCTCGGGATCGGTCATGATGGTGGCTGGATTCGAGTTCACCAAAACCACACGATATCCCTCTTCTTTCAATGCTTTACACGCTTGAGCTCCAGAATAATCGAACTCGCAGGCCTGGCCTATGATGATGGGTCCAGCGCCTATGATGAGGATGCTGTCTAGGTCGGTTCGCTTGGGCATTAGGCCTAACTCTCAGAGGATTTTTGTTTGACGGCGTTGCGGCCGCGCGAGTTGGCTTGCATGCGCTTCACCATTAGATACATGAAGTGTTCGAACAGCAGGCGCACATCGTGGGGGCCGGGGCTTGCCTCGGGGTGTCCTTGAAAACTGAAGGCCGGACGGTCGGTACGTGCCAAGCCCTGCAATGAGCCGTCGAACAGCGAGCGATGGGTGGCGCGCACATTGCTCGGCAGCGTGGTGTCGTCCACCGCGAAACCATGATTCTGACTGGAGATCAGCACCCGGCCGGAGTCGATTTCGGAAACCGGATGATTCGCCCCGTGATGGCCGAATTTCATTTTCAGGGTCTTGGCGCCGCTGGCCAGGGCCAGCAGTTGATGGCCGAGACATATGCCGAACACCGGCAGATCGGTTTCCAGAAAGCGCGCAATCGCCTGAACCGCGTAGTCGCAGGGCTCGGGATCGCCCGGTCCGTTACTTAAGAAAATACCATCAGGATTCATTGCAAATACTTGATCTGCGGGGGTTTGTGCCGGTACAACTGTGATGCGGCAGCCATGCTCGGCGAGGATGCGCAAGATGTTGCGCTTGATGCCGTAGTCGTAGGCGACCACATGCAGACGGCTCTGCGGCCGCGGCGGCTTGGAGGAGGTCTTCCAGATCAAGCCGTCATTCCACTGATAGATCTTCTTGGTGGAGACCGCCTTGGCGAGGTCCATACCCTTCAAGCCGGGAAATTTCTTGGCGGCACGCACCGCGGCGGTCTCGTCGATATTGTCGCCGGTCATGATGCAGCCGGATTGCGCGCCTTTCTCGCGCAGCAGCCGCGTCAGCTTGCGGGTGTCGATATCGGCAATGGCCACCACCTTGCAGCGAAGCAGGAAGCTCTTCAGCGACTCGGTGGCGCGCCAATTCGAATGCAGCAGCGCCAAATCCCGGATCACCAGGCCGGCCGCGTAAACGGCGCCCGATTCCAGATCCTCGGGCGTGGTGCCGGTATTGCCCACGTGGGGATAGGTCAGCGTGACAATCTGGCGACAGTACGAGGGATCCGTGAGGATCTCCTGGTAGCCCGTCATCGCCGTGTTGAAAACTACTTCACCAGTCGTGTTGCCTTTTGCGCCTACTGAGACGCCTCGGAACACGGTGCCATCTTCAAGAGCTAGCACTGCAGGTGTCGACACTCCGGTTCCTCGCTTTGCGCTACGGCGCTTTCCGCAGATGCGCAAAGCGGGAGGCGCTCCTTCAGAACGTCCCCCCGCTTTATGGGTTAATTCGCGATCAGTTTCCGGGCGCGAATATTAACGATGCCCGCGTTGACTGTCCATGCTTCTTCTAAATTCCGAGCACATCGTGCATGCCATACAGGCCGGCAGGCCGCCCTATCAGCCATTCGGCCGCCCGCAGCGCGCCCCGGGCGAATGTAATGCGATCGGTGGCGCGGTGGGTGATTTCCACGCGCTCCCCGTTCGCTGCAAAGATGACCGTGTGTTCGCCCACGATATCCCCGGCCCGCAGGCTGGAAAAACCGATGCTGCCCGGGCCACGCGGCTCGTGCGGGCCGTTGCGGCCATAGACGGCGACTTCGCTCAAGGCCTGGGCCCGCGAATGCGCCACCGCCTCGCCTAAGGCCATAGCCGTTCCCGACGGCGCATCGCGCTTCATGCGGTGGTGCGCCTCGAAGATCTCCACGTCGTAGGAGGGGCCCAAGCCGGTGGTCGCCAGCGACACCAATTTAGCCACCACGCTCACCCCAACGCTGGTATTCGGCGCAATCAGCACGGCAATGTGACGCGCCGCAGCCGCCACCACGCCACGGCCTGCCGTATCGATGCCGGTAGTGCCGATCAGCAGCGGGATCCCAGCCGCGGCACAGGCTGCGGCATGTGCGGCGACGCCATCCGCCAGGCTGAAATCAACGGCGACCGCGGCGCCGCGGATCCCGACGCTCGGATCGGCAGTGATCAACACGCCGCTCGCAGCACCCTCGCCGGCAGCGTCCTGTCCCAGGCGCGCACTTGCCGCGGAGGCCACTGCGCCGCTTAAGCGAAACGCGGACGACTCGCCCAGTGCACGCAGCAGCGATTGCCCCATGCGTCCGGTGATGCCGAAAATCGCCAGCGTCGGCACCAGGCTACTCGACCGCACCGGTGAAGAATTTTTTCACGCCCTCGAAGAAGGATTGTTCGCGCGGCTGATGACTACCCTGCTGCAGCGAAGCCTCGAATTTCCTTAGCAGCTCCTTTTGTTCCGCACCCAAGCTCACCGGGGTCTCCACCACCACCCGGCAGAACAAGTCGCCGGCCCCGCCGCCGCGCACCGGACTAACCCCCTTCTCGCGCACCCGAAACACTCTCCCGGACTGCGTTTCGCTCGGTATCTTCAGCACCACCTCACCGCTCAAGGTCGGCACCTCGACCGCTCCGCCCAAGGCTGCGGTGGTGAAACTGATGGGCACTTCGCAGGATAAATGACTGCCGTCGCGCTCGAAAATGGCGTGCTGGCGCACCTTCACCTCAACGTATAAATCACCGGCCGGACCGCCGTTGCGGCCCGCCTCGCCTTCGCCGTTCAGGCGGATGCGGTCGCCGGTGTCAACGCCGGCGGGCACGTTTACTGCCAGTTTCTTCTCCTGCCGCACGCGGCCCTGGCCGTAACAGGAATCGCAGGGGTTGCTGATGATCTTGCCGCGACCCTTGCAGCGCGGACAGGGCTGCTGGATGGTGAATATCGACTGCTGTACCCGCACTTGCCCCTGCCCATGGCAGGTATCGCAGGTCTTCGGCGTAGATCCCTTGGCTGCGCCTGAGCCCTTGCAGGTATTGCACTCCGCCAGGGAAGGAATTCGGATTTCGGTGTCCGTGCCGAACACGGCCTGCTCGAGATCAAGCTCCAACTCGTAACGTAAATCGGCGCCGCGAAATACCTGGGTCCGGCCGCGTTGACCGCCGGAGAATATGTCGCCGAACATTTCCCCGAATATATCGCCGAATGCCTCACCCGCACTGAAGCCGCCGCCGCGCCCCCCCTCCAAACCGGCATGGCCGAACTGATCGTAGACGGCACGCTTTTGCGCGTCGCACAGGATCTCGTAGGCCTCCTTGCACTCCTTGAATTTATGCTCGGATTCCGGATCATCCGGATTGCGATCCGGGTGGTATTTCATGGCGAGGCGCCGATACGCCTTTTTGATTTCGGCCTCGGTGGCCGTTCGGGCCACGTCGAGGAGCTTGTAGTAATCCTGCTTCGCCATTACTCACCTGCGGACTTTCCATAAAAGCGAACCGCCGGTACTCATACCGGCGGTTCGGGTCAAGACAATACCAGACCCCAGCTTTTACGCTTTTTTGCGATCGTCCTTAACTTCTTCGAACTCGGCATCGAGCACATCATCCTTGGGCGCTTCCGTATGGCCGGGGTGTCCGCCGTCGGCACCGCCCCCGTCGCCGCCTGTCCCGCCGCCTGCACCGGCGGCCGACTGTTCATACATCTTCTGCAGCAGCGCACTCGATGCCTTCTCGAGGGCTTGCGTCTTGGCTTCGATATCGTCGCAATCGTCGCCGGTGATTGCCGCCTTGACCGCCGCCACCGCCTCCACCGCCGCTTTCTTCTCATCCTCGGAGACCTTGTCTCCGGCATCCTTGAGCGCCTTCTCCACGGTATGAATGGTTGCGTCGGCCTTATTGCGCGCGCTTACCAGTTCGCGAAACTTCTTGTCCTCTTCGGCGTGCGCCTCGGCATCGCCGACCATGCGCTTGATTTCCGCCTCCGACAAACCGCTCGACGCCTTGATGACGATGCGCTGTTCCTTGCCGGTTTTCACATCCTTTGCCGACACATTCAATATGCCGTTGGCGTCGATGTCGAAAGCCACTTCGATCTGCGGCATGCCGCGCGGGGCCGACGGAATATCGGTCAGGTCGAACCGTCCCAACGATTTGTTGTCGGTCGCACGATCGCGCTCGCCTTGCAACACATGGATGGTCACGCCCGTCTGATTGTCATCTGCGGTCGAGAACGTCTGCGAGGCTTTGGTCGGGATGGTGGTGTTCTTCTCGATCACCTTGGTCATGACACCGCCCAGGGTCTCGATCCCCAGCGACAACGGGGTCACGTCGAGCAGCAGCACGTCCTTGACGTCGCCGGAGAGCACGCCGCCCTGAATCGCAGCACCCACCGCCACGGCCTCATCGGGATTGACGTCCTTGCGCGGCTCCTTGCCGAACAAGTCCTTCACCGCCTGCTGCACCATGGGCATGCGGGTTTGACCGCCCACCAGAATGACCTCGCTCACATCCTTCATGCTCAAGCCGGCGTCCTTCAATGCGATGCGGCAAGGCTCCATGGTCTTTTTCACCAAGTCCTCCACCAGGGACTCGAGTTTGGCGCGGGTCAGCTTCATGTTCAGGTGCTTCGGGCCCGCCGCATCCGCCGTGATGTACGGCAGATTGACTTCAGTTTGCTGGCTCGAGGACAGCTCGATCTTGGCCTTCTCCGCAGCCTCTTTCAGGCGCTGCATGGCAAGCGGATCCTTGCGCACATCGATGCCGCTCTCCTTCTTGAATTCATCGGCGAGATAGTTGATGACGCGCAGGTCGAAGTCCTCGCCCCCTAAGAAGGTATCGCCGTTGGTCGACAGCACCTCGAATTGGCGCTCGCCGTCCACTTCAGCGATCTCGATCACTGACACGTCAAAGGTGCCGCCGCCCAGGTCATAGACTGCAATTTTGCGATCGCCGCCATCCTTATCAAGGCCATACGCCAATGCCGCCGCCGTGGGTTCATTGATGATGCGCTTGACGTCCAAGCCCGCAATACGCCCGGCGTCCTTGGTGGCCTGGCGCTGCGAATCATTGAAATAGGCGGGAACCGTGATGACGGCCTCGGTGACCGGTTCGCCCAGATAGTCCTCTGCGGTCTTCTTCATTTTCATGAGTACCCGCGCCGAAATCTCCTGCGACGCCATCTTCTTGCCCTGCACTTCCACCCAGGCATCGCCGTTGTCGGCCTTGACGATCTTGTAGGACACCATGGCCATGTCTTTCTTCACCACATCGTCGGTGAATTTGCGGCCGATGAGCCGCTTGACCGCAGCCACCGTGTTGGCGGGGTTGGTGACGGCCTGGCGCTTGGCGGATTGCCCCACCAGCACCTCGCCATCCTTGGTGAAGGCGACGATGGACGGCGTCGTGCGGTCGCCTTCGCTGTTCTCGATGACCTTGGGCTTGCCGCCCTCCATGATTGCGACGCAGGAATTGGTCGTGCCGAGATCGATGCCAATCATTTTGCCCATTGTAAAAGTCCTCTAAAAAATTCTAATTGACCGATAGGTGGGGAGTCCCACGAATATTTCAATTGCTGTCCGCAGCCTTGCTGACGATGACCCTTGCGGCGCGCAGCAATCGGCCGTTCAGGGAATAGCCCTTTTGAATCACGGCAAGCACCGTATTGGGCGGCTGGTCGCGGCTCTCCTGCACCGCCATGGCCTCATGCCATTGCGGATCGAAGGGCTGGCCGATGGGGTCGATAAGCTTCATACCAGCCTTGTCGAAAGCACGCTGCAGCTGCCGCAATGTCGCCTGTGCGCCTTCCAGCAAGACGGGACCGGGATTCGCTGCGCCGGCACTGATCCCCGCCTCCAAGGCATCGCCGACGGACACCAATTCCTGAGCGAAGCGCTCGATGGCGAACTTGCGCGCGTTATCGATCTCGCGCTCGCTGCGTTTGCGGAAATTATCCAGTTCCGCGACGGCGCGCAAATAACTGTTACGCGCCTCGGTAGCCTTCGCCTCCGCCGCCGCCAACGCCGTGGCCATGTCCGCAGCGACTGCCGTAGCCGTATCCGCGGACCCCGCGCCCTCGGCATGATTGGTTTCGTTCACTAGCTGCCCTCAAGGGATGGCGGCTTTGAGCCGCTCGAAGGTTGGATTAATGGGGGCTACTTGCGCGCGTTCAAGGCCGAACCAAGGAGTTTTGCCGTCAGATCGACGATCGGAATCACCCTCTCATAGGCCATGCGGGTCGGGCCGATGATGCCCAGGACCCCCACCACTCGATTGTCCAGGGTATAGGGCGCGGTCACCACGCTGATATCGTCCAGGATGCGGTAGCCGGATTCCTGACCGATGAAGATCTGAATGCCATCGGCCCTCAGGCAATTGTCTAGCAAGCGCAATATGTCGTGCTTCTCGTTGAACGCCTCGAACAGGCGCTTCAGGCGCTCGACGTTGGACAGCTCCGCGAAACCCATCAGATTGGTTTCGCCGGCAATGACATATTCGACCCCCGCATCGGCGCCGCTGTCGAATACCTTCTGCGCCACCTGAATGGCGTCCTGCATGAGCTGGTCCATGTGCTGCCGCGTTTCCTGCATTTGCTTGAGCAGTTGGGCGCGAACATCCGGCAACGAACGTCCCGCGAAGGCCTCGTTGAGGTAATTCGCCGCACGGCGCAATTCCTCGCTCGAATAGTAGCGATCGAGCTGTACCACCCGATTCTGAATTTCCCTATTGCTCATCACCATGATGGCGAGCGCTCGATTCTCGGACAGGGTGATGAATTCGATTTGCGACAGCGCGACGTAGTTGGGGTTGGGCAAGGTCACCAGCCCCGCCATATGCGTAACGCTCGACAACATCTGCGAAACGGTCTGCACCAGCGAGCGCCCGTTCGCTGCGTCGGAGCCCAGGCGTCGTTCGATTTCCTCGATTTCCTCGTGGTGCAGGGGTTTCAACTTGAGCAGCGTGTCGACGAAGAAGCGGTAGCCCTTGTCCGTGGGTATGCGCCCGGCGGAGGTATGCGGAGAGGCGACGAAGCCCAAATCCTCCAAATCAGCCATGACATTGCGGATAGTGGCCGAGGAGAGGCTCAAGCCCGAATCGCGCGACAAGGTGCGTGAGCCGACCGGCTGCCCGTCGCGGATGTAATTCTCGATCAGGGCCTTGAGCAGCAGCTGCGCCCGCTCGTTTAGCCCTTCATCACTACCTTCTGTCATACGGTCCATATAACATGTTTGACGCTACCTAGCGTATCCGCCCGAAGTCAAGTCTGAGCGAATCGGCCTAAAAACCTCTGCTTCATTGCGTGACCGGCTCGCCGCCGTCTGCTACAAGGATTCGCTTATGTCGTTTCAATCCATCGCACTGGTCGGCCGGCCCGCGGATTTGCGCGTCGCTGAATGCATGCTGAGTCTCGCCGCCCACTTCTATTCCAAAGGGATTCGCAGCCTGGTGGACCCGGGCGTGGGTCTCGCCTTTGTGCCGGACAGCGTCGTGCACTGCCCTGAAGCCGCCTTCGCCACCCGCGCCGATCTCATCGTCGCCATCGGCGGAGACGGCACCCTGCTGTATGCGGCAAGATTGGTGGCCGGCCATGCGGTGCCGCTGCTCGGCATCAATCGCGGCCGCCTGGGATTTCTCACCGACGTCAGCCCGAATTCCATGCTGGAAGACGTCGACAGCGTGCTGGCCGGGCGCTATACCGAGGATCGGCGCTCGCTGCTGTCTGCTCGACTGGAGAAACAGGGCGCCGAATCGGTCAGTGCCCTGGCCTTGAATGATGTAGTCGTCAATAAGTGGGAAACCGGCCGCACCATGGACTTCGAGACCTCCATTAACGGACGTTTCGTCAACTCCCATGGGGGTGACGGCATGGTGATCGCCACCGCCACCGGTTCGACCGCCTATGCCCTGTCCTGCGGCGGTCCAATCGTCGAGCCGGATCTCGATGTCTGGGTGATGGCTCCGATATGCCCGCACACCTTGAGCGATCGGCCGATCGTGGTGCGCGCGGGGAGCAAGATCCAGCTGCGCATGTCGGACCGTTTCGAGTCCCGCGCTCAAGTAACCTGCGACGGCAGCGCCATCGGCGATCTCGAACAGGGCGACAATCTGTTCGTCGAGGGCGCCGATGCGCAAATCACTTTGCTGCATCCGCCGGGCTATGACTATTACCGGCTGTTGCGCTCCAAGCTGCATTGGGGCCGCGGCGCCTACGGCAGGCAAGATGACAACCGCGAGGGCAAAGGGGCCGGGTGAGTATTTCATGCTGACGCATCTGCAACTCCGCGATTTCGTTCTGGTGGATCAGGCGGAGCTCGAACTGGGGCCCGGGCTGACCGCGCTCACCGGCGAGACCGGCGCCGGTAAATCCATTCTGGTAGACGCCCTGCTTCTCATTGCCGGTGGGCGCGTGGCCGGCGACGTGGTGCGCCAGGGCGCGCAACGCGCCGAAGTGACGGCGAGCTTTGGCGCCCTTCCCGAGGCGGTGCGCGCCTGGCTCGAGGCGCAAGCGATCGACCACGACGGCGAACTCGTGGTGCGGCGGGTGATCGGCGCGGACGGCCGCACACGCGCCTACGTGAACGGCCAGGTAGTGCCGCTGCAGGCGCTCAAGGAATTAGCCGAATTCCTCATCGAAATTCACGGCCAACAAGAATTCCAGCGCCTGGTAAATCGCGCCACCCAGCGCGAGATGCTCGACGAGCACTTGGCCGATGCGGGGTTGCTCACTGCCATCGCTGCGCTGTACGCGCGCTACCGCAACTGCCGCCGTGACTTCGAGTCGCTGCAAGCCGCGGCGGAAAATCGCGACGCAAGACTTGATTTACTGCGTTACCAACTCGCCGAACTCGAGGCTGAGGTCACGACCGCCGCTGCAATCGAAGAGCTTTTGGTCGACCGCAAACGCATCGCCGGCCGCGGGCGGCTTGGGCTCGCGGCACAAACAGCGTTGAGCGCGGCCTATGAATCGGATGGCGACAGCGCTCATGGTCTGCTGGCCAAGGCGCACGCGGCCCTGCGCAATGTCGGGGATGCCGATCCGCAGCTGGCTCCCGCGGCCACACTGCTCGCCGAGGCCATGATCAACACCCAGGAAGCGGCGGAGGCACTGCGGCATTACCTGGATGCTCTCGACATTGATCCCAAACGCCAGGAGGAAATCGAGCGGCACGCTGCAGCGCTCGAGGCCTTGGCCCGCAAACACCGCCTGACGGTGCTGGAGCTTCCCGACCAGCGGCTGCGCACGGAGACGGAACTTCGGGCGCTGGATAATGTGCAATTAAGCTTGGGCAAGCTCGAAGTCGAGCTGGCCGCGCTCACGCTAGACTTTCGTGCCGCTGCGCAGCGGCTGACGCAGGCGCGCAAGCAGGCCGCCGACCTGCTGAGCCGGCAGATTACCCAGCTGATGCAGGCTCTGGGGATGGCGGGCGGAAGATTTGCCGTGGCGGTCACGCCGAGCGAGGCCGAATTCAGCGCCACGGGCAGCGACGACATTGAATTTCTGGTGAGCGCGAACCCCGGCCAGGCGCCCAAGAGTCTAGCCAAGGTCGCATCCGGCGGCGAGTTGTCGCGCATCAGCCTCGCCGTTCAAGTCGCCGCGGCCGCCAAGACCTCGGCGCTGTGCATGGTGTTCGATGAGGTGGATGCCGGTATCGGTGGTGCGGTGGCGGAAATCGTCGGCCGGCAGTTGCGCGCGCTGGGCGAGCGCGCCCAGGTGCTGTGCGTGACTCACTTGGGCCAGGTCGCCTCGCAGGCACACAGCCAATTTCGCGTCACCAAGCTGAGCGACGGTAAGATTACCCGCACTGCGGTGAAGAGCTTGGCTCCGACCGAACGGGTCGACGAAATTGCGCGCATGCTGGGGGGCATCGACATTACCGAGCAGGCACGCGCGCACGCGCGCGAAATGCTGGCGCTTGCCGCAGCGGGGGCTGCGGCAAAGAAAAAGCGTGCGCCATCGGCGCGGCGCTAGGCTCAAGGGTTCCCGGGACGGCTACAGTAGCGCGCGACGCCTACTTGATGCGCTTTTGGTTTGGGCAATTGGGCTTGCGGCAATGCCCATACAGAATCAAGGCATGATCGCTGATCTCGAACCCTAGACGCTTGGCCACTGCATGCTGGCGCTCTTCAATGCCGCCATCCATGAACTCTTCGACGCGACCGCAGTCAACACACACGATGTGATCGTGATGTCCGCCTTGATTCAGCTCAAACACCGCCATGCCACCTTCGAAATGGTGGCGTGTAACCAGACCGGCCGCCTCGAATTGGGTGAGTACGCGGTACACGGTGGCGAGGCCGATGTCTTCGTTGGACACCAGCAGTTTTTTGTAGATGTCCTCGGCGCTCATATGGCGAGCCGACCCATCCGCGAGAATATCGAGGATTTTCAGTCGCGGCAGCGTAACTTTGAGGCCCGCATTGCGCAGGTCATTGCTTTCGCTGGTGGCATCGGCTTTCAGGCGCTGCGGCATGCTGTGCCCTCGGGTATGATACAGGTCCAATTATCAATCATTTAACGGCTGCGCACCACTTTGACGACAATATTTCGACGGCTTCTGCTGGCAATGGCTTTCGGCGCGCTGGCGTCCGGATGCGTGTATCGCATCAACATTCAGCAAGGCAATTTCCTTGATCAGGCCGCGGTCGAACAGGTCAAGGCCGGCATGACACGCAGCCAAGTGCGTTACTTGCTGGGTACTCCCATGGTGGCGGACTCTTTCAACCACGAACGTTGGGACTATATTTACTATCTCAAGAAGGGTCGTAGCCGTCACGTCGACTCGCGTCGCGTGACTGTGTATTTCGAGGGCGACAAGGTCGCGAAGCTCGATAAACCCACGGCAGCCGAGGCGGCGGCCCAGGACGCGTCCGCAGCACAAATCAAGAACGGCAGAACTTACTGAGTGCGACGCGCCTGTTTGGCGCGGGCACGGCGCGCTGACTTCGGGTCCGCCGTGAGCGGGCGGTAGATTTCGACCCGATCCCCTTCTTTAAGCGGCTGATCGGTGCGGATCACCCGGCCGAATATGCCGAGCGTCGAGTGATCGAGATCCACTCCGCTGAAATCAGGGTCGAGGGCGGCCAGGCGCAGGACATCCGCGACGCGCGCGCCCGGTGCCAGCCGAAAAACCTTGACGATGGCGCGTTGCGGCTCCGCATAGGCGACTTCGATCTGCAGCGGCACGTGCGTCATGCCTCGCCCGTATATATGCTCTGCGCACGCACCACGAAGGCATCGATGATGGTGCCGCACAGCGCCTCGAACACGCCATTGAACGCGGTCGCGGAAAGACGGTTCTTGAACTCGAACTCCACCCGAAAGTGCACCCGCGATCCGCGTGTGCCGATGGCTTCGAAACGCCATTCGCCGGTCAAGTCGCGGAACGGCCCGTGCAGCAGCTGCAGGCGGATTTGCGCATCCTGCTGCAGCGTATTGCGGGTGGTGAATTCAGTCTGTAGCACGCCGCGCGCAATCGTTAACGACGCAATGCGCTCGGTGGCGGAGACATCCTCTACGCGGGCAGCGGTGCACCAGGGCAGGAATTCGGGATAGCGAGCGACGTCATTCACCAATGCGAACATTTGCGCCGGCGTATAGCTCACCAGTGCGCTGCGCTCGACTAGTTGCATTTGTCCTCCCTCGGGGTCGCCGCTCGCCTCGATTCTCCGGCAAAACCGCAGGCGCCGCCAGCCGCGAATCGGTAGACTTCCTAGGTGGTCAAAGCTCCCGAAAAACTGCCGCCGATCGCCGTCAACCGTAAAGCACGCTTCGATTACTTCATCGAGGAGCGTTTCGAGGCCGGCCTCTCGCTCATGGGCTGGGAAGTCAAAAGCATGCGCGCCGGCAAGGCGCAAATTGCCGAGGCCTACGTATATCTCAAGAATGGCGAGGCATTTCTGTTCGGCGCGCATATCGGGGCGCTCAATTCGGCATCGACGCATGTGGATACCGACCCCACGCGCACCCGCAAGCTGCTGCTTAACCGCCGCCAGCTCGATCACATGGTCGGCGCCGTGGAGCGGCGTGGCTACACCATCGTGCCGCTGGAGCTGTATTGGAAGGAAGGACGCGCCAAGCTCGAAATCGGCCTGGCCAAGGGCAAGAAACAGCACGACAAGCGCTCCACCGACAAGGATAGGGACTGGCAGCGCGACAAGGGCCGCATCATGAAGGCCGCGCGGCGCTGATGCATGGCGCGACCCGCGGTCGCGGCGGGGGCTGCCGGCCGCCCAAGCGGCCAATTTGGATCGCGGGCGCGGAGCGCGTAAACTAGTGTTTCGATTTGGGGCCGACCGGTTTCGACATGGGTTGCGAAACTGCAGGGGCGTACCGAGGTGCAGGTTCCTCGTTAAACTATTTGCAAACTTATAGTTGCCAATCAAGACAACTACGCTCTAGCCGCCTAATCGCGGTTGAAACCCAAGCGTCTCGTGCTGGTGAGAACGTTTGGGTGTAGCGCTCATCAGCTAGTGGGACGCACGTGCCTGGGGTGTGTTCGACGAAAAAATACCGGGCTGGCTGCACGCTTTCCCTGCCCGTTGGGTAGTGCGCGGTGAGAACAATAGACGTGGCTACGTACGTAGATCTTGTAGCGTAGGACTTATGGACGGGGGTTCGATTCCCCCCGGCTCCACCAATTCTCCACTGGCCACGAGGCTGAGAGGCGTTAGCGATTCATGACCCGGATTGAAATTCCGAAAGCCACGGGAAGGCGCGGCTCCCGCGGGCGTCTCGGTCGCTGGTTCCTGATATTGCTGCTGTTGCTTGTGGTCGGCACGGGACTGTGGACCTGGCTGACGCTGGCCTGGGCGTATGCCGAGGGCGAACGCGCCGGCGTGCTGCAAAAATTCGTGCGCCGCGGCTGGGTCTGCAAGACTCAGGAAGGCGAAATCGCGCTCTACTACGGCGGCGGACAGTACATGGGCGCGGGCATATCGCCGCAGCTGTGGGACTTCAGCGTGCGCGACCGGGCGGTCGCGGCGCAATTGAACAAGGCAGTCGGCCACCGCGTGCAGCTGCACTACACCGAGCACCCTGGCATACCAACCAGCTGCTTTGCGGAAACCCGATTCTTGGTGGATCGCGTCACCATCACGGACGATGAGCCAGGCACCGTACCGGGCGCGTCCACGCCCCCAGCCTCCGGTAGCGCTGCGGCGCCGACCACCGCGCCGTCCTCCCCTGCCGTAGGCGCTGCGACGTCTCCTTAGGAGAATTGCCGCCGCGAGTTCGCCACCTGTTCGGTGATACTCACCGCGGTGCGCAGCGCCAATAGGCCGTCTTCCCCGCTTACCGCAGGCGCCGACCCGGTGGCCACGGAATCAAGGAATGCGACGATCTCCTCCTTCAGCGCATCGCCCTGCTCGTAAGAGGTTTCATCGATCGCGACCTGCGGCATGCCGTCGGCGCCAACCCCGGTGCCCTTGCGAATGACCGTCAGCACCTTCTGCTGCAAATCAACGGAAATGTAGGCATCGTCTTGAAACAGCCGCAACTTGCGTTCGGTCTTCAAACTGACACGGCTCGCGGTTGCGTTGGCGACGCAGCCGTTGGCAAAGCGCAGCCGCGCATTCGCAATATCGACCTCGCGGGAAAATACGCTGCTGCCGATTGCATCCACCGCCACCACCGGCGAACGCACGATGCTCAAGATCAAGTCGATGTCATGAATCATCAAATCCAGCACCACATCGACGTCAGTGCCGCGGTACTTGAAGGGAGCGAGCCGCGCCGACTCAATAAAGCGCGGCACGGTGAGCGTGGGATGCACCGCTTGCACCGCGGCATTGAAGCGCTCGAGATGGCCGACTTGCAGCGTGCGGTTGGCGCGTCGCGCCAGTTCGATCAGGTTCGCGCCTTCCGCCACAGTCACGGTCATCGGCTTTTCAACCAACACGCTCGCGCCGGCGTCGAGAAAATCCTTTGCAACCTCGAAATGCAGGGGCGTGGGGGTCACGATGCTGACGGCATCTACATGCCCGAGCAATTCGCGATAATCGGCGTACGCCGCAACACCCAATTCGGCGGCCACTGCCAAGCGTGCCTGCGACGACGGATCGGCGACGCCCACCAGATGCGAGTTGGGCAAGGTCGCGTATTTTTGCGCATGGAAGCGGCCGAGATAACCGACGCCGACCACGGCCGTGCGAATCAAGGCGGCGCGTCTCGCCGCCACTTACTGCGTGCGCGGTAATCCTGACGCAATTGCAAGGTGGCACCACCGACCACCGCGAGGGCGGCGCCTGCCAGGCATAGCAGCCCGCGCCACACCGTCCAAAGGCCGGCCGACAGGGACCACAGCATCATGCCGACGCTCAGAATCACGCCGATGCCGATCAAGGCCCAGGGCTTGGCATCGTACAGTGTCTGCGGAGTCCACGGTCGCATGGCCGGATTCTACAGCGCTTAGGGCTACTCAACGCCGGATTCGTTTACAATCTTGCCCATGATAGGGAGACTTTTCGGGCGCGTCGGACTGACCAGTCAGTGGTCCGTGGAACTAGCAATAGCCGTGCTCGGGCTGCTGTGCGGCGTCGCGCTGCTGCCTGTCCTAATTTTCTACGCCGGCGTCGCGTCGCTCGGGCGCTACGAGGGAGCGAGCCTCGGGCACCTCTACAACACCTTCTTCTCAGGGCTTGGGGTGGGCTCGGCTGCCTCCTGGGTGGTTCTCCTGGGTCCCTACGGCCTATATCTGCTGTTCAGGGGGCTTCGAGCCTGGTGGCGCGCCGGCGCACGCCCGGCTTGATGGAAATTCAAGTTCCGCATTTCGCGGACGCTAACACTCAATAGGCGGATTTGGATCCGATTGATTTGTTGGAGCGTCGCGCGTGAATCCCGATATCGAAGCTCACCTTCGTAGGTCAGTAAATTTCCCCTCGCCGCCGGGCGTGGCGACGCACATCATAGAGCTCGCGCAAGATCCGGACATCGAGATGGGCAAAGTCGCCAAGGCTCTGAGCATGGACTCGGCCCTGTCGACCAAGATCCTGCGCATCGCGAATTCTCCCCTCTATGCTCAGCGGCGCAAGAGCGACAATCTGCGCCAGGCACTGGTGGTGCTCGGATTGAACGCCACGTTGACTCTCGCCTTGAGTTTCTCCCTGGTGAAGTCGCTACGCGGAGGAAAATCCAACGGCTTGAGCTACGATTTGTATTGGCGCCGCGCCCTGCTGGCGGCGACCGCGGCGCGCGCGCTCGGCGACGCCATGCACCATTCGTTGGCGGAGGAGATCTTCCTCGCAGCGCTCCTGCAGGATGTCGGCATGCTGGCACTCGACCAGGCCGTGCCCGATCTGTACACCGACGGGGAACGCCTGCAGCGCCAACATGCGGCGCTGGCCGAACAGGAAAAAAAGCGCGTGCAGGTCGATCATGCGCATGTCGGCGGCTGGCTGATGGCGGGATGGAATTTACCGGAACGGCTGCATCGCGCCATCACGCGCAGCCACCAATTGGATCAGAGCTTCAGTGCGGAACCGGCGCAAGTCTTCGACCGCTGCGTCGCCCTTTCCGGCCCGGTGGCGGATTTGTTCCTGCTGGATCCGGAGCAGCGGCAATTCGCCGAAACGGCGCTATGTGCCGAACGCAGCCTGGGTCTCGATAAAATGGCATTCGGCCAGGTGTTGGGCACCATCGGCGCCATGATTCCGGAAACCGAAGCGATTTTCGAAACCGACTTACTCGCCAAACAGCACCCGGAACTCATTCTCGAGCAAGCGCGCGAAGTATTGATGCTGCGCAGCCTGCATGCGCTTCGCGAGATCAATACCTTGCGGGCGGCTGCCGAGGACTCTACCTCGCGCACGCTCGAACTCGAGGAGGAGACGCGTCGCGACTCGCTAACGGGCGTCTACAACCGTGCTTACCTGGATCATTTTCTGGGGCGCGAGTTCGACAACTCGACGCGTCACAAATGGCCGTTGAGTGTGGCCTTCGCCGACCTGGACAATTTCAAGAGCATCAACGACAGCTTCGGTCACCAGGCGGGGGACCGCATCCTGCAGGCAACCGCGCGAATTCTTCGCGGCAACACCCGCGAGACGGACTTGATCGCGCGTTACGGTGGCGAAGAATTCGTCGTGGTGCTGCCGGCCACCGATGCGGAAACGGCACGCAGTATCTGCGAGCGCATCGTGCTTGCATTCCGCAATACCGGACACGTCATCGGCTCCGATCATGCCAAGGTGACTATCTCGATCGGCTGCGCCACGCACGGTGTGCAAACTCTGTTCGACTGTGTCGCCGACTTCGTCAAGGCGGCGGATCAGGCGCTATACACGGCTAAAATGCGCGGCCGTAATCGCTCGGTGCCCTTCGATCGGCAGATACCCGGCGCACTCGCGGGCATGGGCTAAAAACACCTTCTCAATATCCCTTCCGGCATGCGGCGCAGCGATTCAGCGGCCGCCGGCCTCGTTATGTCTCAATCGGCATGATCCGCGTCACAGTTCTGCAATCGCGCAAGCATCTCACTGTCGCGATTTGGGAACATGTATCCCGTGACACGATCGAAAACAAAGCAAGAGCTATTGACGCATCGGTTTTTTATTTGTAGAGGGAAGACTTATGAGCGACCACAAGACCCTGAATAATCCGCATTCGGAATTCAGCTTCGGTGTGCGCGAGTTGCGGCAGGCAAGCGCAGCCGAGAAACTCAGCGTGAATTTCACGCCGCTCAGGGCGGCGAATGAGAAGCGAGGCTTCGATCCGTACAATACCTCCGGCAGCTTCGACCGCAAGAAAAACTGGTCCCGGGTCGGTAAGCGCTAGGCGCCCCGACCCGTTACGGCTCTACTGCGCGGTCGCGGCTCACCCGGTACTCGCTGTTCGGATACCAGCGCGGAAATCGCCGCGTGTGCGCCACTCGATTGCCGACTTCGTAGTACAGATCAAGATCCTCCACCGCGCCGCGCACATCCCAGCTTGGGGAATATTGATCGCTCGGCCGGTGATAGCGATGCGACATGTAATCGTCGAGCTGCGCCCGTCCCCACGCGGGCCCGCGCGCCGCGTCGTCCAGACCTCCTTTGGCATACAGCGCGGGCACGCCGGCCTTGGCGAAGGTAAAATTGTCGGAGCGGAAATAGAGTCCCTGCTCGAGTGATGGTTCGGGGGTGACTTCGCGGCCCTGCAGCAGCGCCGCCGCGCGCGCGTATTCCTCCAAATCAGAGTTGCCGAAACCAAAGATGTTCACGTCGCGCGTCGGTCCGCCGCCGTGCAAAGTGTCCAAATTGAGTACTGCCGCCGTGTCACGCAGCGGCAGCACCGGGTTGTCGACGTAGTACCGAGACCCCAACAAACCAAAGTCGCCGCCGGTCAGTGCCACAAATACCAGAGAGCGATCGGCAACAGGCTTGGTGCGAATGAAAGACTGCGCCACTGTGATCATCCCCGCCACGCCGGATGCATTATCGACTGCGCCGTTGAAAATATTGTGTCCGGCTCGCGCCGGGTCGCGGCCCAGGTGATCCCAATGCGCGGTGTACACCACGTACTCGCGATGGCGCTTTGCGCCGGGCCAAATCGCGATGATGTTCGGGGAACTGAACTGACGAACACTGTTGTGCAGCGTCGCATCAACGCGCAAGCCCATGGCCGTCGCCTTGAAGCCGCCATGCGCCGCCGTCGCCGCCAAGGCTGTAAAATCCAGCTTGGCGGCCGTGAACAAGGCACGCGCGGCGTCCTTGTGGATCCAACCCTCGATGGCCGGGTGCGTCGTGTTAGCGTCCGCCGCCAGTTCTAACTGTGCACCTCCCCAACTGTTCTGCACCACGTCCCAATCAAAGCCGAGCGCATCCGCATCGTGAATCAACAACACGCCCGCCGCGCCCTGCCGTGCCGCTTCCTCGATCTTGTATGCCCAGCGGCCGAAATAAGTCATGGCGCCGCCCTTGAACACTTTGGGGTCTTTGGTGGCGTATCCGGGATCATTGGCCAGCACCAGAACGGTCTTGCCGTGCACGTCGGTATCCGCATAGTCATCCCATGCGTACTCCGGCGCGACGATGCCGAAGCCCACGAACACCATCTCGCTCTGACGCAATTCGGCCTGCGGTAAGCCGCGTTTGCTCCAAATGAGCATGCCCTTGCCGTAGGCAATCGCTGTCGGCGCGGCGCCATTATGTCCGGCGAAGGACAACGTGGCATCCGCTCCGGCGGTGGTCTCCAGCATCGGCACCTGCTGCAGGAAACTCTCCCCGTTGCCGGGTTTCAGGCCCAACTTTTTGAACTGTTCGAGCACGTAGGCAATGGTCTTCTCCTCGCCGGGCGTGCCGGGCTTGCGGCCCTCGAACTCATCGGAAGCCAGCACGCGGACATGCTCGCGAAAGGCCGTTTCGTCGATATCGGTGGATGGCGGCGGCACCTTTGGAGTGGTTGAGCAGCCCGTCAAAAACAGGCCCAGCAGCGCCAAAACACCCCAATGACCCCGAATTCGCATGCTATTGCCCACCTCTCTATCAATTGCTGCGCGGCCAATACTGTAAAACCACGACCGATAGGCAGGCCGCAGTAGCCAAATGCGCCCAACCGCGCCACGGACGGGTCTTTAACTGTCCCAGGAAACTCCCGGCGCTGGCGGCGGTCAAAACCGCGAACGCCGCCAAGCTCGCAAGCAGCCGCGGCATTTCGCGCTTGAGCTCAGCGTGTTCGCCGGCCAATACCCCGAATACGATGAGGACGGCACCGAGCCCGAAGGTGATAGATGCCGCGGACCCTAGAATGATACCGATCAAAACCGTGAACGGACGCATACCTTGGGGCTCATATAGACTTGCTAGCGGGCACAGGCTTCTCTAGCCTTGACGGGAATCGAAGTTTACAGGAGAACGGCTACGGTGATGACTAATAGGCCTTGGGCCAAGCGTTCGCGCTGGATATCCGGCATAGCCGTCTGCGCCAGCGCCGTCGGACTCGCCTTCCTGCTGGGTGCGGCCATGGCGCCGGCGCCCGCCATTCCGGCCGCCAGCGCAGCGCTCGCGCCCACCGATCAGGAAAATTACGTTGCGCGCCGCGTGGCCGACATCGTCGCCCGTGAGCATTACCGGCGGGCGCCGCTCGATGATCATCTTTCCAGCTTGATTCTCGACCGCTATCTGGACGCCATCGACGGCGGCAGAAGCTATTTCTTCGCCAGCGATATCGCCGAGTTCGAAAAATACCGCTACGAGCTCGACGACGCCATCAAGTCCGGCGACGTCGAGCCCGCATTTGTGATTTTCCGCCGCTATCAGCAGCGCAGCCGCGAGCGCATGGCCTATGCCGGCGAATTGCTCAATAAGAAGCCGGACTTCGAGGTCGACGAGTCCTTTAATTTCGATCGTGAAAAAGAACCGTGGCCGGCGAATGCCGCCGAGATGAACGAGCTATGGCGCAAGCGCGTCAAGAACGACGCGTTGTCGCTCGTCACCGCGGGCAAGCAATGGACCGAGGCTTCCGACGTTCTACGCAAGCGCTATGAGCATGTAGCGAAGCGCATGGACCAAAGCAAGCCCGAGGATGTGTTCGAGGCGTTCATGAATGCCTTCGTGCTGTCCTTGGATCCGCACTCGAATTATTTCTCGCCGCGCAACTCCGAGGAATACAACATTCAAATGAGCCTGAGCTACGAGGGCATCGGCGCCTCGTTGCAGCTGACCGATGACTACGTCACGGTGATCGACGTGATAGCAGGCGGCCCGGCCGCCACCAGCGGCAAGCTCGCCGCCAGCGACCGTATTACCGCGGTCGGTGAAGGTAAAACCGGCGAGCTGATCGACGTGATCGGCTGGAGATTGGACGACGTCGTGCAAAAGATACGTGGCCCGGGGGGGACCCTGGTGCGCTTGCAGCTGTTGCCGGCCGGCGCCGCGCCCGGATCGGCGCAGAAAGTGATCGAATTCACTCGCAATCGCGTGTCCCTCGAGGCCCAGGCCTCGCATAAGGCGATGCGCGTGGTGCAGCGTAACGGCCGCGATGTGAAGGTCGGCGTCATCACGGTGCCGAGCTTCTATCAAGACTACGATGCCAGCCGCGCAGGGGCCAAGGATTATCGAAGCACCACCCGCGACGTGCAGCGCTTGATCGGCGAGCTGAAAAAAGACGGCGCGGAAGTGTTGATCATGGACCTGCGCGCCAATGGCGGCGGCTATTTGCCGGAGGCGGAGTCGCTCACCGGCCTGTTCATCGACCGCGGGCCGGTGGTGCAGCTGCGCGATACCACGGGACGCATCGAAGTCGACGACGATCCAGACCCGTCGATCTTCTACAGCGGACCGATGATCGTGTTGGTGGACCGTTTCAGCGCATCGGCTTCGGAAATATTCGCCGGTGCCATCCAGGATTATGGACGCGCGCTCATCATCGGCCAACAAACCTACGGCAAGGGCACGGTGCAAAACGCGCATCCGCTCAACTACACGATTTTCGGGCGTAAGCCGGAACTGGGTCAGCTCAACGTCACCATCGGCAAGTACTACCGGATCACCGGCGAGAGCACCCAAGATCGCGGTGTCACGCCCGACATCGCATTGCCGTCATTGATCGATGCGAATGAAGTCGGCGAGAGCACCCGTGATCGCGCGCTGCCATGGGACCACATCGAGCCCGCCACGTTCCGCAGTGAAGGCGATTTGAAATCGATCACCGCCTCGCTGCAGAAGCTGCACGATGACCGCACCGCGAATAGCGCGGATTTTCGCTATTTGCGCCAGGATATCGCCGCTCTCGATACGATGCGCAGCCAGAAAACGCTGTCGTTGAATCTCAAGACCCGTGAAGCGGAGCGCAAGCGCATGGAAAGCGAGCGCCTCGACCGGGAGAACGCTTGGCGCGCGGCACACGACGTCAAGCCGGCAAAATCGCTGGAAGAGATCAAGGACGACGCAGCCGCGGGTATCCTGCTGGATGAGGCATCACAGATCGCGGCCGATCTTGCAGTGGCCACGGCGCAGCTGCACCGGGTCGCGCCCACACAAGCGCGGCGCAGCGACCGCAGCACCGGCAAGCTGGCGCACGACAACTAGCGCAACAGCAACGTGTAGAGGTCCCAGTAGTCCTCGGCGAGCACGTTCCAGGCGGGTGCGGTCGGCGACTTCGTGGTCTTGCCCAGCTCGGACTCCACCGTGTTGACGGCCAGCGAGTCGGCGCTGGGAACGGTGTCGGCGTTATTGCGGTATTCGCAGCAGCCGCGCAGGCGATCCAACTTCAGCTTTAATGCGACCGTGATCGTTTTCTGATTCGCGACTGCGGCCTGCGCCTTTTGCACACGCTGCATATATCCCTCGCACTCTTCGCGGCTGCCGAAATTCATTTCGTGAACTCTGCGTGCCACCGCCTCCTTGGCGCGCGCCGCGAGCCCATAGGCATCCACATGTTCGCATAAGAGTTCGGCGTAGCTGATGATGGCAAGGTTGATGTTGCGCCTCGCCGCGAGTGAGATACCGGGGAAATCAACCGCCGTTTCGTGTTCGAGCGTGCTGCGTTCCGCGTGCAGGTCACCCGCCGCCGCGTCCGCGACCACGACTTGGGCGCGCAGCGATTCCAGGGCCTTCTGCCGGCTACGGCGCCTAAAGTAATGCCAAAACGCGGTCAAGCGTCCGATTTCATTCTGTGCGGCCGCCAAGTGCTGGCGTTGCATGTCGGCCTCAGCCGCTGCGGCCTCCAGGCGTTGCTCGACATCGCTGAGCCGTGTGCTCTTCGCTGCCTCGCTTTCCGCTTTGTGCCGCGCCAATTCACGCGCCTCTTGCTGGCGCGTCAGATCCGTTGCGAACGCCGAGAGCTGCTGGTGGCAGGTTTTCCACAAAGCGCGCAACTGAAAAAACACCAGGGCACCGAAGCCCGTCTTCGGATCGCCAAGCAGATCGCCGAGCGCATCCAACTGCTCCTGGACGCGGATGGTCGCGCCCTCCTGCTGCTTCAAGCGGTCGCGCAGCAGATGGAATTCGTCCTTGAGGTCGGCGTAGGCCTTTTTCAGACCCGCGCGATTCTGGAAGAGCTGCATGAGCCGCTCTTCTTCAGCACTCACGGCGCCCCCTTCCGCACCTCCCTTGAGAAAACTTAAGCGATCAATCAAAGTCCCGCCTTAGCCTGTATGAATTTGCGGGACATTCCAAGCATCTAGCAGAGCAATTTAACGCCGCTAGAAGCGATGCCCCCGTTCGGCACAATATTCCAGCCATTTATTTAACATCATGTTCCGGGTCCAGCGCTGATCCAGTTCACGCTTGAGTCGTGACTGCAGACTGGCGAATTGCGGATGTCGCTGAAAACCACGGAAGCTGCGCACTTCGGCGAGCCGCGCATCGTGATACACGCACACTTCCAAGTCTGGGTCGCGGACCTGCTCAGCGCCGAAATCGAACTCATATGTGAGCCGAAACACACTGGTGTAGCGGCTCAGATCCAACGGGGTGAGATAGAGATCACAGTCCGCGGCGACATGAGACACGCTTCGCGATTTCACCATACGGAGGTCGTCGACAAGCCAGCCCAGGCGCACGAAATTACTCTCGTACAGCGTCATCAAGCTGACGAAGCTGCCGGGTTCCGCGCGCCAAGTTGTCGCACACCATTGATCCGCTAACATGCCTCGAACTATACCATGCACACGCCGCATGTCAGGGGCGCAGGCGCCGCTCGATACCGGTACGATCGAGAATTCTGCTTGATATTTCTTCAATTGATACTTCGGTGGCGTCCAGCATCGGAATGCCATGCCGCTCGAATAGAGACTCCGCCGCTCTGACCTCGAAGGCGACCTGCTGGGCCGAGGAATAGCGGCTGTCGGGCCGGCGCTCGTTGCGAATTTGTTGCAATCGATCAGGCTTGATCGTCAGCCCGAACAGTTTACGCGCATGCGCTTCCAGCGGCGGTGGCAGCTTGCGCGATTCCAGATCGTCGTCGGTCAAAGGATAATTTGCAGCGAATATGCCGTATTGCATCGCCAAATACAGGCAAGTCGGCGTCTTTCCCGACCGCGAAACGCCGATCAGTATCACGTCCGCCCGCTCGTAATCCCGCACCACCGAGCCATCGTCGTTGGCCAGAGCGAAGTTCGTCGCGTCGATACGCGTGGCGTACGCGTGCGTATCGGCCATGCGATGCGTGCGGCTTTCGACATGGGTGGATTGGGTCTTCAGTTCGCTTTCCAGCGGCGCCAGGAACGGGTCGAAGAAATCCAAAAAAAATCCGCTGCTGCCGCGGACCACGTTGCGCACATCCTCGCGCACCAGGGTGCTGAATATGATCGGCCTCACACCTTCTTGAGCGCCGACCAAATCGATCTTGCGAACGGCCTCAATCGCCTTGTCAACCGTGGCGATAAATGGCACAGTCACCTGTCGAAATTCGATGCCGTCGAACTGCGTCATCAGGCTGTGACCCATTGTTTCTGCAGTAATGCCCGTTTGATCGGAAACAAAGAACACGGTTCTTTTAATCACGTTAGCCTCAGGTGTCGATGCCTCGCCATCGGCAAAGTGTTCCACTTAAACCACCGCCCTACAAGCAGCGCCCTATGAAGCCCTACATCATTCCCTTCGAGCAGCTGAAGAATACCGACGTCGAACTCGTGGGCGGTAAGAATGCCTCGCTCGGCGAAATGATATCCGGGCTCGCCAATCTCGGAGTGTCGGTGCCCGGCGGGTTTGCGACGACGTCGCATGCGTATCGCGACTTCCTGGCGCAGGGCGGACTCGACGAGCGCATCCGCAGCGTCCTGGCGACGCTCGACGTCGACGATGTCGAGCGCCTTGCGGTGGTGGGGGCACAAATTCGTGGCTGGATGCTCGCCAACCCTTTCCCGAAGCGTCTGCAGGAGGAGATTCTGGACTCCTGGCGCAAAATGGGCAAGGCAGGCGGCGGCGAATTCGCGGTCGCGGTACGCTCCTCGGCGACTGCTGAAGATTTGCCCGACGCCTCCTTCGCCGGTCAGCAGGAGACTTTCCTGAATGTTCGCGGCGAGGATCACCTGATGAGCTGCGTTCACGAGGTGTATGCCTCGTTGTTCAACGATCGCGCCATCTCCTACCGCGTTCACAACAAATTCGATCATAGCGCGGTCGCACTCTCGGTCGGCGTGCAGCATATGGTGCGCAGTGACTTAGGTGCCGCCGGGGTCATGTTCACCCTCGATACGGACTCCGGATTTCGCGACGTGGTATTCATCACCGCAGCCTACGGCCTGGGCGAAACCGTGGTGCAGGGCGCGGTCAATCCGGATGAATTTTACGTATACAAGCCGGCGCTGCGCGCCGGACGGCGTTCCATACTGCGTAAGAATCTCGGCGGTAAGGCGATCAAGATGATCTACGGCGAGCCGAATTCGAAGGACCGGGTGCGCACCGTCGAGGTAGCGCCCAGCGATCGCAACCGGTTCTCGCTCGATGAAGCGGATATCGTGACTCTGGCGAAGCAGGCGCTGATTATCGAGGAGCACTACGGCACGCCCATGGACATTGAATGGGGCAAGGACGGCGCCACCGGTAATATTTACATCCTGCAGGCGCGGCCGGAAACCGTGCAGAGCCGCGCCGGCCGCACAATTCTGAGATTCACCTTGAAGGCTCGCTCGAAGACCCTGATCACCGGGCGCAGCATCGGTCAGCGCATCGGCGCCGGTCGTGCGCGCATCATCAAGGATGTGAAGGAGATGTCGAAGGTTCGGGCCGGCGATGTGCTGGTGGCCGACATGACGGACCCGGATTGGGAGCCCGTCATGAAGCGCGCGGCCGCTATCGTCACCAATCGCGGTGGGCGCACCTGCCATGCGGCCATCATTGCCCGCGAATTGGGCATACCGGCCGTAGTGGGCTGCGGCACCGCCACCACCGAAATCAAGGAGGACCAGGCCGTCACGGTGTCCTGCGCCGAAGGCGACACTGGTTACGTTTACGAGGGAATGCTGGATTACGACCAGCGCAGCATCGAAATGGATTCCATGCCGCCCATCCCCGTGAAGATCACCATGAACGTCGGCAATCCCGACCGCGCCTTCGATTTCGCGGGCATGCCGCACAAGGGAGTCGGCCTGGCACGCCTTGAATTCATTATCAACCGTATGATCGGCGTGCACCCGCGGGCGCTTCTGGAGTTCGATAAGCAGAGCGCCGAACTCAAGGACACCATCGGCAAGCAGATCGCCGGCTACGACGGACCGGTGAATTTTTACGTCGACAAACTCTCCGAAGGCATCGCGCAGATTGCGGCAGCCTTTGCGCCGGAGCCGGTGATCGTGCGTCTGTCGGATTTCAAATCGAATGAGTATGCCAATCTGATCGGCGGCAAGAACTATGAGCCGCACGAAGAGAACCCGATGCTGGGCTTTCGCGGCGCGTCGCGCTACATCGACAAGGTGTTCAGGCCTTGCTTTGAACTCGAGTGCCGCGCGCTGAAGCGGGTCAGAGATGAGATGGGGCTGACCAACGTACAGGTCATGGTGCCGTTCGTGCGCACCTTGAGCGAGGCCAAGGCCGTCACCCAATTACTCGCCGACAACGGCTTAAAGCGCGGCGACAATGGGTTGAAGCACATCATGATGTGCGAGCTGCCGACCAATGCTCTGCTCGCCGACCAATATCTGGAGTATTTCGACGGCATGTCGATCGGCTCGAACGACATGACCCAGCTCGCCCTTGGGCTCGACCGAGATTCGAGCGTGGTGGCCAAGTCATTCGACGAACGCGACGACGCAGTCAAAGCCTTGATGTCCATGGCCATTAAGGCCTGCAAGAAGCAGGGTAAGTACGTCGGCATCTGTGGCCAGGGGCCGTCGGACCATCCGGAACTAGCCCTGTGGCTGGTCGAACAGGGTATCGACAGCCTCTCGCTAAATCCGGACACCGTGGTCGAGACCTGGATGTTCCTCGCGGGCAGCTCGCCGGTGTAGCGCAGCGACGAGCCGGCCTATAGTGGCCGCAGCAGGTGTTCGCGGTAGTACTGCAGCTCGAGGATAGATTCGCGCACATCGTCCATCGCCAGATGACTCGATGCTTTGTGGAATCCCTCGAGCAAGTGCGGCGCCCAGCGCTGCGCCAATTCCTTGAGCGTGCTCACGTCGAGATTACGGTAGTGAAAAAATCTCTCTAGTGCCGGCATGTGGCGCGCCAGAAAGCGGCGATCCTGGCAGATGCTGTTGCCGCACATCGGAGATTTGCCCGGCTCGACCCAAGTTTCCAAAAACCGCAGGGTCTCGCGCTCGGCGGCGGCCACATCGATGGCACTCGCCAGCACCCGGGCACTCAAGCCGGAGCGCCCGTGCTGATTTCGATTCCAATCATCCATTGCCGACAGCACGGCTGCGCTCTGATGCACGGCGAACACCGGTCCATCGGCCAGCACATTGAGGTGTTTGTCGGTTACGATCGTCGCGATCTCCAGGATGAGGTCGACGTCCGGTTTCAGGCCGGTCATTTCCAAGTCTATCCAAATGAGATTTTCAGGAGATTTCATGATGAGTCAGCCAATGACGGCCAGTCCAAAAACGGCATGGTAGCAGAGCAGACGGCTGCGGAAGGCGCGATTGGCGGCACGGGAACGGTGCTTGCGAGCTACGGCCGAGGCGTCCTGGTGCAGGCGGACGGCAAGACCTTAAGATGCGCGTTGACGGGGCGCAAGCAGCGCATTGTATGCGGCGATCGCGTCACCTGGGCGTATCCGCCCTCCGCCGATGGTCCGTCGGTTCAGTCCATCGAGCCGCGCCGCAATCTCATCGAAAGAATCGACGCGCGCGGACGCCCGGAACCGGTGGCGGCCAACGTCGACCGGCTTGCCGTCGTGGTGGCCGCCGAGCCGGCGCCTGACTGGTTCCTGGTCGACCGTTACTGGGCCGGAGCAGTACTCAAGGATCTGGGCGGCTTGCTCATCATCAATAAGCAAGACTTGGGAACGCAGGCTCTGCAAGCAGAGATCAAGACGTACCGAGAGTTGAATTTGCGGTGCGTCGAAGTGGCCGCGCAATCCGGTGCTGGAATGGCCGAACTCGCACGAATCCTCGATGGCAGCGTGACGCTTCTGGTCGGCCAGTCGGGTGTGGGCAAATCGTCGCTGGTCAATGCGCTGGTGCCGAATGCCGCGGCGCAAACCGCCGAACTGACCCGCGACGTCGAGGGCCGGCACACCACCACGACGGCCCGCTGGTACCAACTCGGCGCCAATTCCGCGATTGTCGATGCGCCGGGAGTTCGCGATTTTGCGCCGCCCGCGCATCTGGTGCGCGCCGCAGAACGGGGCTTCGTTGAAATCTTGCGCATCAGCGTTAACTGCCGCTTCAAGGATTGTCGGCACATGGAGGAACCCGGGTGCGCGGTGCGCACGGCCGTCTTGTCTCAATTGATCGCGCCGCGGCGCTACGAAAGCTATCGCCGGCTGTTTCGCCTGTACGAGAAGCTCGCCTCCTAAGACACGTTGGTGCGGCCGGCCAAGGCATGCGCCAGCGTGCCGCCGTCGACGTATTCCAACTCGCCGCCGACCGGCACGCCATGAGCGATGCGCGAGGCCTTCAGCCCCAAGCGCAGCGCGAGTTCACCCAAGTAGTGCGCAGTCGCCTCCCCCTCCGCGGTCGGGTTGGTGGCGAGAATCACTTCACGAACCTCACCTTCACCCAGCACGCGCTCGAAGTCGTCCAATCCGAGTTCAGCGGGTCCTACGCCGTCGAGCGGCGACAAATGCCCCATTAGCACGAAGTAGCGGCCGCGAAACCCGCCGGACTGCTCGATGGCGACGACATCGGCCGGTGACTCAACCACGCACAACTGGGCTACATCACGCTGGTTCGAGGCGCATATCGGACACAACTCGCTCTCGGTCAACATACGGCAGCGCTTGCAATGGCCGACATTATCGAGCGCTTCCGTAAGCGCCCGGCTCAACGCCTTGCCACCGTCCCGATCGCGCTCCAGCAGATAGAACGCCATGCGCTGCGCCGACTTCGGGCCGACACCGGGAAGGCAGCGCAGCGAATCGATCAATCGCGCGAGTGTGGGCGTGTACTTCATCGGCGAGCGTCAATCAAAACGGCAGCTTCATGCCCGGCGGAAGATTGAGTCCCGACATGAGTCCCGAATATTTCTCCTGACTGCGCGCCGCGATTTTGCGCACCGCATCGTTGATGGCTGCCACCAACAGATCTTCGAGCAAGCCGACATCCTCGCCGAGCAGCTTCTGCTCGATGGCGACTTTCTTCGCCTCATGATTGCCATTCAACGTCACTTTGACCATGCCCGCGCCGGACTCGCCCATCACCTCGAGTTCGGCGAGCTCGGCCTGCGCCTTCTTCATGGTTTCCTGCATCTGCTGCGCTTGGCGCATCAGATTGCCCAATCCACCCTTCATCATGTCTATTTCCTCAATGCTAGTTCGCTGGTTTGACCGAGGTGGCATCCACATCGGCGCCAAAGCGCTCGCGCAGCCCCTTGACCGTGGGATCCGCCTCGAACGCAGTGGCGGCGCGAGCCACCTTGTCCTGCTCCTCGATCGCGCGTTGCCGCGCCGGCGTCGCCAGTGCCGCTTGCGCCGTCTCAAAATTCATACGAATTTCGCGGCCGAGATACTTTGAAAGTCCTTGCAGCATTTTCTCTTCAATCGGCCGCGTGCGTCGATCTGCGGTTGTTTGATCGATCTTCAGCGTCAACGCATCGTGCTCGAATTTTGCCGGCACGCAGTTCAACGCGAACTGGCGCACCATGCCGCTCAAGTTCGCCGCCTCCACCACCGTGGACCAATTCCCCGCGTCAATGCTGGTCAACCTTAGGTTGGGCGAATTTCCAGCAGCGCCCGCGGCGGAGCCCGGCGCGGTATGCGCTGCCGCGGGACTTGGCACGGCGGCACGGGTTTGAGAAGTGCCGCGGGCGACCGGAGCCGCAACCGAGTCGCGGCTCTTGGCTCCTTCCTGCGTCGCGACAATGTCGGGACGAAATGCCAGCATGCGCAGCAAGGTCATTTCGAACCCCAGGCGTGGCTCCGGCGCCATTGCCAAATCGCGCCGCCCACCCAAGGCGATCTGATAATAAAGCTGCACATCCTCCGCGGAAATTGCCTGCGCGAGCCGCGCCAGCGAAGCTGCGTCGAATTCCTCATCTTGTTGCGCGGCCTCGGGCACTATTTGCACGATCGCCACGCGCTGCAGGAATGCCGCCAATTCAACCAGCGCCCGGTCGTAGTCCGGGGCGTCGCGATCGAGATCTTTAACTTCCGCCAGAAGCGCCGGCCCGTCCGAGCGCGCCAAGGCGTCAATGAGCCGGCCGACGTGGCCGCGATCGATGGTGCCGAGCATGGCGCGCGTATTGGCCTCGTTTAGGGTGCCTCCGCCGAACGCGATCAGCTGATCCATCAAGCTCAGCGCATCGCGCATGCTGCCCTCGGCGGCACGTGCCAGCAGCGCCGCCGCCGCCGGATCGAACTGCAGGCTCTCCGCCGCGGCGATGAATTTCAGGCGTTCGCCGATGAGCGTGGCCGGCAATCGCTTGAGGCTGAATTGCAGGCAACGCGACAGCACGGTGACCGGCAGCTTTTGCGGATCGGTGGTTGCCAGCAGGAACTTGACGTGCGGCGGCGGCTCTTCCAATGTCTTGAGCAAGGCATTGAAGGAATGATTCGACAGCATGTGCACTTCGTCTATGAGGTACACCTTGTAGCGGCCGCGGCTCGGCGCGTACTGCACGTTGTCGAGCAACTCGCGGGTATCATCGACTTTGGTGCGCGAGGCGGCGTCGACTTCGATGAGATCCACAAAACGGCCCTCATCGATTTCGCGGCAGGCCGCGCATACGCCGCAGGGGTTGGAACTCACCCCCGCCGTCTCGCAGTTCAGGGATTTGGCGAGAATGCGTGCAATCGTGGTCTTGCCGACGCCGCGTGTACCCGTGAACAGGAAGGCGTGGTGCACCTTGCCGCTGTCGAGCGCATTGGCGAGGGCGCGCAGCACATGTTCCTGCCCCACCATCTCGGCGAACCGCTTGGGGCGCCACTTCCGTGCTAAGACGATATAGCTCATTGAATTAGTTTAACGTCGGAACTCCACGCTCGCGTGGCTTTTAGGTAGCGGGTGCCCGAGCTAGGCCCGCCAAAGGAGGCGGCCCGCGCCAGCAGGACTTCGGCGCCCGACTTAAAGCCGCTACCGCTGCTCCCTTCCGGGCCTGACGGGGTTCGTGGCCAGTCGTCGCGAAGATGCAAACGCGAGCCACCATAGACTCGTCAATGGGAGCCGCATCAACCAATTTCAATGGCGGAGAGGGTGGGATTCGAACCCACGAACACGGTTAGGTGTTACACACTTTCCAGGCGTGCGCCTTCGACCGCTCGGCCACCTCTCCATAAACCTTCAATCTGCTCAAACCCTCAATCTGCTCAAACCGTGCCGCACGGGTGGAATTGACTCGGGCCATCCTGGCACTCGCCCTGCGGGCGCGCAGCGCGCGGCGGCAAGGGTACCGGAGGCGACCCCAGTGATCAAATCGGCCGCGGATCCCCGGGGCAGGCGCCACAGCCTTAACTGCTGCTGGCGGCCTTATTGGGCGGGGCTGGCTTGTAACGCGGCGGCACATCGAGACAGGTGTCTTTAGGCCCGAGCGGAGGCGGCGCAAGGTCCACGGTGGGAATTACCAGGGCGTCCTTGGTGTTGGGCGCGTCGAGCCCGGCTGGCACCTTCAGCGGCGCCACCTGGCCGGCCCGCTGATATTCCTGCGCGGTATGGCAATCGGGCGTCAATTTACCAAATAAGTGGCAGCCGCTCAGCAGCGCTGCCGCAGTAACCAACATCAAAACTCGAACAAGACTCATGCTGCTTGATCCTCAAAGGTAATTCCGGCGGCTTGCATCGCGCGCAGCACGCGATCTTGGTGCGCCGTCGACAGTTCGACCAATGGTAAGCGGATTGCGTTCCCGATGAGGCCCATTCTCGCCACCGCCCACTTCACCGGTATCGGATTGGCCTCGACGAATAAATCCTTATGTAAAAGCTGCAAGCCGGCATCGAGCGCGCGCGCCTTCGCGAAATCCCCTGCCAGTGCGGCTGCACAGGCCTCGTGCATCCGCCGCGGTGCAACGTTTGCCGACACCGATATGACTCCACGCGCGCCCACGCTCATCAAATCGACGGCGCTGGCATCATCGCCCGACAGCAGGGTGAACTCCGGCGGACAGGCGCTCAAGGTCTCTCGCGCCCGGGCCAGCGATCCTGTGGCTTCCTTGATCGCCACAATCTGAGGATGTCGCGCCAGCCGCGCCACCGTACTCGGCAACAAATCAACGGCCGTACGTCCCGGCACATTATACAGAATAACGGGCACCGCAGAGGCTTCCGCCGCCGCCATGAAGTGCCGGTACAGGCCCTCCTGCGGTGGTTTGTTGTAGTACGGGGTCACCAACATCAGCGCATCGGCCCCGAGCCGCGACAGCGCGCGAACGCGCGCCACGGTAGCGGCGGTAGAATGCGTGCCCGCTCCGACAATCACCTTGAGCTTGCCGCGGCAGCGCGCGACCGCCTTGCGCGCCAATTCCTCGATTTCATCGATCGATAGCGCAGGAGATTCGCCGGTGGTGCCGGCGACGACGATCCCATCCGTGCCTTCGCGCCCATGAAAATCCAGCAATCGATCCCACGCCGGCCAGTCCAAGCCGCCGTCGGCGGTCATCGGCGTGACAATCGCTACCATGCTTCCGGAAAACATCAAGTGGCTCCGCTAAATATCGCTTATCGCTACCTTAAGTGGCAGACATGCACCCTGGCAAGCGTCCATCCGGTAGAATTTGCACCAATGAAACAACATATCGTGATTTCCGCAGTCGGCGGGGACCGCGTCGGCATGGTCCATGAGCTCTCCAAAGCGGTGGCCGACTGCGGCGGAAGCATCAGCGAAAGCCGGATGACTTCGCTTGGCAACGAGTTCGCCATGCTGCTGCTGGTGAACGGCAATTGGCACACTCTCGCCAAGCTCGAGGGTGAGTTCAAGAAGCTGGCCGACGCCACCGGCATGAACATTCAGTTGCGGCGCACCGAAGAACGTGCGGCGCGCAATGACATGCTGCCCTACTCCATCGATGTGGTATGCCTGGATCAGACCGGCATAGTGGCCGGGCTGTCGGGATTCTTTGCACAGCGCGGTGTGGATATCGCGGAATTGTCGACGCGCGCCTACGCCGCTGCGCATACGGGCGCGCCCATGTTCTCGGTGCAGATGATCGTCAACGTGCCGAGCCGCCTGCACATCGGCGTGTTGCGCGAGGAGTTCATGGACTTTTGCGATCACCTGAACCTGGATGCCATCTTCGAACCGGTAAAAAGTTGAGCCCACCCATGAGTAATATTGAAATCGGCAAGAAAGCGCCGCTGTTTTCCCTCGACGGCACCGGCGGCAGCTGGTCCTTGCGCGAAGCAATCGGCAGTGCCGTGGTCCTATACTTTTATCCGCGCGACAACACACCCGGCTGCACGCAGGAGGGCGAGGATTTTAGCGCCGCCCATCCTCAATTCAAGAAAGCCAAGAGCCTGGTTTTAGGCATCTCCGCAGACAGCCTGGCGGCGCACGAGAAGTTCAAGCAAAAAATGGGGTTTCCCTTTGAGCTGTTGAGCGATCCGGACAAGAAGATCTGCACGCTCTACGATGTGATCCAGGAAAAGAGCATGTATGGTAAGAAGTTCCTCGGCATTGAACGCAGCACTTTCCTGATCGACGGCAAGGGGGTGCTGCGGCATGCGTGGCGTAAAGTCAAAGTGAAAGGTCACGCCGCGGAAGTGCTGGCGGCGGTGCAGGCGTTGTGACCGGTCCCCTGCGGCCTGCCGGAGCCGCGATGGTGAAAGGCCGCAAGACCAAGTCGGAGCGCCGCATTTTCGTGCTCGACACGAATGTATTGATGCACGACCCGACTTCCATCTTCCGCTTCGAAGAGCATGACATTTTCATTCCGATGACCGTGCTCGAAGAGCTCGATGCCGGCAAGAAAGGCTTGTCGGAGTCGGCGCGCAATGTGCGCCAAGTCAGCCGCTTTCTCGATGAGCTGATGAAGGGTGCGGGCAAGAATCAAATCGACCGCGGCCTCGCCCTGCCGACTTCCGCGCCCATCAATCATGGCAAGCGACCGCCGGGCGGCCGGCTGTTCTTTCAAACTCAATTGCTCGAATCCGTGTTGCCCGACGGTCTGCCGGGACATGGGGCGGATAACGCTATCCTGGCCGACACGCTGGCGCTGCAGCGCAAATTCCGCAGCGCGCGCGTCACGCTGGTGTCGAAAGACATCAATTTGCGGATCAAGGCAGCCATCGTCGGTGTCCAGGCGGAAGACTATTCGAGCGATAAGACCATCGAGGACGCGGACCTCTTGGCAAGCGGCGTGCAGCAGCTACCGCCGAACTTTTGGGATAAGCACGGCAAGGGCATGGAGTCCTGGCAGCAGCAGAGCCGCACCTTCTACCGGGTGCGGGGTCCGCTGGTACGCGAATGGCAGACGAATCAATTCGTCTACGATCCCGGCGAGAACGGCGTCGAGGCGATCGTGCGCAAGCTCGAAGCCGACTCGGCAATATTGGAACTCACCGTCGATTATCGGGCGGAGCGCAACAATGTCTGGGGCGTCACCTCGCGCAATCGCGAGCAGAATCTCGCGTTCAATTTGTTGATGGATCCGGAAATCGACTTCGTCACCGTGCTAGGTCCCGCCGGCACGGGCAAAACCCTGCTGACGCTGGCGGCGGGACTTGCGCAAACCTTGGATCACAACCGCTTCAGTGAAATCATCATGACGCGAGTCACGATACCCTTGGGCGAGGACATCGGCTTCTTGCCGGGCACGGAAGAGGAAAAAATGGAGCCCTGGATGGGCGCACTAATGGATAATTTGGAGGTCCTGACCCAAGGCCAGCCCGGCGGCACCTGGGGCCGCGGCGCCACCAACGATTTGCTCAGGCACCGCATCAAAATCCGCTCGTTGAACTTCATGCGCGGGCGCACCTTTCTCAACCGCTTTATCATTATCGACGAGGCGCAGAATTTGACTCCCAAACAGATGAAGGCACTGGTCACCCGTGCCGGCCCCGGCACCAAGATGGTGTGCCTGGGAAACATCGCCCAGATCGACACTCCTTACCTCACCGAGACCACGTCGGGCCTCACGTATACGGTCAACCGGTTCCATGGCTGGGCGTTTTCGGGCCATATCACCTTGGTCCGCGGCGAACGCTCGCGTCTGGCAGACTACGCCTCCGAAGTTCTTTGATTTATCGGGGGATATGAGCGAACTTTGGATCAGGGCCCGCACTCCAAGGACCATTACGGAGGCCGAATGTCACTGTTGAAGTCAGTTTGTGCATTTGCCGCCGCGGTCGGCGCGAGCGCCATGGTCAGTGTGGGTTGGGCCGCCGGTATCGGTACGGGTTCCAGTGCGATCGATCAGGATCTGCCGGATCTGGGCAGCCCGGCAACCGCCGCGGTGTCGCTCGACGATGAATATCGCGCCGGCCTGGGATGGTTCGCCCAAATCCGCCAGACCGGACAAGTCCTCGAAGACCCTGAAGTCAGCGACTACATACAGGAAATCGGCCACAGCCTGTCGAGTCGTGCCGAGGAAGGGCAGCATCAGTTTTACTACTTCGTGCTGAAGGATCCCATCGTCAACGCTTTTGCCATGCCGGGCGGTTTCATAGCCATTCAAAGCGGCCTGATCCTGGCCACTCGCAACGAGAACGAATTGGCCGGCGTCATGGCCCACGAGACCGCGCACGTGACACAGCGCCATCTCGTGAGACAACTCATCGACCAGAGTCATGCCGGCCTCATGTCGACGGCCGCCATGCTGGCTGCGATTCTGCTGGGCGCCACGGCCGGGCGGGGCTCACCCGATGCCATGGAGGGCGCCATCCTGGCGACTCAGAGCGCGGCCATACAGCATCAGATCAATTACACGCGCGGCAGCGAGTACGAGGCGGATCGCATCGGCATCGGCACCATGGCGAGCGCCGGCTACGATCCATTGGGGATGGCGAGTTTCTTCGAATACTTGGGTTCGAGCGGTCCTGAACCGAGCCGGGTCAGCGCCGTTCAATTCTTGATCGATCACCCGCTTCCGGCCGATCGAATCGCCGAGGCGCGCGACCGCGCTGAACAGATCGGCCGCATTCGTCACACCGATTCTTTGAACTACACGCTGATGCGCGAGCGGCTGCGATCACTGGTCGGCAATCCGCAGGCGGCACGCGACTACTATGTCTCGTTGACCAAGAATGGCGGCGGCAAGAGCATCGAGGAGCGCTACGGCAAAGCGGTGGCGGACATTGCCTCGCGCAATCCTGCCGTGGCTATCCCCGACCTGCAGGCCTTGGTAAATGAACACCCGAAGATTAGCCAGTTCTACGGTGCGCTCGGTCAGGCATATCTGGCCGACGGCCAGCTGAAGGAATCGCAGGCGGTGCTGGACAAGGCGCTGACCCTGTTCCCACGCAATGTGCCCGTGACCATTCGGCTCGCGGAAACCTTAATGCATGCCGGCGACAACAAGCGTGCGCATCTGTTGCTCGACGACTTGTTCAATGTGGTGGAACCGACACCGGACCAAACCCGGCTGATCGCCAAGGCCGCCAATGCCGCCGGTGACGTCGCCGATTCTTACTATTACATGTCGTACTTTTATCTGATGACCGGCGATCTGAAAATGGCGGCCAACCAGTTGCAACTCGCGCTGGGGATGCCGGGATTGGATGCCATTCAGCGTGCGCGCTTCAGCGCGCGCCTCGAAGAGGTGCGCGCCGCCATGCCGAAGGAGCGCAAAAACACCGTGGCGGATGACAGCCGTGGCGGCAACGGCCGGCATTGACGCAGCACGTTCATCACAACCGTAGCGGCATCATTACGGTATCCTTTGCGGTTTCCCTGGGGAGAGAGTTCAAATGCTGAAATACAGGTATGCGCCCGCGGCGCTCGGCATAATCGCTGCGTTGAGCTTAAGCGCCTGCGTTACGCTGCCTCCCAACAGCCCACGTTCACCTCAAGACCCGTGGGAATCCTGGAATCGGGGCGTATACCGCGTCAACGACAAGCTCGACCACGCTGTGGCCAGGCCCTTGGCCCGCACCTACGTGCGCATACTGCCCCGGCCTATTCGCACCGGTGTGCGGAATTTCTTCGAAAACCTGGGAACGACCACGGTCATGTTCAACGACGCGCTGCAGGGTAAATTTCTCGCCTCGGCCAATGACCTCGGACGCTTCCTACTGAACTCAACGCTGGGATTAGGCGGCATTCTCGACCCTGCCACACCGGCGGGACTGGACAAAAACAACGAGGACTTCGGCCAGACCCTGGGGCACTGGGGCGTGCATCCGGGCCCCTTCATCGAACTGCCTCTGCTGGGACCGTCGGACTTGCGCGATGGACCGGCCAGATTGGTCGATGCTTATACCAGTCCGCGCCAATACATTCGCAATACCGGCGTGAAGTGGGGTCTTTTCGGCGTAAACTTGATCGATACGCGTGCCGGACTGCTGCCCTTGGATGACACCCTACAGCAGGCCTACGACCCCTATGCCTTCGTACGCGATGCCTACCTATCGCGCCGTGCCTATCTCGTGTCTGACGGCCAAATGCCGCAAGATGATCAGTTGGTCGATCCGGGTGCGGAGCCGGATTTAGATAAGGCGCCGCCGCCGACGGCAACGCAGCCGCCGAGTCACTGACGGCGGCGGTTTTAGCGCAAAACGTTAGCCCGGAACCAGCAGTTCCTCGACTTCGCTGAGGCGCGCGAGCTGATGCAACTGGGTGGGGATATTTTCGTAGCGCAGTTCTTTGCCGTCTGCCTTGGCTATGCTCAGCCATTCGATCAGCAGCGCAAGTCCCGAGCTGTCGCTCGCGGTCACGCCTCCGACGTCGATTACCGTGGCCTGCCCGGCGTCGATGGCATCGACTCCTGCAGTCAGCAGCGCACTGACCGTGCTGAAATGCAGTGAGCCGAGCACGCGTGCGCGACCACCCTCCAGAACTTCGAACGATGCGTCCTGTCGGCCGGCACCGCTGTAGCGGTCTCGACCGGCAAAAAGCCGCTGCGTGCGGGCAACCGGGCGCTTATCGATCAATGGCTGGCTGCCGTGCCGCTGCCGGCTCTGGCATTCGTCTCGAGCCGGGTGATGACCTCATCCAATCCCTTCTGCTGAATCTCTGCCGCAAAATCGGTACGAAAGCTTTTGACGTAGGAAATGCCCTCGATGACCACATCCCAGGCCTTCCATACCCCATCGACTTTCCGCAGGCTGAAATTGACCGGAATTTTATCCCCGCTTTGGCGTTTCACTTCGGTGCGCACGGTCGCCGTCGCGTCGGCGGCATCGCCCTTGTAAGGCAGAATCACGAAGCGGTCGGCGGTAAAATCGACCAGCGCTGCACCGTAATTGCGCAGCAGCGAATGATAGAAGCCGTCGACGAAACGCTTGCGCTGATCGGGCGTCGCCGTGCGCCAAGTCTGGCCGAGCACCAGCCGCGCCGCATACTCGGTGTCGAAGTTCGGCAGCAGTACGTTGGCGACCAATGAATCGAGCTTTGCCGGATCGCCCTTGTACATCGGGCGGTTCTTATCCAGCTCCACCAGCATGCGCTTGGCGGAATTCTCCACCAATTCCTGCGGGCCCAGAGTGCTCGGCGCGACGCTAGTCGCCGGCGGCGGGTCTGCCGCGTGCGCGCCGGCCGCCATGATCGAAACCAGCATCGCTAATATCGTGAGTCGTTTCATTTTGCTTTCTCCGTGGCTTTTGTCTGCGGCGCAGGCGCGTCCGGCTTAGGGGTGCTGGAATCCGCAGGCGCACTGCTCTTTGTGAAATTCGCGAGCACCTGTCCGATCAGATTCTCGAGCACGAAGGCGGACTGCGTAAAATCGATTTGCGAGCCGTCTTTTAGATAAGTATCCGCCCCGCCGGCGGTGATGCCGATGAACTTACCACCCAGCAACCCTTGGGTGTAAATGGCGGCATCGCTGTCCGTGGGTATCTGTGCGTAGCGTGCGTCCATGCGCATGCTGACTATCGCCTTGTACTCCTTCAGATCGAAGGTGATTTTCGTCACACGACCCATTTCGACTCCCGACATCGACACCGGAGCGCCCACTTTGAGATCGCCGATGTTGTCGAACTTCGCCGACAGATTGTAGTGCGGCGTGCTGCCAAGGGAGATTCCGCGGCTGGTGGTTTGCGTCGTCAGGAAAAACAGCGCCGCGAAGCCCAGCAGGACAAATGTTCCGGTACCGAGATTCAAGGTAGTCGACTTGCGCATAATAAAACCCTCTTACAGAAACGCCGCAGTAATCAAATAGTCGAAGAAAAGAATAACCACCGCCGACGTGACCACGGTGCGCGTGGTCGCGCGACCAACGCCTTCCGCCGTCGGCGTCGCGTAATATCCCTCATACACCGCGATCAGGCTGCAGGCGATGCCGAATATGCAGCTCTTGACGATGCCCTCGTTGATGTCCTTCAGCCCGACGGACGCCCGCATCTGCGACCAGAAGCTGCCCGCATCGACGCCCATGATTTGCACGCCCACGAGCTGCGCTCCATAGACGCCGATTACGCTGAATATGGCGGCGAGCAGCGGCATGGCAATCACGCCGCCGAGGAAGCGCGGCACCACCACCCGCTGTATCGGATCCACGGCCATCATTTCCATGGCCGACAATTGGTCGGTGGCGCGCATCAAACCCAATTCCGAAGCCAAAGCGGTCCCCGCCCTGCCGGCGAACAGCAAGGCCGTCACCACCGGACCCAGTTCCTTGACCAAACCGATGGTTGCGGCGACTCCCAGCGCCTCTTCGGAGCCGAAGCGCTGCAGCAGCTGGAATCCTTGCAGCCCCAGCACCATGCCAACGAACAAGCCCGACAGCATGATAATGACCAACGACAAAGCGCCGGAGTTGAACACCTGCTGCGCAATCAGGTCGAGGCGCAGCAGCGCCCGCGGCGCAACGACGAGCAGGCGCAGAAAGAATCGCACAACCGCCCCCAAACCCTCCAGGGACTCGACCAGGCTGAGCCACAGTTCCTTGATCAGCCTCACGGGCCCTCCCCTCGCGACAGCAGTTCGCCGAAATAATCGGCAGCCGGGAAATGAAACGGCACCGGACCGTCGGCCAAGCCGCCCATGAATTGGCGCACAATCTCCGACGGATAGCATTGCAGTTCCTGCGGCGTGCCGCGTGCGACCACTTTGCCCCCGGAGAGCAGAAACAATACGTCGGCTACGGTCGAGATTTCCTGCACATCGTGCGAAACCACGATGCTGGTGATGCCGAGCGCATCATTCAGGCGCCTGATCAGCCGTAATATGACCCCCAAGGAGATGGGGTCCAGCCCGACAAAGGGTTCGTCATAAATCAGGATCTCCGGATCCATGACTATGGCGCGCGCCAAGGCGACTCGTCGGCTCATTCCGCCGGACAACTCAGAGGGCATGAGTTCCGCCGCGCCGCGCAGGCCTACCGCCTGCAGCTTGGTGAGCACCAGTTGTCGGACCAACCGTTCCGGCAAATCCGTATGCTCACGCAGCGGAAAGGCGACGTTTTCAAACACCGATAAATCGGTGAGCAGCGCGCCGTTCTGAAACAGCATTCCCATGCGCCGCCGTAGCACGTACAAGTCCTTGCGGCGCACCGCCCGCATTTCCTGGCCCGCCACCACGATGGAGCCTTCATCGGCAGCAACCTGACCGGTAATTAGCCGCAGCAACGTGGTTTTACCCGTGCCGCTCGGCCCCATGATTGCGGTGATGCGGCCACGCGGAATGTCCATGTCCAGGCCGGCGAACACCGGCCGGCCGCTGACTGCGTAATCCACGTTACGAATTTCAATGATGGAGGCGGACTGGTTCAATGACGTTTCCGTAGGTATCGGCGTCCCACAGGCGCCCGGCACCGGTGTGAGTGCGCAGATTTAGGCAGCGGAAGTTTCCATGGTGCCCTTGTAGGCTCCGGTCGATGCCAAACCATTGAGCTTGGCGCGAACGAATAGAGCCTTCTGGCCGTCGGCATAGCCGGCCGCTTTACCGCCCCAGGCATTGAGCGCGTCTTCCTGCAGCGCCCGGCCATAGCTGAACGTCAGGCCCCACGGCAGAGGACCCGCAGCATTCATCAGACTCAAATGCGAGGTCGCCTCGACCGGGCTCTGGCCTCCCGACAGAAAGGCAATGCCGGGCACAGCGGCCGGTACTTGACGCTTAAGCGTGCGCAGCGTGGCCTCAGCCACCTGTTCGGGAGAGGCCTTCTGCCCGGATTTCTTGCCGGCCACGACCATGTTGGGCTTGAGGATCATGCCTTCGAGAAATACTCGAGCAGCAAACAAATGACTGAACACCCGGTCCAACACCACATTGGTCACTTCCTCGCAGCGTTGCAATGTATGCGCACCATCCATCAGCACTTCAGGCTCGACGATGGGCACAATTCCGGCTTCCTGGCACAGCGTTGCGTAACGCGCCAGCGCCTCGGCGTTGGCGTCAATCGCGTAGCGGCTCGGGATGCCCGAACCGATATCGATGACCGCGCGCCACTTGGCGAATTTCGCCCCCAATTTGTAGTATTCGGCGAGTCGTTCCCGCAATCCATCCAAACCTTCAGTAATGGTCTCGCCGGGAAAACAGGCCAGCGGTTTCGCACCCATGTCGACTTTGATGCCGGGCAACATGCCGTGCTGAGAAAGGTAGGCCGGGAACGGCACGCCGTCCTTGGTCTTCTGCCGCAGGGTCTCGTCATACAGGATCACGCCGCTGATGTAATCCTGAGCGCCGGGTGCGGTAAACAGTAATTCGCGGTACGCCCGCCGATTCTCTTCCGTGGACTCAAGTTTAATGGTGTCGAAGCGCTTCTTTATGGTGCTCGTGCTCTCATCGGCGGCCAGAATACCTCGGCTTTTTGCGACCAATGCGCGTGCTGCGGCGCTTAACTCTGCGGTGTTCATATCGGGCTTGTCTCACTGCTGTCGGATGTCGAATACAGGCGCAAGGATAACAAAAACAAGCTGAACCCGCCCTGCAGGTGGACCTGCAAATCAAATGGGACTAAAATAGTCCCACATAGGGCTATGGCCCGGGGTAGAAATTTCTATGTTGCGAATGGGTAAATTAACGGACTACGCGACCGTCGTGCTGGCCAGTCTAGCGCAAGAGCCTGCACTTACGCTCGCTGCCGCTGAATTGGCTGAGCGGACCCGGGTGAGCCGGCCTACGGTGAGCAAGGTCTTGAAAGGATTACAACGCGCCGGCATGGTGATTTCCTCGCGCGGCGCTCAGGGCGGTTATCGTCTGGCGCGAAATCCGGAGCAGATCACCGCGGCGCAGATCCTGGATGTATTCGAAGGCCCGATCGCGATCACGGAATGCAGCGGCGCTTCCAGCCAATGCGGTATCGAACGCCAGTGCCGCGTCGGCGGTGCATGGCAGCGGGTGAATGCGGCCATCCGCCGCGCCCTGGAAGAGGTCACGCTGCGCCAGCTCGCCGGGCTCGACTCCAATGCGCTGCGCGTTGCCGACTTGGCGTCGGAAATGCGTGTGCACAGTTGACGTGAAAGCGCGCAAAGCGACCCCATTTAATTCAACGATCCGAAGCGTAACGGCAACAGGAAGTTCTCGTGTCTAGCAAATCTGAAGAAGTTGTAGCCCTGCTCTCGCAAAAGTACCGGCATGGGTTTGTCACCGATATTGAGTCCGACAGCCTGCCGCCCGGACTCGATGAAGGCGTCGTGGCCGCCATCTCGAGGAAAAAGAACGAGCCGCAGTTCCTGTTGGACTGGCGCCTGAAGGCCTTCCGGCATTGGCAGACCATGCGGGAGCCGAGCTGGGCGCATGTGCACTACAAGCCCATCGACTATCAGGACATTTCCTATTATTCCGCGCCGCGCGCTCCGGCGAATGCGCCCAAGAGCATCGATGAGGTGGATCCAAAGCTGCTCGCGACCTACGCCAAGCTCGGTATTCCTCTGCACGAGCGCGCACGGCTGGCCGGTGTCGCAGTCGACGCCGTGTTCGACAGCGTTTCGGTTGCCACCACTTTCAAGGAGAAACTGGGCAAGGCCGGAGTCATCTTTTGCTCGTTCTCGGATGCGGTTCGCGACCATCCGGCGCTCATACAACGTTACTTAGGGAGCGTCGTGCCGCCGGGAGACAATTATTTCGCGGCCTTGAATTCGGCGGTCTTCTCCGACGGCTCCTTCGTCTACGTGCCTCCCGGCGTGCGCTGCCCGATGGAACTGTCGACCTACTTCCGCATCAACGCCGCCAAGACCGGTCAATTCGAACGCACCCTGATAATCGCCGCGGAGCGCGCGACGGTGAGCTATTTGGAGGGCTGTACGGCGCCCATGCGTGATGAAAACCAGCTGCACGCCGCGGTCGTGGAGCTGGTGGCCTTGGACGATGCGCAGATCAAGTACTCCACCGTCCAGAACTGGTATCCAGGCGACGAGAATGGGATCGGCGGCATTTATAATTTCGTCACCAAGCGCGGCGAATGCCGTGGACGCAATTCGAAGATCTCCTGGACCCAGGTGGAAACCGGCTCCGCGATTACCTGGAAGTACCCCAGCTGCGTGCTGCGGGGCGAGAATTCGATCGGTGAGTTCTATTCAGTCGCGGTCGCCAACAATTATCAACAGGCCGACACGGGCACCAAGATGATCCACATCGGGCGCAACACCAAGAGCACCATCGTTTCTAAGGGAATTTCGGCCGGACATGCCGAGAACACCTACCGGGGACTGGTGAAGATCCTGCCGAGCGCCGCCGGCGCACGCAATTTTACCCAATGCGACTCCTTGCTGATGGGGCCGTTGTGTGCGGCGCACACCTTCCCCTATATGGAGGTCAAGAATCCCACGGCGACGGTGGAACACGAGGCAAGCACGTCCAAGATTGGCGAGGATCAGCTGTTCTATTGTCTGCAGCGCGGCATCTCGGCGGAGGACGCGGTCAATATGATCGTCAGTGGGTTTTGCAAAGTGGTGTTCAAAGAGCTGCCGATGGAGTTCGCGGTCGAAGCGCAGAATTTGTTGAGCGTGAGCTTGGAAGGCGCCGTCGGCTAGCGGCTTTAGAGGAAATATTTTGCTTAAAATTACTGATTTGCGTGCCCGCGTCGCGGGCAAAGACATACTCAAAGGCGTCAATCTCGAGGTCAATGCCGGCGAGGTGCATGCCATCATGGGCCCGAACGGGTCGGGCAAAAGCACTCTCGCGCAAGTGCTGGCCGGCCGCGAGGATTACGACATCACGGGCGGTTCCGTGACGTTCGAAGGCCGCGACTTGTTGGCGCTGCCCGCCGAGGAGCGCGCCCGCGCGGGCCTGTTTCTGGGTTTTCAATACCCGGTCGAAATTCCCGGCGTCAACAATGTGTATCTATTGAAAGCCGCGCTCAATGCGAAACGCAAGGCCGCCGGCGAATCCGAAGTCGACGCCTACGAATTTCTCGCGCTCATCAAACAGAAGATGAAGTTCATGCAGATGAGCGAATCCTTCCTGACGCGCGGCGTCAACGAGGGCTTCTCGGGGGGCGAGAAGAAGCGTAACGAAGTGCTGCAGATGCTGGTGCTGGAACCGAAGCTGGCAATTCTGGATGAGACGGATTCCGGTCTGGACATCGATGCGCTCAAAGTGGTGTCCACCGGCGTGAACAGTCTGCGCGATCCGCAGCGTGCGGTGGTGCTGGTGACCCACTACCAGCGCCTGTTGGACTACATTGAGCCGGATCACGTGCACGTGTTGTCGGGCGGTCGGATACTGAAGTCGGGCGACAAGTCGCTCGCCAAGGAGCTCGAGCGCCGCGGTTACGACTGGGTGGCAGGAGCCCAAGTCGCATGAGCGGCGTGGCGCAACTACCGACCCTGCCGCAATCGCCGGCGCTGCGCTCCTTCGCGGCGCAGTGGCAGTCGCGCGACGTCGATTCGCTGCTGCCCATACGTGAGCAGGCCATGCAGAGGTTTCTGCAGCTCGGCCTGCCGACCATGCGCGACGAGACCTGGCGGTACACTGATTTGCGCAGCCTCGCCGCACGCAGCTTTGTGGATGCGCCGCGCAACACCCGCGACGCCCTCCCCGCGGATGCGTCGCTGGCGCTGCTGGGCAATGCTGAACGCGCCATCACGTTGCACATGGTCAATGGCCATCCCACGCTGCCCACCGCGGGCGAGATGATCGAAGGTGTGGAAATCCGCAGTCTGCGCGACATCGCACGGCTCGATCCCGAGGCGCTGCTGCGCTTCCTTACGCCGCTGTCGGACGCCGACCAGCAGCGTTGGGGGTTGCTCAATACCGCGCTGTTCGTCGATGGTTTGTACTTGAAGATCACCGGCCGGCTGGCAACGCCGCTGGTCATTCTGCATGTCGCATCCGGCGACGGCGCCGACAATATCGCCTACCCACGGGTCATCATCGAAGCTTGCGCGGGATCCAGTGCGACCATCATCGAGCAGCACGTGGCGCAGGGCGAGCACACGCCGCTGATAGATTCCAGTACGCATCTCGCCTTGCGGCAGGGAGCACAACTGGAGCATTACCGCGTGTATGCGACCGGCGCGTCTGCCACTCACGTCGACTCCCTCAACATCCATCAGGATCGGGACAGCCGCTGCAAGCAATTCACCATCGTGCTGGGGGGCGGCCTGGTGCGTACCGCCCTGGAGGCGCATCTGGACCAGCCCGGCGCATCCCTCGACAGCAATTCGCTGCTGGTGGGGCATGACGAGCGGCACGTCGACTGCGTCAACATCGTCACGCATGGCGCACCCGAGACGCGCAGCAATCAAACCGCGCGCGCCATCGCCGGCGATTCGAGCCGTGTAATTTTCAACAGCAAAGTGATCGTCAACGCCGGTGCGGTGCATGCGCAATCGCAACAATCCTGCCGCGGCCTGCTGCTCTCCCCCACCGCTGAGATTGACACGCGACCGCAGCTGGAAATCCATGCCGATGAAGTCAAATGCGCGCATGGCGCGACCACCGGCCGGCTCGACCCCGACATGCTCTTTTACATGCTGTCGCGCGGCCTGGACCGCGACACGGCACAAAGTTTGCTGGTGTACGCCTTCCTGGCCGATGTCCTGACCGGCATGTCGGTGGTCGCCGCGCGTGCGGCGATCGAAAATGCGCTCATTGCCCAATTACCGGATTCGCAAACCCTGCGGAAATTTAGATGAACAACATTGCACTGGCCGCCCGTCCCGTAAGTTTCGACGTCGCTGCCCTGCGCCGGCAGTTCCCGTTGCTGTCGCGCCTGGTGCACGGCAAGCCCTTGGTCTATTTGGACAACGGCGCCTCCGCGCATCGCCCAAACGCCGTGATCGACGCCGTTGATGACTACGAGCGCCACCACCATGCCAACATCCACCGTGGCATACACACCTTGAGCCAGGAGGCGACCGCACTGTACGAATCCGCGCGCGACAAGGTGGTGGACTTCATCCATGCACGCTCGCGCAACGAAATCATTTTCGTTCGCGGCACTACCGAAGCCATCAATCTCGTTGCCCAAAGTTATGCCAGGCCGATGCTGCAGCCGGGCGATGAAATACTCATTACGCATTTGGAGCACCACGCCAATATCGTGCCTTGGCAGATCGTGTGCGAGCAAACTGGGGCGACGCTGGTGGTCGCGCCCATCGACGCCCACGGTGAGGTGCACTTTGACTCGGTAGCGGCGCTGATGAGCCCGCGCACGCGATTGTTTGCCTGCGCGCATGTGTCGAATGCACTCGGCACGGTGCTGCCGGTGCGCCGCCTCATCGCCGCCGCCAAACAACGCGGCATTGTCACACTGATCGACGGCGCTCAGGCGGTATCGCACATGGATGTGGATGTGCGGGATCTCGATTGTGATTTCTACGCCTTCTCGGGCCATAAAATGTACGGCCCCACCGGCGTCGGCGTCCTGTACGGGCGCGAGCATTTGCTGGAGCGCATGCCGCCCTGGCAGGGCGGCGGCGAAATGATACTTTCAGTGACCTTTGCCAAGACCACGTACAACGGGCTGCCCAATAAGTTCGAAGCGGGCACGCCCAATATTTCCGGTGTCGTCGGCCTGGGCGCGGCAGTGGCGTTTCTGCAGAGCTTCGACCGTGACGCCGCGCATGCGCACGAGAGCGCTCTGCTCGAGCGTGCCACGGCGGTATTGAGCCTGATCCCTGGGCTTCGCATCGTCGGTACGGCCGCCGACAAAGCGAGCTTGGTGTCATTCGTAGTCGCCGGCGTGCATCCGCACGACCTGGGGACCATTCTGGATGAGGACGGCATTGCCATTCGCACCGGCCATCACTGCGCCATGCCGGTCATGGAATTTTTCGCATTGCCGGCGACGGCGCGGGCATCGTTCGCCTTCTATAACACCTTCGAGGAAATCGATAAGCTTGCCGCCGGAATCGAACGGGCGCGCAAGATTTTCGCTTAACGACCATGGAACTCAACGATCTGTACCGAGATGTGATTCTCGACCACAACCGTCGGCCGCGTAATTTCGGGGGATTGGAACCGGCCGATGCCAGCGTGGAAGGATTCAATCCCATGTGCGGAGACCGTTTGACGGTGCGCCTGCGGTTGGCAGACGACACCATCAGCGACATCCGCTTCGAAGGTCAGGGTTGCGCCATTTCGACCGCGTCGGCCTCATTGATGACCGAAGCGGTAAAGGGCAAGACGCGTGCCGAGGCATTGCAGCTGTTCGATCGCGTTCACCGGCTGCTGACGGATGATGCATCGACTGGAGCCGACGAACTTGGCAAGCTCGCGGCTCTTTCCGGAGTGCGCGAGTACCCCGCCCGGGTGAAATGTGCGAGTTTGTGCTGGCACACGCTGGCCTCCGCCCTCAGATCCGCCCATCCGCAAGCCCTGCCTGCAGTCAGCACCGAGTGAGCTGTTAACCAATGCGCTCCTACGAAAACGAACCCATTGTCGTGCAACGCGAAGTCAAGGCGGTGGCCATCCCCGCCGGCGTCGAAGTGAACCTCCAACTGGGCTCCGTGGGCTACATCACCCAGGCGCTGGGCGGCAGCTTCACGGTTTATATCGACGGCAATCTGTTCCGCATCGCAGGCCAGGATGCGGACGCCATCGGCAAGACGGCCGCGACGGCGCCCGACGTGCCACCGGGCGCCTCCGAGGAAGACATCAAGAACATCATCTGGCAGCAGCTCAGGACTTGCTACGACCCGGAAATTCCGGTCAATATTGTCGACCTGGGACTGGTGTACGAGTGCGAAGTCAGCAAGAACGAGGACGCGTCGCGCAATGTCGACATCAAAATGACATTGACGGCCCCAGGTTGCGGCATGGGGGAGGTGCTGGTGCAGGATGTGCGCGATAAGGTGCAAATCGTTCCCACCGTGGCGCATGCCAACGTCGAGTTGGTATTCGATCCGCCATGGAACCAAACAATGATGTCGGATGAAGCTCGCCTGCAAACCGGCATGATGTAACACCCGATTGACGTGAAGGAGCGGACGTGAAATGGCTTGACGTGGGACCCGCCGTGGCTCTAAGCGACGGACAAACCATTTCGGTCCCTGCGGGACGACGCATGATCGCGGTCGTTCGCAGCGGCGACGCCTATTTTGCCATCGAAGACATATGCACGCATGACGGCGCGCAGCTGACCGGTGGCGCCATTGAGGGAACGGAAATTATTTGCCCGCGACACGGTGCGCGTTTCTGCCTGCGCACGGGCGAGGCATTGAGTCCGCCCGCCTACGAGCCGGTGCGGGTATTCGCCACCAAAATCGAGGATGGCCATCTGTGGGTTCACGCAGACTGACGCTGTTGCGGCACGGGAAAGCGCAGTCCATCGATTCCTGCGCGGAGGACTTTGAGCGCAGCTTGACGCGCCGCGGCTGCATAGAGGTGCAGGAGATGGCGGCACGTATCGTCTACCGCGACCTCATCCCGGACTTGATATTGGTGAGCCCGGCAGAACGCGCCTGGGCGACGGCCGAGATTGTCACCGCCGCGTGCGAGCTCGATGCCAAGCAAGTGCAATGCGCGCGCGAATTGTACCTGGCCACCCCCGAAACTATCTGGCGGTTACTTGGCGGTTGCGATCCTGCGCTCCGTCACATCATGATATGCGGACACAATCCTGGCTTGAGCGAGATCGCCAGCCGTTTCGGGCCGAAGCCGCAACCCAGGGAACTGGCCACCGCCGGAATTGCCAGCGCGTTTTGGTCGAACACGCAGTGGCAAGCTCTGCAGCCTGAATCCGCCGGCAACTGCGACCTGGACGATCCGGAGAGCATGGCGGATCTATGGGCGTAAGGCGCGCAAGCCGCGCGCATCCGCCCGCCGCTCCGCGGCGGCCCTGCGGATTCAGGTTTGATCCCGCTGCAGCCGCATCAGTCGCCGCCGATCGCGCTTGTCAGGTCGCCCCTCGGAGCGGGGCCGCGACACCTGCGCCAGCCGCAATTGCTCCTGCAGCTTCGCGCGACGCTGCGCACTGGCGGGAGTTTCAAGATAGGCCGCCTGCGCTTCGGCGGCGGGACCGCGCCGCCGCGGCAGCGCCAGGACCTCGAACTCGGCCACCATGCCGCTCAGTGACAGGCTCAAGCGATCACCGACGCGCACGCGATGCGCCGGCTTGACCCGCTCGGCGTTCATGTGCACTTTTCCGCCGTTGATCGCTGCCGTGGCCAAGCTGCGCGTTTTGTAAAAGCGCGCGTGCCAGAGCCATTTGTCGAGGCGGTGATTATCAGCCTGCTCGTCAATTGTCATAACCGTCCATGCCCCAGATAGCCGTGGCGGCGCGTGCCAAGCCGTTATAATACCGCCATGAACGTCCCGACCCGGAATTCAAGGAACCTGTGCTAAAAGATTTTCGCGAGCGCCTTGCGCGCGACACGCAAGCGCTCGACGCGGCGGGCCTCTTGAAGCGCGAGCGCGTCATCGGTTCGGCCCAAGGCGCGGTGGTGCGTCTCGCCGACGGGCGCGAGATGATCAACTTGTGCGCCAATAATTACCTGGGATTGGCCAACCATCCCGAGGTGGTTCAGGCCGCACACGATGGGCTTGCTCGTTTTGGGTATGGGGTCGCTTCGGTGCGTTTTATCTGCGGCACGCAAAGCGTGCACCGCGAGCTTGAAGAGCGTTTGGGCGCCTACCTGTCGATGGAGGATACGATTTTGTATTCCTCCTGCTTCGACGCCAACGGCGGCCTTTTCGAGACATTGCTCGACGAGCAGGACGCCGTTATCAGCGACGCCTTGAATCACGCCAGCATCATCGACGGTATTCGCCTGTGCAAGGCACGCCGCCTGCGCTACGCCAACAACGACTTGAACGAGCTCGAAGCGGCGTTGCAAGACTCGCAAAACGCTCGCGTGCGCATGATAGCCACCGACGGCGTGTTCTCCATGGATGGATCGATCGCCAAGTTGAAAGAAATTTGCGACTTGGCCGACCGCTACGGTGCCCTCGTCATGGTGGATGATTCGCATGCCACCGGCTTCATCGGCGAACGCGGCCGTGGCTCGCACGAACTGCGTGGTGTCATCGGGCGCATCGACATTCTTACCGGCACCCTGGGCAAGGCCTTAGGAGGTGCCAGCGGCGGTTATGTGGCGGCGCGCCGCGAGATCGTCGGCTGGCTGCGCCAGCGGTCCCGGCCCTACCTTTTTTCGAACAGCATCGCCCCGCCGGTGGCCGCGGCCACGATTAAAGTACTCGACCTGCTGGAAGGTTCCACCGACCTGCGTGAGCGACTGCACGCCAATGCGCGCTACTTCCGCGAGCAGATGCAGGGGTTGGGATTCAATTTACTGCCCGGAGAACATCCCATCATTCCCGTGATGCTGGGCGATGCGCCGCTGGCAGTGAAGCTCGCCGCGCAAGTTCAAGCACAGGGCGTGTACGTCGTGGCTTTCGCCTTTCCGGTGGTGCCCCATGGAAAAGCGCGAATTCGCACCCAAATGAGTGCTGCGCACACGCGAGAACAGCTCGATAAGGTCGTTCAAGCATTTGAGTCGGCGGGACGCGATCTCGGCGTCATTCACTAGCGTGGTCGGTAAAACAGGTGGCAACGAATGAAAGCACTGGTTAAAGCGCGCGCAGAGCCGGGCATCTGGCTGCAGGACGTTCCGGAACCTACGGTGGGTCACAATGACGTGCTCATCAAAGTGCATCGCACCGCCATTTGCGGCACCGACATGCACATTTACAACTGGGACGCCTGGGCGCAAAAGACCGTCCCCGTGCCCATGGCCGTGGGACACGAATATGCCGGCGAAATCGTCGACATGGGCGGTGAAGTACGCGGCTTCAGCACCGGCGACCGGGTTTCCGGCGAAGGCCACATCACCTGCGGCCATTGCCGCAATTGTCGCGCAGGCCGACGGCACCTATGTCGCAACACCCAGGGCGTGGGCGTGAACCGCGCCGGCGCGTTTGCCGAGTACCTCACCATCCCGGCGAGCAATGTGTTCAAGCTGCCCGGCGCCATAGACGATGAGATCGCCTCGATACTGGATCCGTTCGGCAACGCCACACACACGGCGCTGGCCTTCAACGTCGTCGGCGAGGATGTGCTGATCACGGGCGCCGGTCCCATCGGCATCATGGCGGTGGCTATCGCCCGGCATTGCGGCGCGCGGCACGTGGTCATCACCGACGTCAATGACTATCGGCTGGAGCTCGCCGCAAAAATGGGCGCCTCCAAGGCCCTCAATGTGTCGCGTGAATCGCTGGATGACGCCATGCGCGATCTCGGTATGGAGGAGGGTTTCGACGTGGGCTTCGAAATGTCGGGCAATGCCTCGGCGCTTCGCGAAATGCTGCGCACCATGAATCACGGCGGCAGCATCTCCATGCTCGGCATCCCTCCCGGCGAGACCGCCATCGACTGGAACCAGGTCATTTTCAAAGGCCTGGTGATCAAGGGCATTTACGGCCGCGAGATGTTCGAAACCTGGTACAAAATGTCGAGCATGCTGCAAAGCGGCCTCGACGTGCGGCCGGTGATCACCCATCGCTTAGGCATCAACGACTACCTGGAAGGATTTGAGATCATGAATTCGGGGAAGTCCGGGAAGATCACTCTGGACTGGACCAGCCTCTAAAGCGAGGGCGTTGCTCGGACACGCTGCGAGGAAGGTTCACGGCCCGACGAAAGTCACGAACTCCTCGAGCGCGGCACGATCAGTGACCAATCGATTGATCGGCGCGTTTTTTTCGCCGTGACCCACGGCCAAGCCGCAGAACAGCATGTGCTCCGGCGGCAGAGTGAAGAATTCACCGATGGTCTTGTACCACGCGGACCATGCCTCTTGAGGACAGCTCTGCAGACCCGTATCGTGCAGCAGCAGCATGATGTTTTGCATGAACATGCCGACGTCGGCCCATTGGGGCGGCCCCATGATTCTGTCGACGGTGAAAAATAGCGCCATGGGCGCGCCGAAAAAATCGTAGTTCTTGGCAAATTGCGCCAATCGCGCGGGCCGGTCGCCACGGCCAACGCCTATGGTCGCGTACAAATCCTCGCCGCATTTGAAGCGGTGCGTGCGATACGGTTCCTTCAGATTGGGCGGATAGACGTCGTACTCGCTGCCCTCGCCTTCCGGATGACTGTGTAATTTACCGGCCACGAGCTCGCGAAATTCCCGCATGCGTGCGCCCCACAGTACGTGCACATGCCAGGGCTGCAGGTTGCCGCCGGACGGCGCCCGCCGCGCGGTTTCCAGAATGCGGCGTATGGTGTCGACGGCCACGGGTTCGGCGGTGAATGCTCGGCAGCTCCTGCGCCCGAGTATAGCGTCGGCGGTATTCACCCCGTTCCTAGCGTCCGCCCAGCGTTTTTAGCCCGATGCGCGGTTCGCGGCACCAGCAGTAGGCGTACAGCCCGCGCGGGTCGTTCAATCGGGCAATGGCTCGAGCCTGCTCGAGCACGGGGTCGAGAACGCGTTCGAGGTCGCCGCGTGGCGCAATGATTCCGACCATTTGACCCACGCTTAACGATTCGGAGCGCAGCTGCATCAACAGCTGCTGCTTCAGGCTCAATTCAGTTTCGATGTAGTCGATATCGTAGTCAGCGCCCAATTGGGCGAGTTTAGCCGCCGCATCGGTGGCGTCCTTCAGGCCGCCCATGTGATCCACCAATCCGACGCGCTGCGCGTCGGTACCGGCCCATACCCGGCCCTGCGCGATCTTATCCACTTCCTCCACCGGCTTCTTCCTACCGTCACCGACACGATGCAGGAATTCCGCATAAGCGTGATCGACTGAGGACTGCAATATCTGGCGGGTCGCGGGACTGAGGGCGCGATCGAAGCGCATGTCGCCGGCCAGCGGCGTGGTGCCGATGCCGTCGACTTTGACTCCGAGCTTCTCCAAGGTGCGCTGAAAAGTCGGCACCACCGAAAACACCCCGATCGATCCGGTCAAGGTGGTGGGGCTGGCAAAAATTTGATTCGCCCCCGCTGCAATATAGTATCCACCGGAGGCCGCGTAGGTGCTCATGGAGACCACGACCGGTTTGCCGGCTTTACGCAGTGACTGCACTTCGCGCAGGATTTGTTCCGAGGCGAACATGCTGCCGCCCGGACTGTCGACGCGCAGCACCACCGCTTTCACCGCATTGTCGAAACGCGCCTGGCGCAACAGCTCCGACGTGCTTTCTCCGCCGATGGTCCCCGGCGGTTGACGGCCGTCGAGAATCATTCCCGAGGCCACCACCACGCCGACCTTGGACTCCGATTTGGACTTCAGCACATGCTTGGAGCGTACCGAAACCAAATACTGCGGCATGCCTATGGCGCTGAAGGAGTGTGTTTCTTCATCTTCGCCCACCAATCCCTTCAATTCGTCGGCCATTTGCCGCCGGCTCTTCAGCGCAGTGACCAGACCGCGCTGCAACGCCAACTTGGCCGCATCGCCGCTGACCGCGGCAAGCGCCGCCGGCTGGTCGGTGATGAACTCGGTGAGCGCGCCCGCGGGCAGCGAGCGGGCTCGGGTCACGTCCTGGTTGTACGCGCCCCACAATGCCGCCAACCACACGCCGCTCTCGTCGCGTTCGCTCGGCGCCATGTCGCTGCGGGAAAATTGATCCGTGTAACTCTTGTACGTCCCGGCGCGGAACACATTGACGTCGACACCCAGCTTGTCGATGGCGTCCTTCAGGAACATACGGTAATAGCTGAAGCCGTCGAGGTAGACCAGCCCCATGGGATCGAGATACACCTCGCCCGCTTGCGCCGCCAGGTAGTACTGGGTCTGATCGAGGGAATCGGCCGCCGCCACTACACGCTTGCCCGCCGCGCGAAAATCGCGCAGCGCGGCACCGATTTCCTGCAGCTTGGACAGGCCTGAGGCATCCAACGACCCTAAATCCAGCACGATGAGCTTGATGCGTGGGTCGGTCTTCGCCGCCGCGATGGCATCAGTTACATCTCTGAGCAAAGTTTCGGGGGCCGGGCCGCCGGAGGCCTGCCCGAAGGCGCGGCGTACCGGGTCGCTGGCCAGCTGTTCGACCAGTTCTCCCTCAGGTGCAATCACCAGCGCCGCCGAGTGCGGCACCATGGGAATGGAGGTATGCAACGCCGCGAGGATGAAGCCGAAGATCACCAGCAACAGCACCAAGGCCAGGACCTTGCGGATCCCGTCGAGTATTCGCCACACCAGGCCAAAGAATCCCATCAGAGCGGATCCGACACCCATGCAAAGCCTCCCGCCCTACTTAGGATTCAACCTAAGTTCAGATTTTCTCATCGATGCGCGCGGCCTTGCCGGACAGGTCACGCAGGTAGTACAGCTTGGCGCGCCGTACCGCACCCCGGCGCTTCACACTCACTTCGCTGATCGCAGGACTGAAGGTCTGAAACACGCGCTCCACGCCTTCGCCATGAGAAATCTTGCGCACCGTGAACGAAGAATTCAAGCCGCGGTTCTTCTTGGCAATCACCACGCCCTCGTATGCTTGTACTCGCTCGCGATCGCCTTCAACGACTTTAACCTGCACCACGACGGTGTCGCCCGGGTTGAAATCCGGCAGCTTGCGCGTGGCGCGTTCGCCGTTCAATTCCTGGATGATCTTGTTCATAGCATTCGTCCTCACCTTTGACTGTCTTCGATGCGCCGCGTGCCCTTGGCACGCTGCATCTTGAATTCTTCCAATAAAACCCGCTCTTCATCACTCATGCCGCGGCGCTCCAGCAGTTCCGGCCGCCGCAACCACGTGCGGCCCAGCGCCTGCTGCAATCGCCAGCGCTGGATGGCCGCGTGATCGCCGGACATCAACACCGCGGGCACCGCCAGCCCATCGATGGCCGGAGGGCGCGTGTAATGCGGCCAATCCACCAATCCATCGCTGAACGATTCCGTTTCCGCTGATTCCGCGCTGCCGAGTGTTCCCGGCATCAGCCGCGCAATCGCGTCGATCACCACCAGCGCCGGCAGTTCGCCGCCAGAAAGCACATAGTCACCGATCGACCACTGCTCGTCGGTCTCGCTCTCGAGGAGTCTCTCGTCGACACCCTCGTAGCGTCCGGCCACCAGCACCAACCCCGGCCAAGCGCGCGCTTCGCGCGCCAGCGCCTGATCAAATCTGCGCCCGTCGGCACCCAAGTACACTCGCCGGGTGCCTCCCGGCATACCTGCCGTCGCGGTGCGCAATGCGCTGCGCAGCGGTTCAACCTTCAGCACCATCCCCGGGCCGCCGCCGTAGGAGCGATCATCCACGCTGCGATGCACGTCGGCCGCGAAGTCGCGAGGGTCAACGCACACCACCTCGAGCACACCGCGCTCCAGCGCCCGCCCGAGGACACCGTGCTCAAGCGCCTCGCGGATCATCACCGGAAACAAGGTCACCACCGCAATGCGCATAAACAACCCGTGACGTCCAGCGACGACTGGCCGACCGCGTCTAGCCGACCGCGTCTAGCCCGGTGTCGCGTTCCAGTCCACGATCACCCGGCGCGCCTGTAATTCCACTCGCCGCAAATGCAGCGCTACGGCCGGTATCCAATATTCCTGCCTGCCGCGCACCACCATCAGAACCTGCGCCGGCGTTTCAATAAAATGCTGCACGGTTCCCAGCCCTAAACCCTCTAGATTCACCACCTCGCAACCGATCAGATCGGCGCGGTAAAAATCCTTGTCGTCGCGCCGCGGCAGTTCACTGCGCAACACGCAAACCTGAGCGCCACGCAGAGCCTGCGCCTGGTCTCGATCCTCGACTCCCGTCAATTTCACGGTCAGCGCGCCGCCGCTGCGGCCACTCGCCTCGATGCGGTAGTTCTGCCAGACACTTCCCTGGCCTATCTCCAAGCTGCGATGATCGAGCAGTCGCTCCGGAGGATCGGTGTGCGAACGCAGTTTGACCCAGCCTCGCACGCCAAACGGCGCTCCCACGAACCCCAGTTGGATGAGCGCCGATGATTCGCCGCTCATCGCGTGCCCTTGAGACCTTACGCGGCCTGCTTACGGAAGCTGGTGAGTAGATACTTGACACGCTCCGACATGTGGGCGCCCTTGGACAGCCAGTGCTCGATTCGAGCTACGTTCAGACGTAGCTTGATTTCAGCGCCGCGCGCCACGGGATTGAACAGCCCTACGCTTTCAAGGCTGGTGCCGCCTTGGCGCTTACGGCTGTCGGTCACCACCACGTGATAGAACGGGGTCTTCTTGCCGCCGCGTCGAGTCAAACGAATCGTCACCATCTTGAATTCACCTTGCAGAGCGTAGCCGCTAATTGTAATGACAACGGGCCCCCAAGAGCAACAACTCGTTGAATCGGCAGCGAATCCCGGGCTGTAGGGCGGCGGCGCGTCGGCTAACGCCCTAATCCAGGCGGCATGCGCCCCGCCATGCCCCGCATCATATTCTTCAACATGCCGCCCTTGGCGAGCTTTTTCATGGTCTTTTGCATGTGATCGAACTGTTTCAGCAGGCGATTGACCTCGGGTAACTGCACCCCGGCGCCGGCTGCGATGCGACGTTTGCGGGAGCCATCGATCAATTCCGGCCGGCGCCGCTCACGCGGGGTCATGGAGTCGATGATCCCCATTTGGCGCTTTAGACTTTTCTCATTGACGGCGCCGGCCGCCGCGGCGGCATTGGCCTGCATCTGCGCCGGTAATTTATCCAGCAGCGCCGACATGCCACCCATGTTCTGCAGCTGACTCAATTGGTCACGCAAGTCGGCCAAATCGAAGGACTTTCCCTTACTGATCTTCTTGGCAAGCTTTTCGGCCTTTTCCTGGTCGACTTGCCCTTGCACCTGCTCGACCAGCGACAGGACATCGCCCATCCCCAGGATGCGCGAGGCAATGCGTTCCGGCTGAAACAGCTCCAATGCCTCGGATTTCTCGCCGGTGCCGACGAACAGGATGGGCTTGCCGGTGACCTGCCTCACGGACAACGCCGCGCCGCCGCGAGCATCGCCGTCGGCCTTGGTCAGGATCACTCCGGTCAGGCTTAAGGCCTCATTGAAGGCCTTGGCCGCGTTGACCGCGTCCTGTCCGGCCATGCTGTCGACCACGAACAGGCGCTCATGTGGATTGACGGCGGCTTCGAGTTCGCGGACCTCGGCCATCATGTCGGCATCGATGTGCAAGCGTCCGGCCGTATCGAGCAACAACACATCGTAAGCCTGCAGCGTCGCCTCGGTCAGCGCGCGCTGCGCAATGGACACGGGCAGCTCGCTGGCATGAGCCGGGGTAAAACCCGCACCTACCTGAGCGGCCAGGGTCTGCAACTGCAAAATCGCCGCCGGACGATACACGTCGGTACTGACCAGCAGCACCTTCTTATGCTGCTTCTCGATCAACCAGCGCGCGAGCTTGCCCGCGCTGGTGGTCTTGCCGGCGCCCTGCAGGCCGGCGAGCAGGACCACCACGGGGCGTTGCGCGCGCAGATTCAGGCCGGTGGACGGCTCGCCCATGAGCCGTGTCAGTTCCTCGTGTACGACCTTGACGAAGGCCTGCCCGGGAGTGAGGCTCTTGACGACTTCGACACCCACGGCGCGCGCCTTGACGGCTTCTGTGAAGGTCTTGACCACACTCAGCGCCACATCCGCGTCGAGCAGCGCGAGCCGCACCTCGCGAACGGTATCGGTAATATTGTCGTCGGTCAGACGGCCGCGGCCGGAGAGCGACTTGAGAGCCGCCGCAAGACTGGAGGTTAGTCGGTCGAACATGGTGCGGATATTATATCCTAGGCCCACCGTGATTCTCGCCGTTACTCTCTTCTTGCTCTATTCCGGCAGCGCCTGGTTGATGCTGCGCAGTGTTAGCCGGCCGCGGCTGGAACCGGCGGCGTGGGCGCTTATCCTGGTCGCAATCATCGGACACAGCGACGCCATCATGCACACCATGCGCATGAATGGGCCGGTCTCAATCGGCCTGTCGGAGGCTCTCTCGCTGCTGGCCTGGGCGCTGGCAGTACTGGCCTGCGTCATTTCCATCGACAAGCAGAATCGGGTGCTCGGCGCGATTCTATTGGCGAGTTCGGCGTGCGGCGCCGCCCTGACCGGTGCCGGACGCACCTATGCCGAAGCCACGGCGCCGGGCTGGGAACTGACCGCGCATATCCTGCTCTCCATGGGCGCTGCCGCCCTGCTGTTCGCGGCCGCGGTCACCGCCCTGTTGCTGGTGTTTCTCGATCGGCGACTACGCACGCGGCGCATTGCCAGCCTGCCGAGCGGCATGCCACCGCTAGACGCGCTCGAGAAGGTGATGTTTCGGCTCATCGGGGCTGGCTTTGTGCTGCTCACTCTGGCGCTGTTCACAGGTTTCGTGTTCGTCACCAATTTGTTCACGCAGAACCTGGTGCAAAAAACCGTGCTGTCGCTAATCGCCTGGCTGCTGTTCGGCGTCCTGCTGATCGGGCGGGTGCGGTTCGGGTGGCGTGGGCGCTCGGCGGTGCGTTGGACCTTGTGGGGATTCGGCGTCCTCGCGGTAGGGTATTTCGGTGTGAAGTTCGTGCTCGAGTACGTGTTCGGACGGCACTGGGGCTAGCACCTCATGGAGCCACCCTCACTGGGACTACTGTTCGGCGCGTTGGCGGGATTGCTGCTTCTCGCGGCATTTTTTGCCGGCAGCGAAACGGCGCTCATGAGTTTGAACCGTTACCGATTGCGGCACCGCGCCAACGAAGGGCATCGCGGCGCGCGACTGGCGGAGAATCTGCTCGCCCACCCCGACCGGCTTATCGGGCTGATCCTGTTGTTGAGCACGCTGGTCAATGTGGCCGCGCCCATGTTGGTGGGCTTCATCGCCCTGCGCTTCGGCGGCGAATTCATGCTGGCTTTCGGCGCCGCGGCCCTCACCTTGGTGTTGTTGATCTTTTGCGAGGTTGCGCCCAAGACCTTCGGCGCCCTGCATCCGGAACGGTTGGCGCTGCCTGCGGCCTATATTTACACGCCGTTGCTGCTGTTGCTGTACCCCTTCGTATGGGCGACGAATCTGCTGGCCAACGGCGTGCTGCGGCTCTTCGGCGTCTCGCCGCAGCAGGCCTCCAATTCCTTGAGCAGCGAGGAACTGCGCACCGTCGTGGCCGAGGCCGGCGCGATGATCCCGCATCGCCACCAGCAGATGTTGGTGAGCATTCTGGATCTGGAAAATGCCACCGTGGAAGACATCATGGTGCCGCGCAATGAGATCGTCGGCATCGACCTCGATGACGATTGGGACCGGGTCCTGGAGCAGCTGCGGCAAAGTCAGCACACCCGTCTGCCGGTATACGAAGGTGAGATCGACCGCATCATCGGCGTGCTGCATATGAAACAGGTGGTGCACGAATTGGCACGCGGCCGGCTGGATCGTGACGATTTGATGCAAGCGGCCCGCGTGCGCGAGGCCTACTTCGTGCCTTCGGGGAGCACGCTCAATACGCAGTTGGTGAATTTCCAGCGCGACAAGCGCCGTATGGCCTTCGTCGTCGATGAATACGGCGACATTCAGGGGCTGGTGACTCTTGAGGATATACTGGAGGAAATCGTCGGCGAGTTCACCACGGATCCCGCCACCATGATGCACAAGGATGTGCGTGCCGAAGCGGACGGTAGCTTCGTGGCCAACGCGTCGACCACGATTCGCGCGCTCAATCGATCCATGCGCTGGAACCTGCCCACCGACGGACCAAAAACATTGAATGGCCTGATCGTGGAGTTCCTGGAGACCCTACCCGAAGTCGGAACCACCTTGAAATTATCGGACTACATGCTCGAGGTGCTGCAGACCGGCGATAACGCCATCAAAACCGTGCGCATCCGGCCGCCCGCGCCCACACCGCCCTGAACTGCGCCCGGGCGCGCCAGACGGGGCTCGCCATGGGCGTCACCCCTTCTCGAGCGCCTGATTCAAGCGCGTCACGCCGCGCACCGTCATTCCCTCGGGGGGGCGCTTCGGCACATTGGCTTCGGGTACCACGGCCGACTTGAAGCCGTGCTTCGCCGCCTCGCGCAGCCGCTCCTCGCCGAAAGGCACGGGACGAATTTCTCCGGCGAGTCCGATCTCGCCGAAGGCGATGAGCGAATTCGGCACCGGCGCATCGCGCAAGCTCGAGCGCGCCGCCATCACGATGGCCAGATCCCCGGCAGTCTCCGCCAGACGCACACCGCCGACGACATTGGCGAAAACATCTTGGCCCTGCAGCTGTAGCCCGGCGTGGCGATGCGCGACCGCCAGCAGCATGGTGAGGCGATTGCCGTCGATGCCCACCGCGACCCGCCGCGGATTCGCGCCCAGACTCATGTCGGCGAGAACCTGCACCTCGATCAACAACGAGCGCGTGCCCTCACGCATCACGGTGATGACGCTGCCCGGAACCGGCTCAGGATGCCGTGACAGAAAAATTGCCGAGGGATTCGTCACCTCGCGCAGGCCCTGCTCCATCATGGCGAACACGCCTATTTCGTTGGCGGCGCCGAAACGGTTCTTTACCGAACGCAGTACGCGATAGCGGCTGCCGGTGTCGCTCTCGAAATACAGCACGGTGTCGACCATGTGTTCGAGCACGCGCGGACCCGCGATCTGCCCCTCCTTGGTGACATGTCCGACGAGCAGCACCGCTGTGCCGCTGGCCTTTGCAAAGCGCACCAGTTCCGCAGTGCATTCACGTAATTGCGAGACCGCGCCGGGCGCCGCTTCAATGCGCTCCGAATGCATGGTCTGAATGGAATCGACGATGAGCACCTGCGCAGCGAGGCTGGTCGCCGCCGCGACAATGTATTCCACGCAGGTCTCGGCGATCAGCCGCGCGGTGGCCGCCCCCAACCCCAGGCGCCGGCCGCGAAGCGCCACCTGCTTCAAGGATTCCTCGCCCGTGGCATACAGCACCGGACCCAGTGCATTGAGCGCCGCGGCGGCCTGCAGCATCAAAGTCGACTTGCCGATTCCCGGATCGCCGCCGATTAAAGTGACCGAGCCCGGCACCAGACCGCCCCCCAGCACGCGATCAAGCTCGCCGGAGCCGGTGCTCAAGCGCGCCTGCTCGACTATGGCCTCGGCGGCCAAGGAAGTAGAAATATCAGGCCGGGAAGCTCTGGGAGAAATGCCCCGTTTGCCGGGACTTGCCGGCGAAATATCTGCCAGTAAGGTGTTCCACTCGCCGCAGCCTGCGCACTGCCCCTGCCATTTCGGCGAAGCGGCTCCGCAGTTCTGACAGATAAACACCTCTTTTAACTTCGCCATTGGCTTCCTTCGCGTCGATTTGTGAGCTTAGCATTGCCGTTCCTACAGCCCGATCACCTATACTGCCGGGCTTATCGATTTGGATTATGTCTATTGCATGCGAAAATTTGGGCTGATCGCCGCGATTGTGGGTTTGGGGACATTGGGCTCGGGCCTATTGCTCCGCGCAATCGCCCATTTGGACACCTGGCTCTGGCTGCCGGGGATCGTCCTATTGTGTGGCGGCAGCGCACTATTTTTGTGGAGTCGTTTCGCAGCGTCCGCCGCCACGGTACCCGCCCCCAAGATTCCCCAACCCATAGGCACGGATACAGCGCGCCTGCTGGATAATTTCGAGCAGCGCTTCGCGGAACTCAAGGGCCGCAAACCGAGCGCCACCGTGCTGGGCGATTTGTACACCTTGGGCGGCCAGCTGGAACAACGCGGTCGAGTGCCCCAGGCTACCGCCGTGTACCGCCACTTGGCGCGCGCCGACAATACCTACCGTGATGTCGCCGCTCGCCTACGGCGCTTGATGGACGCGGAAAGAGCCAAGCCAAAGGCGGCGTCGGACGCCACTGCAAAATCGACCGCGGCACTTGCGGTTGGCGCAGCATCGGCTGCCGCCGCATCGGCTGGCGCACCCACCAACAGCGTCCGCTCCGCCGCAGTTGCTAAGACGGCGTCTGCTGCCGGCGCATTGTCTACACCTGCGTCCGCCGGCAACGCTGCGGCGGCTGCAGTCGCCGCAGCGTTGCCCGATACCGAGCGTCTCGGCCGCTATCAACTCGAACGCGAGATCGGACGCGGCGCCATGGGCATCGTCTATTTGGGACGCGATACCGCCATCAACAGGCTGGTCGCCATCAAGGCCATTCCGCTGGCGAGCGAATTCAGCGATGCCGAACTGGTCGAGGCGCGATCGCGTTTTTTTCGCGAAGCAGAAACCGCCGGCCGCCTCAATCATCCGAACATTGTGACCATCTACGACGTCGGCGAGGAACGCGGTCTTGCTTACATCGCGATGGAGTACCTGAAGGGCAAACACTTGAGCGACTATGCGCGGGCGGACAATCTGCTGGAGCCGCGCAAGGTGCTCGAAATCATCGGCCGCACCGCTGATGCGCTCGGCTTTGCACACAAGCAGCAGGTCGTGCATCGCGATATCAAACCGGCGAATCTTATGTACGATCCGAGCACCGATGTGCTCAAGATCACGGACTTCGGCATCGCGCGCCTGACAGGTGCCGGCAGCACGCGCACCGGCATCGTACTGGGCACCCCCTCGTTCATGTCGCCGGAACAGCTCGAGGGACGAACTGTGACAGGTCACTCGGACTTGTTTTCCCTGGGTGTTAGCCTATTTCAATTGTTGACCGGCCAGCTGCCCTTTACTGCGGATTCCATGACCGGGCTGATGCAGCAGATCGCCGAGGCGCCGCATCCGCCGTTGCGTGCCTTCAGGCCGGATCTGCCCGCCTGCGTCGAGAGCATCATCGACCGCGCGCTGGCCAAGAAACCCGAAGATCGGTTCGACACGGGCGCACAAATGGCCGCCGCCTTGGAAGACTGTCGGTCGCGAATGCCGAGCGGGCTGCCATGATTGGAAAGAGCGTATGAGTTTGAAGGGGAAAATCGCCAGCGTGGCGCTGACCGACACAGGCAAGGTCCGCGAGCACAACGAGGATATGATCGGCACCGAAACGGACATCGGGCTGTTCGTGCTGGCTGACGGCATGGGAGGCTACAACGCGGGCGAGGTGGCCAGCGGCATCGCGGTCAAAACCATCATTAATTTGGTACGCGATGCGGTGATGCGGGAGGACTTGAGCGTCCCCGATCCGGAGACCGGATTGACCCGCCCGAGCATCATCCTGCGTGATGCGATTCACAGAGCCAATAAAATCATTTACCACACCTCCAAAACCCAGCCTCAATGTGAGGGCATGGGCACCACGGTGGTGGGCTGTTTGTTTCACGACAATAAGGTGTCGATCGCGCATGTCGGGGATTCGCGGCTCTACCGGCTGCGGGACAACCGCTTCGAGCAGATGACTCTGGATCATTCCCTGCTGCAAGAACTGGTGGACCGGGGCTTCTACTCGCAGCAGGAAGCACAGCGGGCCACCAATAAGAATTATGTTACACGGGCCCTTGGAGTCGAACAGAACGTCGATGTGGAGATCCATGAGGAGCCGGTGCAGAAGTCCGATTACTACGTCCTGTGTTCGGACGGTCTCTCCGACATGATCGAAGATGAGGATATTCACTTAACAATCAGTACCTTTAGTGCTAATCTTGATATGGTAGCTAAACAATTGATTCAGCTTGCCAACGATAATGGCGGGCGGGATAACGTATCTGTGATCATGGCGCACGTGGCCGAGCCGTTCCCGGCGCACCGGCGTATATTTGACAAAATCTTGGGATGGTTCGGTTAGGGATATGGAGTCTAAATGGCACGCCTGATGCTCAGCTTGGATGGTCAGATCCTCGCGGAATACAACATGAATAAGGAGCGCTACACGATCGGGCGCCTCCCGGACAACGATATCCGTATCGACAATCCGGCGGTGAGCGGCCATCACTCGCTCATTATCAATATTTTGAACGACTCCTTCTTGGAGGACTTGAACAGCACCAACGGCACGTACGTCAACGGCAAGCTGATCAAGAAACACGCGATGCAGCACGGCGACGTCATTACCGTCGGCCATCACCAGCTGCGTTTCGTCGATAGCCAGGATGGCGAGGCTGAGCAGGACGAATTCGAGAAGACCATGGTCATCACCCCGAGTTCGCAGGGTGAGGAACGCATTCGCCGGGTCGGCGTGGCAGTGGATCAGGCCGCCAAGGCGGTCGCAGCCACCAAACGTGCGGGTGTGCCGGACAATGCAACCGCCCTACCCAAGGCCAAACTGCAAGTACTGAGCGGCGCCTTTGCCGGACGCGAGCTCGAACTCACCAAGGCACTCACCACTCTCGGCCGTCCCGGCGTGCAGGTGGCAGCCATCACGCGCCGTGCGGAAGGCTATTTCATCGTGCACGTGGACAGTGGCAAGGAAAACGACTATCCGCAGGTTAACGGCGTACCGATTGGTCCACAGGCTCGGCGTCTGAACGACAATGATGTAGTGCAGCTGGCGGGCGTTAAAATGGGATTCTTCGAGAGCTAGGGAATAATTCCGCGGCGCTTGAATTCATCCGCGACAGCGGCAGACAGCGATTTTGCCTGGGCAATGTCGGCCTCCCCTTCCGCAGTGTTGCGCTTGCGTAGTTTTGCCACTCCCCGCCCGTACAGGGGCCAAGCGCTGTTCGCGACCAGTTTCAGCGATTCATCATAGTCGGCAATGGATTTGTCGTAGTCGCCGAGCCGCAGCCGCACCAGTCCCCGGCTGTCGAATATTGCAGCCGCCATGGGACTCGCCTTATCGCTTCGCCGTAGGGCGGCATTGCAATCGCGCAAGGCTGCGGCAAGATCCTGCCCCTGCAACGCCCGCAGCCAGCATCGACCGTTGAGCGCATGCACCATTTTCGAGTCATCGGGATGGTTGGCTATCCAGACATCATATTGCAGCACTGCGCGGCCCAGCAGATCGGCGTTCTCATACAGCCGCGCCAAGGTAAAGCGATCATCGGCCTGCTTAGCCGCAAACCGGTCTGCCGCATCTAAATCGCTAATGGCAGCCGCCAGGTCTTGTTTCGCAAGCCGCAATTCGGCACGCGAAATACGTGCCGCCAGATACTGCGAATTGAGCTCCAAAGCGCGATCGAAATCGGCGTTCGCGAGGTCGGCGCGTTCGGTGCGCCAATAAGCCATAGCGCGTTCGTAGAAATACTCCGCGTTAGCCGGGTTCAATTCACACGCCCGTGTCAAATCCGCAATCGCATGTTCGAAGTCGCGCCGCCCCGCGAAGGCGTTGCCGCGCCGTGCGTAAGCCGCCGCGTCCGCGGGTTCGTCGCCATGAATCTTGGTGTCAGGTGCTGCCCCGGTATCGGCGGCGGCCGCTGCGGACTGCGCGAGATTGAACACCGGCCCGCCGTTGTAGGTGAAGTACACCCGATGCTGGCTGTTGGAAATCAAGATGTGGTGCGACAGGAAGAAATCGGCTCCTATCAGCATATCGCCCTCTTCGATGTCTATGTCGGCGATGCGCAGACGCGTGTTCTTGACCTCCTCATTGTCGCCGATCTTGAAGCTGGCGAAAGGTGCAAGGTAGCTTTTGACCATCCCTCGACCTATGCCGTTGGAATATCCCGCATCGACGACACCCCGCATGTCGGGTTTGACGCCGGCGCGGGCGGCTGCCTTCAACGACAGCATGGAAGTCGATGCGCCGGAGTCGAACATGGCAGTGATTTTCGTGCCGTTGATGTAAGCGGTTCCGGTGGCATGGGGTTTTTGCGGAGTGGTGTAAGCGATATCCATCATCGACATCGTTTGATCGGAGGCCACCCAATAAGCGAGGTTCGTATGTTTGCAGTCCGCGGCCTTCAGAATACGCACGACGCCTTTGGCGAGATCGTATTCCACATCCCAGCGCTCCAGAAAATTCTGGCCCAACAAGCCGACCACCCCACCGCCCATTTCGCTGCCGCCGACCAGGAACTCAACGTTGTGGATGGGAATGCCGGCGAAGGTGAACTGCTTGACGGTTGCTACTGATGTTGCGGTGGAGCCTCCAATGCCCCTGACCCGCAGTCCGAACGGCGCGGGCGAATCCCTGAGGCTGAATTGCGCCATGGTGGCGGAACTGATCATGCTGTACCAGGCACCGCTGTCGAGCAAAAACTGAGCATCCGCGTCATTGATCTTGGCGGTAATCGTCGGCCTCAATCCGAGCATCGTAATAGGCAGTTCGGCCAATTTGCCGAGCGTGCACTTGGCCGCCGCATGAATGGGAGAGTTGGCGAGAACTGCGAGCAGGCAGGCGACAGCGCCGCGCCGCAGTGGCCCACTTAACTTCCGTGTTGCTGCTGTCACCTGCGCAGTTTGCCATCAGCGCAGATTCACTGCCACCCGTTGACTGATTCCGCAGAGCAGTTCGTACGGTATGGTCTCGGCCCACACCGCAATTTCTTCCACCGGCAAATTTTCTCCCCAGAGAACCACCGGATCGCCCAATTTGGGAGCGTGCGTCAGGTCGGTGACGTCGATGCCTATCATATCCATGGACACGCGCCCCGCCAATCCCGCGCGTTCGCCGTTGACCAATACCGGCGCGCCTGCACCTAGGCTGCGCGGGTATCCGTCGCCGTAGCCTACGGCCGCCACCGCCAGGCGTGTGGGCCGCGTGGCGCGCCAGGCGCTGCCGTAGCCGACCTGCTCACCCGCGTCCAGATCCTTGACCGCGATCACATGCGAATGCAGCGTCATCACCGCCTTCAGGCCATAGTCCGCGCCGATGGCGCCCGCGATAGGGGACACGCCGTATAGCAACAGGCCGGGCCGCACCCAATCGGCCTGCGCATCCGAGAAACTCAACATGCCGGCGGAGTTGGCGATGCTGCGCTCGCCGGGTAGGAAACGCGTCGCGGCATCGAAGCGCGCGAGCTGTTCGGCGGTGGTCGGAAGTTGCGGCTCATCGGCACTTGCCAGATGCGTGAATAAATTCACCGGCAGCTGCACCGACTCCAAGGTGCTTAACTCGCCATGTGCTTCGGCAAACGAGCTACCCTTGAACCCCAAGCGATTCATGCCGCTGTCGAGCTTCAGCCACACCTTGAATTTCACTCCCGTCGCGGACGCGCGCAACAATGCGATCTGTTCCTGAGTGTGTACGACAAGTTCGAAGTTGGCGGCGGCGGCGGCGGCGAGCTGTTCGCGGTCGAACACTCCTTCGAGCAGCACGGTGGCTGTTTTGATCCCGGCGGCGCGCAAAGTCAGGCCTTCATCGACTCGCGCCACCGCGAAGGCATCGGCGGATTCGAGCGCGCGCGCCACTGCGACCAGGCCATGACCATAGGCATTCGCTTTGATCACCGCCATCACGCGTGAATTCGGTGCCCACTGCCTGATGACGCTCAAGTTGTGGCGAAGCGCGCCCGAGTCGATGCTCGCGCTCACCATCGGGCTCATCGGCATCTCACCGGGGCATCACCGGAATACGCCGTCGGCGTAGGACTCCGGCGCGTAATTTTCGAACTTGGTGTATTGGCCGAGAAATGTCAGCTGTACATCGCCCGTCGGGCCATTGCGCTGCTTGGCGATAATGATGTCGGCGATACCTTTGCGCGTAGTGTTCGGCTCGTAAAATTCTTCGCGATAAATGAGAAGAATGACGTCTGCATCTTGTTCGAGCGCTCCGGATTCTCGAAGATCCGACATCACCGGCTTCTTCTCCACCCGTTGCTCCACCCCGCGGTTAAGCTGCGACAGTGCAATGATGGGCACCTTCAATTCTTTGGCGAGCGCCTTGAGCGAACGCGAGATCTCCGAGATCTCCGTCGCGCGGTTCTCCTTGGTGCCGGCCACCTGCATCAGTTGCAAATAATCCACCACGATCAGATCCAGGCCCCGCTCGCGCTTCAAGCGCCGCGACCGCGCGCGAATTTCGGTCGGGGTAAGCCCGGGAGTCTCATCGACGAAGATCTTGGCGTTGCTGAGCTGCGTCATCGCCGAATCGATGCGCGGCCAATCTTCCTCTTGCAGCCGGCCCGAACGCAGATTGCTTTGATTGATTCGGCCCAAGGATGAAATCATGCGCAGGGTCAGCGACTCCGCCGACATTTCCATGCTGAAGATCGCGGCGGATTTATTCGACCCGAGTGCCGCATTCTCTGCGATATTCACTGCCAGAGTGGTCTTGCCCATCGACGGACGGCCCGCCACGATGATCAAATCGCCCGGCTGCAATCCCGAGGTCATCTCATCGAGTTGCTTGAAGCCGGTGGGGATACCCGTCATCTTGCCGTCGGAATGGTACATCTCGTCGATGCGGTTGACGACGTCCGGCAAAATGCTCTTGATCGTTCTGAAGCCGATTTTCCCCCGCGAACCACGTTCGGCAATCTCGAACACGGCACGCTCGGCCTCATCCACTATTTCGCGAGCCTCGCGTCCTTCGGGTTCGAGCGCGCTGCCGACGATGAGATTGCCGGCACTGATGAGCTGGCGCAGCACCGAGCGCTCGCGCACGATGTCCGCATAAGCTCGAATATTGGCGGAGGTCGGCGTGTCGCGCGCCAGCGAGCCTAAGTAGGCCAGGCCCCCCACCTGGTCGAGCAGTCCTTGGCTCTCCAAATGCCCCGACAAGGTGACTGCGTCGCAGGGTTGGCTGCGTTCGATAAGGCCGGCGGCGGCCTCGAATACCAGACGGTGATCGTGGCGGTAAAAATCCTCGGCGACCACCCGATCGGCGACCTGGTCCCAGGCCGCCGAATCCAGCATCAATCCGCCGAGCAGGGATTGTTCGGCTTCAATCGAATGGGGAGGCAGGCGCAGGCCGTCGCCTGCGCTCACTGAACGACTGCCGATACGTGTGGCCATACGCAATCCCAGGGGGACGCGATTGCCGGCCGCTACTCTTCGGCGACGATGGTGACCGTGAGGGTCACATCGACATCAGTGTGCAAATGCAGCTGCACCTGATGTTCGCCGGTGGTGCGGATCGGTCCGGTCGGCATGCGCACTTCGCTGCGGCTGATGGCCTGTCCTGCGGCCACTGCGGCTTCGGCGATGTCCGAAGTGCCGATGGAACCGAACAGCTTGCCTTCGGCACCGGCCTTGGCCTTGAGTTCGAGCTTGAAGTTCTCGAACTTGAGCGCGCGTGCCTGTGCCGCCGCCAATTCCTGATTCGCCTTAGCTTCGAGCTCGTGACGCTGTGCCTCGAACTTCGCAATGTTGGCCGCAGTCGCCATGGTCGCCCGGCCGGTGGGCACCAGGAAATTACGTGCATAGCCCGACTTCACCTTGACGCGATCGCCGATTTGGCCGAGGTTCGCGACCTTCTGCAACAATATGATATCCATGATAGCCCGCCGTTAATGCTGATCGGTGTACGGCAGCAAGGCCAGAAACCGCGCGCGGCGAATCGCGAGCTGCAGCTGACGCTGATAGTGCGCGCGCGTACCCGTGATGCGGCTCGGAACGATCTTGCCGGTTTCTGTAATGTAGCTCTTGAGCGTGGTCAGATCCTTGTAATCGATCTGCTTGACGTCATCGGCGGTAAATCGGCAGAACTTCTTGCGACGAAAAAAACGTGCCATATTGGTCTCCTAATTCCTTAGCGGGCGCCGATGGGCATGTCGTCATCGTCGCCGTCGTCGCCGAAATCATCGTGGCGGCGGGCATTTTCATCCGGCGCGCGCGCCATCGGCGAAGGTTCGGTAACGGCTTCGTCCATTCTCACTACCAGGCTGCGCAGCACCGCGTCGCTGAAGCGGAATGAGCCCTTGAGCTCGTCGATGGTCTTCTGATCGCACTCGACGTTCAAAAGGATGTAGTGCGCTTTGTGCACTTTGGAGATGGGAAACGTCAGCTGGCGCCGGCCCCAATCCTCGAAACGATGTACGGAACCGCCACCGGCACTGATCATGCCTTTATAGCGATCCACCATCGCAGGAACTTGCTCGCTCTGGTCCGGATGAACCAGAAGCACGATTTCATAATGCCGCATTTTGTAGGCTCCCTACGGTATAAGCCTCCCGTTGCGAGCGGTAAGGCAAGGAGTGAGGCCGATTTCCCGGCCGGCGACCGGTTACCCGGTCGAAAAAGAGCGCGAAGGATACTCGTTTGGGCCGGTACAGGTCAACACGGCCGCCCGAGGCCAGGCCGTTAACCTAAACGCTGCCGGCGCGCCTCGAACAGCACCACCCCGGCGGCCACCGAGACATTCAAGGACTCGACCTGCCCGGCCATGGGAATACGCAACAAAAAGTCGCAGCGTTCCCGCGTCAGGCGCCGCATGCCGGCCCCCTCGGCACCCAGCACCAGGGCCAGTGGCCGCTTCAAATCCGCCGCGTACAGGGTCTGCGGCGCTGCTCCGTCGGTTCCCACCACCCAGATGCTCCGTGCCTTCAGCAAGTCAATGGTGCGCGCCAGATTAGTCACGCTCGCCACCGGCACAAATTCGGCGGCGCCGGCGGCCACCTTGCGCACTACGCCGTCCACGGTTGCCGCACGGTCCTTCGGGATGATCACCGCATGCACTCCCGCGGCCTCGGCGGTGCGCAGGCAGGCGCCCAAGTTATGCGGATCGGTAACGCCGTCGAGAATCAGCAGGAAGGTATCGCCAGCGGTCTGACTCAACGATTCCAAAAGATCGTGCTCGTCCCAGGGCTTGAGCGGCCGCACCGCGGCCACCGCTCCCTGGTGGGCCACGTCCCCGACCAGCTTGGCGAGCGCTTCACCAGCCACTGACTGCACGCGCACCCCAACGGTCAGCGCACGCTCGCGCAATTCACGGCTGCGCGCGTCATCCCGCGGCTGCGCCATCCAGAGTTCCAATACCCGCTCCGGCGCCCGTTGCAGCACCGCATTGATGGCATGTAGGCCATAGACTAGATTACGTTTCGAATCAGCCACGCCCGCCGCGTCCGCGCTTCGCGCCGCCACCCCGACCGCCGCGCGACCCGGCCGAACCGCGCCGCGAGGTGCCGCCCGGTCCGCGTTTCGCATGACTCTCGCCGCCGCCCGCACCGCGCCGTGGCGCGCGCACTGTGCCATGGCTGACAGCGCCGTCCGCATCGAGCAATTCGAAGTCTATTTGTCGCTGCGTGAGATCGACGCGGCTCAAACGCACCCGCACCGTATCGCCCAGCTGCCAGCGCCGCCCGGTGCGCTGTCCTACCAATCCCAAGCCACCGTTCTCCAGTTCCCAGTAGTCGCCGGGGATGGCGGAAATATGCACCAATCCGTCGATAGGCATTTCTTTCAGCTGCACGAACAGGCCGAATTCGAGCGCACTGGTGATGGTGGCATCGAAGGTCTCGCCCACCCGCCCCTGCATGTACAGGCATTTCAAATAACCCATGACATCGCGCGATGCATCATCGGCACGCCGCTCGCGCTGCGAACTCTCGGCGCCCAAGGTTTGCAGCTCCGCCGTGCTATAGCGATGCCCGGACGGCGAACTCGGCAGAACCGCGGCCTTGATGGCACGATGCACCAGCAAATCCGGATAGCGTCGAATCGGCGAAGTGAAATGCGCATACTCGTCGAGCGCGAGGCCGAAGTGGCCGATATTGGTTTGCTGGTACACGGCCTGCGCCAGTGAGCGAATGACCAAGCTCTCGAGCAGCAGTCCGTCGGGCCTTCCCGCCAGCCGCTCCACCAATTGCCGAAACTCGCGCGGAGTAGGTTTTTCCGAGAACTGCGCTCCCACCTGCAGGGCGTTCAAGACTTTCTGCAGCTCGGTGACGCGCTTGTCTTCGGGCTGGCCGTGCACGCGATACAAACTTCCGACCTTGGCAAGACGCAGCGCCACCGCAGCCTCGACATTGGCGGCGATCATGCACTCTTCGATGAGGCGATGTGCATCGTTGCGCGTTACTGCATAAAAGCCTTCGATCTTGCCATCGCTGCCGATGCGCGCCTTGACTTCGCCGCCGCGAAAATCGAGCGCGCCGCGCGCGTCGCGCGCGGTCTTCAGGGCGCCATACACGGCATACAGCGTTTGCAAAGAAGTGCGCACCGCAGGCGCCAGTTCATCGCCCGCCCCCTGCGGGTTCTGTAAATAGGCCCAGGCTTGATCGTAGGTGAGTCGCGCATGCGAGCGGATCACGGCCTCGTAGAAGCGGCTTTTGCCCGGCACGCCGGTCTTGCTGACGCGCATATCGCAGACGAACGCCAGGCGTTCGACCCGCGGCAGCAGCGAACACAGATGATTGGACAGATTCTCCGGCAGCATCGGAATGACCCGATCCGGGAAATAAACCGAGGTGGCGCGCGCACGGGCTTCCAAATCCAGTTCGCTGCCGAAGCGCACGTAATTGCTGACGTCGGCGATCGCGACAATCACCCGCCAACCGCCGCCGCGCAAGCCCTCTGCGTACACGGCGTCGTCGAAATCCTTGGCATCCTCGCCGTCGATGGTGACCAGGGGCATGTCGCGCAGATCCTCCCGGCCCTCCCGGTCCGCCGCTTGCACCTCGGCAGCAAAGCGATTCGCCGCAAGAATGACCTCCGGGGGAAACTCTTGCGGCAAGTCATGTCGCAAAATCGCAAAGCGCGCCGCCAAGTCCGAGGGACGCAGGTTGTCGAGCAATTCGACGATGCGTCCATGCGCGGGGCTGTCACCTTGCGGCCGCTTGGTCACTTCGACGATGACGTTGTCGCCACCCTTGGCGCCGTGCCGATCGCGCATGGGCACTTCGACCGAATACCAATGGCCCGGATCTTCGGGTTCGACTCTGCCGTTAACATCGCCCGGGTGAAAGATCCCGCCAACTCGCACGCCGGCATCGCCGATGCGGCGGATCAGGCGTGCGATGCGCCGCCCACGTTCGTTCATGCCCACGGCAAGCACTTCCGCGCGATCGCCGTGCATCAACGTCGCCGTATCGGCGCGCGCCAGCACCAAGGGAGCCGAGCCGTCATCCGGCATCACCAGCACGTCCCCATTGGCGCGGCCGCGCACGCGGCCGGCCACGCGCTCACCCTCGCCCGCCGTGGCAAAGCCGTTGGGTCCTTCGATGGCTTGGCCATCGCGCACCATCGCTGCCAGGCGTTTCGCCAGCGCGTCGCGCTGCGCGCTGGTTTGCAAACCCAGCCGCTTGGCGAGTCGCGCGGCGGTGAGCGGTTCCGGCGCTTCCGCCAGATGCTTGAGCAGCAGCTCGCGGCTGGCGATCGGGTCAGCGTAGCGCGACTTCTCGAGTTCTAGATTCGGGTCCTCGCCGCGCCAGTCCGGACGCGGAGTGGTAGTCCGGTCCGATTTAGGCGGGCGTCGCGACCCCGTGGGTCCACGTCGTGTCATAGGGGATGTTGCATTTGCCCGGGAAGGTTATCAGCTTTGAGAAATCGCCGGGTGCATCTCGGCAGCGTCCCTTCGTTGACAAGCTCCGGAGCAGTGCGTACATTTCTGCGCCTCGCGTTCGGCGGACCCATCGTGCCCAGGTGGCGGAACTGGTAGACGCGCTGGTTTCAGGTACCAGTGGAGCAATTCGTGGAGGTTCGAGTCCTCTCCTGGGCACCATTTAAAACAACGTGTTACACGTCTATCTTGATGTAATACGTCACTGCCGGATAGCACGCCGAATAGCCGTGGTGGCAAGATAATCCTGCTCTGCGACACGCACCAAATCGCGTCCCTCATTCTTTGCCGCGTACAAAGCCGAGTCGGCCCGCGCGATCATTTCATCCAGCGATCGGCCGTGCCGCTCGCGATACGCGAGGCCGGCGCTCAAGGACACGCGTAGTCCGGCACCCGCTGCCGGCAGGCGAATGCCGAACACCAGTGTGCGCATCCGCTCCAGCGCCGCCATCGCGAATTCCAAGGTCGCGTCGGGCATGATCAGCAGGAACTCCTCACCGCCCCAGCGGCCCAGAACATCGCAGTCGCGCAATGCCGCACGCCCCACCCGCGCGAATTCCTTGAGCACGAAATCTCCCGTCGCATGCCCGCAACGATCATTGATGATTTTGAAATGATCCATGTCGATGATGGCAATGGTCAACGGCGTTTGCGTGGCCGTCGCGGTGGCCAGCGCCGCGGTTGCGAGTTCCGCGGTGCGCCGCCGATTCGGCAATCCAGTCAAGCCGTCGAGACTGGCCAATTTGACCAGTTGCTGCCGGTAGCGGCGATTGACGATGAGAAAATAGATCAGCAGCGCGATGACCAGAACCGCCATGACTGCCGCGACTGCATTCCAGCGCAGCGTCTGCGCCTGCCGCTGGGTCTCCTCCCGCGAAGCGCCCAGTTCGTGTTTCAACAATGCATTGCGCTCGATCTCCCGATCGGTCTCGAACCGGGCACGCAGCGCCGCGGCGACCTTGATGCGCTCGGCATCATTGGCCGCCGCGTAACGGCGCGCGTACTCCGCCAGATCTCTGTAGGCGGCGCGGAAGTCATGCAAGGCCGCGTTGGCGCGGGCGCGCCACTGGTACAGCGCGGCGACGCGGCCCGGCAACAGGTCCGACCCGCCCTGGTCGAGAACCTCATTTAAAGTGGCGAGCGCAGAGTCGGCGCGGCCCGCGGCCAGATCGATGCGCGCCAGCAGCACTTTGGTCTCCTTCACCTGATCCGCCGCATGCGCCGCTGTGAACACTTGCAACGCGTTGCTGCACTCCGCGGCCGCGTGATCGAGCTGGCCGAGTTCGATGTGCGCGCTGCAAGCGAGCAAATCCGCAAACGCTATGCCCTGAGTGTCGTCCAACTGCACGCTGAGCTTGCGCGCCGCGGTGAATTCCTCGATCGCAGTAGCGTACTCGCCCATCAGGCTCAGAATCTTGCCGCGCAGGAAGCGATCCACCGACAAGCCCAGGGTCGCGCCCTGCAGCGTATGCCAGTCGATCACTTCTTGGTTGAGCGCCAACGCCTGCGTGTAGTCGCCGGTGCTGCGCATAACGCTCGACAGCACCGATGCAGCAAGAATCCGCGGCGCCGCGAATGCGGCAGCGGCACTCGCGTGGTACGCCTGAGTCAGACTGCTGATCGCCAGGTCAGCTCGATCCTGGCGATATTGCAGCAGCCCGCGCGTGATGAGTAGACAGGTGTCGGCCAGCGATCCCGGGATTTGCGGGCTGCGCGCCGCCTCGATGGATTTAATGGCGCTTGCCATCCCGTCCGCATCGTAGACATTCTCGGCATAGGCAGACAGCAAATCCAGATGCACCGGATCGTTGCTCTGGGTGGCGAGCTTGAGTCCGTCCGCGGCCGCGCTCTTGGCTTTCTCATCAAGTTCGAGAATGCTGTACGCCTGCGCCTGCACCGCATACAGCGACGCGAGGCGGTGCGGATTGGGGTGCGGCGCAAGCATTAAAGCCTGCGCTTGCATCTGCGCCTGCTGCAGCGCTCGTGCGGCATCCTTGTCGATGAGCGCCTGCAGCGCGCGGCTTGCAGGGTCAGGAGCGGCCACGCAGCTGGCGCGTGCCGGCGCACAGCCCAATGCCCACGCCAGCCCCAGGATGGAGCAAAGCCACCATCCGGGCGCTTTGCGAAAGCGTCGGTGAGTCATCGGGAAAACGTACATGAGGGAAGCAAAAGTACGCGTTTCCCCAAGTCCGTTCGCTAGCGAATGTCACGGTTTTTTCACTTTCCCCATGACCCTCGCCCGCCGCTGGCATCGGACGCTTGCGGCTGCTGAGGACTGTGACGGGATTCGCAGGCGCAACGACCATCTCGTGATCACCACATACCCCGGGGATTAGTGACAAGGTCGGGCGCACAGGGCATATTGCCCGCATCAGCCCCTTATAACGAATAACCCAAGGGCACTCTATGACCGCTTCGTTCCTCGACCGTCAACACACTGTCGCGCCGCCTGGGTTCAATCGATTCTTGGTGCCGCCCGCGGCGCTGGCGGTGCATCTGTCCATCGGTCAGGCCTATGCCTTTTCGACGTTCAATCTACCGCTCACCAAATTGATCGGCATTACGGCAGCGGCGCCCGGCGATTGGGATCTAAAGCAGGTAGGGTGGATTTTCTCCCTTGCCATTGTGTTCCTGGGATCCTCCGCCGCCGTGTTCGGACGCTGGGTGGAGCGCGTCGGCCCGCGAAAGTCCATGTTCGCGTCAGCCCTGTGTTTCGGCGGCGGATTCCTGGTGTCCGCGGTGGGAATTCACCTGCACCAGCTGTGGGTCATCTATTTAGGCTATGGCGTGCTGGGCGGCTGCGGGCTCGGCATTGGCTATATTTCGCCGGTTTCCACCCTGATCAAATGGTTTCCGGACCGCCCGGGCATGGCCACGGGAATGGCCATTATGGGATTCGGCGGTGGCGCTCTCATTGCGGCGCCGCTCTCGGTGCTCTTGATGGCCCATTTCAAAACAGCGACATCGAACGGAGTGCTGGAAACCTTCGTCACCATGGGCGTTATTTACTTTATGTTCATGATGATCGGCGTGTACGCGGTGCGCGTGCCGGCGGCCGACTGGAAGCCCACCGGCTGGACGGCGGCGGCACAGCCCAAGCCGCTGGTAACCAGTGCCCATGTGGCGGTCGACATGGCATGGCGCACGCCGCAATTCAGGCTGTTATGGGTGGTGCTGTGCATGAACGTCACCGCCGGCATCGGCGTGCTCGGCCAGGCGTCGCCCATGATTCAGGAGATCTTCACCGGCCACGTGACCCCCGCGGCCGCAGCCGGCTTCGTCGGATTGCTCAGCCTGTTCAACATGGTCGGGCGATTCTTCTGGGCCTCGACGTCGGACTACATCGGCAGGCGCAACACCTACATGATTTTCTTTGCCCTCGGCATCGTGCTGTACGCATCGGTGCCGACCCTCGGCCACATGGGTTCCATCCCACTGTTCGTGGTCGCCTTCTGCATCATTCTTTCCATGTACGGCGGCGGTTTCGCCACCATCCCAGCGTACCTGCGCGACATGTTCGGCACCTATCAAGTCGGCGCCATTCACGGCCGGCTGCTTACCGCCTGGTCGGTGGCGGGAGTGCTGGGCCCGGTACTGATCAATTACATACGGCAGTACCAGATCGACAATGGCGTGCCCAAGGCGCAGGCGTACTCGGTCACCATGTACATCATGTGCGGCATGCTGCTGCTCGGATTCATTTGCAATTTCGCCATGCGTGCGGTCAATGAGAAATATTTCTACCGCGGGAGCACACAATCATGAAGGGCCGGCTCGTCGCGTTGTGGTCGTTGGTAGGAATCCCCCTACTGTGGGGTGTGATGAAAACCCTACAGAATGCAATGAAGCTATTTCAGTAAGCTACAGGATCGCCCGCCCACCGTTGGGGCCGCATCCCAGCAAGGAACACCTCATGAATGTGAATCTCAGCCTCGCGCCACTGGTGGCATTGCTTGCCGGCATCCTCATATTGGTGATGCCGCGCCTGCTCAATTACATCGTCGCCATTTATTTAATCATCACCGGATTGCTGGGCCTGTTCGGCGGCGCAGGCGGGTTGCATCTGCGCTAGCCGGCGCGGCGCCCGGCTCAGGCTTGCAGCGGCCGCCGCGCAAACCATCCATAGGCGAAAATGGTGACGTAGCAAACCGCCGGCACGATGAGGGCATATTTCAAGCCCCATACATCCGCCGCCGTGCCCGTCACCAGCGGCACAATGGCACCGCCGACGATGGCCACGCAGATCACTCCCGAGCCTTCGGCGGCGCGTTTGCCCAAGCCTTCGCTCGCCAGGGTGAAAATCGTCGGAAACATGATGGAGTTGAATAAACCGATCGCGAGCAACGACCAACCCGAAACGATGCCGACAGTATTCGCCGACACAGTCAACAGAACGACGACGGCGCCCGCCGCGCAAGCCAGGACTTTGCCGGGTGCGAACAGCCGCAACAGCCACGCACCGATAAAGCGCCCCAGCATGGCGCCGCCCCAGTAGTACGGCAGATGCTTGCCGGCGGCGTCGCCCGCCAAACCCAGAACATCGGATTGCATCAGGTAATTGACGATCAGTGAGCCGATCGCCACTTCGCCCCCCACATACAGAAAAATGCACAGCGCGCCGAAGGCAAAGCGCGGGCGGGCGAGCAAATTGAAAGCACGCAAAATCGGCGTCGGCCCAAGCGGCGTCTCCACCAAACTCGTGCGCCGCAGCCACATCACGCTTGCCACCAACAGCAGCGCAATGGCGAGGCCCATGTAGGTGTGCACCACCACTTGAGTCTCCGCACTGCGGTAGGCATCGAGCGCGGCCCCGGACAGTGTCTGCGGATCGATAGTCGCGAGTGAGCCCAAAATCAGAATCGATCCCACATAAGGAAAGATGGTGGTGCCGAGAGAATTAAAGGCCTGCGCAAAAGTGAGCCGACTGCTGGCGGTGCGTACCGGTCCCAGCATGGAGATCAACGGGTTCGCGACTACCTGCACCGTGGTAATGCCGGATGCCAGCACGAACAGAGCCACCAGGAACAGCCCGAATAGACCGAATGACGACGCCGGAATGAACAGTAAACACCCGGCCGTCATGGTCAACAGGCCGACCACCGCCGAGCGTATGTAGCCGATGCGCCGCACCAGCGCGGCGGCCGGAATCGAGACAATGAAGTAGGCTGCGAAAAACGCGGACTGCACCAACATCACCTCGCCGTAGCTCAAGGTGAACAGCGCTTTGAGCTTGGGGATGATGACGTCGTTGAGGCTGGTGATGCCGCCGAAGGCGAAGAACAGGACGTACACGTACACTTGCAGATTGGTCGCGTAACTGACGGCGGCGGCGCCCTCGGCGTTGGACGCCGGTGAGGCAGCGGCCCCGTTATCAAATGCCATGTTCGCTCCGCGCTTCAGCCAAAGGGATTTTGGCGAATGATGGTCTGATCCCGGTCCGGTCCCGTGGAAATGATGGTGATGGGCACTCCCACCAGGGCTTGCAGCCGCTCGATGTAGTGGCGGGCGTTGGCCGGCAATTCATCGAAGTCCTTGATCCCAACCGTGCTCTCTTTCCATCCAGGCAACTCTTCGTAGACGGCTTCAGCATTGCCGAAATGCTCGGACAGCAGCGGCGGTGTCGAGCGGATGACGCCGTCGATGCGGTAGCCGACGCAGACCCTAATCGTATCCAGTCCATCGAGCACATCGAGCTTGGTGACGCACAGCAGGGAGCAACTGTTGTGCACGACGGAGCGGCGTAGCGCAACGGCATCGAACCAGCCGCAGCGGCGCCGCCGGCCGGTCACCGAACCGAACTCATGGCCCACGCGTGACAGATGCTCGCCCATCTCATCAAATAGTTCGGTGGGAAAAGGCCCTGCGCCCACACGCGTGGCATAGGCTTTGACGATGCCCAACACCTCGTGCAGGCGGCGCGGACCCAAGCCCGTGCCGGTGGCTGCACCGCCTGCGGTGGTGTTCGATGAGGTGACAAAGGGATAAGTGCCCAAATCTACGTCCAGCATGGCGCCTTGCGCGCCTTCGAACAGCACATTGCGGCCATCGACGCTTAATTGTTCCAATATTCCGGTGACATCGGCCACCAGCGGCTTGAGCCGCTCGCCGAGTTCGAGATTCGATTCGAGCACCTGCTGGAAATCGATGGCGGGAACTTGGAAATAGCGCTGCAAAACGAAATTGTGGTAATCGAGAATCTCGCCGAGCTTGGCGGCGAAGCGCTCGCGGTGAAACAGATCCGCGACCCGCAGTGCACGTCGCGCCACCTTATCCTCATACGCAGGCCCGATGCCGCGTCCGGTAGTGCCGATGGCATTGGCGCCCTGGGCCTTTTCGCGCGCCCGATCGAGCGCGACATGCGAGGACAAAATCAAGGGACAGGCCGGACTGACGCGCAGCCGTTCGAACACCGGAACACCTTGGGCGATGAGCATCTCGGCTTCTTTGAACAGCGCCTCGAGCGACAGCACCACGCCATTGCCGATCAAGCACTGCACATGCGCATGCAGTATTCCGGAAGGAATCAGCGACAGTATGGTTTTCTTGCCGCCGATCACCAATGTGTGCCCGGCATTGTGCCCGCCTTGAAAGCGCGCCACGGCCTGCACCTGATCGGTCAACAGGTCGACGACCTTGCCCTTGCCCTCGTCGCCCCATTGCAAGCCGATTACTACTAGATTCTTACCCATTGCGCGCCATCCACAGCAATGCAAGCCCCGCCACGATGCTGATCAAGCCGCCCCAGCGCAGCTGCGCCGGCTCAGTTTTCGCAAGCTTCGCCATCAGGCGCTGCGCCGCGGCCGGATTGACGAAGGGCAATACTCCCTCGAGAACCAGGTACAAGGCAAAGGCGCCGCCCAAATAGCGGGCGAGTTCACTCCAGCCGACTTCCATCATCGCGCCGGGGTCTGCGACTGCGATTTATTGAAGTACTTGAAGTAAGCATTGTCCGGGGCGATCACCAGCACATCGCCCTGCGTGCCGACCGCATCGCGATACGACTGCATGCTGCGATAGAAGCTGTAGAACTCCGCATTCTTGGAGTACGACTTAGCGTAAACCTCGCTCGCCGAGGCATCGCCCTGGCCGCGGATCTGACCGGCCTGCTTGGCCGCGTCGGCCAGGATTTCCGTCTGCTGCTTGTTGGCGTCGGCGCGCGTCCGCTCGGAGGATTCCACGCCTTCGGCGCGCAATTTAGCGGCCTGCGCCTTAAACGATGCGCGCATCCGCTCGAACACCGAGTCCTGCACCTGTTGCGGCAAATCGATGCGCGTGATGCGCACATCGACCAGATCAACGCCCAATTGTTCGGCTGCGGGACGGGCATTTTTCATCATCGCATCGGTGAATTCTGCGCGTTCGGCGGTGACGACCTGCTGCAGCGTGCGTTGCGTCACCACGGTCTTGATGCTGTCCTTGATGGTTTCGCCGAGGCGATCGTTGGCGACTTCCTCGGCACCGCCCGTGGCTTCGTAGTAACGGCGCAGATTATCGATGCGCCATTTCACGTAGAAATCCACCTTGAGCTGTTCCTGTTCGCGGGTAAGAAAAAGCTCCTGGCGGTACAGCTGCGTGATGATGCGCTTGTCGAAACGCCTCACCTCCTGAACCAGCGGAATGCGGAAGTGCAGCCCCGGCTCGAAGTTTGCGTCGACGATCTCGCCGCCGATCGACTTGATCGCGAGCTGTCCCTCGTTCACCGTGAACACTCCCGCGCGGATCACCAGTATCAGTGCCACCACTGCCAATAGCGCATAAAGAATTCTATTTTGCATCAGAGCTTCCCGCGCGCGCGCGACGCGTCCTCGACCGGCGCCACCTGAATCTCCGGAGTCCGCGCCGGCGCCACGGTCATCGTATCGTTCGGCATGTTGATCGACTGCGGTCCCGGGGCAATCAATTTGTCGAGCGGCAAGTACATCATGCTGTTGCCGGTCTTGGTGTCGACGATGACCTTGCGCGAATTCTTGTACACATTCTCCATCGTCTCGAGATACATGCGCTCGCGGGTGACCGCCGGTGCATGCTCATACTGGCCGAGCACCTGATCGAAACGAGCAGTCTCGCCCTGCGCCAGCGCCAGCACCTGCAGACGGTACGCCTCTGCATCCAACACTTCCTTTGCAGCAGCGCCGCGCGCGCGCGGCAGCACGTCGTTGCGGTAGGTTTCCGCTTCCTGCTGGTAGCGCTGCCGATCCTTGTCGGCCTTGATGGCATCGCGCTGCGAATCCTGCACGGCTTCCGGCACGTTCACACCGGTGAGCTTCACGCCCAGGATTAGAATCCCCATATCGTAGCTGTCGAGCGTCCGCTGCAGCAGGAACTTGGCGCGGGCGGTGATCGACACATCGTAGCCCAGCGCCTTGTCGAGCGATGCCTGGCCTACGGCCTCGCGCATCGCGCTCTCGCTGACCTGGGTCAGTGTGTCCTCGACGTCGCGCACCTTGAACAGCAGCTTCAGCGCATCGGGCTGCACGTATTGAACCGCGGATTTGACTTCCACCAGATTGGTGTCCGCCGTCAGCATGCTGGCGTCATCCACGATGCTGTATTGGTGCGAAACATTGACGATGACCCTGCGCTCGATCGGCCAGGGCAGGTGCCAGTTGTAGCCGGGGCCGGTGGTGTGCAGATACTTGCCGAAGCGCAGCACCACGGCGCGCTCCTGGGCATCCACGCGGTAGATGCCGCTGCCGATCCAGACCGCGCCGATCAGGACGAGGATGCTGCCCAGGCCCTTGCCGAAGGCGCCGGAGTGCGATCCGCCGCCGCTGCCGGGTCCGCCGCTGCCGCGTCCGAACAGCGCCGCTAGGCGGCGCTGAAAATTCCGCAACACATCATCCAAATCGTTTTGCGATTGTTGCGGGCGGTTCCAGGGATTACGTTTTTCGCCGCCAGGTTCGTTCCAAGCCATGCCTAATGCCTATATATGAGGAGCGGCGCATTCTAACAGCCGACTTAGCCGCCACAAGTGCGCCGGGAGCAAGACAGGCTCCTATGCCACTCGTTGTTCGCGGGTTCCGCCGGTGTCCACGAGGTTAACCCCCTTGCTGCCCAATAGTTTGGCCACCTCGGACAAATCCAGTTCTACGTCCAGGTCCCAGCTGCCATCCTCGCATTGCCGCTCGCTGCGAATGGCGTTGCGTTTATACAGATCAGAGCGGACGGCGGCGGCCCGCAATTCCAGATGCAGGGTACGGCGCACCTGATTGGGCCGCACGGCGTGCGCCAGCGCCTCGCGCAACCCCGGCAGACCCGATCCCGTGGCCGCGGACACCGACACCAGCGCCGCTATTCCATCGGCGCCCTGCACTATCCGGGGCTTCTCCCCCACCAGATCGATCTTATTGAACACCATCAATTCGCGAATCTCGCCGGCTCCAATGCCCCGCAATACCTCGCGCACCTGTTCAATACGCTCATCCCGCAGCGGATCGCCGGCATCCACCACATGCAGCAGCAGATCGGCATCCCGTGCCTCCTGCAGGGTGGAACGGAAAGCCGCCACCAATTCATGGGGCAGTGCACGCACGAAACCTACCGTATCGGCCAGCACCACCTCACCCACCCCCGCCAATTCCACCCGCCTCACGGTGGGATCCAAGGTGGCAAACAGCTGATCGGCTACATAGGTAGAAGAATGGGTCAGGGCATTGAACAAAGTGGACTTGCCGGCGTTGGTATATCCCACCAGAGCCACGGTGGGAACCGGGACCTCACGCCGCACATGCCGGCTGGTGTCGCGCTGCCGGGCCAGTTTCTCCAAGCGCGATTTCAAAGTACGGATGCGCTTGGCAATCAGGCGCCGGTCGGTTTCCAATTGGGTCTCGCCGGGACCCCGCAAACCGATGCCGCCCTTCTGGCGCTCGAGGTGGGTCCAGCCCCTCACCAAACGCGTCGCCAGGTGCGAGAGTTGCGCGAGTTCAACCTGCAGCTTGCCCTCGAAGCTACGCGCACGCTGCGCAAAAATATCTAAAATCAACCCGTTGCGATCTAATACTCGACGGCCGGTCAGCTTTTCTAGGTTGCGTTCCTGGCTCGGGCTCAAGGTCTGGTCAACCAGCACCACGTCTGCTTCGTGCGCTTCCGCACTGAGCCGTATCTCATCCGCTTTGCCGGAGCCCACAAAGTACTTCGGGTCAGGCCGCGCGCGTGTAGCCAACACCTGTGCGACGACCTGCGCACCCGCCGACGCGGCCAAGGCCGCGAACTCGGCGGTGTCATTGGCATCTACCGCGTGCCCGACACCGACGCCCACCAAAATAGCGCGCTCACCGCCTCGAGGGCGTTCAAATAATTGCAGACAGCCGCCCAATCAAGCTTTTGCGATATCGCCTCACCGATTCGAATGCCATGATCAACGTCAGTCGATCAGGGTTCATTCAACGATGGCCGGTTCCGTCACTTCGCCATCTTCGCCGGTCGGCAATCGCACATTGCGTGCGGGCACGACAGTTGAAATGGCGTGTTTGTAAACCATCTGACTCACGCTGTTTCTGAGCAGCACGACGAACTGATCAAATGAATCGATTTGTCCCTGAAGTTTGATGCCGTTCACAAGATAAATTGAGACGGGCACCCGTTCTTTGCGCAGGGCATTTAGAAATGGATCCTGCAGTGACTGGCCACGGGCCATGGGTGAAGCTCCTTGTTTTTTGGTTTCAATTGGACTGCCGAACCACTTCCCTGCGGCGCCAGGCACTTGTACGGTCATGCTAGCACAGCGAACCTTGCGGCGTTACCTTGGACGTTGCGGCAAACCCGCACTTCAACAGTGCGTCGATCATCATCCCTGCGACCTCGGGGTGCATGGAATCCAACCACTGCGCGTGCTCACGGCGCCTTGCCCACGTCAACTGCCGTTTGGCCAGTTGCCGCGTCGCCGCAATCGCTTGAGTTACTGCTTCGTCCAAAGAACATTGTCCCGCTAAATATCGCCATAACTGTCGATATCCGACCGCACGCATCGCCGGATGTTCCGCGGTCAGATCGCTTCTTTCGTAGAGCGTCCGCACCTCAGCCAGCAAACCGGCCGCGAGCATCGCGCCGAAGCGCCTTTCGATTCTGGTGTGCAATTCGCGCCGTTCAAGGGGTGCGACAATAAATTCCGTCACATCCACGTCGGCGAACACCGACATGCGCGTTTGTCGCAATCCGGTGATGGTCTTACCGGTGAGCCGATACACCTCCAGGGCGCGCTGGATACGCTGCGGATCGTTGACATGGATGCGTGCCGCCGCGGCCGGATCTACCTGCTCCAGTTGCAGATGCATGGCCTCCCACCCCGCAACTTGCGCCTGCCGCTCGATCTCCGCACGCACTTGCGCATTCGCCCCGGGCAGTTGCGCGATGCCATGACTCAAGGCGTGGAAGTACAGCATGGTGCCGCCCACCAGCAGCGGCTGCCGCCCACGCGCCCAGATTTCCTGCATGGCGTGCAGCGCATCGCGTGTGAATTCGCCGGCCGAATAGCTCTCGGCGGGATCGCGAATGTCCAACAAGTGGTGGGCCGCCCGCGCGCGCATGGCGGCATTCGGCTTGGCGGTACCGATATCCATTCCTCGATACACCAGCGCCGAATCCACACTGATAATTTCGAGCGGCAGTGCTTCTGCCAGGCGCAGGGCAAGATCAGACTTGCCCGCGCCCGTAGGGCCCATCAACAGGATCGCGCGACGCTTCAGCCGCTTGGCCTCGCCCCTCATCGCCCGCGCAGGAACAGCCGATCGAGATCGGTCATCGATAAGCGCACCCAAGTCGGGCGTCCATGATTGCATTGGTCGGCCCGCTCGGTGCCCTCCATTTCGCGCAACAAGGCGTTCATTTCCGGCAGGCTCAAATTGCGCTGCGCCCGCACCGCCGCGTGACAGGCCATCGTGGCCAGCAAGTGGTTTATCGACTCCTCGACCCGCCGCGAATGCCCCTGTTCCAATAAATCCGACAGTACATCACGCACGATGCCGGCGGCATCGCGCCCCGCCAACAAACTGGGAATCGCGCGCAGCGCCAGCTGGTCGGGAGCCAGCCGCGACACGCCGAACCCGAGCGCAGCAAATTCCTGCGTGTGCGCCTCGGCTGCCTCAGCCTGTGCCGGCGTCACATGCAAAACCTGTGGCATGAGCAGTTGCTGTTGCGCGGTTTCCCCGGCCAGCAGTTTCTTCATGCGTTCATACATCACCCGCTCATGCGCGGCATGCATGTCGACCAGCACCACGCCGTCGGCGGTCTGCGCCAAAATATACACCCCGTGCAACTGCGCCAGCGCATAGCCCAGCGGCGCATCGCCATCGTTCGCCGCGGTGCCCGTGGCCAGTCCCGCGTCGGCGACCCCTAGCGCCTCGCCGATGCCCCTTGCACCCCCTACACCGATCGACGCCGGCGCCACATGGCCGCGATAGGCATCCTCGCCCGCGCGGCCACGACCTTGCGGCAGGACAAAGCGCGCCTGGTTCGGCGGCCCCACCCCATTGAACCGCGCGCTACCGGTCAGCCAATCGAGCGGCGCGCTGCCCGCCGATTCCGCGCTGGGACGGGTATCGGCCAGCACTCGCTCCAGCGTGCGAAACACGAAATCGTGAATGCGCCGCGAATCGCGAAACCGCACCTCCAATTTTTGCGGATGTGCATTGACGTCCACTTGGGCGCTGTCCAATTCCAAATATAAAAGATAGGCGGAAAACCGGCCGTGGAACAACACGTCTTGATAGGCGAGACGCACCGCCCCCGCCAACAGTTTGTCGCGCACGTAGCGCCCATTGAGAAACGCGAACTGTAAATCCGATTGGCTGCGAGAGAAGGTCGGCAGCGCCAGCCATCCGGATAGCCGCAAAGATTCCGTGTCGTGCTTCAATTCAATGACGTGGCCGGCAAAATCCTCGCCGCATATTTTCGCGACCCGCGCCAAGCGTTCTGCCGATGAGTGCGCCGCCGTCAGCGACCAAACCGCCTTGCCATTGTGTACCAGCGAGAAGGCCGTCTCGAAGCGTGACAACGCCAGGCGTTCCAGCATGCGCACGATGTGCTGATACTCGGTGGCCTCGGTGCGCAGAAATTTGCGCCGCGCCGGCACATTGAAAAACAAATCCCGCACCTCGACGCTGGTTCCCGGCGGATGCGACGCCGGCGCCGCCGCCGTCAGCACGCCGTCGCGAGCCTCCACAACCCACGCATGACCGGCCGTAGCCGAGCGCGATATCAAGGACAGCCGCGACACTGAGGCTATGCTCGGCAACGCCTCGCCGCGAAACCCCAGAGTCGCAACGCTTTCCAAATCGTCGAGAGAGGCGATCTTGCTGGTCGCGTGCCGCGCCAGGGCCAGCGCTATTTCCTCGGCTTGAATCCCCACGCCATCGTCGCGCACGCGAATCAAGCCGCAACCGCCGCGTTCGAGCTCAACTTCGATGCGCGAAGCACGGGCGTCCAGGGCGTTTTCCACCAGCTCCTTAACCACGGATGCCGGCCGCTCGATTACCTCGCCGGCAGCGATCTGGCTGATGAGAGCATCGGAAAGGAGCTGAATGGGCAAGCGCGACCTCGTTTGCGCATTTTCGCACACTCGAGGAGCGCGCGAGGCGGGGCCTACCGTCCGGAGTCGCCCGCGCCGGCCATCACGGCTCGCGGCGCCGCGCCGCCGGCGAGTTGCGCCACCCGCGTGCCCGCCGGCGGATTGGCATAGAAATAATCGCGCACACCCTGATGGATGGCGGCAGCGAGCTTGGCCTGGTGCGGTGCTGCGCGCAGGCGCTGCTCTTCTTGGGGATTTGAAATATAGGCCGTTTCCACCAGCATCGACGGTATATCCGGTGATTTCAATACCATGAAGCGCGCCTGCTGCACCTGCGGCTTGCGCACTTCGCCGACACGATTCAATTGACGCAGCACCCGTTCCGCCGCCACTTGGCTGGCGCTCAGCGAGGCCGACTGCGACAGATCCAGCAGCACCGACGCCAGCACATCGTCCTTGTCATCCAGCGACACGCCGCCGATCAAGTCGGATGCGTTCTCGCGCTCGGCCAACCAGCGTGACGCCTCGTCGGTCGCGCCGCGCTGCGACAGGATGTACACCGAAGAGCCGTCGACGCGGCGATCGCGAATCGAATCGGCATGCACGGACACGAACAGATCTGCGGATTGCGCGCGCGCGCGCCGCATGCGGTCGCGCAGCGGCACGAAGTAATCGCCATTGCGGGTGAGCACGGCCTTCATGCCCGGCTCCGCATTGATCTTGAGCGCGAGCTCGCGGGCAATGGCGAGCACCACATCCTTTTCGCGCGTGCCGTTCTTGCCGACGGCACCCGGATCTTCGCCGCCGTGACCTGCGTCGATGGCAATGACGAGATCGCGCGCATCGGGACGCGCATGCTCCACTTTTACAGGCGTGGCGACGCCCGGCGTGGCGACGCCCGGCGTACCGACGCCCGGCGTTTCACCGCCCTGATTCGAAGCAAAGTCGATGACCAGTCGATAGCCATAGCGGTTATTGGGCGCCGCCAGAAAACTCCTCGCCTGGATGGGCCGCGTCAGGTCGAGCACGATCCGCAATTCGCCTGACGAACGGCGCGCCATGCGCA
>JBBRQO010000013.1:0-127292 GCA_038226325.1 Steroidobacterales bacterium | reverse complement strand
TAACTCCACGCCGTGTGATCGAACAGCTGGTTGTCCTCGTAAAATGCGCCCACGATGCCGCGTACGCGCCAATCATCCGGCGTGCTCAAGCGGAACTCGTGCTGCATGTGCTTGTTCTGCTCGGTCGTGCGCCAGGACGCGCTCGGCGAGAAGCAAGTCGGCGTCAGGTCGAATGCGCCGTAGCATTGATAATAATCGGCGTAGACGCCGCGTGAATAGTTGGTGTAGTCGCCGGTCTGCTCGACATTGCGCACCAGATAGCCTGCCGTATAGACGGCCTTCAAGGGACCGAGCTTGCCGTCGATCGTCAAGGAAGTCATCTCGAACTTATCGTTGTTGTGAGCCGGATTAAACAGCGTTACCTCGAGCGGTTTCAAGGCGGCGCCATCGGAGGCGTTCGGCTGCTGATAGAACACTCCCTGCGAATGCATGGATTGGAAACTCTGAGCCAGCAGCACGTCCCAATCGTCATTTATCTTGTACAGCAGCTGCGCGCGTATGCCTTGGTAGGTCAACGGATTGATGGCTCGGCCGGCGATACTGTTGTTGTTGAGGGCCGGACTGCCCGGCGGCACGCCATAACTCGTAATGACACCGGCGGCGCAGTGGCCCGCGACCGGCGCGCCTACTGAACAACCGGTGGCATAGCCGGCATAATGAATGCCGATGTCGGTGTCCTTGCGCGTAAAAGTCGCCGGCACGTTATCGATGTAGCCGCCGCGCTGGTCGTTGTAAATAACGGCGCGCACCGCCATATGCTCGCCGATTAGCGGCAGATTCAGGACCGCGGTAACGTCCGAATTGTTATCCCCGTGGGCAGTAGTGCCGTAGCCGGCCTTGACGGTGGCTTCGGTCACATCGATCTTCGGCTGGTTGGTGATGTAGCGAATAACGCCGGCCTCCGCGCCCGCGCCGAACAGCGTGCCCTGAGGGCCTTCGAGAACCTCTATGCGATTCAAATCGGCAGCGTAGATGTCAAGGTTTCGATTCGGCAACTGCCCCGATTGATTGTCGAGATAGATTGCGACATTAGGGAACAATCCGGTGGAGGAACTTCCCTGGCTGGCCTGCGAGCCGGCGCTCAAACCGCGCATGAATACTTCATTCTGGCCGGGCCCATTGTTGGCGCTGGTCACATTGGGCAGATACTTGATGTAGTCATCGAAAGTCGTGATGTTGAGCTGCTGCAGGGCTTGGCCTGTCAATGCCTGCATGGAGATCGGCACGTCTTGCATGCTTTGCTCACGGCGCTGCGCGGTCACCGTGATTTCTTCGAGTGCGTCGCTGCCGGCTTGCGCTGGCGCGGCCATGGACCTGGCGCCCGGCAGCAGTCCCAACACGGCCGCAATCGCAATTGAAAGCTTGGAATTCATTGTTCATCCCCTTTTGATGCGAACGTTGTGCATCGCCCGCCGTCGCCCCGTCAACGCAACCACACGGACACCCAACTTGTTCATTATTGCGGTAATAATTATACTAAGCATGGGCGGGCGTCAACTGCAGTTGTTCTTGAGGAGCACTTAATTTGGCTTTACGAATGGCAGGCTCGCCAGAGGAGCGAAAACAGACCATCGCCCGCGCCACCTGCCGCGCCATCGTCGAGCTCGGCTTGCATCGAATGAACCTGCGCGATATCGCTCGTGCGCTTGGCACTACAACGGGCCCCTTGCAACATTATTTCCGCAGCAAGGAGGAATTGCTTCTCTATACCAAGAACCTGCTCATCGATGAACTGTTGAATAATGCTCGTGAGGCAGGGACAAAGCTTCGCGGCGGCGAGCGTTTGCGCGTTGTCTGCGAGCGTCTGCTGCCCTTCACGGCATCGGCACGCGTGGCGTGGCTGGTATTGACTGCATTCAACGGCCGTGCAATCGGCGACAAGCAATTAACCGCAATTCAAAATTCGCGCTACACCAAGTGCCGGCAGTTCTTCGAACAGGAAATCGACGTCGCCAAGGATGCGGGTGTTCTAGACCCTTCCGTCGACAACGTCCTTGAGGCGATCGCCCTCGCAAGCTTCGTCGACGGCCTTGCGGTTCAGGTATTGTTTCTCAGCAAGCGTGATATGAAACGCGCCAAAGAACAGTTGGTGCGGCGGTACTTGGAGCGCAGTTTTGGAATCGCGCACGGCCCGAGGCATGCGCGCAGTCGCAGGATTGTCAACCTGCGGGCACGACAGCGTGGCGCTCCGCGGGAAAATGCTCCGCCAAAAACGCCTCGCCGCGTTCCAGAATGAAGTAGCGGAAGGCCTCTGCCGCCGGCGATAGGGTCTTTGCCTGATTGTTGACCACATGCCAGCGCCGCATGATGGGCAACCCCTCGGTGTCCGGCGTGGCGATCAAGTGATGATCGAGCTCCAAACCCACGGTATGCAGGGACAGCAGTGACACTCCCATGCCGGCCATCACGGCCTGCTTTATCGCTTCGTTGCTCGACATCTGCATCACCACCCGCGGCGCCACGTGATGCGCGTGCATGTACTCATCGAACACCGAGCGAGTGCCCGAGCGCGGCTCGCGCACGATGAATCCTTCCCCCGTCAGCGCGCTCGCGGGCACGATTTCCATGCGCGTGAAATGATGATCGATGGCGGTGACCAACACATGCGGATGCATGGCGAAGGGTTCGGCGCGCGTCGCATAGCCCTGCGGCGGGCGGCCCATGATGGCGAGCTCGATGTCGCCCTCTTGCATCAGCGTCACGATCTGTTCGCGATTATTCGCGACCTGTAAGCGAATCTCGATGCCGGGGTGCTCTTGGCGAAACTGCGCGAGCAGTCTGGGCAGAAAGTACTTGGCCGTGCTGACCATTCCGACGTCCAGCGGCCCGGTCTGCAGCCCGCGAAACCGCGCAACGAGATCCTCCGCGTCACGCATAGCTGAGAGCACCCGGCGGGTGTGCGCCAGCATGTACTCCCCCACCATGGTGAGAGACACCTGGCGGCTGGTCCGATCGAACAGCGGCAGCCCCACTTCGAGCTCCAACTCCTTGATCTGCATGGAGACCGCGGGCGCCGACAGCTTCAGCTCTTCAGCGGCGCGAATGAAGCTTAAATGCCTGGCAACCGAGGCAAAAACACGTAACTGGCGTAGGGTGGCGTTTTTCATTAAGCGTTACTTAACATTGCGATAACAATAACTGACTGTACTCGAATGATCAATGCCCATTAGAGTTGCCAGACACGACATTCCTGCGAGGCAAAAGATGGCGAAAATGCTCGATAAACCAACCGACGGCATCATCAAGGACGCCAAGAAGCGCTACACCGCCGGGGTACTCAAGTACCGTCAAATGGGCTATTGGGACGCGGATTACGTGCCCAAGGATACCGACACGCTATGTCTGTTCCGTATCACCCCTCAGGACGGGGTCGATCCCGTTGAAGCCGCGGCTGCCGTTGCCGGTGAGTCCAGCACGGCCACTTGGACCGTGGTTTGGACAGATCGCCTTACGGCTTGCGACAGCTATCGCGCCAAGGCCTACAAAGTAGAGCCGGTGCCGAACATCCCGGGTCAGTACTTTGCCTGGGTCGCTTACGACATCATCCTGTTCGAGGAGGGCTCGATCGCCAATATGACGGCGAGCCTCATCGGCAATGTGTTCAGCTTCAAGCCACTGAAAGCGGCGCGACTTGAGGACATTCGTGTTCCTGTGGCTTACGTCAAAACCTTCAAGGGTCCGCCGACCGGACTCATTGTGGAGCGCGAGCGGCTGGACAAGTTCGGGCGGCCGCTGCTGGGTGCCACCACCAAGCCCAAGCTGGGGCTGTCGGCTCGCAATTACGGCCGCGTAGTTTACGAGGGCCTGAAGGGAGGCCTCGACTTTATGAAGGACGACGAGAACATCAACTCGCAACCCTTCATGCACTGGCGCGACCGCTTCCTCTATGTGATGGATGCCGTAAATAAGGCGAGCGCCGCCACCGGCGAGGTCAAAGGTTCGTATTTGAATGTGACCGGCGCCACCGTCGAGGACATGTACGAGCGCGCTGAATTCGCCAAGGATCTGGGTTCCGTGATTATCATGATCGACCTGGTGGTGGGCTGGTCGACGATTCAGAGCATGTCCAATTGGTCCCGCAAGAACGATATGATCCTGCATCTGCACCGGGCCGGCCACGGTACCTACACGCGCCAGAAAAATCACGGCGTGAGTTTCAGGGTCATCGCCAAGTGGCTGCGCCTCGCCGGCGTCGATCATATGCACACCGGCACCGCGGTGGGCAAGCTTGAAGGCGACCCGATGACGGTGCAAGGCTATTACAACGTCTGCCGCGACAGTTACACGAAGATGGATCTACCGCGCGGCCTGTACTTCGATCAGGACTGGGCCGATCTGCGCAAAGTCATGCCGGTCGCCTCCGGCGGCATTCACGCCGGCCAGATGCATCAGCTAATCGATTTGTTCGGTGATGACGTGGTACTGCAATTCGGCGGCGGAACCATCGGCCATCCCGCGGGCATCCAAGCGGGAGCCGTGGCCAATCGCGTCGCGCTCGAAGTCATCGTCAAGGCGCGCAACGAAGGCCGCGACATCAAGAACGAAGGTCCGGACATTCTGCGTCAGGCGGCGAAGGGCTGCAGCCCGCTGCAACAGGCGCTCGATACCTGGGGCGAGATCAGCTTCAACTACACGCCCACCGACACCTCCGACTATGCAGTCACCCCCTCGGCCGCGGTTTAGAATTCAAGGAGTACACGCACATGATTACCAATCCGGTGGGCCGCATTACGCAAGGACAGTTCAGCTTCCTACCCGAACTGACAGACGCGGAGATCTCGATGCAGATCCAGTACGGACTCAACAAGGGCTATGCCTGGAGCGTCGAATACACTGATGATCCGCATCCGCGCAACACCTACTGGGAGATGTTCGGCCTACCGATGTTCGATCTGAAAGATGCCGCCGGCGTGCTGTTGGAAGTGAACAACTGCCGCAAGACTTTTCCGCAGCATTACATCCGCCTCATGGCCTTCGACGCCACCCGCGGCGTGGAGACCATTGTGATGAGTTTCATCGTCAATCGTCCCGACAAGGAGCCCGGCTTCGGCCTGGTTCGGCAGGAGTCGAACGGCCGAACGATGCGCTACACCATACACAGCTACGCCACGGATCGCCCCGAGGGCGAGCGCGGTTCGCGCTGAAACCGCCGCAAGGTCAAGCACCCCCCCATGGCTGCACCGCTGTACCAGATTCCAGGGCCACACGCGCCCTCGCCCGCCGGAAGCACCCCGCCCTCCGCTGCGAGCGCGGCCTCGAGTGATTCCCCACCACCGGGATCCGCCATACGGGCTTCACCTGAGAATGGCGTGGCCGGCGCGCGCACGGTTTCCGAGGTTCTGGCGCAGAGCCAGGCCGACACGGTCATCGCTGAGCTGGAGCACGATCTCATCGGGCTTGCGCCGGTGAAAGGCCGGATCCGTGATATCGCGGCATTGCTGGTGATCGACAAGCTGCGTTTGAATATGGGATTGCAGGCGCAAGCACCCAGCCTGCACATGTCCTTCACCGGAAATCCGGGCACCGGCAAGACCACGGTGGCGCTGCGCATGGCGCAAATCCTGCATCGCTTGGGATATGTGCGCAAAGGGCATCTGGTGGCGGTCACACGCGACGACCTGGTCGGCCAGTACATCGGTCACACCGCGCCGAAGACCAAAGAAGTGCTGAAGAAGGCCATGGGCGGCGTCTTGTTCATCGACGAGGCGTACTACTTATACCGCCCCGAGAATGAGCGCGACTACGGACAGGAGGCCATCGAGATTTTGCTGCAAGTCATGGAAAACCAGCGCGATGATCTGGTGGTGATATTGGCGGGTTACAAGGATCGGATGGACACCTTCTTCCGCTCCAATCCCGGCATGAGTTCGCGCATTGCACATCATCTAGATTTTCCAGACTACCCCGCCGGCGACTTGCTGCGCATCGCGGACAAGATGCTGGAATCGCAAAACTACCGGCTTGGGCCTGGGGCCAGGGCAGCCTTCGAAGAATATCTGCTGCGGCGCATTCCTCAGCCGCATTTTGCCAACGCGCGCAGCGTGCGCAACGCGCTCGACCGCGCCCGCCTGCGGCAGGCGAGCCGGTTGTTCGCGGATCGCGATCGCGTATTCACGCCCGATGATCTATCGACTATTGACGAGTCCGACATCCGCGCCAGCCGCGTGTTTCACAGCGCCGCGCCGCAAGCACCGACCTGAAGGAATCTGACTATGCACTTAGGACGTACGACGCTCTCGAAATTTCTAATTCAGCAACTGAACGGCATCGAGGGCGCCACCGATTTAGGCGCCTTGCTGGTCGACGTGGCCGCCGCCGTCAAAGCCATCTCGGCCATGACCGCCAAGGGCGCTCTGGGTGGCTATCTCGGTGAGCTCGGCAGCAAAAACGTGCAAGGCGAGACTCAGCAAAAGCTGGATGTGTTAGCGAATGATGTAATGATTCGCAGCTGCGAATGGGGCGGGCTGGTCGCCGGCATGGCCTCGGAAGAACTCGAAGAGCCCTATCCGGTGCCGAACGAATATTCGCGCGGGCGTTACTTATTGGTGTTCGACCCGCTCGACGGCTCATCGAACACCGACGTTAACGTTTCGGTAGGAACAATTTTCTCGGTGTTGCGCCACGACAACCCCGCAGCGCCGACCACCGTTGACTACTTACAGCCCGGCCGCCAACAAGTGGCCGCCGGCTATGCCATCTATGGTCCGGCCACCATGCTGGTGGTGAGCGTCGGCAAAGGTACGCATGGCTTTACTCTGGACAGAGAAATCGGCAATTTCATCCTGACACACCCGAATTTGCAGATTCCCACCGACACCAGCGAATTTGCCATCAACACCAGCAACGCCCGATTCTGGGAGCCGCCGGTGCACCGCTATGTGACTGAGTGCCAGGCCGGCAAGACCGGCGATCGCGCGCGCGACTTCAATATGCGCTGGATCGCCTCCATGGTGGCGGAGGTGCACAGGATCCTGATGCGCGGCGGAGTATTCATGTACCCGCGTGACACCAAGGACCCGGGCAAGCCGGGCCGCTTGCGCCTGTTGTACGAGGCCAATCCCATCAGCTTGCTGGTCGAGCAGGCGGGCGGCCGGGCCACCACCGGACGCGAACGGCTGCTCGATGTCACGCCCGAATCGCTGCACCAGCGCGTGCCCCTGATCTTGGGATCGCATAATGAGGTGGCCCGCATCGAGCGGTATCATGCTGAACACGCCAGCGGCGTCGATCGCCCGTATACCTCGCCGCTGTTCAACGAGCGCTCCATGTTCCGGCCCGAGGCGCGCCTATGAGCATCAGGCATCCCGTCATCGCCGTGACCGGCTCGTCCGGCGCGGGGACCACGACGGTCATGAAAAGCTTCGCGCATATTTTCCGCCGCGAAGGCATCAAGGCTCAGGTCATCGAGGGTGATTCTTTTCATCGTTTCGACCGCACCGAGATGCGCGAGCGCGTGCGCATCGCCGACAGCGGCGCGAGCCCGCCTATCAGCCACTTCGGACCCGAGGCGAACATGCTGGCTGAACTGGCGGACACCATGGGCGAATACGGCGCGACCGGCGGCGGCAAGGTGCGCCGCTACATTCACGACGCCGGCGAAGCCAAGGAGCTCGGCGGTGAGCCCGGCACGTTCACGGACTGGAAGGCCATTGCACCGAACAGCGATCTATTGTTCTACGAGGGATTGCACGGCGGCTACAAGCAGGGCGATACCGACGTCGCGCGACACGTGGATCTGCTCATCGGCGTCGTACCCATCATCAATCTGGAATGGATTCAGAAGCTGCATCGCGACCAGCATGTGCGCGGCTATAGTCAGGATGCGGTAGTGGAGACCATTTTGCGCCGCATGCCCGACTACGTGAACTATATCTGCCCGCAGTTCAGCCGCACCCATGTCAATTTCCAACGCGTCCCAACCGTGGACACCAGCAATCCCTTCATCGCCATGGATGTGCCGAGCGCCGATGAGTCGATGGTGGTCATTCGCTTCGCCAATCCCAAGGGCATCGATTTTCCTTACCTGACTTCCATGTTGCACAACTCCTGGATGAGCCGCCCCAATAATATCGTGGTGCCCGGCGGGCAAATGGGCCTGGCGATGCAATTCATTTTCACCCCGATGATTCTGCGCTTGATGGATTTGAAACGGCGCGCCCAATAGGCAGCGGCTTCACGATCGACGACTCCCAGGAGAATTCATGGCTTTCATTTCCCTTCGCCAGTTGCTGGATCATGCCGCCGAACACGACTACGGCGTGCCGGCATTCAATGTGAACAATCTGGAACAGATCCAGGCCATCATGGAAGCGGCCGAAGAGAGCCAAAGCCCGGTGATCCTGCAGGCCTCGGCCGGCGCCCGCAAGTACGCCGGCGAGCCCTATCTGCGTCATATGGTGCTCGCCGCGGTGGAGTCTCACCCGGGCATTCCGGTGGTGCTGCATCAGGATCACGGCGCCAGCCCCGCCGTGTGCACCCAGTCCATTCGCTCCGGATTCACCAGCGTGATGATGGACGGATCGCTCAAGGAGGACGCCAAGACGCCGGCCGACTATGACTACAATATCGCGGTGACGCGCCGTGTCTGCGAGATGGCCCATGTGATCGGGGTCTCGGTGGAGGGTGAATTAGGCTGTTTGGGCTCCCTCGAAACAGGCCAGGCCGGCGAGGAAGACGGCGTCGGCGCCGCCGGCACGCTGACACATGACATGCTGCTCACAGACCCCGCCCAGGCCAAGGACTTCGTCGCGCGCACGGCAGTCGACGCCCTCGCCATTGCCATCGGCACCAGCCACGGCGCCTACAAATTCACGCGCCAGCCCACCGGCGACATACTCGACATCGGCCGCATCGCCCAGATCCATGCCGCGGTGCCAAACACGCATCTGGTCATGCACGGCTCCTCCAGCGTACCGCAGGAATGGCTGGCCATCATTCGCGAGCATGGCGGCGACATCAAGGAAACCTATGGTGTTCCGGTCGAGGAGATCCGGCGCGGCATTAAGAGCGGCGTGCGCAAGGTGAACATTGATACCGACATTCGCCTGGCGATGACCGGCGCGATGCGGCAGGCCTTCTCGCAGGATCCCAGCGAGTTCGATCCCCGCAAGGCACTGATTGCCGCCAAGAAGGCGGCGCGCGTGTTGTGCAAGGCGCGCTTCGAGGCGTTTGGCAGTGCGGGACAGGCAACTCGCATCGTTCCTATTGCACTGGAGATGATGGCCAAGCGCTATCATTGACGCGGTTCGAGCGCCGATGATCAGCGCAATGCTCTGGGATGTTGACGGCACGCTCGCAGAGACGGAGCGCGATGGGCATTTGCAGGCTTTCAATCTCGCCTTCTCGTCACTGGCAGTGCCGTGGCGCTGGAGCACAGCGCGCTACGTTGAACTGCTGGGCGTGGCCGGCGGGCGCGAACGTCTCCTCCATGACATGCGCTCGCAAGCGCGGGCCCCCGCCGATCACGGGGAACGCCAAGCGCTGGCCGGGCGCATCCATCGCCTGAAGAACGAAATATACGCAAACATCGTCGCCCGAGGCGAACTGCCGCTGCGCGATGGGGTACGCGAGCTGCTGCAGGATTGTGTGCAAGCCGAGGTGCGCCTCGGCATTGTGACAACCACCAGCCGAGCCAATGTCGAGGCCCTGCTCGGCACGCACCTGGGTGCGGATTGGCAAGCCCGCTTCGCCGTCGTGGTCACAGCCGACGAAGCCCCTGACAAAAAGCCGAATCCACAGGCTTACCTGCTCGCTCTCGAGGGTCTACGGCTGCGCCCGCATGAGACTGTTGCGATGGAGGATGCGCCGGCGGGAGTAAAGGCTGCGCAGGCGGCCGGCATACCGGTGATCGTCACCCGCAGCCATTATTTCAATTCCGACCCAGTGCGAGGCGCACTCGCAGTGGGTCCTAGCCTGAGTCGCAGCGACGGCTGGAATCCGGCGGCCGACCTGCGCGCGGCGCGCATCGATCTCGCTCAGGTCATTCAATGGCATAGACACCATCCCCCGGCAGATTAGGCCTGCTTAGCCGGCATGTCGCCATTCGGCCGGCAATTCATGGAGTCCAGTGGTACCTGCCACTCGACACTGATTAATATAGCGCGCAGTCCTCTACAATGCCGCGGCAATAATCATGACCAGGCAGCCACTTCCCATCGACAATCATATTGTGAGCAATCGGCAATCGGAGCGCCTGCGCGGCATCGCCTATATGGTGTCCGCGGTGTTCGTTTTTTCCATCATGGACTCGCTTCTCAAGCGGCTATCCGGCCACTACGGGCCGCTGCAGATTTCCTGCCTGCGCTGCGTTTCGTCCTGGCTTTTTCTATTGCTGCCCATTACATGGCAGAAGAACTGGGGTGAGTTGCGCCCGCGGAACCCGCCGCTACATCTGTTTCGAGCCGTGCTCGGAGTCGGCATGCTGGCCAGCTTCATATTTGCGGTCCACCGCTTAAGTATGGCGCAGACATACTCGCTGTTCCTGGCGGCGCCGTTGTTGATGACGGCCTTGTCGGTGCCCATTCATGGCGAAAAAGTGACGGGTAAACGCTGGCTCGCCATCGTCGTCGGATTGGGCGGAGTCCTCGTTATTTTGCAACCCTGGGGCAAGGGTAGCATCTCACTGATTGCTGCATGCGCCGCGGCAGCGGCGGCGACCTGCTACTCCTTGAGTGCACTGACCGTGCGTACCCTCGGACGCAGCAATTCCAGTATGTCTATGGTGTTCTGGTACCTGCTGCTGGTTGGTATTAGCGCCGGCCTGCTGGCGTTGGGTGACTGGCGGCCGGTCCAAGCCGCCGACTGGGTCTGGCTCATCGGTATCGGTGTTACCGGTGCGTTGGGACAAATGTGGCTGACGGATGCGTTTCGGCGCGCACCGCCCGCGGTGGTCGGACCGTTCGAATACACCGCAATTCTCTGGGCGTTCGCCATCGACTGGATTTTTTGGTCGGCAGCGCCGTCGCTGAGTTTGCTTGCCGGCGCCTGCATTGTCATCGCCAGCGGCATCGTCGTCATACTCGATGAGCACCGCCTGAGCCGGATTGCTTTGAACGCTGCCACTCCCCCACCCTAACCCTCAGTGTGCAGCGAGATGCTGAACTACGACGGCACGATCGCTGTCCACCACCGGATTGCACGTTCCTTTGCCCGTGAGCGAAGCAAGCGCAGCGCAGGCATCCACCAGTGCACCCTCGGCGCCTGCGACGGACGAGTGTGTGCTGGTGTTGCGCAACAAGCGGTAGGCGTCCGCGCCCGTTAGGCCGGGATTTTTTGCCAGCAGCAAGGCTACGACACCGCTGACCTGCGCCGTCGCAATCGAGTCGCCGGAGGCGAAGTCATAATGACCGCCGGGCAATAGGGTCAGGATTTCTCGCCCCGGCGCAAATATTGCAGAACTCAGCGCCGACTGACTCCCCGCACTCGCAACTTCAATGACGCCGGCTTGATGCAGCAAGCCGTCCCTGCCCTCAGACATGCCTGCGGCAGCGGCGCCCACGAACAGCACCCCGCGATGCAGGCCTTCGCGAATCAGGTCATTCAGCAAAGGATCCGCCGGGCCGGCCAGACTCATATTGACAATCTGCGCATGAGCATCAAAAGCTGCGACCAGCGCGCGTGCCAGCGTGAAGGAATTGCATCGGGCAGCATCCGCATCGACCCTTGCCTGCCAACAGGCCTTGAACACCAGCAGCCGTGCCCCCGGAGCCACACCCACAATGCCTTCGCGATTGTTGGCAACCGCCGCGATCACGCCGGCGATCTCGGTGCCATGCCGGTCGCGCTGAAATTGCGCAACGTCGGAATCCACGAAATTCGCCGCCGCGGCGATATTGCCCCGCAAGTCGGGGTGCAGCGTATCTACTCCCGTGTCGATGATGGCTACTTTGACACCGTCGCCTCGTGACCAAGGGTGCGCCGCGGCCACATCCATTTGCTGGAAGCCGTGCTGCAATTCCACATACGGATCATTGTATGCGCCGGAGCGCGTTGCAAAGCTCTGCAGCGGTTGCACGAGTTTGATGCGCCTGTCATTTTCCAGCGCCGCCAACAGCGTGCCGCGATCGGTTCCCTCGGGAACCTCAAGTACGGCGCAGTGCATATGCAGGGGCTCAATGGGCCACGCGCTGACCTCGCGCAAACCGTAATCATTTTCCAAGGCACGCATCACCTGACGCGCCGCCGGGCTTGGTCCGTAGTTCGCAATGCTGTCGTAGCCGCGCGGCGTGCTGCCGGCCCGCGCCGCAAAGCCAGCAGGCTCGTTGTCGACCGCCGCAATGATGTAATGATCGGGTGATTGCGAGACTTGATCGGCAAGCGCGCGTGATTCAATCCGTACCGGTGTGTTACTGCAGGCGCAAGCCGCGCCAAGCAGAAGCGCCGGCACCCACCAGCGCATCATGGGATATCGCCTGGCCCTACGCTTGGTTGAATGCTCTCAGCAAAGCGAACCGTCGCATGCCCTCGCAGTACGGCCAGTGATGAGCTCACGGGCTGATGAGAGATTTCCGCCAATGAATACACCCCCGCCTCGGTGGGCCCGGAAATAATCCTCAAGCCGGCCTCGTCGAGCACGGCTTGCAGTTCGACCAGGGTAATTGTCGGGATAAACACGGCCCGAATGATCTCATTCGGCGCGCGCGGCGCGGCAGTCGTAACCGTGTAATAGCTGGGCGCGGCGCGCGTGCCCGACTGTGTCCAGCGATCGGCCGCCAACAGGCTCACCGCCACGGCCATGATGGCAACCGATGCGGCCATCACCCCCTGCCAGGTCACTACTCGTCGACTCGCCACCGCGACCGATGCCGCCGGCCGCACTTCCGCCGGCTCGACCGTCGGCGCGGCAGACGTCACCCCATCCAAGCGTGCCTGTAGTCGCTTGAGCGACGCCGCCGGCATGTACTCGACACTGGCTTCGGCACTCATGCCTTGGTATACACCCTGTTCGAACGTTAAATCGTCCCGGCACGGTGCGCACTGCAGCAAGTGCGTGTCCACCCGTTGCCGGTCGATCTCGCTGATGCTGCCGTTCACGTACCACGGAATTAGCGCTGATATCTCCTCATGCATGCCTGCCTCACCGCTTCGTCGACTGGTATTCATTCGCCTCTCACCGTCTTGTCCTCGGCCGCGCCGCTAGAGGCAGGCAGGTATTGGCGCAATTTCTCACGCGCGTGAAACATTCTGGCCTTGACTGTGCCCACGGGACACTCGGTGATCGCCGCGATTTCCTCGAGAGAATGACCCATATGGTAGGCGAGCTCCAATGTCAGGCGTTGTTCGACGGGCAGTTGATTCAATCCATGCCGCAACCAATCTTGAACCTCCGTTTCGAAGGTGGGATCTGTAGTCTGTTCGGGGCAGTCGTCCAAACTGCGCGCGGCAGTGTGGTGTTTCTGGCGACGCACCGACTTTAAGGCCGTACGGTAGGCGATGCCGATGATCCACGTCGAGACCTGCGAGGCATAACGAAAGTCCTTGGCGCTCTGCCAAACCACCATGAAGGTATCGTTGATTATTTCTTCGACGTTCTCGTAGCGCGGCGTGAATCGCGACAAGAAACGGGCCAGACGACGGTGATAACCGAGATACAATTCCTCCAGCGCTCGCCGATTTCCAGCTGCAACCGCGAGCAACAAATCGTTGTCGTGTTCCTTTGCCGAATTCTTTGCCAACATTGTCATCGACCGCATTCGCCCCTCAATAGTATAGCCACTGACCGTAAGTACCGGCGGCACATCAAAGAGTTGCACTTCCCTCGGTTTTCTAGAAGCGCCAGATTAGCGTTCCGGTCCACCGACCGCGAGCTGCAGCATTATAAAACAATGACTTAGCTCCCGCTGTGGTGTCGACATAAGACAGCGCCAGGGACACGGGAGCAAGATCCCAGGCGGCACCGGCGCTCCAATAAGTGTAGCCGGCTGAGTCTGGACCCTCGAAACGCGAGTAGCCCACCCCTACTGTGGCGGATAGCCTGCGCCACACCGGCCGCTGCATGCTGAGCTGCGCCGATTCGGAGGTGACGCCGACCAGTCCGTTATAGGAGTTCAGATAGAGCGGCGCATCCGGCGAATACACCAGACCGACATTCAGCCATTCCTGATAAGTGGCCTCTACATCCAGTTCGTCGTAGTCATATCCGGAGCCATGGCGGTTCCACGGATAAGCGTAGTGGCTCAGCAGCGCTCGGCCGCGCCAGTCGCTACCGGCAGCCCAGGCATAGCCGATAAAACCATCGAGTTCGACGTCTCTCGCCTCGCTCTGATCCATATGCGTGTTCGAGGCAAACAACCCCGTCACAAAACCGGAGCTGTTCAAATAATGTACATCCAGCTGCAGCGCGGCGCGATCGTCGCTTCGCGATATACCGCGCACGATGTAGTCGCTGGTGATCGCGAGCGAACCTCCCCACAAATCGGCCGCCGCGCATGGCATTCCGTGTACAAGAGCCGCAAACAATACAACACCGCTCGTGATCAGACGCACTACTTCACAACCGCCGCACCTTTTCTTGAGCATCGCATGCAAAAACCCCACAACTCCCACGCCGACAGATTAACCCTTTCTTTCGTGAAAAGCCCCCGCGGCTAAACCCAAGGCCGGCCGCGCGGTACTTACTCCAGGTCGTCATCATTGTGAGCTTGAGCATGCGGACCCATCGATACCTGCATTGGACCGCGCTGCTGCTGAGTGCCGCCGGTTGCGCCGGCAACGGCCAGGGGCTAGACAAAAACGGCCAGCCAATCTCCGACGGCGGGGGCGGCGGCGGCACGATCACTGCCGATTTCCAATCGATTCAGGACAATGTGTTCACACCCATCTGTTCGAAATGTCACGTTGGCGCGAGCGCGCCGGAAGGTCTGCAACTCGATGCCGGTCATAGCTACAACCTGCTGGTCGGTGTCGCCAGTGTGGAACAGTCAAACTTGCAGCGTGTAGCCCCCGGCGATCCGGACAGCAGCTACATGATTCATAAGATCGAAGGCCTGCCGGGAATTTCCGGCGGACGAATGCCGCTGGGAGAATCGCCCCTACCGCAGGCAACCATCGACGCCATACGCCAGTGGATCACGAATGGCGCACCGAACGCACCAGCGGCGGCGGCGGCTCAGTTTTTCGCAGTGCAAACCACTGCTCCGTTGGACAAGAGCATAGTGCGCGCTGCACCCGCACAAATCCTGGTGACCTTCACTCAAGACGTGGATGCCTCGCTCGTCAACGGCAGCACCGTGACACTGGAGCGCATTGACGGCGCGCAGTCGGTGGTCAGCGGTGATGCGCAGAGAATGCCGGCGCGGAGCGCTTTGGCGGAGAAAAATCCTGCAGTGCTGGTAATCACACCTGCCTCGATGCTCGGTTCGGGAATCTATCGGGTCACGGTGCGCGGCAGCGGCGGCGGCGCCTTGGCCAATATGAACGCCACGACGCTCGGCGCGGACGCCTTCTTTGAATTCACAGTGGAGGCGACGCCATGAATCGAGCGCTCATTCGAGTGGCACAGCGCGCCGTGTTTGCGGTGTCGCTTCTTGCGTCGGTCGGCGCCCACGCGGAACCCTACCTCGCCGTGCAACTGGGCTTGAAATGCGGCCAGTGTCACGTCAATCCCAGCGGAGGAGGCTTGCGCACCACGCTTGGCGATATCATCGCCCAGACAGTATTGCCGGCGCAGCATTTGGACACGCCGTTCGATAATTGGACAGGACAACTCGGGCCGTATCTACGTGCCGGCGGCGACCTCCGATTCGACGCCTCCCTGACCCAAGTGCCACACGCTAAATCGGTGCAACAGTTCGAGATGCAACAAACTCGGGTGTATCTGGAGGCCGAAGTCATCCCCAACCGGCTGCTCGCTTATGTGGATGAGCAGGTCGCTCCGGGCGGCGCCCTGAACCGGGAGGCCTATCTTTTGTATTGGTCCGCAACGCACGACTGGTATGTGAAAGCGGGGCAGATGTACCTGCCCTTCGGATTACGCCTGCAGGACCAGAGTGCCTTTATCCTTACCGCCACCGGAATCAATATGACGACGCCGGATGCAGGAGTGGAGTTCGGTTGGGAGCGCGGGTCTTGGGATGCACAGTTAGCCGTCAGCAACGGGACCGCAGGCGGAGCCGTGACCGGCAACGGCAAGCAATACAGCACGCAACTGGCCTTCGTTGAGTCGCGTTGGCGCGTAGGAATTGCAGCCAACCGAAATGTTCAAGCAGGAGGTTCTAAAAATGCCTACGGGCTTTTCGCAGGTCTCAAGACTGGCCCCATCGCATGGCTGGCGCAGGCGGAAATCACCGACGATCAAAGTATCGCCAAAGGCCAGGGTCGCCAGTTTGCATCGGTGCTCGAGGCGAATTGGTTGATAGCGCGAGGCAATAACTTGAAAGTCACCGAGGAATTTCTCAATCCAAACCGTGCCGTGCCGAATGGCGAACAAACGCGCTGGAGCCTCGTTTATGAACTCACGCCTATTCAGTTCGTGCAAATACGCACAGGCCTGCGCTGGAACGATGGCATTCCGCAGGATGACTCCGAACATCAACGTCTATACTTCGTCGAACTGCATGGCTATTTCTGATTTGGCGGCCTGGCGGCGCTCGCTGATGCAGCAAGGGGCTAGCCGCGCGGCCACAGTGCAAACATGGCCATGGCACTTGCCGTCATGAAGGCGGCGGTTATCCAGCCGCCCCATTTCAGAGCGGCGGGTATCACGAATCGGCCCATCACCCGCCGCCGTGACGCCATGAGCATAATCACAATGATCAGCGGCACCGCGACCACGCCATTGATGACCGCGGTCCAGAACAGCGCCTGAATGGGATCGACTCGCACGAAGTTCATGGCCAGGCCCGCCAGCATCGCTGCGGCAATGACGGCGTAGAATTTTTTGGCCTGCGTCAATTTTCGCTCCATGCCGAATTTCCAATGCATGGCTTCCGCCACGCCGTAGGCGGCGCTGCCGGCGAGTACCGGGACTGCCAGCAATCCTGTACCGATGATGCCGAGCGAAAACAGTGCGAAGGCGAAGTCGCCCGCGATCGGACGCAGCGCCGTCGCGGCCTGCGCCGCCGTCGCGATGTTCTTCACGCCATGCGCATGCAGGGTGAGCGCAGTGGTTAGAATGATGAAGAACGCCACCAAATTCGACATTCCCATGCCGATGTAAGTGTCTATGCTGATGCGCGAAAGTTGCGCCGGTGCCTGATTGGGTGCGGTAAGGAGTGGTTCCTCGCCTTGCACCGCTTCCTGATCTTCCACTTCTTGCGATGCCTGCCAAAAGAATAGATACGGGCTGATAGTGGTGCCGAAGATGGCGACAACAGCCGTGATGTAATCGGACTTGAACGATAGCGTCGGCAGAAAAGTATGCAGCGCCACATCGCGCCACGGAATGGATAGTGAAAAGGCGGTGGCTACGTAGGCCAGCAACGCCAGGCTCAACCACTTGAGGATATGCACATAGCGGCTGTAAGGAATGAACACTTGCAGCAGCAGCGACAGGACGGCCAGCACTGCTGTGTATGCCAGACCGGGTCCGCCGATCAACAGCTGCAGTGCGGCCCCCATGGCGCCTAAATCCGCGGCAATATTGATGGTATTCGCCAGCAGCAGCAAGCCGACGATAGGAAATAACACCCGGTTCGAAAAATGCCCGCGCAGATTTCCTGCGATTCCCGCGCCCGTCACGCGGCCGATTCGAGCGCAAATCAATTGCACGCATACCATCAGCGGAAACGAGAACAACATGGTCCAGAGCATCCCGAAACCAAACTGCGCCCCGACCTGCGAATAGGTGCCGATTCCGCTCGGATCATCATCCGACGCGCCCGTAATCAAGCCAGGTCCTAAAGCCTGCCAGAATCTCTTGCGCGACGTGTAAGTTTGGGCCGGCGGCCGCTCGTTGCGTCGCCCATTCCTATTGCCGACTCGCTTGACCTCGAGCATTGTTCCTAAGGATAGCGGCCGCCAAGCGCAGGGTGCGCCTGGGCCACCGTGGACTTATATCCGGTCAAGGCCAGCAGATGCGGCGCATCGGCAATGCTGGCCAATACCATGTAATCGAGTTTGGAGGGACCACTGAACGGCAGGCTGCTCGACACAGTGCAGGCACGCGAACTTGAACTGCCTGCCTGCGGCACAGCGAAACCGCCGAATAGAATGAGTGCGGAATATCCCAGCGATAGCCGTAGTATCCGCACTCCGCGCAACCAGCAGTGGCCGCTTACAAGCGGCCGGTGAGAACCAATACCAGCAGCACGATCAACACCAGTCCCAAGCCGCCGCTGGGAAAGTAGCCCCAACCGCTGCTGTACTGCCAAGTGGGAAGCGCGCCAACCAACAGCAGAACCAGGACAATCAGCAGAATGGTGCCAACGGACATTTTTCTTCTCCCCTAAAGATTACGGTGAACAGACGTTATTCGTGATTCCGTGGGGGCGCAGTCAGGACGCTTCGCGACCGCGTGTAGGGCCAGTCCTACCCATAAGAGGCTCGCTCTGGCGCTAGATCTGGACGTGACGATGAAAGGAGTCGAGCGCTGCGCGTGCCGCAGGACCCAGCGACGCGGGTTTCACCGGCACTATGTATAAGGAAACATTGCGTGAACCACCGGCGGCAAGCGGCAGTCGCCGCAAGGTGCCACTGCGCAACCCATCCACCACCGAATGCTCAGGCAACCACGCATAGGCGAGACCGGCCAGAAGGGTGGCGAGCGAGGCGTCCAAGCTGCTCACCGTGAAACGCCGCGCAGCGCCAAGCCAGCCCTCATCCCTTGGCTGCGCTGTTCCCGAATCCCGCACTACGGCCTGCACATAGCGCACCAAATCATCGGTGGTGAGTTCTCGTTCAAGCTGAAACAGCGCGTGGTCTGAGCGCGCGACGGCAACAAAGGTAACGTCCATTAGCCAGTCGCCGAGATATCCGGGCGGCACCCGGCTGGTGACGACTAGATCCGCGGCACCGGCGTTGATGGCATCCTCGGCGCCCGACAGCACCACATCGGCCAGCTGAATTTGAGTACTGGGACAACTGCGCTGCAACTCAGCCACGATGCCTAGTAGTCTCGAGCGTGGAAATGCCGCGTCCACTACCAGCCTAAGTTCGGATTCCCAGCCCTGCTGCAAGCTATGCGACAACTGCTCCAGAGTCTCTAAATCTTTAATCAGAGTTCGGGCGCGAGCAAGCAGAGTGCGGCCGTACGGGGTCAGCACCGACTTACGACCCTCCACCACCAGCAAGGCCAACCCGAGAGATTCCTGCAGCCTCGCCACGGCATAGCTCACCGCGGATTGACTGCGATTCAGCACCTGGGCCGCCTGCGCAAAGCCGCCGCTGTCTACCACGGCGGCCAACACCGCCCACTGTTCCAGACTGGTTTTTGCAATTGCCATGGATCCATCCAATTACTTGATTGATTACCCCTGAATTCTGCGCTTTTTAATTCATCTATTCGACCCTATTATCTGTCTACGGAGGTTTCCATGAACAATATTAGACGCAGCAATGAACGAGGCTTTGCCGACCACGGTTGGCTCAAGTCCTATCACACGTTTTCTTTTGCCGATTACTTCGACCCGGAACACGTGGAATTCGGACCCTTGCGGGTCATTAACGAGGACCGGGTGCAGGCAGGCCAGGGCTTCGGCACGCACGGCCATCGCGACATGGAAATCATCAGCTATGTGCTGTCGGGCGAACTCGCCCACAAGGACTCGATGGGCAATGGCTCAACCATCAGGCCCGGCGATGTGCAGCGAATGAGCGCCGGTAGCGGTGTGCGCCACAGCGAGTTCAATCCCAGTCCCAGCGAACCTGTGCATTTCCTGCAAATATGGATTCAGCCGGATAAGCGCGGCATCGAACCAAGCTATGAAGAGAAACGTTTCTCTGCCGAGGACAAGCGTGGGCGCCTGCGGCTCATTGTCTCCCCAGACCACACCGATGGGTCTTTGACCATCCATCAGGATGCGCGGGTGTATGCCGGTCTGTTCACAGGCGCTGAGCGCAGCGAGCTTAAGGTCGCGACGGGTCGGCGTATCTACCTGCACGTGGCGCGTGGCGGCATTACGGCAAACGGCACGGACCTCGAGGCCGGCGACGCATTGCGCATCACCGATGGTGGGACCTTGAGCCTCAGCGGCGGCCGTGATGCGGAAGTGTTGGTATTCGATCTGCCGGGAGAACCCGGTTAAGACGGCTGCGCGGCCGGCGAGCGGAGGACACCACAGTAGTCATGAACCGGGCGGTGTCATGCCGGGGCGCCGCGACCAATACCAGTAGAACGGCAGACCCGCCGCGAGCAGTGCGACGCCGCGCAGCGCCTCGCTCGGCGCCGCCACGAAGGTGTTGATCAACAGGGCCGCCGTCACCAGCACGAAGACCATGGGAATCATGGGATAACCGAACGCGCGGTAGGGACGATGAGCGTCCGGCATGGTTTTTCTGAAGACGAACAAAGACGCGGTCACCAGTCCGTAAAACAGCCACGAAGCGAATATCACGGAATCGGTGAGTGCGTCGTAGGAGCCGGACAGAGCCAGCACGCTGGCCCATGCTGCCTGCGCCAGAATCGCCCGCACCGGAACATTGGAGCGCGGCGAGAGGCGCAGCAGAGTACGGAAGAACAGTCCGTCACGCGCCATGGCGAAGGGTATGCGCGAGTTGGCCAGCACACTGGCATGCAGCGCACCGAATGATGAAACCATGAGCGCAACGGCAGTCATGGATACTGCTAAGGGTCCGAGAAATTTCTTCAACACCTCGGTGGCTACCGAGGAATTTGCCGGAACGCTCGCGATTTCGAGCGGACTCAGGGTATAGAAATAGGCTAGGTTCACAAACACGTACAGCGCCGCCACCACCAACGTGCCGCCGACGAAGGCTCGCGGCAAATTTCGCTGCGGATCCCTGATTTCGCCGGCCAGCGGCGCGACATTCTGCCAGCCGTCATAGGCCCACAGAGCGCCCAACATGGCGGCGCCAAAGCCCGCAATGCCGCCGCGTGCACTGTCCGCAACGCCCTCACAAGTGCCGGCCAGCCCCGATCCCGACAAATGAGCCCAGTCGCCGGCGGCAAAAACGAAGGCGCCGATTCCGACACAGAGCACCAGTCCCACCTTGGCCAAGGTGAGTATCAGCGCCACGCGGCCGCCGGCAGCGACGGAAGCACAGTTGATGAGAGCAACGGTCCAAATGGCCAGGAGTGCGACCACGGTCAAGCCCGTCAACGAAAAGTGCAGGCCCAATGCACCGGCGCCCACCCGCCACTGCTGCAGAGCGCCGCCCAGGGCAACATTCATGAATATGGCAAGGCCCACTGCAAGGGCGGCCTGCGATCCTGCGCGCGCCACGGTGAACGCCATCCAGCCGTAAAGAAATCCCACCAGACGCCCATAGGCGCGGCGCAGGTAGACATAGTCGCCCCCCGCCTCCGGCATCATGGCCGCTAATTCCGCATACGCGAAAGTGCCGGCAAGTGATAGAAGTCCGGCGGCAAGCCACACCACCAGCACCATCTTGGCATCGCCCACATTGCAGGTCATGACGCGGCTCTTGAGAAAGACGCCGGTGCCGATCATGTTCGCGACATTGACGGCCATCGCCGCCCAGGGACCGACGCTGCGCGTGAGTTCGCCTGCCGCCGTTCCGCTTGAGGTGTCTGTGCGCATCCCGGGTGTATTATCGGTGAAATGCACCTCGATATTGCGCACATCGGTCCGTATTTGTTGGCCGCGTTGGTGGTGTTTGCCATTTACCGTCGGTTCCGGCGCAACTTTGGGCGCCAGCCGCTGCGGCCGAAACTTATGACTTTTAGGATATTGCTGCTGACCTTCATCGGTTGTTGCTTGCTACCGATGGCATTGCGCTCCGCGCAGTTCTTGAGCGCGGAAATCATCGGAGCCGCGCTAGGAATTGCAATGGCGCTATGGGGCGCGCAGCGCACTCGCTTTGAAATGTACAAGGGGCGCCTGCATTACGTGCCGCACACCTATACGGGTATTGCCGTGTCCTTGTTGTTTCTGGGTCGGCTGCTGTTTAGATTGACTCAGATGTACAGCGGCACTCAGCCGCTCGCAGGTAAGGGAGCACCGGCCGCAACCATGGCGGATCCCGCGCAAGCCTTCGCGCCTGCGGCAATGCTGCGCAGCCCCCTCACCCTCGGAATATTATTCGTCTTAGTAGGCTACTACGTGTGCTACTACAGCTTGATGCTGTGGAAATCAAAGCACATCAGTACCCAAGACATCAAAGGCGCTTCGGCGGCCGCCTCTTGAACCAGGGCTCACGCGCAATCGCGTGGCCCCCCCTCGTCAACCGTTATCTGAACAATCCGACAAAAATCACGCAAGTCATCAGCGCCAACGCGACTAACAGGGTGTTATGGCCCCAACGGGCTACCATTCCAATCATCTTCCTCTCCTCAAATTACTCGAATCGATCACCGCCGAGCGACTTCGCCGACGCCAGTCCTTTATGGGGGCGGAACTCTACATTTCCAGGGCAATACAAAGCTTGTTGCAGGTCACAAAACCACCACGTTTCAGCCACTTGGAATGCATAGCTGCCTCAGCAGATTGGTCGCTGCGGACTTGACATTGCGGGGAAAAGTAGAAGCGGCGAAGCCTATCTGACCAGAGCCGCTTATTGCCCGGTCTTGATATGTGTCCACACGCGCGTGCGCAGCCGGTCGTACTCCTGGCCCAGCTCGGCTGGCAGGTATAGCCGAGCCCGTACCTCGGGCGGCGGATACACGGCGGGGTCATTCAATAGCTCGCGCTTGACGAAGGGCCGCGCCGCCAGATTGTCGTTGCCGTAGTGAATATCGTTGCTGATGGCGGCAATGACTCTGGGCTCGAGGATAAAATCCAAAAACTTATGTGCAGCCAGCGCGTGCGGCGCCGAAGCGGGAATCAAAAACGCGTTGTAGGTGATGTTCGAGCCCTCCTTGGGCAGAGTGAACGCCAGATGCGCGCCGGTGCCGTCCTCGCGGGCCCGCTCCTGCGCCACGGTATAATCGCTGGACCATGCAATCGACAGGCATGCCTCCTTGGCGGCCAATTGATGCCAGTAGTCATTGGAGTCGAAGGTGCGGATATAGGGACGCACCGCCATCACCACCCGCTCGGCATCGCGCAAATCCAGGGCGCTGCGTGAATTGGGGTCGCGGTGCAAGTACGCCAGCGCGAGTTGGATGACGTCTTCCGAGGAATCCAAGAAGGTCACGCCGCAATCCGCGAAGCGTGCAATCACCTTCGGGTCGAACAGCATGGCGAGGCTGTCGGTGGGTGCATCCGGCATGCGCGCCTTCAACATATCGACGTTGTAGACGAAGCCGTTCATGGCATGCAGGTAGGGCACGGCGTAGCGATTGCCGGGATCGGCCTGCGATTGCACCGCGAGTACCGCCGGATCCAGATTCTTCCAGTTGGGTAGCTTGGATTTATCCAGCGGTTGGTAGGCGCCCGCTTTGATCTGGCGGCCGTAAAATCCAGTGGTGGTGCTGACGATGTCGTAGCCCGAACTGCCGGCCAACATTTTCGCTTCCAAAGTCGCGTTGGAATCGTACAGCTCGTAGATGACCTTGATGTGGGTCTTGCGCTCAAACTCGGCGACAGTGCCATAGCCGATGTAATCGGCCCAGTTATAGATATGCAGTACCACGGCTTCGCCCGTAGGCGCAGCCGGATGCCGTCCGCCGCAGCCCGCCGTACCGAGCGCCATGCTCGCAATCGCGGCCGCCACCAGGGCGGCCCCGTTGGCCGCGAGGCGGGGATTAAACGCGCGCGAGCTCAGCGCGCAGCCACTCATGGAATTGTCGAATGACATACTCCTCGGGCATCACCACGCCACGCACATGCGGCCCCGCCCGCAGGCCCTGCTGATTGAGTTCGCAAACCTGAGCGTCTTCGGTCATGACGGTATTGGTGAAATCCACGACATTGCGCATGTCGAAGGTCGAATCAGCCAGGGTTTGCGGCGAGAACAGATATTCGACCCGCAGCTCGGTACGCTCCGGACCCAATGGCAGCAGACGAACCACGCGGACATAATCGATGTGTCCGACGAGAAACACCGAAGGCAGACTGGTCATATAAATATGCCCGGCCTCGCGATCCGCTTGCGATAGATCGGGAAAGGGAATGCCGGTGGTCTTGCCGTCCAAGGACCAGGTCGCGGCGCCGTTGCGCAGGCCGCCCTTGAATTTCGGATCCGCTTCCGCGGCATGTGTGCGCCACTCAGGGTCGTCGCGCTCCTCCAGCAAACCGCGCCCGTAAATCGGCACCAGCTGCGACAACTGGGGATGCACGCCGGGGCAATGCAGGCACTCGTTGTAGTTTTCCCAGAAAATCTTCCAATTGGCTGCGATGGTCTTTTGCAGCACATGGCCAACCACCAAATCCTCGAGCGGCCACGCATCCAGCCGATTCAGCGGCAGGTCGAAAATCTTCTCGAAGGGCGGCGGGCTGTCGGTCAGGGCCACGAAAATGAAACCCTGCCACTCGCGAACACTCACTTTGTACAGGGGGTAGTCGGCCACATCGAAACCGCTGGCATGGTGCTTGGAGGAGGTTCGCAGCAAATCCCCCTGCAAGTTATAAACCCAGGCGTGGTAGGGGCAGATGATGGTGCCGGCACGCAATATCCCATCGGACTCGCGGCACAGTGCAGCGCCGCGATGGCGGCAGGTATTGTGAAATCCCTGCAGCGCCCCCTGATCGTCGCGCACCAGCAAAATCTTCTGATCACCCAATTCGAAGCTGCGAAATGCTCGATGACGGGCGACGTCGCTGGAGCGCCCGACGTACACCCAGTTTCGATACCAGATGCGCTGCAGTTCTCTCTCATACTGACGCGGCTCGTAGTAGGCGTCCGCCGGCAGACCTTGCGTATGCTCGGTCAGTCCGTTGTAGCCCAAGGTGTCGATTTCGGTCGTGCTTTGCATATGCCCTCCCCCGCCTTAGCAGCGGCGCAAGTTCGCGCCGAAAGCCCGCAACATCGCGCTATTGTCGCATCAATTTGCCACTCGAGTCGAAAGCGGCTCCCGCCAATCGCTGCGCGTGGTGGCGCTCGCCGATGATCTCAATTTCAAATCCCGCCTCGGCCTTGGCCAATGCCGCCGGCACATAGCCCAAGGCCAGAGAATCGCCGACTCGATGTCCGTAAGCGCCGGAGGTAACCCAGCCCACGGCCTTGCCGTCGTGCCAGATGGGTTCATCGCCGATGGCGTCGGCGTCGGTCGCATCGACTTTGAAGGTCACCAGGCGCAGTGCGCCCCCGGCGTCCTTTTCCTCCGCCGCCGCCGCGCGGCCGATGAACTCACTTTTCTTGAAATCCACGAATCGGTCCAGACCCGCCTCGAAGGGCCCGTAGATGGGGCGATACTCGCGTGCCCAGCTACCGAAGCTCTTTTCGATGCGCATGGCATTGAGGGCGCGCCCGCCGAACAGCTTGAGTCCGAAGTCTCGGCCGGCCTTGACCAGCGCGTCGTACAGCGCGCGTTGATAATCAGTGGTCACCCAAATCTCGTAGCCTAAGTCGCCGGTGAAGGACACCCGCCCCACATAGCCCGGCACCATGCCGATTTCCATGCGCCTGAACGACATGAAGGGAAACTCCGCAGTGGACAAGTCATCGCGCACCAGCGACTGCAGTAGGGCTCGAGAGTTTGGCCCCGCCACTGACAAGCCGACGTATTCCATGGCGCAGGGGCGTACCGACACGCCGGCAGCCGGCATGTGCCGCTCGAACCATCTCATGTAATAGGCCTCGGCAGCATAGGTGCCGACGAGGAAAATATGTTCTGCGGAAACCCGGCACATGGTGAAATCACCGATCAGCTTGCCACGTTCGTTCAGCATCGGTGTAAGGGCAATGCGTCCCACCGCCGGAACGCGGTTCGCCATCATGTGCGACAGCCATTCGGCCGCACCCGGTCCACGAATGTCGAACTTGCCGTAGTTCGAAATCTCCAGCAAGCCCACGGAATTTTGCACAGCCGTGCATTCCGCCGCCACGTGCGGATGCGAATTGGAACGCCTGAAACTGATGTGATCCTCGGCTTCAGATGCCGTAGGCGCGAACCATAGCGCATGCTCCAGGCCGCAATAGTCGCCGAACACCGCATGCTCGGCTTGCAGCTTTTCGTATATAGGCGTCGTGCGCAAGGGCCGCGCGGCGGGCAATTCCTCGTTCGGAAAGCGAATGCTGAAACGGCGCGAGTAATTCTCGCGCACCTTGGCGTTGGTGTACGCCAGCGTGGTCCAGTCGCCGTAGCGTGCCACATCCATACCCCAAATATCGGCCCCCGGATCCCCGTCCACCATCCAGCGCGATAGCGCAAGGCCTACGCCGCCGCCCTGGCTGAAACCTGCCATTACTCCGCAGGCCACCCAGAAATTCTTCAACCCGCGGATCGGCCCCACCAAGGGGTTGCCATCGGGTGCAAAGGTGAATGGCCCGTTCACCACTTTTTTGATGCCGGCGCCTTCGAGCGCCGGGAAATGTGCGAATCCCACTTCCAAGCTCGGCGCGATTCGCTCCAAATCGTTCGGCAACAGATCCTGACCAAAATCCCACGGCGTGGTCACCGGCGACCACGGCACGCCGGCGCGCTCGTAAGTGCCCATGAGCATGCCGCCGCGCTCCTGGCGAATATAGATTTCACCCTCGAAGTCGATGCAGTGCAACTGTTCCTTCTTGCCGACCAACTCCTGCATGTCACCCGTGATCAGGTACTGATGCTCCATGGCCAGAATGGGCAGCTCCAGGCCCACCATGCGGCCCACCTCGCGCGCCCACAGCCCTCCCGCATTCACCACATGCTCCGCGTGCACATTGCCGTGGTCTGTAATCACGTCCCAGGAGCCATCGGGCCGGGCCTGTAAATCGGTCACACGCGTGTGGCGCACGATATCGGCACCGCCGATCTGCGCGGACTTCGCATAGGCATGGGTAACGCCGTAAGGATCGACGTGTCCCTCGATGGGATCGTACATCGCGCCTTTGAAATGTTTCTTATCGAGCAGCGGAAACAGCTGCGCCGCCTCGTCGACTGAAATCATCTCCAAATCCATGCCGAGGTAGCGGCCCCGAGCCTTGGCCATCTTCAGCCAGTCGAGCCGCTCGCGCGTGCCGGCCAGCATGATGCCGCCGGTGATATGCACGCCGCAGGACTGCCCGGATATTTTCTCGATCTCCTTGTACAGTTCGATGGTGTACTGTTGCAGCTTGGCGACGTTGGGATCGCCGTTGACGGTGTGCATGCCTCCGGCGGCATGCCAGGTCGAACCCGACGTCAATTCCGCACGCTCGATCAGCAGCACATCCTTCCAACCGGCCTTCGTCAGGTGATACAAAACGCTGGCGCCGACCACGCCGCCGCCGATGACCACTACTTTCGCGTGGCTCTTCATAAACACTCCAAATTCATCGTTGAGATATTGAGACGAACTTCAGTTCAGGCTCGCGGTTGTGCATGCGGCATCGCTCACTCATTGGATACCGCCAAATGCAGATTTGCCTGCGCAACGGCCGCGCCCGTGCCGAAGCGCTCGATCAGCCAAGAGCGGAACAAGGCGATGGCGGTGTCGCTGAGCGCTTCCGGATGAGTGATCAAGTAGTAGCCGTAACCGTCATCGAGACTGATATCGAAGGGCCGCACCAGCCGGCCGGTGCGAATGTAATCGCCGAATAAATAGTTATCCACCAGAGCGATGCCCTCGCCGCTCAACGCATATTGAACGGCGAGTACCGCCGTATCGAACACCAGACCGCGTTCAATATTCAACGTGCTTAAGTTCTCCTGGCGTGCGAACTGCGACCAAAGGTGATGTCGTGGCTGATCCGAAATTCGCACGTGCACCAGCTCATTCGATTCTATGAATTCGGCCAGTGTCTTCTCGCCCAACCGGGCCGCAACGCTGGGATGGCACAACATGCTGAGGCGCACCGGCCACAGCAAATCAGTCACGAGATCGGTGACTGTGGGCTTCGAGTACACCACCGCCACATCGACATCGCTCGGCGGCGACCCCACGCCGTAGGGACTGACCAGATCGATCTCCACCTCGGCGGCCGCGCGCCGAAAGTCGCGCAAGATAGGCACGGCAAGATGCACGGCAAAACTCGGCGGCATTTGCACACGTAGCGTTCGCAACGTGGCGGAACCGTCATTACGGATGTCATCGAGCGCGTATTCCAGCCGGTCGAAGGATTTCATGACCGCCGGCAACAAATGCTGCCCGGCCTTCGTCAGCACCAAGGCGTGCGGCCTGCGTTCGAACAGCTGCACGCCGATCAATTTCTCGAGGGCAATGACGTGGCGCGACAAGGCACTCTGCGAAATCAACAACGAATTGGCCGCGGCGGTGAAGCTCGAGTGCTTGGCAACCCCCTCAAAGGCGCGCAAGGCGTTCAGCGGCAGCCAGCGCCGGTCAATGGTGGTCTTAACCATTTTTAAGGAGCCCAACTGGAGGTGTAGCCAATGGCGCGCTTCTGATCTTCGACAATGGTGCGCGACGCCATATACAAATGATACGCCGCCCAGAATCCCGTGGGCGCCAGACACAACAAGGCAAGGCGCAGCGATGCGGCATCGGTCGCGCGACTGCCCGCGAACCAATCGCTTAACGCGCCCACTACCCAGGGTGCAACGATCAAATTAAAGACATTGGCCACCAGCAGCGATACCGCGATGAACATATTCCGCATGTGGCACGGCGCAAGATTGTTCAAAAGACCAAAGCACGGGCCGATGTAAAAATAGATGGCGGGGATGAAAATGCAGAACATGAGCTTGCACAGCCACAGGGAGTGCGTCCAATACGCGATGACCGAGGGAATGGTGGTCAAGCCGATGCCCGCGGCCAGCAGCCATACCACTCGGCGCGGGTCGGCCATGGCCGGCCGCGACAGCAGCCACGCCGTGCCCACGGTCGCCAGTGAACCGCCTACCAGGTGAATATTGCCGGTGACTGCACCGGCCTGTCCCACATCTAGGTGATATGCCCTCTGCAGGAAAGTGGGAGTCCAATAAATCAGGCCCCAACCCCACAGGGCACAGACACCGCCGCCCATGACCACATGATAGGCCGCCTTCTGCTTCCACAGGAAGCGCATGGACTCGAGCAACGACGGTTTTAGTTCATCGACCATGGCGTCCAGCCGGCCGCGCTTGGGCTCCCGTACGGTCAAATAAACGATGATACCGACGACCAGGCCGGGCACCCCGAGCACCAGAAATGCGGCGCGCCAGTTATAGGCATGCGCCACGGCACCCGCCATATTCGCACCCAGCCACGCACCGATCGGCGCACCCAGGGCCAGCACCGTCATTGCCATGGGCCGCCGGTCGGGGGGAAAACAGTCGGAGACTATGGCCGTGGATGGAGGGGTGCCGCCGGCCTCGCCGGCGCCGACGCCGATACGCCCCAACAGGAATTCCCAATAATTTCGCGACAGCCCGCACAGCGCGGTAAACGCCGACCAAACGATCAGCGAAGCGGCGAGAATATTGCGCCGGTTGGTGCGATCGGCATACCAGGAAATCAGAATGCCGAATGACACGTAGAAAATGGCCAGAGGCGCGCCGGTGAGCCACGCCACGCCGCTGTCGGTCAATTTCAATTCCAGCCGGATAGGCTCGAGCACGGTCGAAACGACGTAGCGATCGGCAATGTTGATGGCATAGATCAAACAAGTGAGGATGAGTACGTACCAGCGCTCGATCGACGACGGCGCCTTGCTTTGCGGCAGGTCAAAGGCTGTAGTGCTCATGCCTAGCGCACCATACAGGGTTCGCCACCGTTGCGCGACGGCAGCTGAGGGGTTCGGCGGCGGACTTCCTCATGTGCGAATAATGACATGGGCGAATCGCGAAATGGCATAGCGTACCGGCAATGAAAGACTAAGCTCCAAGCCGTGGAAAGCTTTGACTACATAATCGTGGGCGCGGGCACGGCAGGCTGTGTACTCGCGGATCGCCTGTCGGCCGGCGGTAGTGACCGCGTCCTGGTACTCGAAGCCGGCGGCACCGACCGTCGATTTTGGATTAAGACACCCATCGGCTACGGCCGCACCTTTGCCGATGCCGCGGTCAATTGGAAGTATCAGACTCAACCGAATCCCGGCCTCAATGGACGCAGCATTTACTGGCCGCGCGGCCGGGTGCTCGGCGGCTCCAGTTCCATCAATGCGCTGGTTTACTGCCGCGGCCTGCCGGCGGATTTCGACGACTGGCGTGATATGGGCAATGCGGGCTGGGGCTGGGACGACGTGCGGCCGTACTTTGAAAAATCAGAACGCCGCGTCGATGCGGCCGGACGGGCCCGTGGCGAGGGACCGCTCGACGTCAAGGACGTGACTCCTTTCCTGCATCCCATGAGGCGCAACTGGCTGGACGCGGCAGTCGAGTTGGGCCTGCCGCAAACGGACGATTTTAACGGCCCAAATCCAGAAGGTTTGGGTTGCTATCAAGTGACCATTCGCAATGGCATGCGCCGCTCTGCGGCCGACGCCTTTTTGCGGCCCGCACTGCACCGCGGCAACCTGAGGCTCGAGACTCATGCTTGGGTGAGCAGGATTCGCTTCGATCAAGGGCGCGCGGTCGGGGTGGAGTATTTCCAAGGGGATACGCCGCGATTCGCGAACGCGACTCGCGAAGTCATTCTCTGTGGAGGAGCGGTCAATTCGCCGCAGTTGTTGCAGCTGTCGGGGATAGGCCCGGCCGCCAGCTTGCGGGCAGCCGGCATCACGCCGCTGCTCGACAATGCCGCCGTCGGCGGGCACCTGCAGGACCACCTGGCCGTGGTGTATTCCTTCAAGGCCACGGAGCGCACCTTGAACGATGAACTGCACTCCACCCTGGGCAAGCTCATTGCCGGCGTGCGCTACCTCATTGCCCGGCGCGGTCCACTGGCTTTAAGCGTCAATCAATTCGGCGGCTTCGCCCGCGCAGACCCGCAGGGCTCGCGGCCGGATGTGCAGCTGTATTTCAATCCGGTCACCTACGGCACCGGCGATGCCACCCGTAGTCGCATCGAAGTCGACGCGTTTTCCGGATTCTATTTGTGTTTCCAACCCACGCGCCCGACCAGCGTCGGGCGAATTGATATCGCCGGCGCGGATTTCCGCCACGCCCCCCACATCGCGCCCAATTATCTGTCCACCGAGAAGGACGTCGCCGACGTGGTGCATGGCGGGCGCCTGTTGCAATCCATCGCTCGGACTCGGGCCATCAGATCCTTGATACGTGAAACGATCGCGCCCGACCTCATCACCATGGGGCCGGCAGAACTCATTGCGGATTTTCGGGCACGCGCCAGTACGGTGTACCACCCGGTCGGCACCTGTCGCATGGGCCGTGCCATAGGTGAATCCGTGGTGGATGCCTCGTTGCGGGTGCATGGCGTAGAAAGCCTGCGCGTCGTCGATGCCTCGGTATTTCCCACGGTGACCTCGGCAAACACCAATGCGCCCACCGTCATGGTGGCGCAAAAAGCCGCTGATTTAATCTTGCAGCGTTGAATCCTAGGAAGGGGCAATCGATGAAGCTGGACAGTGTCAAAGTCTTTCTTGTGAGCAATCCACCGCCGAGCTTCGGCGGCCGTTACTTCGTGTTCCTGAAATTGAAGACGGCCTGCGGCATCGAGGGGGTTGGCGAGGTGTATGCCGCCACCTTCGGCCCCAAAGTGGTGGGCCGGATGATCGAAGATTTGTTTGCGCGGCGCTTCGCCGGACGCGATCCCTTCCAGATCGAATCATTGTGGCGGGAGAGCTATGGCTCGGGATTCAGCCTGCGCCCGGATCTATCTCTGATGGGCGTCATCAGCGGCTTGGAGATGGCATGCTGGGACATCATCGGCAAGGCGGTTGAGCAGCCGATCTACAATCTCATGGGCGGCAAGGTTAACGAGCGCCTGCGCACTTATACCTACTTGTATCCCGGCGCCGGCGAAGGGGACGACTTCTACCACGATGCCGATCGATCGGCCGCGCGCGCGGCGCAATATGTGGCTGAAGGATTTACGGCACTCAAGTTCGATCCTACCGGCGGCTTCTCCGCCTACGATCCGCGCCAACCCACACAGGAAGCACTGGAACGCACCGTGCGGCTGGTGCACCTGGTACGCGAGGCTGTTGGGCGTCGCGCCGACCTGTTGGTGGGAACTCATGGCCAGTTCACCACCTCCGGCGCCATTCGCCTGGCGAGGCAACTCGAACCCTATGATCCGCTGTGGTTCGAAGAACCCGTGCCCCCCGAGATGCCGGAACAGATGGCGCTCGTGGCGCGCGGCACCAGCATTCCCATCGCCACCGGGGAACGGCTGACCACCAAGTACGAATTTGCGCGGGTGCTGGCGAGTGGCGCAGCCAACATCATTCAAATGAACTTAGGCCGCGTGGGCGGCATCCTGGAAGCCAAGAAAGTGGCCGCCCTGGCGGAAGTGCACTACGCACAAATCGCGCCGCATCTGTACTGCGGCCCGGTGGTGGGAGCAGCCAACATACAGATCGCGGCCTGCTCGCCAAATTTTTTGATCCTCGAAAGCATTCAGCAATGGGGTGGCATTCACGCCCAACTGCTGCATAAGCCGATTCGCTGGGAACAGGGTTACGTCATTCCGCCCACCGGTCCCGGACTCGGGATCGAGCTCAACGAGGATGTGGCGCGCGCCCACGCCTATGTCGAGGAGGGGCCCCTGCATTTGGAAATGATAGATCGCCCGCTGGGCTGAGGAGTGAATTTGCGTTACGGTTTTATCGGATTAGGCCATCTCGGCAAGCATCTTGCCGCCAATCTGGCGAGCGCCGGCTTTGCGGTAGCTGTCCACGATTTGAATCGCGGCGCCGCCGACGCGGCATTGGCGGCGGGGGCGTCGTGGGCGGATTCCATCACCGCGCTGGCCAAGACATGCGACTGCCTGATCACCTGCCTGCCCTCGCCCACTGCAACCAAGGGGGTCATGGACCAAGCATTGCCGGTCATGCTCCGCGGCAGCACTTGGATGGAGATGAGCACCAACGATTTTGCGGAGGTGGAAGCACTCGCTGCGCGCGCCCGCGAACGGGGGGTCGACACGCTGGCCTGCCCAGTGACCGGCGGCGTGCACAAGGCGCAGGCCGGCGATATCACAGTGCTGGTCGGCGGTGCACAATCGACCTATGTGCTGCACCAACCGGCACTCGAGGCCATGGGCGGCCGAGTAATCTACTTGGGCGGCATTGAACAGGCCGCAGTGACCAAGGTCGTCACCAATATGCTGGCCTTCATTCATCTGATCGCCGCCGGTGAGGCACTCATGCTGTGTGCCAAAGCCGGCGTCGACCTGCGGTCCGCCTTCGAGGCCATTGCCGCGAGCTCGGGCAACAGTTTCGTTCACGAGACCGAGAGCCAGGTGATTCTCAACGGCAGTTACGATATCGGCTTCACGATGGATCTGGCCTGCAAGGATGCCGGCTTCGCGCTGGAATTCGGGCGCCGTTTCGGGGTGCCTCTCAAGCTCGCCGGGGTCATGGAGCAAACTTTCATTGAGGGGCGCGCGAAGTACGGCGGAGCGGCTTGGTCGTCAATGATTGTGAAGCTGCTGGAGGATGCCGTCGGGACTTCGCTGCGTGCGCCCGGATTCCCGGCGCGCTTAGGTCCCGATGACACATGAAAATCTAGCGAGATCAAATATGTCGCAATTTGCCGTGATACAACGCGAACAAATAGCGTTAGAAACTATGCGCTAAACACGATTGAGCTGGGGCCTTCTAAGCAAGCAATCGGACCGATACATACCTAAATCCTCCATCGCGCAGCAGCCGCGGCTCGCGCATTCGTTGGACGCACGCAACAACTGGCGGCAATTCATCACTCGTCGTGCAAGGGAAAGAACTGCGGCATATGGAGAGCCTAGCAGCTGCGTTGCGAAAGCCTTCGAGTCAAGCGGAGCAGTGTCGAGTAGTCGCAGGCGCGGGGACGGGGCCCGCCAGGGGACCCACCGCGACTGACATGCAGCTGGCCCTGCAAACGCCATTGCCTTATTCCGTGATTACAGAAAATGAACAGGAGAATACACTTTAAGAATATTTCGTAATATCCTGTTTACATTATAAATAATTTACCTAATACGACTCGCGCCGACTTGCACCGGTCCCCTAACGCTAACGGTTGTGGCGGCGAGGTCAGTACTCCTGAGCTCCCTCTGATACCCTGCGTTGTGGCATCGGCATTGCTATTCAGACAGGGATTCGTCCCGGCCAGATTTCAATTATCTCGTGCTAGTGCCGGCGCAGTAGATCGAATTTCCGCATGGCCGAATCTAAAATCGGCATGCGAACGATGCATACCTACAACAAAATAGCGCTTCCATCAGATGCGGGCGATGCTATTCTCATGTTCCATCACAATGATGATGGCATTTTGCCGACTAAAGATAATTTAGGGAAGGGACGGAAGCATGAACTCAAACTCGAAGTTGTCTTATGCAATTGCCGCGATCTTAAGCGGCTCTGCCGCGGGATTTGTCCATGCGGCGGCTGCCACCGACACCGAAGCCTCCGATTCGATCCAAGAGATCACGGTGACGGCGCAGCGACGATCGGAAAACATTCAAAATGTCCCCATTTCGATCCAGGCGCTGACTGCCGAGACGCTGACGCAGCTCAACGTCACCACTTTCGATGACTATCTGCGATACCTCCCGAACGTCTCGACGGCGAGCAACGGCCCCGGCCAGGGCAACATCTATATGCGCGGCCTGAGCGTGGGCGCCGCCGGCAGCCAATCGAGCGGCACCATCGGCGGGTTCCCGAACGTCGCGATCTACCTCGATGAGCAATCCGGTCAGCTGCCGGCGCGCAACCTCGATGTGTACGCCGCTGACCTTGAGCGAATCGAAATTCTCGAAGGCCCGCAGGGCACCCTGTTCGGCGCCGGCGCCCAAGCGGGCGTGGTCCGCTATATCACCAACAAGCCGAAGCTCAACGTCACCGAGGGCAATGTCGAAGCGGGATACGGCGTCACCGCGCATGGTGACCCGAACACAGACTTGACTGCGGTGCTTAACGTACCGCTGATCAGCGACACTTTGGCGGTGCGTGCGGTGATCTACAACGACCGCCGCGGCGGCTACATCGATAACGTTGCCGGAACCTTCACGCGTAAGGCCTCAGATCTTGGCATTTACTATGCCCACAATCCCGGCGGCGGAGTTCCGGCCAACTCCCAAGTAATCAACAACAATGCCATCGCAGGACGGGCCATCAATCCGGTGACCTACACCGGCGCGCGTGTCGAGGCTCTGTACCAGATCAACGAAGATTGGAACATCCTAGTCAGTCAGTCCTATCAAAACATGGACTCCCAAGGCGTGTTCTACCAGATGCCCTACGCCTCGGACGGCGCGAAACTCAATCCGCTGGAAGTGACGCTGTTCAATAATTCCCACGACAAGGATAAGTTCGAGAATACAGCGTGGACGGTCAATGGTAAGTTCGGAGACTTGAAGGCCGTTTACACCGGCGGGTATCTGGTGCGCCATGTCGAGCAGGTGGCCGACTACACGAACTACGCGCGCGGCGTGTTCGCCGATTACTACCAGTGCTATGGACCTGGTACGGGCTACGCCGTCAACGGCGGAGCGGGTGACCCGAACTTGACGTCGACCTGTTACTCGCCCAGCTCCACTTGGCGCGAGACTGAGCGCAACGAGCATCTGAGCAACGAGTTCCGGCTGAGCACGCCGGATGACTGGCGCATTCGCGCCATCGCCGGCGTGTTCCAGGAAACGAACAAGCTCTTCGACCAGACCGACTGGCTGTACAAAACCATTCCCGCCTGTACCTCGAACGGCGCTCCGGGCACGGTCGGAAATAGCGGTTGCATGTCAAACATCGGCACGACCCCGGCAACAACCACCGAGAATCCGGGCGTGCAAAACGACAACGTTGCATTCTTCGAAGACACGCAGCGTGAAGTGAAGCAGTTGGCGGAATTCGCGTCGCTCGACTTCGACATCATCCCGAAAACACTGACGGTCACCTACGGTTTGCGCCACTACAAATTTGATAACTCCCTCACCGGCAGCGTCACCGGCAGCTTCTACTGCTTCGAGCAGGGCGCTGCGGCGGGTGGTTGCGTCAACTCAGGCACCAACCTCAATAAGAAGAATCTCAGCTTCACGGAATCCGGCACCAAGAGCCGCGCCAATATCACCTGGCATGTCACTCCGGACATCTTGGGCTACCTTACCTACTCGCAAGGGTTTCGACCGGGCGGCTTCAACCGCCAAGGCAGCGCCACCGCCGCCTACATCCCGGGTCCCGACGGCAAGCCCCAATTTGCAATTCCCAGCGAGTACAAGTCCGACCAGCTGACGAACTATGAATTCGGCTGGAAATCGGAGTTCCTCGATCACCACTTTCAGTGGAACGGAGCGGTGTACCAGGAGAACTGGAACAATGTGCAAATCGGTTTCTTCGACCCGGGCCAGACGGGCAACCTCGCCTTCGGCACCAATGGGCAGAACTTCCGCATCCGCGGTGTCGAGACTTCCGTGGTCGCCGTCGTCTTCCCGGGCTTCACGCTTCAAGGCGCGTCATCGTGGAACTCGAGCGTGCAGACGAATTCGCCCGCGCTGCTCGACACCAATCCGGGCAGCATCAACTTTGGCAATGCGATCACGCAGCAGTGCAAAAAAGGTACCGGAGCGAACTGCGTCACCATCAACAACCTGTTCGGGACGCCGGGATCACCCAGCGCCAACTCGCCGCCCATTCAGTTCAACGCCCGCGCACGCTATGACTGGACGGTCAACAACTACAATGCCTTCGTACAATTTGGCGGACAGCACACTGGTCATTCGTACACCCAGTCCGGCAGCAATCCGTCGCTCGCCACGGGAGGCGCCATCAATACGACCTTGCTGAAGTTCGAGAATCCGGCCTACACGACGTTCGACGCTTCGCTGGGTGTGGCCAAGGACGCATGGAATGTACGTTTGTACTCGCAAAATCTTTTCAACAAGGAGACCGCTCTGTTCACGAACACCGCTCAATTCGTCGTGGCGCAGACGGCGCTTCGTCCCCGGATCATCGGTGTGAAGTTCGCGTACAAGTTCTGATCGATACGCCCCCGTTCGCGGCAGCGCGTTTCGGTTGTAAACTAAAGGCGGGCATTGGCCCGCCTTTTTTTCAATAAAATGTCAGCCGCCACCATAAACACGCCATCCCCGATCGAAGCAGAGGTTCTGCGCATCCGGGGCCTGGTGGAACACAATCAATTCGCGGCCGCGCTCGACGCCGCCGAAGCTCTGAGCACGACCGTTCCTGAGAACCGCGACGTTCTCTATATGACCGCGGTCAGCCTGCGCTGCCTGCAGAGGGTTCACGCGGCGCTCGCCACCCTGGAGCAACTCGAACGGCTGCAGCCAAGGTTCAGTCGGCTATTCCAGGAGCGCGGCCATTGCTACGTGACATTGCGGGACGCGCCGCGGGCGATTGACGCGTTTCTCACGGCGGTTAACATCAATCCGGCCCTTCCGGCCAGTTGGCGCGTGCTGCACTCGCTGTATCAGATGACGGGCCAGCCCGAGAACGCCGCCATGGCCCAGGGACACATGGCGGCGCTCGCCAAGCTCCCGGGCGAAATCGTCACGGCCACCGCCTTGTTCTCCGATGGCGAACTCGCCGCCGCCGAGGCCATGGTGCGACCCTATCTGATGAAGCACGGCGATCATGTCGAAGCCATGCGCCTGCTGGCGCGCATAGGCCTCGCGCACGATGTGCTGGACGACGCCGACGTTTTGCTGGAGGCCGTTCTCGCCCTGGCGCCGGGCTATCAAGCCGCGCGCTACGACTACGCCATTGCACTGCTGCGCCGCCACAAGCACGAGCAGGCCATCGCGGAGCTCGAGAAGCTGCTGCAAGCGGAACCGGACAACAGAGCCTATGCCACCACCTATGCCACGGCGAAGGTGGGGCTGGGTGAACATGAAGCGGCGCTCGATCTGTATCGCAAGCTGGTCGCCGGCGCCCGCTTGCCCGTTCAGGCCAGCGAGCTGCACTTGTCCATCGCCCATTCCCTCAAGGCGCTCGGCCGCCAACCTGAGGCCATCGACGCGTATCGCGCGGCCGCGGCGGTGCGCCCGAGCTTCGGCGATGCGTACTGGAGCCTCGCCAATCTCAAGACCTATCGATTCTCGGACGATGAAATCGCCCACATGCGCACCCAGGAGAAATTGCAGACCACGCCCCGGGATGATCGCTACCACCTGTGCTTCGCGCTCGGCAAGGCATTCGAGGATCGCGGCGAGTACGCCGACTCGTTTCACTATTACGAACGAGGCAACGCCTTGAAGAAATCCGAGAGTAGCTACCGCCCCGAGCCGGTTGAACGCAACACCCGCCTGCAGAAGGAAATCTGCAGCCGGGAGTTATTTGCCGCCCACCGCAGCGACGGCTGCGACAGCCCGGACCCCATCTTCATCGTCGGGCTGCCCCGTTCGGGATCCACTCTGCTCGAGCAAATCTTAGCGTCGCATAGCCAGGTTGAGGGCACCATGGAACTGGCCGATATTCCGCGCCTGGTGCTGGAACTGCAGGGACGCGATGCCAGCCAGGCCAATCCACGCTACCCTCGAGTGCTTCAGGACTTATCGCCCGAGGACTTGCTGCGCTTTGGGCGCAAATACATCGACGACACGCGTGTGTACCGTACGTCGAACAAGCCTTTTTTTATCGACAAGATGCCCAACAACTTCCGGCATCTCGGCCTGATCAGCTTGATATTGCCGAATGCCAAAATCATCGATGCACGTCGCAATGCCATGGCCTGCTGTTTCAGCAATTTCAAACAGCTCTTCGCCTCAGGCCAGGAGTTTACTTACGATCTGGACGACATCGGCCGGTACTACCTCACCTATTTGGAGCTGATGGCGCACTGGGACTTGGTGCTTCCTGGGAAAATCCTGCACGTCACCCACGAAGAAGTGGTCGAGGATCTGGAGGCGAACGTGCGCCGAATATTAGACTTCTGCGGACTGCCCTTCGAGGCGCAATGCGTCGAGTTCTACAAGACCGAACGCAGCATCAGAACCGCCAGCTCGGAGCAGGTGCGCCAGCCGATATTCAAGGAAGGGCTCGATCAATGGCGGAATTTCGAGCCTTGGCTCGGTTCGCTCAAAGCCGCGCTGGGTCCGGCCATTACACCAACGGACGGCCGCTAGGCGTGCCGGCCGGTTTGGAATAAAAGTATTGGTAGTACCACGCATATTCCTTCTCGATCTGGGCCTGAATGCGCGGCGGAATGGGGTGATTCTTGGGTTTGGCGACCCGCGTCGACTGGGTATGCAGGTACTTCATGCTGTAATGGCTGTCGCTCTCCGGCGCATCAATCGCCGCGACGCGTTGCGGGTCGATCTGCATCGGCGAAACACCCAGCCAGGAGAAGACCTGGGACATCAACTCTACAGGTTTCTCGACCAAGTCCTCGAAACGCAGCATGTACAGGTGATTCTGGACCGCTATTGGCAGGTCCGCCACCGCCTGCAATGAGATCAGAGGGGCGCCGATGGTTCTGTCCTTCGCGAATAGAGCCTCGGCACGGCCGAAGCGATCGAAATCGGCCAGCTCATCAATGAAGTCCATCAGGATGGTGCGTTGATGCTGGGCCTCGATCGACCCGTATATCTGGCCCAACTCCCTCAGGCAGACGATCAGTTTCGCATCCGGCTCGATTTGCAGCAGCAGCTCGATCGCGTGCAGCCAGGCGCGGTTCTTGTCCACCGCCAACTTCTTATCGCAGCCGCGGTACCAGCCTTGCATAAATCCCTGCATGGCCCCCGCCAAATGCGCATAACTTCGTTCGAACGACCGGTCGAGCTGGGAGAGAAAGAACCGGTCCTTGCCGATCATGCGCCGAATCCCGAGAACGGTATTGCACAGCGGCGAACTCAATCCCTCGCAGTGAATCTCAGGGTGCTGGGCCAGCAATTGACACACCAACGTGGAACCCGCGCGCGGCAGCCCCGTGACACCGACGAACATCGGCTTGATCATTTCGCAATGCTCATGAACTGTGCCTCCCAAGTGCCTTTCTGTGCATGCTAAGTTAACGTACTTGAATAGAGGAATCAGAGAAACTTCAATGGCATTCCAAATACCCGCGTCGTCGATGGGCTACTTGTGCGCGGTAGCTTTGTTCCTGGCGGCCTTAGAGGCGCCAGCCGCAACGCCGGCGCCCTACCGGCCCATCGAGCCCAGCCAATCGGATAAAACTATCGTGCTGTCGGGACACGATCTGAGCCTGGAACAAGTCGTGCAGGTGGCGCGCTACGGCGCCAAGGTGGCATTGACTACGGAGGCGCGGCAACGCTCCGCCGACGCCCATGACCTGCTGCTCGAAGCGGCCGCCGAGGGCGTATCGGTGTATTGGTTCAATCGCGGATCCGGCTCGGGGCGCGAGAAATTCATCTTCACCGGCGATCCATTATCACCGCAGAACAAGAAGTTTCTGGAGGAACGGCAGCTTGCCATCTTCCGGCGCGGCGCACTCGCGGGCCTCGGCCCCGAAATCAGCGAGGAGGAGATCGTTCGCGCCATGCTGGTGGTGCGTGCCAACACCATGAGTTTCGAAGCAGCGAGCCCGCAGCTCACGCAACGCCTGCTCGACTTGCTGAACAACCGCATAACGCCGGTGGTGCAGTCGCGCAGCACCGTCGGCGAGGGCGATCTGGGCCTGTTCACCAATGTCGGTGCCACCATGGTCGGCGCCGGCAACGCCTACTATCACGGCGTGCGCATGCCGGCGGCGGCAGCGCTCAAAGCCGCCGGGCTCGAGCCATTGGTGCCGTTCGGTGCGGACGACAGCGAACTGGAGAGCACCAACGCCTATGCCGCCGGCCAGGCGGCGCTGCTGCTGTTCGACGCGCGCGAGGCGCTGTCGTGGGCTGACTTGGTCTATTCCATCGATCTGAATGGCATGAACAGCAGCATTTCGCCGCTGTCGCAACCCGTGCAGGCCAACCGGCCATTCAAATGGCTGAACTGGGACGCCGCGCGCGTACTCGACATGCTGAAGGGAAGCTATCTGTTCGAATTGGATGAGAAGCGGATCATTCAAGACCCGGAAAGCCTGCGTGCCTCGTCCATACGGCAGGGCTCAGCCTGGCATGCCTGGGCGCAGCTGCGCGATGTCGTGCTGATCCAAATGAATTCTTCAGATCATAATCCAGCAGTGCGCGTCGGCGCATCGCCCACGGATTCGTGGGAACTCGCCACGCCGCAATTGGCACAGTTCTACGTCAAAGGCAGTGCGCGCAATCATGGCCAGCATGGCTATATATTCTCGAACGCGAATTGGGATCCTTACCCCATGGCCAATGAGATCGAAGCATTCACCATCGCGCTCGCCAACATGGACGCCGCGATAACGCAACGTATGCTGCGATTTACCAACACCTTCTTTACCCAAATCGCCGCCGCCGACGAATCGCCGGGCGAGCCAGGGCGCTTTCATCTCACGCAGGGCAGCGAGATCGCCGCAGTGGCGCTCATGCAGGAAATCCAGGGCCTGATCAATCCCGTACCCCCTGAAGGCAACGCATTGATTCAAAATGTGGAGGATCTGCAGACCCAGACGCGGCTCAAAGTCACTCGCGCTCGCGCCGCCGTCGACAACACCGTCGAACTGCTGGCCGAGGATCTATTGACCGGCACTTACTGGTTGGACATGCGCAAAGCGCAAGACCCGCAGCGCGGTTTCGGCGCCGCACCCACCGCGGTGTGGAGCGCCTTTCGCGCCACGCTGCCGTTCAACGGGCTGGGTGCAGCCGCCGCCACTCGTCCCATCCATGAGATCGCCGCATCGTTCGTCCGCAGCAACCCTGCTGCGAATTTCTACAAGGATAACTCGCGCGAACCGGGCGCGGCCGTGCGCCGGCAAATCGCCGAATGATTGCCAACGCCCGGATGTACTCGGTGAGTCCGGAGGCGGCTGGGCTGTGGCGCCGGCTGCTGATCGCGGTCATCGAATATGCCGGGCTGGATATTCAGCTGCTCGAACACACCGAACCTAAGCCCATCGATGAGCTGTGGCAGCGCGCCGACAAGGCCGCCGTGTTCATGTGCGGGCTGCCCTTTTCGCGTTCCCTGCCGCAGCCCGAGCTCATTGCCGCTCCGGTGCCCTCGCCGCCCGATTTTCGCGGCTTGCCGCAGTACTGGAGCGAAATGGTGGTACGCAGGGACAGCGCTTTTCGTAGCATTGAAGATACCTTCGGCGGCCGCCTGGCGCTGACCGTACCCGATTCGCAATCCGGCTGTCTGGCCGCGATGACCTATCTCATGACCATTGCCGATCGTTTTCCGCTGTATCGTGAGGTCATCACACCGCAAGTCACGCCGTTGGGCGCGATGTCCGCGGTGGTTGACGGCGCGGCCGACGTGGCGCCCATCGATTCCTATGCGTTTTGCCTGTTGCAAAAGTACCGGCGCGACTTGACGTCGCAGCTGCGCAGCGTTGCCCGCACCTCGCGCACGCCGATTCCGCCGTTGGTCGCCTCAAGGTCTGGATTTGAGGCTCTAACAGCTGTGTTCCTCGAGGCGCATCGAATCGCCGCCATCGCTCCCATGATGTCGGACCTGTTGCTGGAGCGATTCGTGCGTCCGAATCCGGTGACCTATGACGCATTGCGATTGAATTTCGATACTGCCACCCAGTACTGGCGCGGCCATGCACTGGCGGCCACCATCCACACAGCTTTCACTGAGCCCTGAGATTTGATTGCCGATAGACTGCTAACGAGCGCTATGCAATTTCTCAAGAACAAGTTTTTTCAGTTCGATGGCCCCACCTGGCTGGTGGCGTTGGCGCTGTACTGTGCCTGGGGACTGCTGGTGTGGTTCAACGCCCGGCTCCCATGGTGGATCATCTTGCCCGTTGGTGCCTATCTAATCGCCTGGCATTTCTCGCTGCAGCATGAAGCCATTCATTCGTTCCGCGGCGTTCCGGCGTGGCTCAGGTTTGCCGTGGTGTTTCCGCCGTTGGGTTTGTGGTTTCCCTATCCCCTCTATCGCAAAAGTCACAGCACCCATCATCGTGATGCCAATCTGACCATTCCGGGAGTGGACACCGAGTCCTATTACGTCTTGCAAGCCGACTGGGCGCGCATGGGACGCCTTAAGCGAGGCTTGCTCATCTTCAACCAGACCATGGCCGGCCGCTTGCTGATAGGACCCTTGCTGCGGCTGTGGAGCCTCGTGCTCAAGGAAACTCGCCGCGTTCTGCAAGGCGACTACAGTCATCTACCGCACTGGGCCGTGCATGCGGTCGCGGTCGGCATTCTCTTCTGGTTCATTACCGGCATCTGCCGCTTTCCCTGGTGGCAGTACTGCTTGTTGGTCGCCTATCCGGGCTTGAGCTTAGGGTTGCTGCGCGCCTTCACCGAACATCGCGCGGCCCAGGATTCTGCGGAGCGAACCGCGTCAGTGGAATCGAACGTGCTGTTCGGCATGCTGTATCTGTATAACAATCTACACGTCGCCCATCACCTCAAACCCACCATGCCCTGGTACGAAATCCCACGCTTTTATCGGGAAAACAGGAGCGCACTCCTGGCAGGAAACGGGGATTTCGTCTATCCGGGCTACGCCGTTCTTGCCCGGCGCTACCTCTTGGTGCCCGTGTTCAGCCCCGTTCATCCCACGTTGTAGTATTCCATTGCCCGGCAAAACCCGCGCCATCGTCGCCACCTCGATCGGCAACATGCTCGAATGGTACGACTTCACTGTCTATGCCTTGTTCGCGGGCTACATTGCCGGAAATTTCTTTCCCGGTGACGACCCCAATACCCGATTGCTGAAGACCTTTCTCGTTTTTGGCCTGGGCTTCGTGGTGCGGCCCTTGGGGGCCGTGCTCATCGGCAATTTCGGCGATCGCGCGGGACGCAAAGCCGCGCTCACGCTGACCATACTCCTGATGGCTGCAGGTACCGGCATCATCGCGTTCTCGCCCACGTATGCGTCCATCGGCTTGGGCGCTCCGCTGCTGCTGCTGCTCGGCAGGGTGCTGCAAGGGTTTTCGGCTGGCGGCGAGGTAGGCGGCGCCACCGCCTATCTATTGGAGAGCGCCGACGTGGCGCAGCGCGGCCGCGTCGCCTCCTGGCTCGAGGCCAGCATGGGGATGGCCAATATTCTGGGAGCGTTGGCGGCATTCTCGGTCACCGCGGCATTGAGCGCGGCCCAAGTTCAAGCCTGGGGCTGGCGGATCCCTTTTATCTTCGGCTTGCTCATCGCGCCGGTGGGTTTGTACTTGCGCCGCAGCTTGGATGAAACCGAGGCCTTTCAAGCAGAGGCCCTGCAACGCCAACGGGACCATGCGACCCGCCGCGCACCGCTGCTCGAGATATTCCGCAATCACGGCCACAGCCTGTTCGTCGGACTCTGCGTCGCGATTCTCTGGGCGGTCGCGGTCTACGTTCTGATGATTTTCCTGCCAACCTATGTGCAACATCCGGACACCTTCAATTTCAGCGCGCGCCAGGCCTTCGGCGCCTCGTTGATCGGTAATATCCCTTTCGTCATCGGCTGCGTCTGGTTCGGCTCGCTGTCGGATCGCATCGGCCGGCGTCGCAGCCTATTCATCAGTGCGGCACTGCTGCTGTTGCTGGTGCTGCCGCTGTTCATGTGGCTGAAGGCCTCACCGACACTGCCCACGCTCATCGCCGTGCAATGCCTCGTATGCATCTTGGTGGCAAGTTTCGTCGGAGTGGCACCCGCGGCGCTGTCGGAGATTTTCCCCACCGGAGTACGCTCGACCGGAACCTCCCTGGTTTACAACGGCGCCTTCACGCTGTTCGGCGGCTTCGCACCGTTGATACTGACCTGGCTCACGCAGCGTTCGGGAGGCTCGATCTACTCGCCCGCGTGGTACGTGATGCTGGCGGCAGCGGTTGCGCTGCTTGCGATTCCGCACCTGGGTCGCCGTGCAGCGCCCATCGCGGCGGCGGGCGCGGATTTTCCGATTGTCACGAACGAACCATAGCCACTTTCCTTACACAAACTTGTCTTGCAAACCGCTCGCTGTAGCCCGGGAGATTACCTTGTCGGCTCGTCCAAATTTCTTGATTTTGATGGCGGATCAGCTCACTGCCCGCGCGCTCCCGGCCTACGGCAACCCAGTCGCCAAAACACCGCACATGGACTCGCTGGCCGCCTCCGGCGTGGTGTTCGACTCGTTCTACTGCAACAGCCCGCTCTGCGCACCGTCGCGATTCTCCTTCCTGTCGGGCCGTCAGGTGTCCGCCATCGGCGCCTACGACAATGCGGCGGAATTTCCCGCACAGGTACCCACTTTCGCTCATTACTTGAGAAACGACGGCTACCAAACCATCCTCAGCGGCAAGATGCATTTCTGCGGCGCGGACCAGCTGCATGGATTCGAACAGCGCCTGACCACGGACATTTATCCGGCCGACTTCGGCTGGACTCCGGATTGGAGCCGTTTCGAGCACCGGCCGAGTTGGTATCACACCATGGATTCGGTCACCCAGGCCGGCCCTTGCACGCGCACCAATCAGATCGACTTCGACGACGAGGTGGTCTTCAGTGCGCGACAGAAGTTGTTCGACATGGCCCGCGGCAAGGACGCACGACCGTTTTGCATGGTCGCGTCGATGACTCACCCGCATGATCCCTATGTGATTCCTCAGCATTACTGGGACCGGTATGCAGACGTCGACATCGACATGCCGCGGGTCAACATTGCCGTGGAGAACTTGGATCCGCACTCGCGGCGCCTGCGCCACGTGATTGGGCTCGACCTCATGCCGGTCAATGAGGGTCAGGTGCGCGCCGCGCGCCGCGCCTATTACGGTGCAGTCTCATACGTCGACGATCAAGTCGGCGTGCTGCTCGCGGCGCTGGCCGATGCCGGCTTCGCCGACAACACCGTGGTACTGCTGCTCGCCGATCACGGCGACATGCTGGGCGAGCGCGGACTTTGGTACAAAATGAATTTCTTCGAGCCGGCCTGCCGGATTCCGCTGATCGTGCATGCGCCGCGGCGCTTTGCTGCGCAACGCGTCGCGCAGTCCGCTTCGCTGGTGGATATTCTGCCCACCTTGACGGAGCTCGCCGGCCACCCCGCCGGGAATTTTGCGACCCCGCTGGACGGCCATAGCTTGGTGCCGCAACTCGCCGGCGCCGCCGGCCGCGACGAGGTCATCGGCGAGTATTTCGCCGAAGGGGCGATCGCTCCGCTGGTGATGATCAAACGCGGACGCTACAAGTTCGTACATTCACCGGTCGATCCCGACCAGCTTTATGATTTACAGGACGACCCGGATGAGATGCGAAATCTGGTAGCCGCTGCGCAGCACTCGACGCGCCTGCAGGAATTTCGCGCCGAAGTAGCGCAGCGCTGGAACCTGCCGGCACTGCACGGCGCTGTATTGGCCAGCCAGCAGCGCCGGCACTTGGTCTACGATGCCCTGCGCAAGGGGCGGTACACGCCTTGGGACTTCCAGCCCATCCGCGATGCCAGCCGCCTGTACGTGCGCAATGATCAAGATTTAGGCGACTTGGAAGCCATGGCCCGATTTCCGCTGTATCAGGCGTAAGTGGGGCAAAAGAAAGGGTGCCGCGACGCAAGGCCGGGCACCCCTTAGGATGGCAAGGTCAACGCCTAGTTGTTGAGCGCCCCCTGATTCACCCAGGTTTTCACCCTGTCGATGGTGGCCTGGTCCAGGCAGGGGTTCCCAGTGCTTCCGCACCCCAATGGCATACGCGAACCCGTGATACCGGCTGCGCCCAGGATCTTTTTTACCAAATAGCTATTGTCCGCATCGTTGGGCTTGATCCGCAGCAAATTCGACTGCTCGATGCTCGCCACGTTGACAATGCTCGCAAAGGTGTGTCCCGCGGTGAGATTCTGCACTCCCGGTAATCCCGTGCCGACGCCGTTGTGGCAGCCAGCGCAGATCGGTGTGAAGATTTGCGTTTGCAGCTGAGTCAGCGTCACCTGCGCGACCACCGTGTTGGCAACGGTCACGGTCGCGGCTGCCGAGCCCACATTGCCGTCCGCATCCGTCGCCTTGGCGTTAATGGCGACAGAGCCATCGGTCACGGTGGTGGTATTCCAAGCAATGGAATACGGGGGTGTGGTGACCACGCCGATCGAGGTCGAATTGACAAAGAACTCTACCTTGGCGACGGCCAGAGGATCCTTCACCGTCGCACTGAGAGTAACGGTGCCCTTGAGACTACCGCTAGGTACCGTGAGCGTGACCACGGGTGCCGCGTTGAGAATGGGCGGGGTAGCGCCCACATCGATGCGCCCATAGCTGCCATTGGCTTCGTTATTCGTCCCGGCGGCAAAGAACAAGGTGTTATGCGGCTGGTTCTCCGCATCGTTGCCGAAGGCTATGCCCCACAACCCCGGAGTCGCAATGGCACTGCCGCTGGAATTATTCACCGTACCGATCAAGGTGCCCGACGCCGGATCGAAGGCATTGATTTTGCCGTCGCCGAAATTTCCCACCAACAGCATTTTGCTCAGGGTGCCGAAATCTGCCGGCGCCAATGCAATACCCCACGGAGCATTGAGCACGCCCTTGGCCACCAACTGCTTGATGAACTTGCCGTTCGTGTCATAGATATCGACGTAGCCCAGTCCCGCACCGTCGGCGTTGTCATGATTGTCGGGCGCCTGCTGCTGTGCATAGGCGACGTAGATCTGCGTAGCGCCGGCCGCCCCGCTGCCGGGAATCGCCTGAATACCGAAGGGCGCAAAGCCTGCCGGGATATTCGTATCCGCAAAGGTGAAGGCCGTGGCGGAACTCGCCTGTTTGACGAATGCCGCATCGAACACGTCCACCTTGCTGTTGTGAAAATCAGTGGCGTATAGAAAAGACTTTCCATTGCTCTGCGCGATGGCCAGCCCCTTGTAGACCGCTCCGCCCGCATCCGTGTACATGGTGATTGCATGGGTGAGATCGACCCCAGGAGACCAACCCGCGATCATGCCGCCCTCGCCGTCGAAAATAAATTTGGCCACCCCTGAAATCCCGGCACTCGTCACCGTGAAGTCGGTGGTGCCGTTGAACACGATGCCCGTGGGGTCGAACGTCGTGCCGCCGGCGCCGGCGGCGAATTGCACGGCCAAAGGAGCCGCGTGCGGTTGCGGCTTGCCGTTGCCGTCGTACAAAGTCGACGTTTCCGAGTGATTGTTCGCCACCCATGCCGGGAAATTCCCTGCGGGGATCGATATGCCCCAGGGATTCACCAGCTTCGCGTCCACATTCGTCGCTGTGCCGCCGGCAACGTCAGACACGAGATTGGTCAGCGAGAACGCAGTTGAGGCGTTCACCGTGAGGCTCGCAGAACCCTTACCGCTGCTGTACACACCGCCGGTGCAGCTCAAGTTGAACGTGTCGGTGCCCGCCGCCGTCGGCGTCACGGTCTGCGTTCCCGTTGCCGCGAGACTACCGCTCCATCCGCCACTGGCGGTACAACTCGTGCCGCTACTCGAGGACCACGTCACCACCGCCGACTGACCAAGGGTGATTGTCGTCGGATTTACGCTGACGCTCACGGTGGAGCCCGGCATTGGGCTCGATCCACCGCCATAGCCGCCGCCGCCGCCGCAGCTCGCCAAAATCAGACCGCAAAGAATTCCCGTCACGCCGCTCGATGCAGCACGTAGTATTTGCACGATGTTTTCCTAGAATCGAAAGTCAGGTTGACTCGTGGGGTAAGTGCCTGCGCATCGCAGAAATGTTCCTTATATCGCAGTGAAAGATCGCTTAGCTCCACTGGGCGGACGTGAGCGGCGCAGCATCGGTATTTATAATATGGGCAACAAAACGCTGGAACCAAGCCAGTCCCGTTGCCAAGAGCACCGATAGATATCGCATTTTAGGCGGTAAAACGTTATTATCGCGGGCAATAACATGCTCGACATTAAACCCGCCCACGAGGCCGCGCCCCCGGGCGCCAAGATCATCGACGGCCGCCAACACGCCAAACGCCTGCGCGAAGAACTGCGCATCAAAGCGGCGGCGCTACAGGCAAAATTCGGCGCTCCTCCCAAACTTACCGTGATCCTGGTGGGCGACGATGCCGCGTCGCGCCTGTACGTGTCGAATAAGTCAAAGGCCTGTGCCGATGTCGGCATCGAGTCCCTGGTCATCGTGCTGCCTGCCGCCACGAATTTGGCGACACTGCTGGCGGTGATCGAGGAGCAGAATCGCGACGCCGCCGTGCACGGCATCCTGGTGCAACTCCCCCTGCCCAGCCATCTGCCGGTGCACGCGGTATTGGAACGCATCGCCGTGGAAAAGGATGTCGACGGTTTTCACCTCTACAATGTCGGCAGCCTCGCTCTGGGCACGGCGGTGTTCCCGCCTTGCACTCCCTACGGCGTGCAGAAACTGCTGGAGGCCGAAGGCATACCGATCGCCGGTCAGAACGTGGTGGTAGTCGGCGCCAGCAACATAGTCGGTAAGCCCACCGCCATGATGCTGATGCAGCGCGACGCGACGGTTTGTATTTGCCATGCCAAGACCCGCGATCTGGCTCAATTCACCATTCTTGCGGACATTTTGGTGGTGGCTGCCGGGCGCCCTAATCTGATCGTGCCGCAAATGGTAAAGACCGGCGCCGTGGTGATCGACGTCGGCATCAATCGCTTGCCGAACGGTAAGATCGTCGGCGACGTGGACTTCGAGGGCGTGTCGCAAAAGGCGTCTTACATCACACCGGTTCCGGGCGGCGTCGGTCCGATGACCGTGACCATGCTGCTCGCCAATACCATCACGGCGGCACAACGAATGTGGGGCGAACCCTCCGGCGGGTCTGCGGCGCCCTAGGCAGTTTGCGCTAGCGTGCCATCCAGGGGTACGTTGCCATCAATGACATCCGCTCATTGACGGGTATCACCCGCGGAAACCATCCGGCGCCCAGTGGACCGTCGCTGCTGGCTGCCAGCGCCAACGCAGCTCCAAGCGCCCGCACATCGGATCGAGACAGGGTGGGCACCTCTACCAACGGCGGACGATCGCAACCGTGCGCCCCATGGATTTGAGTTTGGTCGTCCACCATCGACTCGACGCGCCGCGCGCTCGCAGCATAGTCCGCAAGATTCGCGCCCGGAAGAAAGGCGTAAATATCCGAAGGATAGATGAAATCTCCTGCATAGAGCCGGTTGGCCTTGCGGTCCAACAACACCACGGACTCGGGAGTGTGGCCCGGGACATTCACCATTTGCAGGCGGCGCCCACCCAAATCTATTTCCGATCCATCCTTGAGCCAGTGCGCGACTCGAAACGGCCGCCGCTCGAATCCCTCCATGAATCCCAGACTCTGGTACAGGCCCAGCGCGAACACACCGTTGTGCACGCGTGTATGCAGCGCCGGCAAGTCGGGCAGCGCCACAGCGTCGAAGTGATGCAGATTTCCCGTATGATCGAAATGCAAATGCGAGGGCAACACTTCGACCGGCAGCGACGTCAGAGTACGCACCAGCGGGGCGATGTCCCGCACTCCCGGCCCCGTGTCGAATAGCAGCGCGCGCTGCGTGCCGACAATGAGATAGCTAAAATTGCACTGGCCGTACAGCGGCTCGCCGATGGCGTATGCACCCTCGCCCATATCGCCTACCGCGTAGTAATCGTCGAACCAGTGCAGCGCGCCCTCCAGCGTGGGTTTGAACGAAGACATGATGGGCATGCCCTCGCGGGCGCGCCACAACCACGCCTCGGTCTCGGGCGCCCGCCAGATGGCGAATACAGCCGCGATGGCGGCCAGAAAAATCAGTACGATCAGTGCGTATAGCACGAGCCCCGGGGTCGATCGGCGGCCGCGCATCGTATCTCTCAAAAATCGCCGGCCGTAACCGCGATCCATTCGAGCAGGTGATCGGCATACACCCGCTCGATGAGCAACAGCACTTCGTCCGCTTGGGTGCGAACGGCAGTCACCGGCAATTCAGCCAACCGACCGGTGCGCGCTTCGCCCAATTGGGGGGCTACCGAGTTTGCCCCCAGGCGCGCCAATAAATCCTCCGTCCTGGTGCCTCGCACCCGAAGCACGCGAATGCCGCCGCTCTGATCCACCATACAGCCGTCTTCGCCGGCCGCCAGCCTCTGCTGCAGTTGCGCAAACGCATGGGGGTCCTCGCAGAGCAGCAGAGTTTCGGTGGGACTGCGCCACACCAGAGTCAGCACATGCTTGGTTACGGACTCGGCGCGCACAGCGCGTAGCGCCTGCGGCAGTGGCGCGCCGACGGCCTCACACACCAGGGCCGCGAAGCCGCCCTGCGCATCGAAATAACGCAGCGATGCGGTGAGAACCGCAAGATCGACACTGACCGACAGGCCCTCGGCGTCGATGGCCCATTGCCCGGCGTGCAAATTATGCACGCAGCCGCTCACCGGAGGGATCTATGAAAGGTGCCTTTACCACCTCAGCCTCAATGACGCTGCCCAAGTGATGAATCCTTATTTTCTCACCCAGCCGTCTTGACCCACCCGCCAACAGCCCCAAGGCAACCGGGCGTCCGAGTTCCGGGCTCCAATAACTCGACGTCACATGGCCTTCGGTTTGCGTGGGCGGCGCGCCGCGCGCTATTTGCGCGCCCACCGGCAGGACCGTACTGCGGTCGAGGGGCGACAGCGCCACCAATTGCAATCGATTGGGATCGAGCGCGGCGGGCCGCAGCAGCGAGCGCCGTCCCACGAAATTTGCAGCTTTGCGTTCGAGCGCGCGCGCGAAGCCGATGTCCTGCGGCAGAGTCGTGCCGTCGGTGTCGGTGCCGATATGGATAAAGCCCTTTTCAGTGCGCATGATCTCGAGCGCCTCGATTCCATAGAGCGCCGCCGTAAAGTCCCCGGCCCGCGCCCACAACCGCTCCAGCAATGCGCCGGCCTGATCGGCCGGCACGTTAATCTCATAGCCAAGCTCGCCGCTGAAACTGGCGCGCAGCACACGCACGGGTATTCCCTGCAGTAGGCTGTCGCGCAGCGTCATGTGACCCATGGAACTAGGCGCCAATGCCGGATCGAAGCCCACCGACGCCAGCCAGTCCCAGGCGCGCGGGCCGGCCACGGTGACATTGCCCCAGCGCGAGGTCACGGGCGTCACCAGCACGCGCAACGTGGTGAACTCGCATTGCAGCCACTCCTCGAAGGCGGCGGCCGTGCGCTCCACACCCGCGCTGGTGGTGTTCACCCAGTATTGCTGTGGGCCGAGGCGCGCCACAATGCCGTCATCGACCACGATGCCGTTTTCATTCAGCAACAGCCCGTAGCGGGCCTGGCCCATGCTCAAATTGGACATCGTACCCACATACATGAGATCCAGAAAATGTGCCGCGTCCGGTCCAAAGATCTCCAGCTTGCCGAGCGGCGAGCCGTCCAACAGACCGGCTGCCTTGCGCACTGCAATCACTTCACGCCGGGCAGAGGACTCCAGCGACTCGCCGGGCAATGGATAGGCGGCCGGCCGCAGCCAGTTGCCGAACTGCTCGAACGCGGCGCCGTGTGCCTGATGCCAGGTATGTGCCGGCAGCCGTTTCAAAGGCCGATACAGCGCTCCCACCCGGCGGCCGGCGATCACACCCAGCGTGATGGGCGCGAACGGCGGCCGGAATTTTGTGGTGCCGACCGCCGCAGGCTCACGGCCCGTAAACTCACCCATCGATACCAGTGCATTGACATTGCTGGTCTTGCCCTGATCCGTGCCCATGCCGGTGGTGGTGTAGCGCTTCAAATGTTCGACGGATCGATAGTTCTCCTGTGCCGCCAGGCCGATGTCGCCGACTGCCACGTCGTTTTGCAAATCCACGAATTGTTTGCCGGGCACTCCGGATACATGGGTGGCAGCCAGCGAGCGCCCGGCACCGCCCGCCACTGCCGCCGGCACAGCGCGCCCGGTCGCCAGCGCCGCCCCCAGTTGCATCGCGTGCTCGACCACCGTATCGCGCGCAAACACGCCCGCGCAAGCGCCGACACTCCACAGGCCCGGCGCCGCACCGTCGGGCACGAACATGGCCGATTCTTCCAGCCACCGCAATTTACCTCCTGCCTGCGAATGAAAGTGCACCGCGGGCGCGTGGCCGCCCGCGCTCAAGATCAAATCGCACTCCAGCCGCTGCGGCCGCGCACCGTCCGAATCGGCGGCAATAACCGTGCAGCTGCGTACGGCGCGGGCGCCGTCCACTTTGGCAATGCCCGCGTTCACGAAGGTGCGCACCGGTACGCTTCTTGCCGCGCCGATGTCTACCTGCGGCCGGCGATCCACAACCGCAATCACATTCATCCCGGCAGCGCGCAGCGAGGCAGCCACGTGATATGCCGAATCGCTGTTGGCCGCAATGACTACTCGTTCACCGCAGGCAACACCGAAAGCATGCGCATACCGATCGGCGGCGCCCGCCAGCATCACGCCCGGACGATCGTTGTTCGGAAAAATCATCGGACGTTCGAAGGCCCCGGCGGCGGCGACCACGGCGCGCGCTCGAATTTTCCACAGTCGCTCGCGCAGCACCCCGCGGGCGGCGAGGGGCGCGCCGGGCTGGTGTAGGGTTTCGCGGGCACACACCAGATTGTGATCGTAGATGCCGAACGCCAGGGTACGTGTCATCCACCGCATGCCGCTGCGCTTGGCGCGCCCAATGAGTTCGGCGACTTGGGTGTCGGTACGCCAGGCTAGCGCGCCGCCCAAGGTAGCGCCGCTCGCGAGCAGCAAAGTGTCCGCGCCCGCCTCCGCCGCCGCCACTGCGGCGCTCAAGCCGGCAAGCCCGCCGCCGATGACCAGCACATCGGCCCGTCCCGCCGCCTCCTCGTAGCGATCCGGATCGCGCTGCCCGGAGGACTTGCCCAGTCCCGCCATGCGGCGAATCGCAGGTTCGAACAAATGCCAGCTCGGCCATTTGAAGGTCTTGTAGTAGAAGCCCGCCGGCAACAGCGACGCAAAACGATTGTTGACTGCGCCGATATCGAAGCCGACGCTAGGCCAGCAATTGACGCTTGATGCTACCAGCCCGTCATAGAGCTCGAGCAGCGTCGCACGCATGTTGGGAGTTCGTTTGGCGCCCTCCCCCAAGTCCACCAGGCCGGTCGGCTCCTCGACGCCGCACGACATAATGCCGCGCGGCCGGTGCAGCTTGAAGCTGCGCCCGATGAGTTGTACATCGTTCGCCAACAGCGCCGACGCCAGAGTATCGCCGGCGTAGCCTTGCAAGGTGCAGCCATTGAACTGGAAGGACAGGTGTTGCGAACGATCGAGCGCGCATCCCGCCGGAGCCGCCAGGCGCGTAGCCGTCATGGCGGCGGATCCGTGATGGGATACACGGACTCGATTGTATGAGTGAGGGTGTTGCGCACCAGATTGAACCATTGCCCGCAGCCCTGCGCGTGCCGCCAGCGCTCGCGGTGCAGGCCCTTGGGATTATCGCGCACGAACAGGTATTCGCTCCACACCTGGTCGCTCTGATCGAGCGCCGGCCGCAGCATATGCGAGGTGCCGCCGCAGATGAATTCATTCTCATCACGCAGCCCGCAGTGAATGCAGGGGATTTGCATCATCGAAATTCTCCAAGGACGGGAACGGCCCCGCCGGCCTGAGCCAATGCGCGCATCACGAGGAAGGGCGCCACGCCCCGGACACTTGGCGGCGACTAATGCGCGGCTCCCTGTCCCGTTACCGAAAGCGGATTCTCCGATTCTGCGGCGCCGCCAAAAATCTTTGCGGCGTTCAGTGCGATGAGAAGTTTCGAGCCGTCGGCTGTCAAGTGTGCAAAATCCCAGGCAACGGGTTTCGGGACGTTCGGATCGGTGCTGATCAGGCATCCTGACTGGTTGCACAGTGAATCTATCGGCGAGACGAACACGGCGTCCGTCGCGCCCACCGTGGCGGCGACCAGCGAATCCATGCCGCCGGCCGCGACATCGTAGTAGGCGAAGCTACGCGACGGCAAGCGGTGCGATTCCATCCAGATGTGAAGCCCGACGTTCGGCTGTTCGATTTGCCACACGGGAAGATTGCCGAAGACCACGACACGCGCCACGCCCGCGGCTTTCAACTGCTCGATGGTCCGCATCAGAGCGGCCAGCTCGTCGCGCGAAGTGCCCGCGCGACGAGCATAAGAAACCCAAGCGCCCGCCATGACCACCGTAGTGGGATGCACGGTTTTGATGCGATCGAAAGCAGCCTGATTGAACTCCAGGCAGTTCTTGCCAGGCCCGAGCCGCACTCCCAGCAGCGGCGGGCAGCCGCTCGCCGTGAATTGCGCCAAGCGAAAATCACGCCGCTGCGACTGAGCGGCGCGCAGTCCTTGATACAACGACGAGGCATGGGAGTCGCCCCACACCACCAGCAGCGCGGAGCGACCGTCATCAGGATCGATGCATTGGGGCGCGAGTTCGGCGAACAGTTGATCACCGCCCAGCTGGCAGGTGCCCTCACGGTAATCGGTGTGTGCGTCGTATTCGAAGTTCGCGAGCCGCTGAATATCGGGTGGGAAGCGAAACGTGGCCCCGTCAGTCACGTCGATGAACATGCCGAACGCCGCCACCACCAACGCCGGGACGGCGAGGGTCCGCGCCCGGATTCGCCGGGAGCGAATCGGAATTTCGATGAGCTTGTAGGTCAGCCAGGCGAGCACGAAGCTCGCGCCGATGGCGCCGAGCACTTGCGCGCGGGGAGCATGCCACAGCCCGTGGCGCTGCACCGCGGCCAATAGGATCCAATGCCACAAATACAGTGGATAACTGATGAGACCGACCCACACCAAGAGCGGGTTGCACAACACCACCTGGTTGAGCCAACTACCGCGCGCCGCGATCAGCAGGAAGGCACCGCTAGTCGGCAGCAGCGCCCACCAACCCGGAAATTCTCGTTTATCATCCAGTAACAGCACGGTTCCGCTGATCAATGCCAAGCCGGCGACCGACATCCATTGCGCCATGCGTGGCGCAATGCGCGGGCCCGCGTCCGCCGCCGCTGCGCGCTGCGAGGTGTGCGCGATGGCGAGCATCGCGCCCATCAACAACTCCCAAAAGCGGCTCATTGGCAGATAAAATGCGCCTACCGGGTCGTGCCGCACGGTGCTGACGTTCCAGATGAACGATGCCAGCAGCACCGTTCCGATGACGAAGAGCAGGCGCCGGGTGCGTGCGTAGAGCAAGGTGAGCGCCATTGGCCAAACGATGTAGAACTGTTCCTCGACACCGAGCGACCACAAGTGCAGTAGCGGGTTGAGGTGTGCTGCGGCGTCGAAATAGCCCGACCCTTGCCAGAAGAAAATATTCGCATAGAACAGCATGCCCGCAACCGACTGCGCGCCTACGTCGTTGTAATCGCTCGGCAGCAGCACTGCACCGAACACCAGGCTGGTCGCGAGCACTGTGATCAACGCTGGAAAGATTCGCCGCACCCGCCGGGCATAGAAATCCGCAAAGCTGAAATGTCCGGCTTGCAGCTCCTTGAGGATCAGGCCGGAGATTAGAAAACCGGAGATGACGAAAAAGATGTCAACACCGACGAAGCCGCCGCGGATCAGGCGCGGAAAAGCATGAAAGCCGATGACGCTCAGGATAGCCACGGCGCGGAGCCCATCGACATCTGGCCGGTAGCCGGATGCAATTAAGTTGACGTCGGAAGTGGGGTGATCTACCTGCATTTTTGCCGAGCATAAACGAAAACACGCAGTGCGGGCGCCCAGATCCGCCGTTGGTTCTATAGGCAATCTCCTACAAACTATGTAGGTCAGATGCGACTGTATATAAGGACAGCTACCGATGATGATGAGCTACGCGCGAATGCGTTGACCCCAGCTCGATCGGGGTGTCGCCGGAGGGACGCAAAGACGTCTTAGCGATCTGATCGAGCAGATCGCGCGGTCAAGATCAGTGTGCGATCCCGGAGGCAGCGGCCTCATCGATGAGGCGACCGGTGACGAATCTTTCGAGTTGAAAGGCCTCGGCCAGCGGGTGATTCCGGCCCGTCGCCAACACATGGGCGAGCGTCCAGCCGCCGACCGGAATGGCCTTAAAGCCGCCGGTACCCCAGCCGCAATTGATGTATAGATTGGGTATTGGGGTGGCACCGATGATAGGGCTGGAATCGTGCACCACATCGACGATGCCCGCCCACTGCCGCATCAAATTCAAGCGGCTGAAGCTGGGAAACAGTTCGAGTGTGGCCGCGATAATGGCCTGTTTGACTGCAAAACTGCCGCGCTGCGCATAGGACGGAAATAAATCGAGCATGGCGCCCATGACTATTTCACCTTTGTCCGACTGGCTCACGTACGCGCCCGTGCCCGGCGACAAAATTACCGTATCGAGGATGGGCTTGATCGGTTCGCTCACCATGGCCTGCAGTGCATAGCTGGTGACGGGCAGGCGAAAACCCGCCAGCTGCGCCAGCACCGAACTGTGTCCGGCCGCCGCAATGCCCACGCGCTCCGCATCGATGCGGCCGCGAGTGGTGTTCACGCCGACGACCCGGCCGTTCTGCTTGATGAAGTCCACGACCTCGCAATTCTGAATGATGTCCACGCCGAGCGCGGAAGCCGCGCGCGCATAACCCCAGGCCACCGCATCATGCCGCGCCGTGCCGGCACGCCTCTGGCTGAACCCGCCGAGCACCGGCAGCCGTGCCTGCGGCGACAAATCGAGGACGGGCGCCAGCGCACCGACCTCATCCCGGGTCAAGATTTCCGCCGCAATGCCGTTCATGCGCATGGCATTGGCCCAACGCGACATGGCGTCGAGGTCGTGGCGGCTATGCGCCAGCATCACCAGGCCGCGCTGGCTCAGCATGATGTTGAAGTTCACTGCCTGCGATAAGCCCTCATACAACTGCAAGGAAAAATCGTACAGGCGCGCACTTTCCGGAAACAAATAATTCGAACGCACAATAGTGGTATTGCGGCCCGTGTTGCCGCCGCCTATCCAGCCACGCTCGATCACCGCTACGTTGGTGACACCGTGATTTTTTGCCAGATAGTAGGCGCTGGCCAGCCCATGCCCGCCGCCGCCGACAATGATGATGTCGTAGCGCGGTTTGGGGTCCGGGTCACGCCAGGCTGGCCCCCAGTGACGCTGTCCCGACAGCGCCCCGCGCAGCAAACCCCACGCCGAGTATTTCACGACGGCGTGCCCGCGAAACACTCGCGTCCGCCTGTCAAACGAGTCTACTTCTCATCGTGCAGTAGTCTGCCTTCAAGATGCGTGCAATACCAGTGCACGAACTGAGTCACTCCCGCTTCATGGACCGGCGAGTACGGTGCCGGATCGTAGGCCGGCGAATTCACGCCGATCTGATTTTCCTGACAATTGATCGTGTCCGCCGCATTGGTCGCCAGCCACACCTTGGTCAGTTCCTTGACGTCGTAGTCAACGCCCTCGACGGCATCCTTGTGCACCAGCCACTTCGTGGTCAACTGGGTCTGGGTGGGGCTGACGGGCAGCACCCGAAAGGATATGGCGTGATCGGCCAGGACGTGATTCCAAGTCGTGGGAAAGTGGAACATCAACAAGCTGCCGACGTCGGGTTCTACGACCGCATCCGATAGCCCTCGGCGCACGGCCGCCTTGCCCGACATGGTGAAGCTTACCGCGCCCTCGAGCAGTGGAGTGCGCACTGTTCGGTACTGGCTGTCGGGGGCAATGTGAAACCTGCTCGGCAGGCCGATGGATTCCCAGTGTGCCCACTTCGCGGCGGTTTTTGGGTCCGAGGCGGCGTCCTCGCCGTCGGTCGCCGTCGGATCTTCGGGGAAGGTCCGGATCAGCTCGGGGTGATTGGCGGCGCAATGATAGCACTCGCGGTTGTTCTCCCAAACGAGCTTCCAGTTGGCCTGCTCGATGATGGTGGACTCGAAGGCGATCTTCGTTTGCTGTAGCTTGTGCGGCAGAAAATAGGGCTCGAGATGCTTGCGGATGGGCTCGAAATCGGGCGCAACCTTGGCCAGACAAATCCAAATGTAGCCGGCCACACTGGCACAGTGCACCGGTTTTAGGCCATGCTCGGATTTATCGAAGTCGCCGCCCATGTCGCGCGCCGCGATCAATCGCCCGTCCAATGCATAGGTCCACTGATGGTAGGGGCACACCAGACGCGGCGCCGTACCCCGCTCCGCCGAGCATATCCGCGAACCGCGATGCCGGCAGGTATTGTGAAAGGCTCGCATGCCACCCTCGCGGTCGCGCAGCACGAGCACTGGGTACTCGCCGATCTGCACCGTCAAATAATTGCCCGGGTTCAACAGCTCGCAGTCGTGGCCCACGAACAGCCAATCGCGATACCAAATCATGTCCAGGTCGACTTGGTAGTCTTCCTTGCTGGTATAGAAATCTCTCTCCAAGGCCGTCTCGCGGTTGCGTCCTCGCAGTCGATTCAACATGGTGTCGCGCACCGTCATGATGGAGCCCTAAGTATTCAAGTGCCGGTACCATAGCAACAAACCGCCGCCGGCTAGTGCCCCGAAGCGACGTCTTGTACACAATATACGACAGTGCGATTTGCGCCTGCATGGGGATTGCGTAAACTCTTGAATATATGGCGCGCCTTCAACGTGACACCCTTTTTTGCTGCCGCGCCAAGCCTGCGGTGCGGTGGAGTGCCAGCGCGGCATTCCTCTTCGTGGTCCTGAACTCGGTGAGCCTGGGCCACGCCGATCCCTGGCCGGCAAGCGCACGCCCGACTTTGCTGGTGGGATCTATAGAAATGCGGCGCTGCCCCAGTGTGCCTGCCTACTGCGGCACGCTCAGTCGCCCGATGGATCCCACAGGAGCCACTCCTGGGCGCATTTCGATTTACTTCGAATACTACCTGCACGCCGCTGTCGGTAAATCGATGGGTACGCTGGTCGCTACCGAAGGCGGCCCGGGCTATCCGGCCACCGAATCGCGCGATTCATACCTTGCGTTATTCAAGCCTCTGCGACAGCGGCGCGACGTGCTGATCATGGACAATCGGGGCACTGGCCAATCCGGCGCCGCCGATTGCCGCGAGCTGCAGAACGCCGAGAAATGGACGGTGGAAATGAACGCCGCCTGCGGCGATTCCTTGGGCGCGCGGGCGCCTCTGTACAGCACGGCGTATGCCGCCGACGATCTCGCCGCTATTCTCGAAGCGCTCGACATCCGCCGCATCGATCTATATGGCGATTCGTATGGAACCTATTTCGAGCAAGTGTTTGCAGTCAGGCACCCGGATATGCTGCGTTCCATCGTGCTCGACGGCGCCTATCCGCTGAACGGTCCGAATTACGCCTGGTACCCGAGCTATGCGCCGGCCATGCGCGACAAATTCAACATCGCCTGCCGGCGCTCCGAGACCTGTGCGCAACTGCCTGGAAATTCCATCGACCACATCCAGCCGGTTCTGGAGGAATTGCGCTCACATCCCTTCCCCGCCCGCGCCGCAGACAGCGACGGCAAGGAACGAGATTTCTCGGCCGATGCCTCACAGCTCGCCATCGTCATGTTCGGCGGCGCGCCGGCATTTGTAACGGTGCGCGAGCTTGACGCCGCCGCCCGGGCCTTCACCGATGGCGATCGCGCACCGCTGCTGCGGCTGATGGCGGAGACTTCGACCGCTGTAGCGCCGGCCGGCGACATCGCCAAGTTCAGCGCCGGACTGGCGACGGCAGTGATGTGCCAGGATGCCCCACAGATTTTCGACATGCGCCTCGCGCCGCCGCTGCGTACCGCGGACCGTGACCGCGCCGTCGCCGAACGCAAGCGCACAGATCCCGATACCTATGCGCCGTTCACCATCGACGAATACCGCGGCATGCCGCTCGACTATAGTTTCATCGATCAGTGTGTCAAATGGCCGACCCCTCCCAGCACTCATCCTGCCTCGCATGTGGTTGCCGCCGACGCGCACTATCCCGACATCCCTGCCCTCATCATTTCCGGTGAACTCGACAGCATCACCACCCTGGCCGACGGCGGCGCCGTGGCCGGTGCTTTCAAGCGCGGGTCTCAGATTCGGATCGCCAACTCTTTCCATGTCAACGCGTTGCCGCACGGCCGCAGCGGTTGCGCGGCGCAGATCACGCGCCGCTTTATTGAGGCTCTGGAACCTGGCGACACCAGCTGCGCGGCGAAGGTGCCGCCGGTGCGTCTGGTGCCGCGCTTCGCAGTGCACGCGGCAGGGATGGATCCCGCGCCGGCGTCGCCGGGCAATCGAGCCGACCCGGAACAGTTACGCTGGATCAGTGCCGCCGTAATGACGGCGGGCGATGTGCTGGCGCGCCTCGGCGGCAATTCTACCGGTCAGGGCGTCGGCCTGCGTGGCGGCACATTCCAGGCCGTAAGCGGTCCCGTGAGCATTCGTGTCACTTTGAGCAAAGTACACTGGACCGATGATCTGGCAGTCAGCGGAGAAATCGACAAACCGGTTGCACGTACCGGAACGGTGCGCGCGACCCTAAATCTAACGGGTCCCGGCGCGTTGACCGGCAATCTCAAAGTCGAGTGGCCGGAGGGCACCGCGAATTCCGTTGCCGCCATTCGCGGGACGCTCAATGGCGCAACCGTGGCTGCTCGCACTGCCGCCCCGTGAAGGGCTCGGCGCCGCGCCGGTTTACTGCGCCGGTATGAAACGGTCCAGCCACCCCGCCATGCGGTCGGCGAGGTCTTTCACGAAGCTGGGGCGCGTAAATACATGGTGCTGCCCTGGATAGATGACGAGCTGCGTGGTCACGCCCAAGGTCCGCAACGCCTGATACATCTGCTCGCCGCCCATGATGGGCACGTTGAAGTCCTTCTCTCCCCCCAGAAACAAAGTCGGGGTGTGAATGCGGTCGGCGTGGAAAAATGGATACGACAACTTCAGCCACAGGGCAGTATTGCGCCACGGTGGCCCCAGCTCATTGTTGTACTGGCTTGCGTACTGGTCGACGCCATAGGTAGATATTTGATTGCCGCTGCCGGCGCCGCTGATCGCCGCCTTGAATCGTCCGTCACTGGCGACGGTGTAATCGGTCAAAATGCCGCCGTAGCTCCAACCGCCTACGGCGAGGCGTCCCGGGTCCGCAATGCCCAGCGCCACCAGGTGATCGACCCCGGCCAATAGATCCTCAACCTCCTTGTGACCCCAATCGGCGAATATGGCCTTCGCATACGCGCCGCCACGGCCGCTGCCGCCGCGATAATTCACTCGCAACACGACGAAGCCTCTGGCCGCGAACATCTGCGGCTCGAATAGGTAGCCATCCAACTCCAGAGAATGTTCATCATGCCCATTGGGACCGCCGTGGATCCACAACAGCGTCGGATATTTGCGCCCGGCGACGAAGGACGGCGGCTTGACCATCATTCCATGGACCTCGGTGCCATCCTTGCTCTTGAACTTGAGCGTCTCCACGGTACCGAGCTTGAGCTCTGCGAGAAACGCGTCGTTATGCGCAGTGAGCTGCCGCAGCCGTCCGTCTTCGAGCGCAAATACTTCTGCCAATGCGCCATCGTCGGACTTGAGCAGCGCCGTATGTCCGCCGCCGTTCGACAGTGCAGATACGACGAATTGCCCGGGTGCAGCACTGCGAACGATGGACCCGCTGTCCAAGTCGACGCGCGCGGGATAAGTCGTGTCGTCGTCCTCGACGATGATGTCGATCGCCGCCGAATTGCCGCTGAAGGCGAAGGACATTACTGCGCGATCGAGCTTGCCGGTGAGAGAGCGCGGCGTCCCGCCGGCGGCCGGCACCGTCCATAAACAGTCTTGCATGTAGGCGTTGAACTTGGGCTCAATGCCCTGCAAGTAGGCAATCAGCTTGCCGTCAGGACTCCAGGCAAGCTTCTGGGTGTTTGGCGCATAAGGACGCACCACCGTGCGCGGCGCGGCGCCGGCCTTCGAGTCGACGACATCGATGTCGGCGCGTCCGTCCTGATCCGGTCCTTGTTCGCGCGTGCGCACGAAGGCGATCCGGCTCCCATCGGGAGACCAGGAAGGCAGGTCTTCATTGTACTGCGAGTCAGCGGTAAGCACTTCCACGCGCTTACCGGCGACGTCGAAAAGGTACAAATGCCGCCTTTGCTCGGCGCCGATATAGCCGTCGGCATCCTGCTTGAAGTGCATGGCATCGATGACGATGGGCTTGGGTGGAGTGCCGGAGTCGGTCTCCGTCATGGTAAACACCAGGCGCTTGCCGTCCGGCGACCAGGCGTAATCGCCGATGTCTCCTGTGACTTTGGTGAGCTGGCTGGCGTCGCCGCCGCGGCGATCCAGCAGCATGATTTGCGCCTTATCGGATCCTGACGGCTTGGCGATGAACGCAAGATGGCCGCCGTCGGGGCTCCACTTGGGTTTCTCGGTGCCGTCGGCGGCACTCGTCAATGCCAGCCGCTGCTTGCCGTCCCAGCTTGACATCCAGATGGCACTGCGGGCCTCATCGGCCTCGCGGTCATTGGTCGACACCACGTACGCCACCATCAGTCCCTCGGGAGAGACTTGAGGATCGCTGACGTCCTCCACCCGATATAAATCGTCGGGTGTCAATGTTCTGCGAGCTGCGGCTGGATCCGCCGCGAACGCCGACGCCGCGCACAGCGCCAACAGCGCACTCGCGGTAACTTGGCTGAGGGCGAACGGCGAGAGATTCAAATCACTCCCCCTTGCCCCAGCGGTAACTGAGGCGCAGTCCGATGGTCATGGGCTGGTTGGTGGTGTTGCGGCGATCGTAGTTGGCGGTATTCGTATAAATGATCGCATTCTTGTCGAACAAGTTGGTGACATAGGCTTCCGCGGTCCAACGGTCGTTGGGCGCCTGGACTCCGAATCGCAGATTGGAAATATCATAGGCAGGCTGCAGCGAACGGCCGAAGCCATGGCGGTCAACCACGCGCAGGTCGCTCCACATATCGCCCTTGTGCGCGATATCGTACTGCACATAGCCGCTCAACGTCGCGGTGACCGGCCTCTCGTAGCGAGCGTTCGCGCTGTAGTTGAAGTACGGGACGTACGGCAACCTCTCTCCCGGGACGACCACGAAGTCGGGGTTCTCGAAGTTATTGGTAATTATATGGGAGTCGTTGTAGCTGCCGGAGATTTGGATGTTCAAACCCTCAACGATCTTGTAGTCGACATTCGACTCCATGCCATAGATCCTTGCATTGCCCAGATTGGCATTGAAGCCGCTTGGGCATATGGCAAGGTCGAATACCGGGGCTTGGTAACCCTTCCAGTTCATGAGGTACGCGGCGCCGTTCCACGTCATGCGTCCCTCCAGCAGCGTCGACTTCCAACCCACTTCGAAGTTGTTCAGGGTGTCGGGCTTGAACGTGGGTGGGGCGCCGTGGGCGGTACAAGAGGCCCCTAGATTCGTATTCGCGCCGCCGTCGCGGAAACCTTGGCTGAAAATGCCGTACAACAGCAGATTCTTGCTGGCCTTGTAGTTGACGCCGGCCTTGGCGTTCACCTTGTGCGACTCGCCCGTGTCAAAAGTCGGCAGCTTGGGATTCCAGAAGTAACCGGCGTACAGGGAGCCGCTCGTGAAACTGGACTTGTAGTGCTGCACGCCTCCCTCGATGCTCCATTTGTCCGTGAGATTGAAGGTTAGGTCGGCGAATTCCGTGACATCCAAATAGTCGAAGCGCGACTTGTAGCTGTACCACTCATTCGGCAGCGGCGATGCTTGCGCGTTGGTGTACAGGCTGTTGTAGTACGAAACGATGCCTTGATAGGCATCGCCGTTGGGCTGCAAGCCGGGCATGGCATAGAACAGCGAATAAGTGTCCTTGGTCTTTTCCCAATACAGACCCGTGAGCCACTGCAGCCGGCTGCCGGGTTTCGACTGCAGACGAATTTCGTCCGACCAGCGCTGCGTGTTGTTGTCGTAGACATAGTACTGCGTCGGATTATTGCAGCCGCTGAACGGCACGGTCGGGTCGCCCGGGCTGGCACCGCCATCGATGGTGGGGCCGTGAAGGCACGCGAAGCTCTGAATGAAGGGAGCAGTGTACGGAGCAACGGGAGAGTACTGCACGTATTCGGAGTACTCGTTGACTTGATGGGTGGCCTGCTGCTGGTAGGTGCTCGCGAATACCAGGTCGGCGATCCCGACATCGCCGTCCACATGCAGGTCAAGAGTTTTCACGTAATCGCTGCCATTCTCCGGCGCGAAGCGCGCCACCTTGCGGTCACCGTACTTGGGGTCCTGATCCCACGCCCCCACATGCCGCTGGCTCTGATAGCCTGAGGTCAGCACGGCGCTCCACCGGTCGTTGAAAATTTGCTTGATGGCCGCGCGGCCACCATCGATGTTCTGGGTGTTGTAGTTGTTGCGGGCCCACTGCGCATTGGTTGAAACCACGCCGTTCACCCAATGCCGAGTCGTCAGCACATCATCGATGAAACCGCCATCATGGGTGGCGTAGGCGGAAATTCGAATCGCGCTCTTGCCGTCGACAATGGGCAGATTGACGTAGGCCTCGTACACCGAATTGACGCCGCCGGATTTAATCTTACTGCCGTCGATATCGGCCCCCGCGCTGAACGCGTTCGGATCCGGCTTAGCGGTGGTCAGGCGGATGGCGCCAGACATCGAGCCCGCGCCGTACAGGGTGCCCTGCGGACCGTTCAACACTTCGATTTGGCTGATATCGTACTGGTGCAAATCAGGAATGGTGCCGTAAAAACTCATGGACATGTCGTCCATAAAGAAACCCGTCGAGGACGTGTTCACGACATTGGGATTGCTGCCGTCGGATACGCCGCGCATGAAGAACATTTGCGTCGCCGGTCCCGTGCTGATGAAAGAGATCGACGGGCTCTTCATCGCGTAGTCTTCGAATCGCGAGATCTGCAAGTTCTCCAGATCCTTGGACGTAAACACATCGATGCTCTGCGGCACGTCCTGTAAGTTTTCCGAGCGCTTGCGTGCCGTCACCGTGATCTCCTCGAGTGCGTCCGATGCACCGGCGGCGGCCAGCGCCGCAGTTCCGTGCAGCGCGGCGGCGCCGTACAGCGCCGCGGCCACGGCAAGGCTCAGCTTGGAACGCGCATGAGTTAAACTTGCGTGGGTGTTCATCATTCGTCCATTCCTTACCATCCCGGGCTCAGTAGCGGATCATGTCTTGCGCAGCCGATGCCTGTCAATGGCGCTGATCGAGCGTTCAATAAGCCAGCGCCTGGGTCGTGTGCTAGTCTCGCCTTTTTGAGCGAAGTTCCTGACAACACCGGAACCAAAAGCCAGCTTGGCGGAGCAGCTCCGCCAAGCGCATGCGGCGCTTCGCGCCGGCCGCGCAGCCACCGCCGAGCGCCACCTGCGTGCGCTCGATGCACAGGTGCCGGCAGAGCCTAATTGCCTATGGCTAATGGGCGCCTCCCTGCTGCAATTGAACAGAATACCCGAGGCCATTGCGGTGCTCGAGCCGTTAGTGGCCCGCGTGCCCGATTTCGCGCACGCGCGTGTTGATTTAGCGCGCGCATACCGTCGCGACGGACGCGCTGGACAGGCGCGAGCGGAGGTGCGGGGGGTGCTGGAGAAGGTTCCGCATCACGCGCTCGCGTGGCTGGTGTACGGGGACATCCTGGTCGACCTCGAGCAGTACTCAGACGCGCGCGTCGCCTTCGAACGCGCAAGACTCGCTGATCCAAAGCGAACGCTCATCGAAGCGGCAACGGCAGCCCTGGTCGCCGATGACCGCAAGACCGCGGAGCCGATATTTCGCGAAATCCTGCAAGAGGATGCCAGTCACGTCGCGGCCTTGTGCGGTCTGGCGGCTGTCTCTCTCGTGGCCGACAAGGCCGTCGATGCCGAGCGGCTGTTGCGTCACGCCCTCAACCAATCGGCCCACTATCCGCTGGCCTGGCGGGGACTGGGCCAGACGCTGCTGAAGCTCGGTCGCCTCGAAGAGGCGCAGGCCGCCGCCCGCCGGCTGGTCAAGATCGAGCCCGAAAATCCTCAGAGCTGGATCACGATCGCGGCGGCGGCGACCCGGCTCATGCGTCAGGAGGAGGCGCTCGAGGCCTACGAGCAGGCCGCGCAGTTACAGCCTCAAGAAGTTCGGCTGCGGCTGTCAATCGGCCACATCCACAAGACGCTAGGCCGGCGCGAAGAAAGCGAGGCCGCCTACAAGGCCGTGCTGGCCATGGATCCTGGGCAAGCGGAAGCCTATTGGAGCCTTGCAGATCTCAAGAACTACTCGTTCAGCGATGCGGAAATTGCGGCCATGCTCGTGCTGCGCAGCAAGCTACTGCCGGGTGGCGGCGATAAGACGGCGCGATCGCAAACGGCGCAGCTGCACTTTGCGCTTGCCAAGGCCTTTGAGCAACGGCGCAGCTACGCCGAGGCTTTTACGTACTATGCCCTCGGCAATGGATTGCGGCGCGTCGATGCGCCGTTCGATATCGAACACTTCGAGCGCCGCACCGCGCGTATTCGTTCGGTCTTCGACAAGGCCTTCTTCGGCGATCGTGCCGGCAGCGGGGATCCGAGCACCGCGCCGATATTCATCGTCGGCCTGCCGCGCTCCGGATCCACTCTTGTGGAACAGATTCTCGCCAGCCACTCGCGCGTCGAGGGCACCATGGAACTGCCCAATATCATCAGCATCACGCACCAATTCGATGACATGGCGGCAGATCGAGATGGTTATCCCGAGACTGTTGGTAGCACTCCTATTGGAATTCTCAGCGCGCTCGGCTGCCGCTATCTCGAGGAGACCCGGCCGCTGCGCACCGGACGCGACCACTTCACCGACAAGCTGCCCAACAACTTCAGCCATGTCGGGCTCATCCACGCGATTCTGCCGCGGGCGACCATTATCGACGCGCGCCGACATCCTATGGACAGCTGCTTCAGCACCTTCAAGCAGTACTTCGCCGAGGGACAGACCTTCAGCTACGATCTCGCCGATTTGGGGCGCTACTACCGCTGCTATTTATCGCTTATGGATCACTGGGACAGCGTGCTGCCAGGCAAGGTGGTTCACATTCAATACGAGGACCTGGTGCGCGACCCGGAATCGAACATCCGCCGCCTCCTCGATTCCTGCGGGCTACCATTCGAAGACGCCTGCCTTTCTTTCCATCGAACACGCCGATCGGTGCGCACCGCGAGCGCCGAGCAAGTGCGCCAGCCGATTTACACCTCAGGCGTAGGTTACTGGCGGCATTTCGAGAAGGAACTCCAACCCCTGCGAGAGGCGCTCGGAGATAGCCTGTTGCGCTTTGAGCATCTACCGTGAGGCAATGTGCCCAAGGGGCGGCCATCGCCTCCGCTTGAGGGTTGACGGCCCATGCCCGCACAAAGGATGATCCAGTGGATGCGCTCGACCCTATGGTTGGGCGCCGCCGACCAAAATAGTGGGGATTCATATGCGTTTACCGAGCCGCAAGGGCACCATTCAAATTTGCTCCAGAGCATGCCCTGCGCTTCGCGGGTCCGCCTCCGGCTCCAAGATCAGCCTCGCGGTTGCCGCCGCGCTTGCTCTTGCTCCGCCGGGCGCGCGGGCGGCGGACGCTACAGAAGCCGCCACAGGGCTCCAGGAAATCGTCGTGACGGCGCGCAAGCGCACAGAGAATCTCCAGGACGTGCCTTTGAGCATAGACGTGTTCACCCAAAAGGACATGCAGAACCTCGGCATCACAAGCTTCGATGATTACGCGGCGAAGGTGCCGTCCATCTCCTACATCAGCGTGGGCCCCGGCACTCAGCTGTTCGTCATGCGCGGCGTCTCGGACGGCAGCAACCCGAACTACTCGAACACCTCGGCGACGGGATTCTTCGTCGACGACATGTCGATGAGTTGGGCCGGCGTTCAGCCGGACCTGCATCTTTACGACATCGAGCGCATTGAAGTGCTGAATGGGCCGCAGGGCACGACCTTCGGCGCGAGCTCCATGGCGGGCGCCATCCGCTACGTCACCAACAAGCCCGACGTGAACGCCTTCAGCGCGGGCATCGACTTCAACGGCGGCCATATCGACGGCGGGCAGAATAACTGGACCTATGAGGGATTTCTCAACGCCCCGGTGATACCGGGGACACTGGGATTGCGGATTTCCGTGTTCAGCGACTCGCGTGGCGGCTTCATCAACAATCAACTCACGACCCGCACCTGGATCAACACGGCGGTGTCCGACAACTCAGCGTGGGCGCGTAACAATTACAACCGCGCACACGTCGAAGGCGGGCGGCTGGCTTTGAAGGGCGTACTCAACGATGACTGGAGCGCGTCGCTGACCTACAGCTTTCAGCGTCAACACACCATCGGCGCCTGGGACGAAGATCCCAAGCTGGCGCCGCGGACGGTGGCACGCTTCGGTCCGGAGGGACATTTGTTCGAAGCAAAGACGCTGGATTTCCACGTCGACGGGGACGTCGGTATCGGCGATCTGGTGTTCGCGAGCACCTACTGGTCGCTGCCCACGCGCCAGCAGAATGAGTACTCGCAGTACATCGAAAATTTCCACCAAGGCGCCAATGAGGGCGTCACCTGCACGAACGATCCGGTGTTTGGCACCGGGCCGTATACAGGCTGCAATGTGCCGATTCAATACTACGAATACCACAGCAATCCGCTGCGCTGGTCCAACGAACTTCGGCTCTCGTCCAAGGCGGGCGGACGCTTCCATTGGCTCGGGGGCCTGTACTGGGAAAAGACCGTGGACAAGAACTCTGGCAGCACTTTCACCATGCCCGGACTACGGACCGACAGCCCCGCATTTCAGTACTACAACGCCTACAACGGCACGCCGCTGGGATCGACGTCGCTGCCCCCTAAGGTGTGGTACGCCTACACCACGCGCACCGATTACCTGCAGGCCACGGAATTCGCCAACTTGAGCTTCGATATCACCAGCAAGCTCAATGTCGAAGCCGGAGTCGTGCACTTCCATTCCAATTCCCGCTACTTCAGCCCCTATGGCCAGTTCACCTATGTAGCGACGTCCCCGGCGCTGAACGTGAGTTCGTCGAACAAGTGGGACGCCAAGTACGGGCTCAATTACAAGATCACGGACAAGGCGATGCTGTACGCGGATTTCTCGCAGGGATTCCGCGATGGCGGCGCCAATTCCGGGGATCCCGTGTCCTGCTACAACAAGGGGGTACCGCAGACGTACGTGCCGGACACCCTCAACAATTATGAACTGGGATGGAAGACATCTTGGCTCAACGGCCACTTGGTGTGGAATGGCGCGACCTACCTCATGCATTGGAAGCAGTTCCAGACCATCATCTACGACGTGGACATCTGTGCCCCAAGCAGCTTCAACGCCAACGTCGGCAACGCGCGTATCTACGGCGTCGAATCAAACGTCGACTACAAGATCAATGAGAACTGGTCGGCGCAAGCGGCCGGCAGCTACACCGATTCACGGCTGGTCTCGACGCAGTACAAAGTCTTTAATGCGGAAGTGGGGGAACGGCTGCCCTATGTGCCCTACTTCAGTTGGAGCTGGAACGTGCGTTACGAGCATCCGCTGACCCAAAGCCTGCGGGGCTATGCGCAGGTCGACATGGCCCACAAGGGGGACATGTGGGACGACCTGCACGTGGCGGGCTCCAACGGCTTTCCGCGGATGATACAGCCGGAGTACACCATTACGAACCTACGCCTGGGACTGTCTCCGGAAGGGGGCCACTGGCTCAGCGAGGTCTACGTGACCAATCTCGCCAATAAGAACGCGATTATCTACACCAACACCGGTAACTACGATCTGCGCCAGACGACGAATGAACCGCGCGTTTTTGGTATGCGCCTGAATTACCGCTTCGGCAAGGAAGCTAACTCCGAATAGCGCCAAGCAGCGCGCCCCGGGATCGACTACGGCGCGCTCGCGCCGAGCTCGCGCTTGCCGGGAAGCGGGCTCTTATCGGCGATCTTGCGCTCGGCGCTCGGCGGATGCCCGAATTGCATGCGGTAGCACTTTGAGAAATGCGGCGGCGACTGAAAGCCGCAGGCCGTGGTGATGTCCATGATGGGCATGGCGGTCTGCAGCAGCAGTTCGCGCGCGCGCCGTAGACGCATCTCAAGGTAGTAGTGTTTGGGCACGCAGTTCAAATCGCGCTTGAACAGGCGCTCGATTTGCCGGCGCGACAGCCCCGTGGCCTTGGCGATCTTTTCCAGCGACAGCGGCTTCTCGATGTTCTCCTCCATGAGCTGCGCCACCCGGATCAAGCCGCGATGCGAGACGCCGACTTGCGCCCGCAGCGGTACGTATTGGCGATCCGTGTCCTTGCGCACCCGGTCGACGATGAATTGCTCGGAGACCAGCTGCGAAATACGCGGGCCGAGCCTGGCTTGAATGAGATTCAGCATCAGATCGAGCGGCGCAGTGCCACCGGAACAGGTAAAGCGGTCCCGGTCAATGGTGAACAGCTGGTCGCTGATTCGAACCCGTGGAAACTCCTCGCGCAGCGCCGAGAGATTCTCCCAGTGAATCGTGGCACTGAAGTTGTCCAATAATCCGGCCTTCGCGAGCGCGTAGCCGCCGGTGCACAAGGCACCCAAGGGCACACGTCGATCCGCCAGGCGCCGCAGCGCCGTCAACAATGCGGGCGAGACCGCTTCGCGAACATTGATGCCACCGCAGACGAACAAGATGTCCACCGTCCCCAATTTATCGAGCGCACCGGTAGGCGACAGATTGAGCCCGCTGCTCGCGTCAGTGGCGCGGCCGTCCATGCTGATAACCGACCACTCGTACACCTCGTTGCCGACCAGACGGTTGGCCATGCGCAAAGGCTCCAAGGCATTGGCGACGGCGATCAGCGAATAGTTCGGCAAGGTCAGAAATGCATACCTGCATTTGCGCAGCACGGCGGGCGATTCCAAGGTGCCTCCGAGGGTCAAAAGCCAAACGGCTAGAACATTCGCTATTATGCCATTGGCAGGCGCGTCTTGTCTGTTTCCGACATGATGTTGTCGTTTTTCAGACAGACCATTATGAAAAGCCCGGCCCCTACCCGGGCGATTTCGGCTGCGCCTGACGCATTTCCATCAGGGATTGTCGCAATTGGCGTCTTGTTTAGCCGCCCGCTAGCTACACTGCGTCACGCATTTGCGTTGGGAGATCTCACTTGAAAACTCATGCCCGAGTGGTGGTGATTGGCGGCGGTGTGGTCGGCGTCAGCACGCTGTACCACTTGGCCCTCAAAGGTTGGACCGACGTGGTATTGCTGGAGCGTGCCGAATTGACGGCGGGCTCCACCTGGCACGCCGCGGGCCTTCTACCCTTGTTCAACATGAGTTACACCGTCGGCCAGCTGCACAAATACTCGGTGGATCTGTACAAGCGGTTGCCCGCAGAAACCGGGCAGGATGTGAGCCTGCACGTGACGGGCAACCTGCGCCTGGCCACCAATCGCGACCGCATGGACGAATATCAGAAATACTGCGGCACCGCGAATACCATCGGCGTGCCTTTCCAGGTTATCGGGCCGCAGGAAGTGCGCGATCTGTGGCCATTGGTCGAATTGGGCGACGGCGCCGACACGCCGAAGATCGTCGGCGCCTTGTATCACCCTGATGATGGGCATATCGCGCCCGCGGACCTCACCATGGCGCTGCGCAAGGGTGCACGTTCACGCGGTGCCGAGATCCATGAACAAACCGAAGTCACCGCGGTCAAGCGCACTGCGTCAGGAGAGTGGCACTTGACCACCACCAAGGGCGATATAGTTGCGGAGCATGTGGTCTGCGCCACCGGCAATTACGCCCGCCAGACGGGGCGCCTATTCGGTCTCAATGTGCCCTCCATTCCGGTCGAGCATCAGTACATCGTGTATGACGAATCACCGGAATTGAAGGCGTATCGCCAAGGCGGCGGCCGCGAACTCGCGGTGCTGCGCGAATCCGACCAGTCCTACTACCTGCGCGAAGAGCGCATGGGATGGATATTGGGCCCCTACGAGGCGGGCGCTCCCGCGCGCTTTGCCGATGGCGTACCCGAATGGTTCGGCAAGAGCCTGTTCGAGGGCGACCTCGAACGCCTGCTGCCGCATGTGGAAGCGGCGCAGCGGCGCGTGCCCTCACTGGCCAACTGCGGCATCAAGGACATCGTCAATGGACCCATTGCCTACACTCCGGACGGCAGCCCATTGATCGGTCCGGCCTGGGGCGCACGAAATCTATGGCTCAATGAAGGCCATAGCTTCGGCATCACCGCCGCCGGCGGTTCGGGCTGGCAGCTGGCCGAATGGATAGTCGAGGGCGAGCCCGGCATCGATATGATGGCCGTCGACCCACGGCGCTATGGTGCCTACACCAGCAAGCGCTATGTGGTGCAGAAAAACGAGGAGACCTACCGCAACGTCTTCGTCATTCACTATCCGGATGAAGAGCGCCCCGCTGCGCGACCCGCCAAGACCAGCCCGGTGTACGACAAGTTGGCGCGCATGGGCGCGGTGTTCGGCCAGCGATATGGCTGGGAGCGGGCCAATTGGTTTGCGCCCAAAGGAGTCCTACCCAAGGATAAATGGAGTTTCCGCCGTTCAAATTATTTCACGCACGTGGGCAATGAGGCGCGGCTGATGCGCGAGCAGGTGGGGGTCATCGATCTGACGCCCTTCACCAAGCACGAGGTGTGCGGACCCGGCGCGGAAAGCTGGCTGGATGGCCTGGTGGCCAACAAAGTGCCGACTAAGATCGGACGCATCGCGCTTTGCCACGCCCTCACCCGCCGTGGCGGCATACGCTCGGAGTTCACCATCACTAAAATCGCCGAGCACCATTTCTATGTGGTTAGCGCGGGCGCAGCAGAACGTTACGACAGCGATTATCTGCAGCAAATGCTGCCCCAGGACGGCAGCGTCAGCTTGCGCAATGTCACCATGAGCCGCGGCGTATTCGTGGTGGCGGGACCGCGTTCACGCGATGTGCTGGCCAAACTCGTCGATGCCCCGTTGGACAATGCAGCATTCCCCTGGCTCACCAGCCAGGTGACCGAAGTGGGTCTCGCCACCGACGTGTACCTGTTGCGCGTGAACTTCGTCGGCGCGCTAGGCTGGGAGCTGCACTTTCCGATCGAGTATGCGCATCATCTGTTCGATTCGCTGTTCGCCGCGGGCGAGGAATTCAATATCGGCATGGTGGGTATGCGCGCCATGGAATCATTGCGCCTGGAGAAATCCTATCGCATGTGGGGCAGCGATTTGACCCCCGACTACACGCCCTACGAGGCGGGCCTCGACCGCTTCGTGCGCCTGGCCAAGGGACCGTTCATCGGCAAGGAGGCCTTGGAGAAGCAACTCAAGGCCGGCGTGCCGCATCGCTTCGTCACTTTCGAAGTTCACGGCGTCACGGATGCCGACCCCCTGGGCAATGAGCCGCTGTTCGACGGCGCAGGCAATATCATCGGCCGCGCCACCGCGGGCTATTACGGGCACGCCCTGGGCAAAAGCCTGGGGTTGGGTTATATCAAGCCTGAATTTGCAGCTATCGGCAGCGGCATAGAAATCGAAATCCTGGGCGAGCGCAAGCGTGCGACGATTCTGGTCGATTCGCCCTATGACACGGAGAACAAGGATTTGCGGGCCTAGGGCACCCTCGTCGTATGAGCAGGCAATCATTTTCCGGCCTTTCACTGATCTGGCGCAGCCTCTCCAAGCACGGCAGCTGGCAGCAGCAGTGGCGCAAGGCAACGCCCAAACCGCGTTACGACGCAATCATCGTCGGCGGTGGCGGCCATGGACTCGGCGCCGCCTACTATCTCGCCAAGGAACATGAGCTGACCAATATCGCGGTGCTTGAAAAGGGCTGGATCGGCGGCGGCAACACGGGCCGTAACACCACCATCATCCGGTCGAATTACCTGTTCAATGAAAGTGCGGCACTGTACGACCATTCGCTCAAGCTATGGGAGAACCTCTCGCAGGTGCTCAACTACAATGTCATGTTCTCTGCCCGAGGGGTCATGATGCTGGCGCACACCGTGCACGATATTCAAGTATTCAAGCGCCATGTGCATGCGAACCGCTGCAACGGCGTTGACAATGAGTGGCTGGAGCCGGCGCAGGCCAAGGAGTTCTGCCCGCCCCTGAATATCCAGGATAATATCCGTTACCCCGTGCTCGGCGCAGCCCTGCAACGACGCGGCGGCACGGCGCGGCACGATGCCGTGGCCTGGGGTTATGCGCGCGCCGCCGACGCTCTCGGGGTCGATATCATCGAGAATTGCGAAGTGACCGGCATTCGCCGTGATGCCGGGGGTGCCGTCGAGGCGCTGGAAACCACCCGTGGCGTGATTCAGTCGCGCAAGGTGGGCGTGTGCGCCGCCGGTCATTCCAGCGTCATCATGGCGATGGCGGGCGTGCATGTGCCCTTGGAAAGCTACCCGCTGCAGGCGCTGGTGTCCGAACCCGTCAAACCCATTTTTCCCTGCGTGGTGATGTCGAACACCATCCACGCCTACATCAGCCAGTCCGACAAGGGCGAATTGGTGATCGGCGCGGGAACTGATGCTTACACTTCGTATACCCAACGCGGCGCCTTGCACATCAACACTCACACCTTGGACGCGATCTGCGAGCTGTTTCCCAACTTTCGCCGGCTGCGCATGATGCGCAATTGGGGCGGCATCGTCGACGTGACACCGGATCGCTCGCCCATCATCGCCAAGACTCCCGTGCCCGGCTTGTACCTTAATTGCGGCTGGGGCACCGGCGGCTTCAAGGCGACCCCAGGTTCGGCGCATGTGTTCGCCTGGACCATCGCGCACGACGCGCCGCATCCCATCAATGCGCCGTTTACTATCGAACGTTTCCGCGACGGCTACTTGATCGACGAGGCCGCGGCCGCCGCCGTGGCGCACTAGGACAGCGATGCTGCTCATCGACTGCCCGTACTGCGGCAAACGCCCGGAACTGGAATTCAGCTACGGCGGCCAGGCGCATTTGGCGCGGCCCCACCGTCCCTCCGAACTTGACGATCAGGCGTGGGGCGAATTTCTGTACATGCGCACCAACACCAAGGGTGTGTATGCCGAACGCTGGCGTCACGCACGCGGTTGCGGACGTTTCTTCAATGCACTGCGCGACACGACCACCGATCATTTCCTGGCGTTTTACAAGACCGGCGAAGCGCGCCCCACGCTCGACGCGGCGGCGGCGCTGCCCGCTACGCCAGCTGCGGAGCGTGCGCCATGAGCGGCCATGGTGGCGAGTTTCGCACGCCTAGCGGCGGTCGAGTCGATCGGTCTCAACGTCTGCGTTTTACCTTCGACGGTCGCTCGTACGAGGGCATTGCCGGCGACACCTTGGCTTCGGCACTGCTCGCAAACGGCGTGCATCTAACGGGTCGTTCCTTCAAATATCATCGGCCGCGCGGAATTTTAGCGGCCGGCTCAGAGGAACCGAATGCCCTGGTGACGGTACGCCGGGATGCAGCGCGCATGACCCCGAATCTGCGCGCGACTCAAGTAGAGATCTACGAGGGCTTGATTGCTGAAAGCCAAAACCGCTGGCCCAGCTTGCAGCGAGATATGGGCCGCATTAACGATGCGCTGTCGGCGTTCTTCCCCGCCGGCTTTTACTACAAGACATTCATGTGGCCGCGCAAAGCATGGAAGTTGCTGTATGAGCCGGTGATACGCCGCGCCGCCGGCTTGGGTCGCGCGCCGACCGAGGCTGACCCTGACCGCTATGCCAATCGCTACGCGCACTGCGATGTGCTGGTGGTCGGCGCGGGACCTGCCGGACTTGCGGCAGCACTAACCGCCGCCGACAGCGGGGCTCGAGTCATGCTGTGCGACGAAACGGCGGAGTTCGGCGGCAGCCTGCTGTGGGACAATGCCGCACGCATCGACGGAATTTCCGCCCTCGCCTGGGTGCAGCAGGCTACCGCACGCCTGGCGAACAACAGCCGCGTCACCTTGCTACCGCGCACCACTGCGTTTGGCTACTTCCCACACAATTTCGTCGGCCTGAGCGAGCGGCTGGGCGATCACATCGCGGTCCCGCCACAGCACCAGCCGCGCGAGCGGCTGTGGCAGGTACGCGCACGCAGGGTGGTACTGGCAGCCGGGTCCATTGAACGTGCGCTGGTATTTCCGGGCAACGATAGACCTGGGATTTTGCTGGCAAGTGCTGCCCACGCCTATTTGAATCGATACGGAGTGCGCGTTGGCAAGCGCGCCGTCGTCGTGACCTCAGGTGACGACGCCTATCAGGGTGCCCTCGACTTGCATGCCGCGGGCGTGGTGATCGAGGCCATTGCGGACTTGCGTGCCGATGTCACGGGTGCCCTCCCCGACGCTGCGCGCCGCGCAGGAATCGAGGTGATTCCCGCAGCCACCGTACTTGGCACCGAAGGGGATTTGCGAGTCAGCGCCATCGTTCTCGGGCGCGTGCGGGGCACCGCGGTGCAAGTGGCGCAACGTATCTCCTGCGATACCGTGCTGATGTCCGGCGGCTTCAACCCGAGCGTGCATTTATTCTCCCAATCCCGCGGTAAGCTTGTCTGGAACCAGACTCTCATGGCCTTCACACCCGGTACGTCGGCCGAAGCCGAGCAATCCGCCGGCGCCTGCCGCGGCGTGTACGATCTGGCCGAAGTGCTTGCAGATGGGGCGGCGGCCGGTGCCGCGGCGGCTAGTGCTGCGTCAGCCGGTGGCTCGGCCGCCCCCGCTTTGCGCCGCTTCGATGTCGCAGCATCCAAACGCAGCAGCGATTCGTTTCTCGGCGCGCTGCCGCAAGGGACTTCGCGCAACGGCGACAAGTGCTTCGTCGATTGGCAGCACGATGTGACCACGCGTGACTTGGCGCTCGCCACGCGCGAGGGCTTCCAATCCATCGAGCACGTCAAGCGCTACACCACCACCGGCATGGCCACTGACCAGGGCAAGACCTCGAATCTCAATGCCATGGCCATCGTCGCCAAGAGTCTCGATGTGAGCATCCCGCAAGTGGGGCTGACCACTTTTCGAATGCCCTTCACGCCGGTCACCTTCGGCAGCCTTGCCGGGATCTCGCGCGGCGACTTGTTCGATCCTGTCAGAACCACTCCAACTCATGCTTGGGCAGAGGCCAGGGGCGCAGTATTCGAGAACGTGGGTTTATGGAAACGCGCCCGTTATTTCCCGCGCGGCGGCGAAGACATGCACGCCGCAGTGGCGCGCGAATGCAAGGCCGTGCGCGGTGCCTGCGGGCTATTCGATGCGTCCACTCTCGGCAAGATCGAAGTCGTCGGGCCGGACGCGGTGGAATTCATGAACCGCCTGTATGTGAACAATTGGTCCAGCTTGGGCGTCGGCCGCTCGCGCTACGGCATACTCTTGCGCGAAGACGGCTTCGTGTACGACGACGGCGTGGTGGCTCGGACCGGCGCCGACCGCTTCCACGTGACCACCACCACGGGTGGCGCGCCGCGCGTTCTCGCGCTCATGGAGGATTATCGGCAGACAGAATGGCCGCAGCTTAAGGTGTGGCTCACCTCGACTACGGAGCAGTGGGCCGTCATTGCCGTGCAGGGTCCGAATGCGCGGCGTGTGCTCGAGACTCTGGTGCAGGGCATCGATATAGGCGCCGCGGCCTGGCCGCATATGAGTGTTGGCCGCGGCAGTATCTGCGGGGTCCCCATGCTGCTGTTTCGCGTCAGCTTCACGGGGGAACTGGGCTTTGAAATCAATGTCCCGGCCGACTTCGGACGCAGCATCTGGGAAGCGGTGTATGCCGCGGGCCAGGCGCACGGCATCACCGAATACGGCACCGAGGCCATGCATGTGCTGCGCGCGGAAAAAGGCTACATCATCATCGGCCAGGACACCGACGGCACGGTCACCCCCGATGATGCCGGTCTCACCTGGGCAATCGGCAAGGCCAAGCCTGACTTCGTCGGCAAGCGTTCGCTCGAGCGCCCGTCGATGAAGTCGCCGAACCGCAAGCAGTTGGTCGGCCTGCGCACCAAGGATCCACGCATCGTGCTGGAGGAAGGCGCGCAAGTCACGGCGCACGCGGGACAGAAACCGCCGATGGAGTTGATTGGTCACGTCACCTCCTCTTATGCCAGCGGAGTGCTGGGGCATTCCATCGCACTTGCCGTGATAGCCGGCGGTCGCGCCCGCATGGGCCAGACTCTGTACGTGCCAATGCCCGGTGGCGACCTTGAGGTCGAAGTCACCTCACCGGTGTTCTACGATCCCGCAGGAGCACGCATCAATGCCTGATCTCGCGACCCGCAGCCCGCCGCAGGCGCCGAACGCACCCTGGTTGAAAACGCTGCCGCCGGCACTGCGGCTGGTATTTCACGGTGAGGCCGGCGCGCGCCAGGCCGCGGCTCCCGTCTGGGGTGTCGAATTCGCCGAGCAAGCCTGCCGTGCCGCCACGCGCGACTCGCGTGCAACACTGTGGCTGGGTCCGGATGAATATCTTTTGCTCGGCCGCGCGGCGGCAGACCTTGAGTCACATGCGGCAACCATCGACACACTTGAGGTGGCACTCAAGGAAATTCCTCACGCATTGGTCGATATCAGCCACCGGCAATTCGCGCTCGAAGTCGGCGGCCCCCATGCGGCTACGATTTTAAACGGCGCGTGTCCGCTCGATTTGGACCTGGATGAATTTCCCATCGGCATGTGCACGCGGACCGTGTTGGCGAAGGCTGACATCGTGCTGTGGCGCATCCGCGAGGACGCCTTTCACCTGGAGGTCTGGCGTTCGTTTAGCGGCTATGTGACCGGAGTGCTGCGCGAAATCGGCCTGGAGTTCTAGGCTACTGTCAGTGACCATATTCAAAGCAATAGATTGGGAGAGCCACAATGGATGAAACGAACCCGCCAGTCAGTCATGCGCGACGCCCCAGCGGGCGCGATGCAAAGCGAGCTGCCCGGGCCGCCCGTGCCGGCGCGTCAATTCCGTATATTACGCGCAAGATTCCCTTTTACGAGGTGCTGGACGAGGAAGGTTTGGCGCTCATGGAGCGCAACGCCGATACCATTCTCGAGGAGATCGGCATCGATTTTCGCGATGACCCCGAGGCGCTGGAGATCTGGAAAGCAGCCGGCGCCGACGTGCAGGGCGAGCGCGTGCACTTCGCACGCGGCATGTGCCGCTCCCTGATTCAAGCGACTGCGCCGCGCGAGTTCACTCAGCACGCACGCAATCCGGCGCGCAGCGTCGTCATTGGCGGCAAGAACACGGTCTTTGCCCCGGCCTATGGCTCGCCCTTTGTGCGCAACCTGGATGAGGGCCGCCGTTATGCGCGAATCGAAGATTTTCGCAATTTCGTCAAACTCGCCTACATGGCTAATTCCTTGCACCATTCCGGCGGCACCATTTGCGAGCCGGTGGATTTGCCGGTGAATAAGCGGCACCTCGACATGGTGTACAGCCACCTAAAGTACAGCGACAAGGCATTCATGGGTTCCGTGACGGCGCCGGAACGAGCCGCGGATTCCGTCGCCATGGCGAACATCGTCTTCGGCGACGATTTGACCGATGCGGCGACCGGCCGTCCGAAAACCACCATCATTAACCTGATTAACGTCAATTCGCCGATGACCTATGACTCGACCATGTTGGGCGCCGCCAAGGTGTATGCACGGGCCAATCAGGCTCTGATCATTACGCCATTCATTCTTGCAGGTGCCATGTCGCCGGTCACGGTGGCAGGCACGGTTGCCCAAACATTTGCCGAAGCGTTGGCCGGGCTTGCCTTTGTGCAATTGGTCAATCCGGGCGCACCGGTGGTATTGGGCAGCTTTGCCTCGTCCATCTCCATGCAATCGGGCGCCCCGACGTTCGGCACGCCGGAACCTGCGCTGGTCCTGTACTCCATGGCCGCATTGGCGCGGCGGCTCGGCATTCCGTTTCGTTCCGGCGGCAGCCTCTGCGCGTCGAAGATCCCGGATGCACAGGCCGCGTACGAGTCGGCGAACACCCTGCTTCCCACCTGCCTCGCCGGGGTCAATTTCGTATTGCACACCGCCGGCTGGCTGGAGGGTGGGCTCGCGATGGGTTATGAGAAATTTGTCATGGACGTGGATCAGGCCGGCATGATGCATACCCTGCTGGCGGGAGTGGATCTGTCGGAGAACGGCCAAGCCCTGGATGCGATGCACGAAGTCGGACCCGGCAAGCACTTCTTGGGTTGCGCCCACACTCAGGCGAATTTCGAGAATGCGTTCTACCGCTCGCCTCTGGCCGACAACAATAGTTACGAGCAATGGGAATCGGAGGGTTCGCCCGACATGACCAAGCGCGCCAACACGCTGTGGAAAAAACAGCTGGCCGAATACGTTGCACCGCCCATGGACCCCGGCATCGACGAGGCGTTGCTCGAATATATGGCTAAGCGCAAAGCGGAGTCTCCCGACTCAAACGTGTGAGCCAAGGCATGCCGCACGCGCCGACACCGCGGCTGCGCCGAGGCGGTGCGCCTTCTCGCATGATTCTGTAGGACTTTCCTCACGTAACAAAGCGTGCTAATCACCCCCTATCGCGTGCTAGTGTAATGGCCATACACCGTCGCATAAACCATTCTGACTAGCCTCAGGTCACAGTGCAAAGTCCATGGCACGATGATTGCCTGGTCGCCAGTGGCGGATCTGCTTTCCAATCAATAATCGCCGTGTGGCGATCAATAGACGGTGCATGCAGTAGATGATGACAGGTGTCTCCATAAAGAGTCACGGGTAGCGCAAATCATGCGGATACTGCATATCGTCGAGTCAAGCCGCGGTGGCTGTGGCACTTACTTAAATGAGATCCTGCCTTTTCAGATCAGGGATTTCTCGGTGGCGAATGTTCGGCTCATCGCACCGGACCGGCATTTGGTTCAATTACAGGACGTGCCGTTCGGCATCATTCGTCCGTTTCGCCGACCCACGCGGGCGGTAGGATTGGCATTCCTCGTCATCAAACTCGTTGCCACCGTTTGGGCATTCCGACCCAGCATCATTCACGCCCATTCGACCTTTGCGGGCGCGGCGGCAAGACTTCTGGCAATGGTGCTTGCGCGCAAGATCACGGTGATTTACTGCCCGCACGGCTGGGTATTCGACACGGCGCAAAGCTCCGCTGCGCGGCGTGCCATGCAAGCGATAGAGCGCTTCCTGTCCCGCTGGTGCGTGGCAGTCGTTTGCATTTCCCGTGCCGAAAGGGTGGCCGGAGAGATTGCGGGTATTGCGCCGCGTAAGCTCGTAGTCATTGAGAATGGACTGCAAATCGCGCCGTCGACCCTAACGCCCGCTCTATGGCACGACCAGCGTCTGAAGGTGCTGTTCGTCGGCAGGCTGGATCGGCAGAAGGGAGTCGATATATTACTGGAAGCAATGCAAACGCTGGAGAAACGGGTGGCCACGCGCATCGTCGGCGACTCAGTATTGGACGCCGGCTTGCCGCAGCGCAATTCAGAGAGCGTGGAGTACATGGGATGGCTCGACCGCGCGGCGGTGGCCTCACAGATGCTCGCCTGTGATGTCGTGGTGGTGCCCTCGCGCTGGGAGGGATTCGGCCTGGTCGCGATCGAAGCGATGCGCGTAGGTAAACCCGTGGTGGCCTGCGCAGTGGGCGGCCTGCCCGAAATCGTGGTCGACGGAGTGACCGGCAAACTAGTCCCGCCCGACGATTCGGCGGCGCTTAGAGATATCTTGGGTCAGCTCGACACAGTGACTTGCGAGCGCATGGGGGCGGCGGGACGGAAGCGCTTCACGGAACTGTATTCTATCGATCGAACGCATATTCTGCTCAAGCGGCTCTACCATGCCGTCGGCGAGCGTGGCGTTCCCGCATGACCTGGTTGGCTTACCCTGTCGCACGGCCGGCCAGGGATCTCTGGTACACGCTGTCGTACAGCAATTCCAAGTCGCGGGTACAAGTACCAATGTCGAATTTTTCGGCCACGAAGGCCGGGCCCGCAGCGCTCATGGCGTCCGCCAACTCGTTATCAAGTAGCACTTGGGTCAATTTTGCAGCAAGGTCATCGACATCGCGCTCAGGGAACGCAAATCCGGTTTGTCCATGCGCGACGCCTTCGTGGGTGCCCGTGAAACGCGACGTAATGACGGGCACACCGCTGGCCTGCGCTTCAAGCAACACTATGGCCAAGCCTTCGGCGTCACCATTTTCAGCGGTTATGCTCGGCAGGCAAAACACCCGGGCAGCATCGAGTTCTTGGCGAACTTCAGTACTCGATCGAAAGCCTTTGAAAGTCGCCTTCACACCCAACGCAGTTGCAAGGGACTCGAGCGCTGCGCGCAAGGGGCCGTCGCCGACCACGGTCAATTCAGCATCCGCTACCGCCCGGCCTACGATTTGCATGGCACGCATCAAGTACTCGCAACCTTTTTTTTCCACGAGGCGGCCGACGAATAATACGCGCCGGGCGCGTTTCGAAACGGGGACGCTACCGGGGCCGAATTTTGATCGATCGACACCGATATATTTCACGGTGAGTTTTGCCTCAGGGATTCCCCACGCAATCGCACGCTGCTTGATGGCCTCCGATACGGCAATGAAATGTACGTTCTCCCTATGAGCCAGGCGCAGCAATCTTTCAGGGTAACGGCGCATCAACCATCCGCCCTTGCCTGCATGCCACCAATGAGGGTGAATATTAATGTCAAACCCATGCAGCGTGATGATCAACGGAATCCTGAGTGCGCGTGCAATCGGAGCCGCCTCGATTCCGTCAAGGCCGAAGTGCGCGTGCAACAGGTCGGCCTTTTCATTGGCGAGGGAGGAAACATCGGGGGCATTTCCCAAAGCAAGCCTCAACCTCAAAAGCGCACGCAGCATCCTGCTCGAGCCCTCCGCCTCCAATGTCCTGGCATCCAGACCCTCAAGCGAAAGCTCATGCGACATGCGTCTGCCCAGCAAAATCGCGCGCCAGCGCCGGTACGAGGTGATCTGAGACTTTATGAAGGTCTCAGAGCGGGGCAGGAGGAAACTGCGATAAACGATGATTGTTGGCATTAAGATATGGTAACGCAAGCCGCGCATAGTCGCCCGCAACAGCCTACCCGAATGGCTCAATGTTGTTACTATCCCAACAGTCCGAGCCTACGCCAACCGGTGGCTAAATATCGTTGGAAAGCCGAGTTAAGTATGAAAAACCGAAACACTTTTGCCGCCCTACCCTTGCTATTGCTGCTCTTCGCGCAATGCCTTTTCACGTCCGGGGCAGGTGCGCAAGCAACAGACTACATGCTCGGCTCCGACGACTTGCTGAGAATCAACGTTTTCGATCATCCGGAACTGTCCGTCGATGTCCGAGTCAGCAAATCCGGCAATATTACTTTTCCCTTGATCGGTGTTATTCATGCAGCAGGGCTATCCACTCGAAATCTCGAAGAGTCGCTAATCGCTCGATTGAACGATGGAGGATTCGTCCGCCAGCCTCAGGTTTCAGTGCTGGTCACCGATTATCAGAGTCAAAAAGTATCGGTGCTGGGCCAGGTGGCCAAGCCGGGGCAGTACGCACTCAGTACGTCGAATAAAGTGCTTGACCTGCTGGCACAGGCCGGAGGGCTCGTGACAAACGTGCCGGGAGGATCTCCCAATGCGCTATCCGGCGATGAGGCAACTCTCATACGCCACGACGGCACTAAAGTCGTCATTGATTTACATGCATTGTTCCAGGGCGATGCGAGCCAGAACCGGCCGGTATCCGGTGGTGACACCATCTTCGTCCCTGGCGCGCCGATATTTTATGTGTATGGCCAAGTTCAGAAGCCCGGCCCCTACAAGCTGGAACGCAACATGACGGTCACGCAGGCCATATCCGCCGGCGGGGGCCTGACGCCGAAGGGCTCGGAACACTGGATGAAGGTGAAACGGCGCGAGGCAGACGGGAAAATACGTGAGATATCTATCAAGGGCCGCGAACTGCTTAAGCCGGACGATGTGCTGCTGATTAACGAAGGCTGGTTTTGAGGTTCGTATTCCCCGAGGTGCTCTGAATGTCCGCAAAACAGCTGATCGAAACATTGTTGGGAAGAAAGCGCTTATTCGGCGCGATACTGCTGTGCACCATGACCCTCGTAATCGTGGTGAGCCTGCTATGGCCTAAGACGTATATATCCGAAGTCAGCGTGGTGGTCGATTCGAAAGCCACCGATCCTGTGTCAGGACTGGCGCAAAGCGCAGAAATGTTGCCCAGCACCGTAGCCACGCAGGTAGATATCATCTCGAGCCATAGCGTGGCGCTGAAAGTGGTTCAGAAATTGCAGCTGCATTCCAACCCCGCCTTCCGCCATAAATACGAAAGCGCGACGGGCGGAAAAGGCCCGATCGACGATTGGATCGCGGATTACCTGCTCAACAAGGTCTACGTCACTCCCTCGCACGACAGCCATGTGATCAATATCGACGTCGGAGCGTTCGACCCGGATCTTTCGGCAACCCTGGCGAACGCGTTTGCAGATGCCTATATACAAACCAGCCTGGAGCTTAAGGCAGATCCGGCGCGCAGGCAGGCCGCGTGGTTCGCCGAGCAGATGAAAGCATTGCGATCTTCCCTCGAAGCTGCGCAATCTAAAATGTCCGATTTTCAACGCTCCTCCGGCATCGTGGGAACGAACGAGCAGATAGACATCGAGAATACCCGGCTGGCCGAGCTGTCGACGCAACTGATCGCCGCCCAAGCGACAATGTACGACGCGCAAAACAAACTCAAGCAAATGGCGCGCGCCTCCCAGCTCGATAAGCTCGACGAGATGCCGGACCTTTCCAACAATGTCTTGCTGCAAAACCTAAAGGCTGATCTCGTGCGCGCTCAGGGCAAGCTGGCCGAGACTGCGGCAAGGTTCGGCAACAACCATCCCGAATATGTCAGTGCGGATGCGATGGTCAAGGCGCTGCAGCGCAAGCTTTCAGCCCAGATCGACACGGCGGCCGGCACGATTCGACAGTCGGCAGAACTCAGCTCGCGGCAACAAGCCGAGATACAACATGCGCTTGACCAGCAGCGTGATCGCGTTTTGCAACTGAAGCATGCGAAAGATAGTCTCGATGTCATGCGCCGCGACGTGGATAGTGCACAGCAGGCTTACGATGCCGGAATGCAGCGCGCAAGCCAGGTCCATCTCGAGAGCCAGCTCGACCAGAGCAATATCTCGATTCTGAACCGCGCCGTGGCGCCCATATTTCCGTCCAAGCCCAAGATCCTGCTAAATGCGCTTATCTCGCTTGTGGTCGGGATTATTCTTGGATTGGCCATCGTCATTGCGGTAGAGCGCGGCGACCAGAGAATTCGCAGCGGCGATGAGTTGTCGGATATTGGCGGCATTGCGCTTCTTGCTGAGATACCGGAACGTGATCAAAAGCAGAAATTATGGAAGGGCGCTGGAACCATTAAAAAGCGCTTGCCAATGAAGCCGCAAAGGGCCTGATACATGAAACCCGTCAGTTCCCAGCGCAACGCCGCCCCCCCCTCTGTCGCAGCGAATCCGACGTTGCTCGGACAACAACTATTAGGTGCGGGAAAGCTCAATGAAAAGGAGATTACCGCGATCGTTGCCGCACAGGAACGCACTAAATTGCGGTTCGGCGAGACGGCCATCGCACTCGGCTTAGCCACCGAAGCTGATGTTCAGGAAGTGCTGGCGAGGCAGTACGAATATCCCATTTCCCGCCGCGACGCATCGAATTTCAGTTCCGAGCTGGTGGCGGCAGATCATCCGTTCGGCGCACGCAGTGAGGCATATCGCACATTGCGCACGCAGCTGACGCTGCGCTGGCTGAACAAAGGCCACCGCTGTCTTGCAATAACATCGTGCCGTGCCGGGGAAGGCGCAAGCGGGTTAGCGGCAAATCTGGCGATCGTTTTTGCACAAGCAGGGGAACGAACCCTATTGATCGACGCCAACTTTCGCCGTCCCAACCAGCATGCGTTGTTCGGATTAGAATCCGGATTTGGCCTTTCGGGTCTGTTGACGGGGCGTTGTACCGCGGCCGATGTGCTTGCCCCCACCCCGTTGTTGAGCAATCTATTTGTATTGTGCGCCGGAGCGCTGCCTCCCAACCCTCAGGAACTGCTGAATCGTGTCGGCTTTTCTTACCTGGTCGAGACAGCGCCGGCCGAGTTCGACATTGTCATTATTGATACACCGCCAATCCTCGAATTTGCAGACGCGCAATTGGTCGCCGCCCGCACCGGGGCGTGTCTGCTCTCGATTCGCCGCGATGCGACCCGGGTTGCCGACGTTCAAAAAGTCAAAGCGTTGTTCGAACCATCCCCGACGCACCTTGTTGGCGCTATTATTTCCGGCTAATTATTGCATTCGCCGGCGTGAACGTACCTTTGAATCAGCAAAACGCCTCACCACCGGCCGATCGTGAACTCCCTTGGTGGGCGTCCCCCGCCGGACTAAATTTAGGGTTTTTGATTCCGATTCTCATGTTGGTGACGTACGTCGGCCACTCGGATTTGGGCGGGCTGCAGATAAGAGGAGTCTGGTTCTTCACCGATGGGTATGTGTTGCTGGCGATTGCGCTATTGCTCGTGACCAGCGTCAGTTGCTGGATCGGCGCACAAATCGGCTCACGAGCACGCGCCCTGCCCTTTGACGCCGGCCAATCCTGGGATGGAGCCGCACTCCTCCTCGGCTGCATCGCGCTTATAGCCTATCTGTATTTCTTTAGATCCCTGTTGCTCGATCCGGTGTTGCTGTTTCACACCTTCACGGGCGCCTATCGTCCGAACCGGCATAACCTGGAAATCACCGCCGGGCTGACCTCCTTTGAGAATGTTGCGCCGGTCTTTTTCGCGGTATACGCCTACCGGGTTCTGAGCTTGCGCCAGCGCGTGCCCCGCACCATGCATCTGCTTTGCATGGCTCTGTTGGTGCTCACGGCCCTTCGAGTGTATGCGTGGTCCGAACGGCTAGCCCTGATCGAGGCGGTACTGCCGTTCGGCTTGGCCGGCGCTACCAGGCTGGCTACGTCACGAAACCGGCTGGTGCGGGGTCTTTCTTGCGGAGGTCCGTTCTTCGCCATCCCGCTGCTGGTCCTCTACTTCGGTTTGGCGGAATCGGTACGGTCCTGGACTGCCTCCGCCTATCATGGTCGAACGGGCTTTTGGGAGTTTGCCGTCGGCCGCATTGCCACCTACTACATTACATCGCTGAACAACGGCGCCGGACTTCTGCAGACTTTCAACTGGCCCACCTACAACTTCGAATATACCGCGGCTTGGCTACATAAGATTCCACTTTTTGGCGACAAATTTTCGGCCTATCTCAACGCGAACGGCAAGATAGGCGCCGGTGCATACAATTATTACCTGCTCAAATTCGGCGACCCCGAGTTCAACAATCCATCCGGAAACTTTTCCGTGATCTGTGATATGGGCTTGCCGCTCGGAATTGCATATTTCGCAGTGATTGGAATTGTAGGTGGCATATTGTTTCGTGCTTATCGATCCGGCACCCTTCTGGGAGTTCTGCTGTACCCGATGTTCTTTCTGGCTTTCCTCGAGGTATTTCGCTACCCGTATTTAGGCACACAGCGCGCGTTCACCTGGGCGATCGGTATCGGCATCGCTATGGTCATGTCTCGCCCCGGTAAACAGCGCGCGATCGCCACACCTCATGTGCTCAATTGAATTTCCCGGTTGCGATAAATGGCCGCTTTCTTACCCGACAGCCGACAGGGATAGATCGCTTCGCCTCGGAATTGCTTGGCGCCTGGTTGAAGCGACAAGACCAACGACGGGATGTGCGTCTCCTCGTCCCCGCGGCGTCCGATCTGACACTGCCAATTGATTGGACGATTCCGCCGCAGGCAGTCGGCCGCAGTACCGGACATTTGTGGGAACAATGGGATCTGCCGCGCCACTGTCGCGGCGAAATGCTCCTCAATCTGTGCAACTCCGCACCCCTCTTCAAGAGGCAACAGTTGGCAGTCATACATGACGCGAGTTTCCTGGTTAACCCATCGCACTTCAGCCTGCCATACCGTACCTGGTATAGGTTCTTGACTGCAGCATTGATGCGCGATGCGTCGGTAATCGCTACCGTTTCAAAGTTCTCCGCCTCGGAACTGATGCGTTTTTTCGGAGTACGCAGTCGCGGAATCGAGGTTATTTACGAGAGCGGGGAACATATTCTTCGATCAAGCTCCGACCGCGGGATTTTGACTCGCCTCAATCTCGTCGGACAGCGCTATGTGTTGGCGGTCGGCAGCCGCACTTTGAACAAAAACTTCGGTGCCATCGTCAAGGCGGCCGAATCGCTCGTCGGAATGAACATTAAAGTGGTGGCCGCGGGAGGCAGCAATAGTCGCGTCTTCGCGGGCGCGCCCTTACAGGCGGACAACCTGGTGCTTGCCGGGTATGTCACCAACGAAGAACTACGTGCACTCTACGAGAATGCCGATTGCTTCGTATTTCCCTCGTTCTACGAAGGATTCGGATTGCCGCCCTTGGAAGCCATGCATTGTGGCTGCCCGGTCTTGGTATCTCGACGAGGAGCGATACCCGAAGTATGCGCCGACGCTGCGGCATATTGCGACCCTGAGAGCCCCTCCGACATCGCGCGGCAATTGGTTCGGATTCTGTCCTCGAGCTCCCTGCGCAGCCAGATGCGCGAAGCCGGCTTCGAGAGGGTTAAGCTTTTCACCTGGGGACACGCTGCCGATACCCTGCAGGAAGTCCTGCAGCGCGAATCTGTGGGCGGCTAACTCGCATGCCTGACCGTAGTGCATTTCCCACCACTACCGTACGCGAATCGTTCCTTGTCATTTCAGGACATGATTTTCGCAGTAAACGTAAGGCCAATGTGCACTTCATCGCCGGAGAACTGGCGAAGCGCGCACCGACAAGATTCTTCTCCATCGGATTTAGCGCGCTCTCGCTCATCACCGCGGACCCGAGAGCGTCGCTTTGGGCACGCGCGAATCGGATTGAACGCCATGACAACGTCGACTGTTATCTATGGCGCAGTCTGTTACACCCCATCAACTTACGGCAATCATGGCTCGGCTTGCCAGAGCGAGCTGGATTCGGCCTCTACCGGCAATTTCTTCCAAAAGTACTAAGGCAATGGATCCGCGAGGCGAGTGTCGTCGGCTTAGAATCCGGCCTGCCGCTGATCGCATTTGACCTCGTAAAACGGCTTAATCCACGTGCCAAAGTCGTTTATTTGTGCTCGGATTCCCTCGACACCATAGGTTGTTCGGCCTACCTGAAGAATGCGCTTGAGCGTGCTTCGACAAAATTCGATGTCATCCGAATTCCCTCACCGCTGTTGGCGCCGGAATTTCCACCGGGAAGCCGTTTGCGCGTCATCTCGCAGGGTATGAACGCGATGCCGGCGAGAAATCAGCGTACATCCCCGTTTACAAGCGGCACTAATGTCATCAGCATCGGTTCGATGCTGTTCGATCGCAGCTTTTTTGAAATCGCGGCGCCCGCTTTTCCCGAACTGACCTTTCACATCATCGGCGGCGGCAAGAACGCGTCAGGGCTATCGGGTCCGAATATACGTCTCTACGGCGAAGTACCGTTCGAAGAAACGCTAGCCTTCATCGAATACGCCGACGTCGGGGTCGCACCGTACGGCGGCACTAAGGTCTCGCCGTACCTGGTGGATACTTCGATGAAGCTTCTGCAATATGAGGCCTATGGTCTGCCGGCCCTCTGTCCAATCGCCGTGGCTGGCGACCGCCATGGGCGGTTTGGGTACCTGCCGGGCGACGCGATGTCGATTCAGCGCGCCGTCCAGGCGGCTCTGTCCCTCGGTCGATTCTCGAGCCGCCCCCCGCTCAGTTGGTCCGAAGTCACCGACCGTATCCTGTCATCTTGAAAGGCGAGTAAGCCGCCGTAATTTGGCCGGAGCTGCATTTTAGAGCTGCACCGCTGACGGCATATTTCTCGGTTATCGCGGGTATCGCCCTATCGCATTGCGAAGCAAAGCTCTCGCCGTCAAGACTGTTTCCGGTGCACACGACACTGGGCGGCGTAAAGCCCGAATAATCGGCGATGACATGATTGCTGCCAACCTTTGCCAGACTATTGCCATCGATCGTCACCCTGGACACCGGGTTGGCCGCGGAAGACATCTTGAGCGTGATGCCCGCAAAACGTGCCTCTTGCACTTGATTGCCCACTAGGGCGATGTCCGATACGGAAAATGCCTCCTTGAACAGCGGATCGTCGAGCTCCTCCGCTGTCATCTGGGCGAGAATTTCTATTGCACCGTGATGTGTCAGCGCTGGATTGAAGCCGGCCGGCATGTAGCTCGGGGCCTGCGTTTGAACCTGACTGATGGAATTGCCGGCGACCAAAATGTTGCGAACACCGAAGCTGGCATACGAAGTCTCCCTCGCTATGTATATTCCTGCACCTGTGGCGGTCCTTGATATCCTATTGCGTTCAATCGTGACGTCCGAGCCACCCACAACCGTAATACCGCGCCCCCAATATTGATCGGCGACGTCATTCTCGGCGATATATATGTTCCGATCCAATTCGTCGGACCTCTCGGGCAAATTTTTATAGCGCACGGCTGCCGGTGCCTTGCCCCGCGCACCGGCGTACGACACCACCGCAATCATGTCGTCGCCGGTCTGCACCACGGAATTATGCACCACACGTCCGCCGCTTGATCCGGCGGTCATGTGGATTCCGTCCGCCCAACTTCTATAGACATGATTATCCGCCACCGTGAACTTGCCGGCTTTATATAAAAATATACCCGCCGCCGACGAATTATTGACGACGTTATTTTGTATCGTGACTCCTAGCACTCGCCTGCGGCCGCCGCCTCGATCGTCAAATACCGAAATCCCGCCGGCCCACGGTGTGCCTAAGCGACCGAGGCTATCTTGCGTGATCGTAAATCCGTACACCGCGACGTTGTCGCCCTGGATCACCAGCGCGCCGTCAGAGCGGTTTGTTGCGTGGATGGTTGCATCATTGCCGAACAGGGTGACGCCCGCGACACCCACGGCAAGATGCTTGCTGATCTGGTAATTGCCCGGCATAAAAACCAAGGCATCGCCGGGCTTCAGATGATTGAGCGCGTCCTGTATGCGGCCCGTGTCGTCTGCACCCGAACTGGGTCCTATGGATCGGCTACCCCGCGGAACATTGGGAACTAGCGGCGCAATTGCGCAATCATTGTCGGCCGCCGGCGACGGTTCGGTCGCGGACGCGGGCATTGCGGCAAGCGCGCCAATTAAGAAACTCAGTTGCAGGGAGCCAAGCCAGCGGCGGTAACAGCGAATCCAACTCATGACGCTCCTAAACGCATAAATCTGCGATATTCCAGCGGGTGTTCTCAGAAGGTGAAAGTCAGATCCGCCGCCAACAGATTGTCGTTGTAGACAAAGCGCTGGATATTGGAGTTCCGCTGCTGGTGTTGAACGGAGAGTTTCAAACTCAGGGCCTTGCGCGGCGTATACAAAACCGAGAGCTGTTCCAATGTCAGTTTATCCCGCCGCGCATCGAACTGTTGGATCACGTTGGGTGCGCCGTCTCCGGCGCCAAGAAAATCGTGTGTCTCGCGCGTTGCCAACAGCGTCAGGGTTATCTTATCCCGCGGCGTCCAGGTCGGTGCCACGCCAAATCCCTTCGAGACGAAGAACGCAGACTGGGCATCCAGGTAGGCGTACAGATCTCTCCAGCCCGAAAACACCATCTGAACTTTGGCAAGTACACTCCACGCAAGCGATACGCGCCATACGTCTCCAGAGAATGCCCCAATGCCGGAGCCTGGATTCTTGTGGTCCAAATATCCGGCACTGGCATTCAAGACCGTGCTGCCGGACAGCGCATACTTCGCAGTGAAGCGCGCTGAATTATTGCGGAAATCCCGGCTATAGGAAACGGAGTTGAAGACGCCGTCCGATGCGAAGCTGCCCTCGCTATGAATATAGTCCCAGCCTATCGAGCCCTCGGCCAGCGTAAAATAATGCACGCCGAGAGATTCGGACTTGCTGCGAAAATCGTCCGGCCGCAACGCCGAACTGCTATGCGAGGTGTCGGTGTCGCTGACACCCCCGGAAAAACTCCAGTGAGGGCCGCCCTGAAACGTCGCCTTGCCGAAAGACTCAAGACTGCTGATCGTGTCATGAGCGTAATAGAGCGTGTTCTGAAAATTGGGGATAAATCGATTATACGTAGCGCCCGCCTCGCCCGACCAATACGACCCGGCTTGCCAATCCCAGAGGAAAGCGCCGTTTCCCGTGATCGCGTCGAAGTCACTGTTTCTGGCGTAGTGATTATGATCGACCTGGATATTCAACAGAAGGAGCTGCCTGTACCAGGTTTTCTGCGCGTCTGCGCCGGCGGAAACGATGTTAATATGATCTTCACGCGACGCATTCGGGCCGACGTAGGTGGTCAAATAAGAAGGCGAGGCGGGTAGCCGAAACAAATTTTGGTCAACCGTGTATTTGTCGGCAACAAAAAAATCCAGACTATCGCCACGTTCGAGATTCGCAACCGCGTGCGCGTTGGTGTTGTCCACGGGTGGCGCGAAATCGATGGCCTGGGCGACGGCTAGGCCTGGCACCATGAGGCTGGCCGCGAGCGCCAATAACCTCGGCCGGGCATCGCACGGTGCGGTACGCCGCGCACCGCCGCGTTGGCGCGCCGCGCCCACCGGTGTTAATTTACTGACCCACTGTTCGGTCACCACCAATTGAAGTCGCAGAGGCATAGTGCAGTTGTTCACCCCTGCTTTTTAGCAGAAATCGAGCGTTCCCGGGCGAAGATTTCCTGCTTATGGCGTTGATTTACCCCGTCTTTTTGTCACTTTTACAAGCGCCGATCGACCCCAAGCGGAAATTCGAGTCCGCCGCGGTGCTGCTGCAACACAGGTACTGATGAACGTATTGATAAAGCCGCAAAATCTCAAGAAGGACGCCGCCTACGTCTACAGTGCGTACGCCCTTCGCTACTTGAGCGTGATCGTCCTGATACCTTACTACGGACGGGTCCTTGGACCTGCCAGCTACGGTACCGTGCTTACTGCGATGTCGCTGATGGCTTTGGTCTGGATCGTCGTGAATTTTGGATTTTCATCCACCGGCTCGCGCTCATTGGCGTCAGCTGGGGACACCATTTCGCAGGCACAGATTGTCTCGCGGCAACTGTCCGCGCGCCTGATTCTTGCTCCCGCCGGGATCTTGATCGGGATTGTCGGCACTCTACTCTCTCCAGCGCTTCGTTCCGATCCATGGTTTGGCGTGGTTGCCACCCTGCTGGGCTTCATGAATTCCATGAATCTTGGCTGGTTTTATCAAGGGCTGCGCAGATTCCGACTGTCGCTGATCTTCGAAGCCATGGCCTATCCGCTGAACGTACTGTTCATCTTCATTTTTGTCAGGAACTCGGGCGACGGCATAAACGCGCTGCTCTCGGTGCTGGCCGCAACCTGCATCTCGGCAGCATGCGCTTATGTCGTTGCACTGCGGATAATCAGTCCCACGCCGCTGTCGATCCGCGGTGGCATCGCGGAAATCAAAGCCGCGAGCACGATATTCCTGCAAGGCGTCAACGCCATGCTGATGACTTCCGGTTCGACCTACCTGCTCAGCGTGCTATCGACGCCGGAACAGGTAGGCTACTTCGGCTCCGTAGAAAAACTCATTTCCTTTGCGCTCGCATTTCTGCAGCCTGCAGCACAGGTGCTGATGCCCACGATCACGCACCGCTCCAAGCATGTTCCGGGTGAAGCACATCGACTGATCCGCAAGGGGATCATCTTCGAAATGGGATACGGCATCTGTGCGTGCATAGGCGGCCTGTTACTTGCCCCGTATATCATTCCGTTGGCATTCGGTGTCAGGTTCGTTCCTTCGATTGAGATCATGCGAATTATGGTTTTCGCACTGCCGTTCGCCGCCTTTACGCATGCGGTCGGCTCGTACGTGATTCTGCCCAAGGAGAACGAGCGTTGGCTGGTCATCGCCTTCGTCATCGGAAACGTATTCAACATCGCAATGATAGTCATTCTGGCGGGAAAATACGGGGGCACCGGCGTCTCTCTTTCTCGAGTGGCGGGCGAATGCGTGACGGCATGCGTGCTCGCCTATCTGGCATTCCGAGCGCGGCCTAACCCGGCGCGTTTATAATGAATGGGCGCCGCAAGCTTCGTTTGAAAAACCACCAAGGAGACCAAGGGTGCTAATAGATGCCCGGTCGGTGACTGAGAACAGGCGTTTTGATTGCGACGTGTGCATAGTCGGCGCCGGCCCGGCGGGGATCGCTATAGTCGATCGGCTGCGTGACTCCGGCCTGTCCCTGCTGCTGCTCGAGAGCGGCGGATTTAACCTCGAGCGTCCCACTCAGACTCTTTACCGCGGAGAGATCGTTGGGCAGGACTATTTCCGGCTCGATGCATGCAGATGGAGGTTATTCGGCGGCGGCAGTAATCGTTGGGGCGGCTGGTGCCGGCCGTTGGAAGCGGTCGATTATACGCGCCGCGAGTGGCTGGAAAACAGCGGATGGCCCATCGGACCCGAGGCGTTGCATCCGTACGAAGCGGATGCTGCAAAACTGTTCGAGCTTACCGGTCCGAATTTCGATCTGGAAACTTGGCAGGATCGCATGCCGAAGCCATTGACGTTGAAAGGCAGCAATTTCGAAAACATTGTTTTTCAATTCAGTCCGCAGACCAACTTTGTGGATCACTACCGGCGACGAATCGCCCGAGCCGGCAACGTTACTACGCTAATCCACGCCAATCTCAAGTCCATTCAATTAGACCCGGGCTCGCGCCGGGCGGGCCTTTTGACGGTCTCCACTCTGACGGGCAGGACGCTGACGGTGCGCCCGAGAGCGGTTGTATTGGCCACCGGCGGAATCGAAAATGCGCGATTATTGCTCGCTTCCCAGCACGACCAAACCGAAGGTCTGGGCAACGAATTCGATGCAGTCGGACGTTATTTCATGGAACATCTGCACGTGCCGGCCGGCCATATTCTCATGGCCGGCGAAACGCGACATTCGGCGTTTTATCGCAAAGCGTTCTACGGCGCTGCGGAACTGCGCGGCCTGGTGGCGCCGACCGAAGACGCCCGCAGGCACCACAAACTGCTCGGTACATCGATAGCACTGGAGCCGCCGCGATATTACTTCGGCACGCCGTTCGTCGGCTGGCCTCCCTCGATTACGTTCGGTCCGGTGCGCATGTATAAAAGATTTCGAACCGGCAGGCTGAAGCCTCTGGTGGAGCGCTTGAAGAACTTTGCAGATCATGCCTACACGCTACCGCAGAGGTTTCACACGTCGCGCCTGGCACACCGAGCGCTGGTCCGTGCCGGACAGCAAGGCAAATACGATCGCTTGGCCGCGCTGTATTTTCGAGCGGAACAGGCCCCCGACGCAGCGAACAGGGTGACGCTATCCGGTCAATTGGACGCCATGGGCATGCCGGAAACGCGGCTCGAATGGCGGGCACGGTCAAGCGATACCGACAGCATCATGAGCTGGCTGAATATATTCGAGCGCGACCTTCGCGAACGCGGCCTCGGCGATGTTATTGCTCCTGCGGATGGATGGGAGGCCGGGATCATCGGCGGGCCCCATCACATGGGCACAACCCGTATGTCCTCGGATCCGCGCCGCGGAGTTGTAAACGCGGAGTGCCGGCTGCACTCAGTCGAGAATCTATACATTGCCGGAAGTTCGGTATTTACCACCGGCGGCTATCCGAATCCCACCTTCACGCTAGTTACACTGGCATTGCGCCTCGCCGATACGTTGCGCCGGCGACTGGCGACAACAATCTAGACAGTGAACCTCGTCTGTCGTGGCAGCAAACATTTCACATCGCGAACCGACGGGGTCCCCGGCAACTGCACTCTCGGGAGCACACATTGCTTACCGGCGGGACATTGACGGGCTCCGCGCGGTCTCGATCATTGTTGTCGTATTGTTTCACGCAGGGGTATCTTTTCTTCCCGGCGGCTTCGTCGGTGTAGATATTTTCTTTGTGATATCAGGCTATCTCATCGGCGCCATGCTGCTCAAAGAGATGGCCACCGGCACTTTCAGTTTCTCACGATTTTACGCGCGTCGGGCAAAACGCATCCTGCCGCCCTTGTTCACTGTGCTCGGATTCAGCGCGCTGGTCGCATCGGTGTTTCTTGCTCCCAGTGAACTCAAGTCCTTTGCCGGCAATTACATCGCCACGTTATTTTCCGTTTCCAATGTGGTCTTCGCCAGGACAGCCGATTATTTCGCGTCGAGTGCGGAGCTGAATCCTTTATTGATGACCTGGTCTTTGGGCGTGGAAGAGCAGTTCTATATTTTCTTTCCGATCCTGCTCATCGCTATTCGTCATCGAGCGGCGTCGACTCAGGCAGCCGTGATCGGCAGCATCGTGTTGGCCTCGCTCCTGGTTTCAATTTGGGCGACACGACATTATCCGTCATTGGCCTTCTATCTGCTTCCCACGCGTGCGTGGGAACTGGGTGCCGGAATTCTTTTGTACCTGGTTGAGAACAAGGGCTGGGCCAAACCGCGGCCGCACATTTTGAATACGTTGGGCTTGATTGGAGCTGCGCTCATTTGTTATCCGGTCATAGCGTTTACGAGGGCCACGCCGTTTCCGGGCTTCGGCGCGCTGGCACCCGTCCTCGGCGCTGTGCTTCTTATCTACTGCCGCGACGGCTGGGTGAATCGTTTCCTTTCGTGCAAACCGATGGTGGGAATGGGCCTGGTTTCCTATTCGTGGTACTTATGGCACTGGCCGCTGTTGAGTTTTGCCAGAATTTTTGCCGATCGTGATATCCCCGTTTCCAGGGCATTATCCCTTTGCGCCATCTCGCTCGTCCTTGCCGTTTTGACTTACCGCATTGTTGAAGCGCGGTTTCGCGCCTCCAAGTCCCCGCCTGTCCCGCTGCTGTGGCGATATCTCATAGCGTCTGCAACTTTTACACTCTTCGGCGCATTGACCGTGATCGCCGGCGGCCTACCGTCTCGCTTCGGCGCCGCGCTGGCTGTCGTGGAATCCGACGTTAATAGACTCGCCTCCGATGAATGCCTTGTCGGCTATGGGAAAAGCCGCCTATCAAACAACCCTATGTGCCGCGACCTTCACGGGTCAACTACCGCCGTAGCGGTGCTGGGCGATAGTCACGCGGCCGCGGTCGCAGTAGCTATTCGCCGTCGAACGCAAGTCAGCGGAAGTGGTTTCGTCCAATTCACTAAGTCGTCATGCCCACCCTTGGCCGGCGTCTCTCGGTACATGCAAAATCACCCGAGACACTTCCAAGAGTGTCTGACGTTCAACCAGAATGTCCTCGAAGCAGTCGCAAAGGACAAATCGATCGATACAGTTCTATTGGGAGCTTTCTGGTCCGTACCATTCCATGAGGGCAGCTATGAACGCCCCGGCCAGAATGGCACGAATATTTCGCCAGAGCAGAACCGTGAGAATTTCGTATTTGGTCTGAAACAGACGATTCAAGCGCTGCGGCGCAGCGGCAAGCAGATTGTGATCTTACGCGATGCACCTTTCTTACCTGTCGACCCGGTACGAAGTGAGTTCGCGCAACTCATTCCGGGCCGCCGTGAACTGGGGGCGCTACTCTCAAATGCCGATATGAATCCAAAACTGGGCGTGGATCGCCATGACGCCACCATCAATGACTCCGACGTGGACGAGATCATTCTCGAACAAACGAGGGGGATCGAGGGGGTATCCTCATACAATCTGAAGGACGGCCTGTGTGATTCCCACACTTGCCAAATTGCCGACCGGAATACCATCTATTATGTTGATCGCCAACATTTGTCGCTCGCGGGGGCCATGCGCGCGACCGCCGGACTTAGCTGGTGATGCCGATTCTCCGACCAACGCCTGCAGCGCGTCAGCGCTCGACAAAGGAGCGCTCGATCACAAAATCTCCCGGATCTCCGACGTGAGAAGATGGCCGGAATCCGCGCGCGACCAGCAGCGCGGATAATTCGCTGAGCATCTCCGGACTTCCGCAAATCATGGCGCGATCGTCCTTGGGATGGAGCGGCGGCAGTCCGATGCTGGCGAACAATTTGCCGGTCTCTATCAAGGTGGTGATGCGCCCTTCATGGCGAAAGCGCTGGCGCGTGACCGTCGGCACATAAATGAGCTGATTGCGAACCAGCTCACCGAGGTACTCATGATGCGTGAGTTCCCACTCAATATAGTCACGATAGGCGAGTTCGCTGCGATAGCGCACGGCATGCACTAATATGACTTTCTCGAATCGTTGATAGAGTTCCGGATCCTTGATCAAACTCATGAACGGCGCCAGGCCCGTGCCGGTACTCAAGAGATATACACGTCTGCCAGGTTTTAAATCGCGCAGCAGAAGAGTACCCGTGGGCTTGCGGCTGACGCAGATCTCATCGCCCGGTTTGATGTTCTGCAGGCGCGAGGTAAGAGGGCCGTCCGGGACCTTGATGCTGAGAAACTCGAGCGCCTCTTCGTGATTCGCGCTCGCAATGCTGTAGGCCCGCATCAGCGGCTTACCGGCCACCGGCATGCCCAGCATGACGAAGTGGCCGTTCTCGAAACGGAAAGCCGGGTCACGAGTAGTCTTGAAGCTGAAGACTTTCTCGTCCCAGTGATGTACCGCCAATACGCGTTCAGTACCGATCGAAGCCATGCCCTGTCACACCGAGGAATGCCATGCGGACGACCCGCAAAGGAGATTCTGGCACACATGTCGCGCCCACCCTAATAACGATTAGGTTGGTATATATGCAGATCCGTTAGGCATCTTCAGTTCGCATATTTACGTGGGAAAAAAATCCGAAACTTGGTACCGACGCCGGGCGCGGAAGTCATGTCGATGCTTGCATCCAGCATGTCGCACAGCCGCTTGACGATGGACAAACCGATCCCCTCGCCCGCCACTTCGTTTGGCGGCGGCGGCGGCGGCGGCTGCGGTGGGTTCGCATCGACCCCCACGGGTTCCGCCGCCACCGGCGGTGTGATGCTCGCCGCCGAGGTGGTGCGGGCCGGTGACTGCTCATGCGCCTTTTCCAGCGCGCGTTTCAAGGGCTGACCGGAACCCTCCGGAAAGCCTGGGCCAGTATCGGTGATGCACATTTCCCAGCGCTTAGGATCGTTGACGCTGCTGTCGCCCCAGGTGACCGTAATCCCGCCCTGGCGCGTCACTTTGAGGGCATTCAGCACCAGGTTTTGCGCCACTCTGCGAATCTTGACCGCATCGCCATCGGTGGCAAAGCCGGCGGGTCCTTCGCATCGCAGATAGATTCCGCGCTGCTCTGCCATGTGAGCTATGCCCTCGCACATCTGCTGCAGCACAGGCGTGACATCCATCGGTTCGATCTGCCTTTCCTCTCTACCTGCCTGAAGCCGCGCCAGGCTGGTCACGTCGTCGAGCAAGTGATGCAGCGAAGTGACATTTCGCATCAGAATACGCACGAAATCGTCACGCGACGATTCTTGCAGTCCCCTATGAGTAAGGCCAACCGTGACGTTGGCGACCACTCCTAAATTGCCGCGAAGATCGTGTGCGGCTTGCCTCCATAGTTCCGCTCGCTGACGTTCCAGAGCTTGGATTTCGAGCATACCGCTCTCGAGATCCCTGACATGGCCCAACGCCTCTTGCTGCTGCAGCTGGAAGTATTGGCCAACGCTCTCCTCAATTCCAGTGCTGCACAGGGCAGCCCAGACCTGGCGCGCCGCGGCCATCGCTTCGTGAGAGACGCTGGGGTTCTGGCGCACGTAGCCTTCCAACTCCGCCACGACGCATTGATTCAGGCTCCCCAGTTCGCGGGTGACCTCACGCAAGTCGTATCCTTGCTGCCAGCGCTGCAAACCATGCGCCGCCGCCGACGCGTGTTCGTCGCCCGCCTCGAGATCCCGTCCATGCAAGCCGCGGACGCGCAGCTTGTGTTCGAATGTGTGTAGCAACGCAGGAATGTGATCATACAGATCGACTTGCGGCAACGCATCGCCGCTGCCAAGGGCAGGGTCCCTTCTGATGGCGGCGCGCCACGCCTGCAAGATGGCGTCGCGCCGGCCGCTCAAATAGCCCGCCAGGGCATCAAGCCGTGCTTCGATGTCCGTCAATTAGCTAAATCTCCGTTCTACGCGTTCACGCCCGGCGCATCATACCCTCTCCCGTGGCGCGATTTGTCGGCTGCTAACTCGGGCGGCGCGGCCGCCGTCCGCGAGTTTCGCTCTGGCTGGTGGATTCCTTGGGCTCCGGCAGATCGACCACCTTACGCAAGTTCGTATAATGGGCGGTCTTGTGGGGAAGGGCCATGGCTTCGACGAAATGATGCTGGAAGCGCGGCTCGATGGCGGTTTCCACCTTCTCGATGTGTCTGACCAGGCCCTCGATGACTCCCCGAGACGCCGCATCCAGCAAGGCGATGCGCGCGCCGGTGCCGGCCGCGTTGCCGGCGGAGCGGACCTGCGACAGGTCGCAGTCGGGAATCATGCCGAGAATCATCGCGTATTTGACATCGATATGGCTGCCGAACGCGCCGGCCAGCCGGATGCGGTCGACATGATCGATACCCAGCCGCTCCACCAGCAGCGCAATGCCTGCATACAGCGCCGCTTTCGCCAGTTGAATGGCGCGCACGTCGTTCTGGGTGATCTTCATATCGACGGCGCCCTGTTGCAGGACGTAGGCAAAGGTGCGGCCATTGGGGACTATACGCGGCGAGCGCGCGGACAATCTGCCGTCGAGTACGCCGTCTTGATTGATGATGCCGGCCAAGTACATTTCCGCAATGACCTCGATAATCCCGGACCCGCACACACCGGTGATGCCCGTGGCCGCGGTCGCCGCGGTGAATCCGGGCTCATCGGACCAGAGATCCGAGCCGATCACCTTGAAGCGCGGATTGAGCGTTTCACGGTCGATACGCACGCGCTCAATGGCCCCCGGCGCCGCGCGCTGGCCGCAACTGATCTGCGCACCCTCGAATGCCGGACCTGTCGGGCTGGAGCAGGCGACCAAGCGCTTACTATTGCCCAGCACGATTTCCGCGTTCGTGCCCACATCCACCAGCAATGTCATCTCGTCGGAGAGATCGGGACGTTCGGCGAGCACCATGCCCGCAGCGTCTGCGCCCACATGCCCTGCAATGCAGGGCAGCACGTAGATGCGCGCATTACGGTTCAATTTAAAATCGATGACATTGGCGCGCAAGGTCAGAGAGTGATCCACGGCCAGCGCAAACGGTGCGCCGCCGAGTTCTACAGGATCAATGCCCAGCAACAAGTGATGCATGATGGGATTGCCGACCAGCGTGGCCTCGAGAATATCCTCGTGCGAGATGCCGGCCTGCCGCGCTACGTCCACCGCCAGCCCGGACAATGCCTCGCGCACCGCCGCCGTCATTTGCACTGCGCCGCCCGGATTCATCATCGAATAGGACACACGGCTCATCAAATCCTCGCCGAAACGGATTTGCGGATTCATGACCCCGGCCGAAGCGACCACATCGCCGCTGCTCAAATCACACAGGTGTGCGGCGATGGTGGTTGAACCGATGTCCACTGCAAGGCCATACACGAGTTCATGCAGTCCGGGCCAGACCCCGATGATTTGCTTGGCGGCATGTACCGCCACCGTGACCTGCCACCCGCCCTTGCGCAAAGTGGGTTGCAGAGTTTGAATCACGGATAAATCGCAGGTCAGATCCTTCAGGCACCATTCCAATTCCAGCGCCTCGAACAACCGGCGCAAGTCGCCGGACGGATCGTGCATGTCCGGCTCCTTGACCTGCACGTAGTGCAGTCGCACCACCGGATCGAGCTCGATCACATGCGCATCGGCCTCTTTGCGCACCACCTGGCGGTGCACCTGGCTGCTCGCCGGCACGTCGATGACCACGTCGGCCTCAATCTTGGCGGAACACGACAGTCTCCGTCCCTGTGCCAGCGGGACTCGGCGCGAATAGCGCCGCTCCGGTTCGCTGAACGGCGACAGGCTGGAATTCGATGATGAAATCCCATGCTTGGCGAACTCGCCCTCCGCGACCAGCACCTGGCAGCGCCCGCAAAGTCCGCGGCCGCCGCACACTGAATCGATGTCCACCCCTAGGCTGCGCGCGGCCTGCAGCACCGGCGTGCCGACCGGGAAATTGCCACGCCTGCCGGAGGGCGTGAATACGACAAGCGGATCGCGGGTAGTCATGCCAATCCTAGGCCCCTAGGCCGGCCTGCGGCGGTGGCCGCCCTCACGGCGGCCTCGGGGGGCCTCACCAGCTGTCCCAGGCGCTCCGGGCGCGCCCGTGGCAGGCGGCGCCGAATCGCGAAAGCGCCGTATCCAGCGTGCGCAATCAGGGTCGTGCCCCAACATGACGTCCGCGCCCATGCATGCCTTGACGACTTCGACGTGCAAAGGATTGGTGATGGCCGAGGTCATTCCCGCGCCCATCGCCATGGTGAGAAACGCGCTGTTGATACCGTCCCTATTCGGCAATCCGAAACTGATGTTGGAGGCACCGCAGGAAGTGTTGACCTTGAGCTCGGTGCGCAGGCGGTGCACCAGGCGCATGACCTGAACGCCCGCCTGGTTGATGGCGCCGATGGGCATCACCAAAGGATCGACGACCACGTCGCAGGCCGGGATGCCGTAATCCATGGCGCGCTCCACGATTTTTTTGGCGACGGCGTAGCGCACATCCGGATCTTCAGAAATGCCGGTTTCGTCGTTTGAAATAGCGATCACGGCCGCGCCATATTTCTTCACCAGCGGCAGCACGACTTCCAAGCGCTCGTCCTCGCCGGTCACCGAATTGACCAACGCCTTGCCCTTGTAGACCGCGAGCCCGGCTTCAAGAGCGGCGACGATGGAGGAATCGATGCACAGCGGCACATCGGTGATCGACTGCACCAGCTGAATGGCGCGCGCGAGAATCGCCGGCTCATCGGCCAGCGGAATCCCCGCATTCACGTCGAGCATATGTGCGCCGGCCGCCACCTGCGCGCGCGCGTCCGCTTCGACTCGGGTGAAGTCGCCCGCCGCCATTTCCGCGGCGAGGATCTTGCGTCCCGTCGGATTGATGCGCTCGCCGATGATGACGAAGGGCCGATTAAAGCCGATGACGACTTCCTTGCTGGCGGAACTGACTACGGTGTCGGTCATGATGCTGCTATCCTTTGAGGAAGTGGTGAGGCGTCGCGCGCAGGAAACCAGGGAGCACGGCCCTGCAGGACGGCAGATTTATCCACGATCTCGGCGACGGACTCTTCCTGGCGGTAGGCCATGATGTGCACGCCGCTGATGCCGCGGATCTCGCGCATGGCTTGAATCAACTCGATGCAGATATTGCGCCCTTCGCGAGCCTGGTCTTGCGCGCCGGCGAGGCGCGTGATGAGTTCATCGGGTACGTGCATGCCGGGAACGTTCTTGCGCATCCACTCGGCCGTCTTCGCCGAACGCAGAGGTCCGACGCCGGCGAGAATGAACACCTTGCCGAGCAGGCCGAGCGTTTCCACCTGATCCATGAAGCTGCGCAGCAGCGGCAGGTCATAGCAATACTGGGTCTGAATGAACTGCGCACCCGCGGCAACTTTCTTCGCCAGGCGCTGCGGTCGCCAGGCATAGGGCAGCCCAGAAGGATTTTCTGCGGCGCCGAGAAACACCCGCGGCGCGAAAGTAATTTTGCGGCCGCTTTGGAAATGATGATCGTCGCGCAGCGTGCGCGCGATATCGAGCAGCGATACACAGTCCAGATCGAACACCGGCTTTGCCTGCGGATGATCGCCCGCCTGCACGCCGTCGCCGGTCAGACACAACATATTGGCAACGCCCATCGCGGCGCCGCCCAAGATATCCCCCTGAATGGCGATTCTATTTTTGTCGCGGCAGGAGATCTGCATGATGGGCGCGTAGCCAACCCGGGTCAGCAGCGCGCAAACCGCGATGCTCGACATGTGGCAGTTCGCGCCGCTGCCGTCGGTGGCATTGATGGCATCGACATAGCCGTCGAACACCCGCGCCCGCTTGTACACATCTTCCGGGTCGGCGGAATCCGGCGGCGCCAGTTCGGTGGTGATCGCAAAGCCGCCCGCGCGCAGCACGCGTTCGAAGCGGCCCGGCGAGGTATGGCCGGGCAGGATGGGCAGCGGGTATCCCGGGACCGGCTCGTCCTCGAATCTCACGTGCCACCGGAAACATCGTTCGCCGCGGCGCTCTTCTGGCGCGCCACGCGCAGCCACGATGAGCGGCCTTGCTGGCGCTGATCCACCGCGAATTGCACCTGGCTCATCGCCGCGATGCCTCCCGGGATGCGTTCGCTGCCGCGATAGGCCTCGACCCAGACACACTTCATATCCGGCTTGACCTCGCAATTGCCGTCAGCACGAACGCCGCCGCAGGGTCCATTGCGTAAGGTTTTGGGGCAATTCATCGGGCAGGACATACCGGTCGAACTGAGCACGCATTGACCGCACATGCGGCAGTCGAACAGCAGCCCCTTGACCGCCTTTTCGACCAGCGCCACCGGCCGCTCGATGCGCTCGTAGCCGAGGGCGCGGAATACGCCGTCGAATCGCACCAGGATGGATTCAAAGCCCCGGTAGAAAGAGTTCAGGCCGCGTGCATGGCGCACCGACCAGCCTCTTACCGAATACATCAGCCGGACTCGGAGGTTGGGGCTGATCCGGAACCAGCAGCGCGATTCGCGTCCAGCCCTTTGGCGCGAATCAGCCGCTCCAAGTCCTCGTCCGTGAACATTGCCTCGAGTCGCGCGGCCTCTGCGGAGGCCTCGGCCTGCAGATCATCGCCGCAAGCTCGCGGTGCACTGCGCGCCCAGTCGGCGAGATAGGCATCCGAGCTGCCTTTGCCGGCGCGCATGGCGGCGCGGTCGACCGCCTCTTGAAAACGCTGCGACAGCTGCACCTTAGCCGCTTCTCGGCCGCGCTTGACGATGACCTGCGCCGGAATGTCGCGCCATGAAATGATGATCAACGAACCCATGCGACGACCTTCTCGTTTTGCCCGCCGCCGTTGTGCACCACTGCAGCGGTAAGCTTACTCTCTAGGGTTCCATAACCCGTCTGCTTAAATTCAAATTCCAGACCCATGCGCGCCGCAATGGCGCGCGCCTCATCCACCGACCCGGCGACGACTGCCTGCGCCAGGTACACCAGCTTGCGGTAGTTTCCAAAATAGGTGTCGAACAGTTGCGGGTGCCGATCGAGCCCGAGACCGCGAATGACCAGCCGTTCGAAATGCCTTAGCAGAAAATCCGTGAGATAAAAGGTGCCCGGCTCAGCGTCTGCCAGCGCAGCAAACACGGGCGCTGTCGCGAAGAACTCGTAACAATGCGCCCCGGGGATGCGTTCAACCCCCTCCTCGTTCAAAACCTTGTCGAGCAATCCGCCCGTGCCGCAGTCGCCGTAGGCAACGAAGATGCTGCGGTAACGCTGGCGTGAGGAACGGATGAGTTCACGAACTGCGCCGGGAATCTTCTCCGGCCGGTTGTGCAACTCCGCCGGCAGGCAGCGCACGTCCAGCTGGTCCCAGGTATTGGCGCGGCGCAGAGCCGTGATCTCGTGCGCCAGTGCACCGCAGGCAATGACCAGCATGCCTTGACCGGTTGCGACTGCGGGTGCCACTACGCTCGCTGCGTTCAGTGGACCGCCGCCGCGCCGGCGCGCCGTGCGGCGATCAGGCCTTTAGCGGTCTCGACCGCAACTGCGGCATCACGGCAATACGCGTCCGCTCCGACGGCCTTGCCGAATTCTTCGTTGAGCGGCGCGCCGCCCACGAGCACAATGAAGTCGTTGCGAATCCCCCGCTCCTTGAGCGTATCGATGACCACCTTCATATAGGGCATGGTCGTAGTCAACAGCGCCGACATGCCGAGAATGTCCGGTTTGTGCTTGTCGAGCGCGTCCAGATACTTCTCGACGGGATTGTTGATGCCGAGGTCGATGACTTCGAAACCGGCGCCCTCCAGCATCATCGAGACCAAGTTTTTTCCGATATCATGAATGTCTCCCTTGACCGTACCGATGACGATCTTGCCGATGGGCTCGACACCGGTTTCCGCCAGCAACGGGCGCAGGATCTCCATGCCGCCTTTCATCGAATTCGCGGCAAGCAACACCTCGGGCACGAACAAAATGCCGTCTCGAAAATCGATACCGACGATGCGCATGCCCTCGACCAAGGCTTCATTTAAAACCCTTTCCGCCGACCAGCCGCGCTTCAGGAAAATGTGTGTGGCTTCTTCCACCTCGGACTTGAGGCCGTTGTAAAGATCGTCGTGTACCTGTTCGGTGAGTTCCTCGTCGTTGAGCGACCCTAAGTCGAATTCACTCTCGGCAGCCTCTGACATCTCTCTCTCCAACAGTTATTTTTCCGAACAGCAACCGGGCCTTACGCGGCCCTCATCCTAATCCATGTTAAGACGCAACCGCCCGCTGGACTTGTGATATCGCGACGGAAGCATATCCAGACGCGACATCTAAGTCACGGGCGTGGCACCACCCTCTGCCTTGCGCTGCGCCACATACGCGTCCAGCGACTCCACAATGGCCGGATCGCGCGCGGGCGCGACATAACGCTTCAATTCACCCTTCCAAATGCCGCTGGCGCGCTCGGTCGCCGTCTTGGACCCGTCGTCGGCCCATTGGCCGGCGTTGCGCCAGTCGGAGACCAACGGTGCATAGAAGGCACTCCGATATCTCTCCATGGTGTGCGCACAGCCGAAGAAATGGCCGCCGGCCCCGACTTCCGCGACTGCCTCGAGCGCCAGATCGGAGGGTGCCGCGCCGACCGGCTGGAACACCTCGGCGAACATCTGCAGCATCTCAATATCCAGAATGAATTTCTCGTACGAAGTCGTCAGTCCGCTCTCCAGCCAGCCTGCCGCGTGCAGAATGAAATTGCAGCCGCCGAACAGCGCTCCCCACAGGCTCATCTGTGACTCATAGGCCGACTGAGCATCCGGAATGTTCGACGCAGTTGCGTTCGAGGAGCGCCACGGCAACCCCAGAAACCGCGCCAATTGCCCGGCACCGAACGCCGCCTTGACGTACTCGGGTGTGCCGAATGCGGGTGATCCGGATTTCATGTCGACATTCGAGGTGAAACTGCCATACACAACGGGCGCACCGGGCTTCACGATTTGGGCCAGAGTGAGGCCGGCGAGAAACTCGGCGTGCGCCAGCGTCAATGCGCCCGCAATCGTCACCGGCGCCATCGCCCCGGCCAGCGTAAACGGCGTGATGATGAGCACCTGACCCGCCAGTGCGAAATCAATGATGCCGTCCGCCATCGGAATGTCGAGTTGCAGCGGCGAATTGGTGTTGATGATGGTGTAGGTGTACGGGCGCGACCGAAACTCTTCCGCCGATATGCCGTGGGCCAGCCGGATGAGTTCGAAATTGTCTGCGACCTGGCCGTGCCCGCGCGAGAAAATGAATGGAATCTTATCCGTCAACAACAGCTGTGCCCGAGTCACTTCCAGATGTCGAACCGCGACTGGAATGTCCTGCGGCTCGGTGGCGCCGCCGAGCACGTGGATCACCTCGAAGCTTTGACACAGCTTCATCAAGTTGCAAAAGTCCTCGAACGTCCCGGACCGCCGGCCGTGCTCCGTGTCCATGATGTTCGGCGGCCCAGAAGTCACCGCAAATGCGACATTAGGACTCGCGAGCGGCACATGGCGCGCCGGATCCACAGCGTGCAGGGTAATGTCATGCGGCGCAGTAGCGAGCGAAGCAGCCACGAGCGCCCGATCCACTCGCACCATTTGCGTCGCCTCATCGACACTTGCGCCGGCGTCGCGGTACCGGGTGCGCGCATCCGGCGACAGCACCTTCATCCCCTGGTTCTCCAGCATCACGAGCGCAGCCTCGTGCAATGCGGCGACTTGATCGTCCGAGAACACCCGCGCCGGCGCAAACGGATTGCGCAAATGCCGGTAGGGACGGGTGCGGTCGAACACCGCGTGGCTGACGTCGGCGCTGGAAGGTCGGCGTCGGCTGCGTCGGCCAACCGTCTCACTGGGTTCTGTCATGCGTGTGCTCTGAGTGTGGGCGCGGCGTGTGATTATAGTGAAAACTCGTCCGACCGGTGCCGTGCATGCATCAACTTGCGCACCTCACGCTGCGATATTTTTATCGGGTATGCCTTTATCCGATATGCGCAGATGACTATATGCCTTTATCCGATATGCTAAGCATGCACCCGGCCCGAGGCCTGCGGACGTCCCGTCGCCGTGGATCGCGCCACCGCCTCTGCGAGATAATCGCCTGCCGCGCCCAGCGTCGGCGAATGCGCTCGTTTCTCGGTCACATTCGTTTCCACGTGCGGGTCGGCGGCGCCGGCTCGCAGGGCTGCCGCCAGTGCCAGTTCGCGCGACACGCGCTGCGCATGGGCGAGTGCCGGCGCAGCCTCCTCATAGTCCTTGGCTCCCGCAGGGTCATGCACGCGAAAGACGTGGAAGGTCGGTTGATTCACCAGGATCTCGACGCTTTGTGAAACGACCCCGGCGACGGCGCCCACGGCATTGCAGACCGCCGCATGGGTGGGGATGGACAGCGTACAGCCGAGCCGGCGCGCCACCTCCGGATAGTAGGCGCCCACCGGCGCACCGATGGCGATCAGCGGCTGTGCCAGACCCAGAGTCGCTTGCACGAGCTTGGAGAAAGGCCGGCCGGCAACCGTGTCTTCAATGAGTCTGTTGCCCAGTTCGCCCCAGCCGCGAGCCTGCGCTTGCAGACCCGGATCACTCGCCAATGCCGCCGCCAACAGCACGCGCCCCGTCTCGCATACCACATGCTCATAGGTGCGTTCGCAAATCGAGCGCGGCGACGCCGCCGCGCGTGCCGCGCGCGCATTGCGTTCCTCTATCGCGAGGATGCGCGCACCACATTCGGCCGCCTCCACGCACCATCCCGTTTGCCGATTGAGAATGTGCATGGCATCGCTCGGCGTGAATGCCGCCAGAGTGGCAAGCCCGGCGTCGGCAAGGCGGCGCAGCGCGTCGAATCCCGAGCCACTGCGCACCACGTCGGACACCGGGCGCGGTTCCAATTGCAACTTGTCCCATACCCGTCTTTCCATGGACGACAGATGTTCGGGCGCTTCCCGGCCCGGATTGCGCAGTGCAAATTGCGTGGCATGTTCCGGTAGCCGTTCGAGCTGCGACATCGCGCGCAGCTGCGGCAGCGCGGACGAAAAACTATGCGCGAGGAGACTCAACGGCATGGCCTTGCGCGGCCCTACCTTGAGCCGGTGCTGCCTGTCGAAGGAGACCTCGCTGTCGCCGCCGAGCCCGCTGGTGCGCACATCAACGGCTTCGACCATGGTGCGCCAGCTGCCGACCAGTGCGCCCTCGCCGCTGATCACCGGTCGACCGCCCGAGACGACGGCGATGTCGGTGGTCGTGCCGCCCATGTCGGACACTATGAAATTTTCGAGGCCGGTAAGAAAACCCGCCCCAACTACGCTGGCCGCCGGACCCGACAGAATGGTCTCCACCGGATACTCGAGCGCAATCTGTGCCTTCATCAATGAGCCGTCGCCCTTGACTATCATCAACGGCGCATCGATCAATTCATCGGCCAGCACCTGCGACAGCGCTTCGATCAGGCGGCGGATCTGCGGCGTGAGGCGCGCATTCAGCGCGGCGGTAAGTGCGCGGCGCGGCGCGTCGAGCTTCGAACTCAATTCATGCGCGCAAGTCACGGGCTTCGGCGTCAGCGCACGAATCAATTTACGCGCCCGCAGTTCGTGTGCGGGATTACGCACGGAAAAATTCCCCGCGACCGCAAAAGCTTCGACTTGGGAACCGTGCAGCGCGACCGCGTTCGTCACGGCGGCCTCATCCAACGGCGCCGATTCCTCGCCGGTGGCGATGTGGCCGCCTCGAACGCGAACTAGCGAATCACCGCTGCCGTGCCGCTCCAGACCCGAACGCTTGGTCATCGCGTCATCGAAGCCGATCAGCAGCGTGCATACCGGACTAAAGCGGTTTTCGACCACGGCATTCGTGGCGAGAGTCGTCGACACGGAAACCAGGCTGACATCTTGGTGGCCGGCGCCCACAGGCAAAAGCTCGAGCACCGCGCGCAGCGCCTTGCCGATACCGATCGCGAGATTCCAAGGTGTGGTCAACGCCTTGGCGCTTGCGATGACCCGGCGGCCGTCGGCGAGCAGCACCGCGTCAGTGAACGTACCCCCAGTATCGAAGCCCAGCCACAGGCCCGGTGCCGAAATTTTGCCGCTCATCCTTTGCCCTTCGATGTCGCTGATACCACCCTTTAGCCTTGCGTGGCTGCCTTTAATCCGGCGCGCAGTAACATACCGGATCACACCACCATAGTCGCCCCTTTCAATGTCCGGCATGGATGGTTAAGCTCAACCTGCAGGGTGGCAGAACGCTTGGCAGTCGGATAGGAGAAGCATATGCAGAAGGCTGTGCGTAAGTATCTCAAGGCTCTTGAAGCGAATGACGTAGACAAGGCCGCCGCCTTGTTCACCGCCGATGGTTGGGTGCAGTCGCCGTTCCTGGGCCGACTGCCGGTACGCGCTTATATCTCCAAAGTGGCCGGCGCCTCCGGGGCATCAGAACTCGCCGTGCATGATGTGCTGGTAAGCGCCGAAGGCAATATGCGCGCGGTGGCCTACTATCTCTACAACTGGCAGCTCAAAGACGGCTCGAAAGTCGCCTTCGAGTGCGCCGACGTGTTCAATTTCGACCCCGACACCGGTCACATTGCGTCGGTGGTGCTGGTGTACGACACGCATCTCGTGCGCGACGTCGTGGAAAATAAATACCCCTGATTGCGGCCGTCCTAGCTATTCCCCGTCCGCGCCCCGCGGCGACTCGTGGTGCGCCTGAGTGTGGCGCCGGCTGCGGCGCCCGCTTGCCGGCTGAGCTCGCCGCGCAATTGCGCCGTCGCGCCGGTTGAAATCGCGCCAAGTCTCGCCTTAATGAGGGCAAGATCAGGCTTGGGTCCTCGCACATGAGATTCAAGTGCCCGACGCATGACTCGCAAGTGATCGGGCGTCGTGCCGCAACACCCGCCGATGATGCGCGCCCCTGCATCCAATGCCAGGCAGGCGTACTGCGCCATCAGCTCCGGGGTGCCGTCGAAGCGGATCGCGCCGTCGATGAATTGCGGAATTCCGCAGTTCGCCTTGGCGACTAGGACGGCCTCCGGTGCCGAAGCGGTGGCAAGATTGACTATGCAGGCCACCAGTTCCGCCGGGCCCGTGCCGCAGTTGCTGCCGCAGGCCGCAAGATGATTCCTGCTGTGCAATTCGGCTAGTTCCGCGGGCGTGATACCCATCATGGTTCGTCCATTGGTATCAAAGCTCAAGGTGGCTACGATCGGCAGCCCGGTGGTCTGCGCGCCGGCCACCGCCGCTTCGGTCTCCTCCACGGAGGACATGGTTTCGATCCAGAGCAGATCGGCCCCGCCACGCGCCAGCGCCGCCGCCTGCTCGGCAAAGGCTTCGCGGGCAGCGTCCACGCTCAGCGGTCCCAGTGGCTCGAGGATTTCTCCCGTAGGACCCATGCTTCCCGCCACCAGCACGGTTCGCGGCGCGCGATCCGCCTCGCCGCGTGCCAGTCGCGCAGCCGCTTCGTTGAGCTCGGCTACGCGATTTTCCGCCCTGTGCAATTTCAATCGATGACGGGTACCGCCAAAGGTATTGGTGAGAATGATGTCCGCACCCGCCTCCACGAAGGCACGCTGCAAGCCGGCCACGCGATCGGGAAACTCGGTATTCCACAACTCCGGTGCATCGCCCGACTGCAGGCCGCGATCGAAGAGGTTGCTGCCGGTAGCACCGTCCGCGAGCAGCCAGGGTCGCTCGGACAGCAAGGATGTCAGTCGATCACTCATTTCGCGCCTACTCGTTACTGATGGAAAACTCTAGCACACCCGATTGAGGCGCCCGGAGCAACGCTCGCGTTATCTATAATGCTTCGAGATACACATCCTAACATATTGAATATACTTGTCTGCGACAACGAGGCTGTGTCGCGTCTTGCACTGCCGGCCGCCAAACGACAATAAAGAATTTGCCTGCAGCAGCGATTAGGCAAACCAAATGCCCCGCATATGGCACTTACAGATGCGGTGCACCGCATGATGCAAATTCTTCCTATTTCAACGCAAGGAGCGCTCCATGTATCGATCATCGGTAGCTAAACTAGTTTCCTTCCGGTTCACTCTCGCGGCCGGCTTGGCGCTCTGCGCGACGCTCGCCGTCGCTGCAGATTCCGACGACACATTCCTTCCCAAGCTCGTCAATTCATCGACGATACCGCCCAATGGCGATGTAAATCCCTACGGCGTCGCCTTCGTACCCTATGGCTTCCCGAAGGGTGGCGTCATCGCCGCCGGCGATGTGCTCGTCAGCAATTTCAACAACACCGACAATACGCAAGGCACAGGCAGCACCATCGTGCAGTTCAGGCCGACTGGTGATATCGCCCCTCCCGGAACAGCAATCCCCTTCTTCACCAGCACACTGCCAGGCTTGAGCACCGCCCTCGGTGTGCTGCGCCTCGGTTTCGTCATCGTCGGCAACGTGCCCACGAAGGACGGCACTATCGCCACCATCGGTCAGGGGGCGCTGCAGGTGGTCGACAGGCACGGCGCATGGATGCAAACATGGAGCGACTCTAAGCTGCTGGACGGCCCGTGGGATCTCGCGCTGGACGATCATGGCGAGCATGCGCGCGTCTTTGTGTCCAACGTACTGAACGGCAGCGTGACCCGGCTCGACCTTGCCGTCACTGTGAAGGGGGTTACTCTGTTGAAAAAGACGGCGATTGCCACCGGCTACACGCATGTCCCTAATGCGGCGGCGCTCATTCTCGGGCCGACCGGTCTCGCCTTCGACCGCGACACCGATACTCTCTACGTGGCCTCCACGGCAGATAACGCCATCTACGCCGTCTCGCGTGCAAGCACCCGCATGAGCGCAGTCGCGCGAGGTCGCCTGGTATTCGATGACCCGCACTTGCGCGGGCCTCTGGCATTGAGATTTGCGCCGAATGGAAATCTGCTGGCTGCGAACGGTGATGCCGTCAATGAAGATCTGCTGCATCCCAGCGAGATCGTCGAATTCACGGTCTGGGGCCGCTTCGTCCGCGAGTACAATGTCGATTCGAGCCAAGGCGGGGCATTCGGGCTGGACACGGCGCCGCAGGGACCGTTCAACTACGCCGTCATCGATGACGTAACGAACAACCTCTCTGTGTCCCACATCAGCGATCGGTAGACCTAAATCGACGGCAGGCCGCGCGGCGTCACTCAGCGCCGCGCAGCCTCTTTCGCAAGCACATTGCCCGTGTACGTCTCTACCACTTCGCTGATGGGCTCTCCATCGGGCAACACCAGCACGGCGCGATGTTCGAGAACCTTGCCGGGGATCTCTAGCGGTGGCTGGTGCTCGCTTGCCGGGGCAGCCATTTCCCAACCCTCGGGCAGCGGCAACCACAGCAGACTCGCGGACAAGGTGCGACGCTGAAAATGCAGCGGCTGTACGACTTTACCGAAAGGGATGTCGCTAGAATCCAGCAGCGCGTTCATCTGCGGCGTGAGCCGCGACGGCACATACCAATTGTCCGCTTCCGACAGCACGAGCTCACCGCAGCGCAACTTCACGCGCCGATAGCGCAGCGGCTCCGCCGGCCCCACCTGGAGGTCGAGGCGCTGTTCGGACGTTGCCTCCTTTTCCATCCCCATCACGCGTTCGGCGGTCATCTTGGGTGGCGATGCCAATCGACGTGCGCCGCACCAGCGCTCGAGAGTCTGAGTCGCGCTGTCATGACTCAAAAGATCAGCGTTCAACGTCTGCAGCAGCGCCAATGCCTTGAGGCGCGCGACGAAGCCATCCCGTGCTGCGTCCGCCGGCATCGGCCGAGGTGCGTTCGCGCATGCGGCCACCACGCAGAGCATCAGCGCGCCGGCTAGGCTCTGCGTGCGACCCAGGCTCACGACGCCGTACGTCCGGATCGCGTGAGCGTCACGCCGCCCAGCGCCAGAGCGAAGCCGATGAATTGCGCGGACACTAAGGTCTCGCCGAAGAACAGATACGCCTGCACGGCAGCAAGCGGCGGAACGAGCAGCAGCAGCGCCGTCACCTTCGTCGCTTCGCCATGGCGGACCATCCACATGAGTAGAGTAGTCCCGACCACGGACGGCACCAATACGGCCCAGACGAGCGCGCCCCACAACAGGGGCGTGCCGTCCCACCGGGAAGTTCCCACCAGCAGCGTCACCACGACTGCGACCATCGCCGCACCCAAACTCTGAATACTTGCGGCCACGCGCAGGTCGGTAGCGGCCAGCCACTTCTGCACGATGGTGCCGCCGGTCACGGCGAGTACGCTCACCAATGCTGCTGTCACCGTCAGCAGCGCCAAGGAACCCGTGCCATGGCCGAGCAGTTTCGGTGCCAGCACCAGCCCCACTCCGGCGAATCCAATAAGAAGTCCCAGCCATGCGCGGGACGGCATGGTCTTGCGCATGACCGATACTGCGAAAAGGGCCGTGAACAAGGGCTGCAGCGCGCCCAGCAGCGCCATCACACCGACCGCCAAGCCGCGGTTGATCGCCCAGTAACTCGCGCACAGGTATATGCCCTGCATGAGCGCGCCCGCCAACAAATGCGGCCCGGCACCTCGAACGCCCGGCCACTGCGCGCCGACGAATAGCGCGGCGCCTGCCATCACCACCGCCGTGAGCGCAAAGCGCACGATTAGATAGAACTGCAAATCCGCATGCGGCAGCACGGCCTTGGCGACGATGAAGCCGGTGGACCAGATCAACACGAATAATATGGGAATGCCGAAGCGAAGCATCGCGAGCCGGATCCTTGGGCGCCTGTCCTAGCGCTGCGCCGTCCGCCAATCGGGCGCTGCATAGAACGGCGTGTCTTCGGCCGCGAGCATGCCTCGGCCCAGTATATGATCCGCAGCCTTCTCCGCCAGCATGATGGTAGGCGCATTCAAATTGCCGGTGGTCACCTGGGGCATGATGGAGGAGTCCACCACGCGCAATCCTTCCAAACCGTATACGCGGGTGTCCGGCGCGACCACTGCCAAGGGATCGTGAGCCGCACCCATCTTGCAGGAGCAGGACGGGTGATACGCGCTCTCCACCTTGTCGCGGACAAAGGCGTCGATCTCGGCGTCGCTCTGCACTGCGTTACCGGGCTGCAATTCCCGGCCGCGATAGCGATCGAATGCCGGCTGCGCAAAAATCTCGCGGGTCAAACGCACGCAGGCGCGCATTTCGGTCCAGTCGTCCGGCGCGCTCAAATAGTTGAAAAGAATCTGCGGCTTGTCGCGCGGATCCGTGGATTTGAGACGCACCCAGCCGCGGCTCTTGCTGCGCATCGGGCCCACGTGCGCTTGAAAGCCATGCTCCTGGGCCAGCGTCGAACCATCGTAGGCTACCGCCATGGGCAGAAAATGATACTGAATGTCGGGATAGGGCACGCCTGGGCGGCTGCGAATGAAACCGCAGGTCTCAAAGTGATTGGTGGCACCCAGTCCGTCCTTGCGCAATAGCCAGCGTGCACCGATGAGCGCGCGGCTCCAAAGATTGATGGAGGAGTACAGGGTGATCGGTTCCTTGCAGGCAACTTGAAAGTAAAATTCCAAGTGATCCTGCAGATTCTCACCCACCCCCGCCAGATCGTGCACCATGGGAATATCGAGTGCGCGCAATTCCGCCGCGGGCCCGACGCCCGAGAGCTTTAACAATTGCGGTGAATTGATCGGACCCCCGCAAAGAATCAATTCTCCGGCAATGGGTACGCGCTGGGTGGCGCCGCCGCGCACATACTCGAGGCCGGCGGCACGTCGGCCGTCGAACACAATACGCGTCGCCAAGGCATGGGTCAGCACTTTGAGATTGGGCCGCCGCATGGCGGGCCGCAAATACGCATTGGCGGCGCTGCAGCGCCTGCCGTCTCCCACCGTCATGTCCATGCGGCCGAAGCCTTCCTGCTGAAAGCCGTTCACGTCGGCGGTAGATGGGTAACCGGCCTCGACACCGGCAGCGAGCCAGGCATCATGGAGGGGATTGCCGAGAGTACCGTAGCAGGTTTGCAGCTTGCCGCTGCCGCCTCGATACTCATTGCCGCCTGCTTGACGCGTCTCGGCGCGCCGAAAGTACGGCAGGACATCGCGGTACGCCCAACCCGTTGCGCCCAGCGCACTCCAGCTTTCAAAATCCTGCGCGTTGCCGCGGATGTACACCAGTCCATTGATGGATGAGGATCCGCCCAATACCTTGCCGCGCGGCGTATGCATGCGCCGCCCATTCAAATGCGGCTCGGGTTCGGTGTGATAGAACCAGTTGTACTTCTCCATGTTCATGGGGATGGACAGCGCCGAGGGCATTTGAATGAATATCGAGCGATCAGAACCGCCGGCCTCGAGCAGCAGCACGCGGTTGCGTCCATCGGCGCTCAATCGATCTGCGAGCACGCAACCGGCAGAGCCCGCACCCACAATCACATAATCGAAATTCTCATGGTCCATCTGGTTCCTCTCGCGCGCAGCGCCTTAGTAGGGGCAGTCGATATCGCCCATTGCGACGTAGACGCTCTTCAGTTGAGTGTAGTGCTCGAGCGCGGCGCGGCCGTTCTCGCGCCCGAGACCGGAGAGTTTCACGCCGCCGAAGGGCAGCTCGATGGGCGTGACATTGTATTGATTGATCCAGCAGGTGCCGGCCTGCAGCTTTGCGATCACCCGATGGCCGCGGGTCAAATCATTGGTAAACACACCGGCGGCCAAGCCGAACTCGGTGGCGTTGGCTCGCTCGATGACTTCCTCTTCATGCTCGAATTCCAGCACCGACATCACCGGGCCGAAGATTTCTTCGCGCACGATGGCCATATCGTCGCGGCACCCATCGAATACGGTGGGCGCAACGAAGTACCCCTTGTTCAAGTCACCGCTGGTCACCCGTACCCCGCCGGTCAAAACCCTTGCGCCTTCGGCACGACCTCGCTCGATGTAGGAGAGCACCTTGTGCATGTGCTGCTCGGACACCAGCGCACCCACTTGCGTATCGGGATTCATAGGATCACCGATGCGCATGGCATTGACGCGCCGTACCAGCTGCCCGAGAAAGGCCGCTTTGACCGAGGCGTGTACGAATACGCGCGTGCCGTTGGAGCACACCTGACCGGAGGAGTAGAAGTTAGCCAGCAACGCGCCCGACACCGCGTTATCGAGCTTGGCGTCCTCGAAAATGATCAGGGGCGATTTGCCGCCCAGCTCAAGCGTCACGTTTTTCAAAGTCTGGGCGGCGTCGCCCATCACGGCTTTGCCGGTGCCCACCTCGCCGGTCAAGGACACCTTGCGAATGTCCGGATGGCGGGTCAACAGTCGGCCGGTCTCAGCGAAGCCCTGTACGACTTGAAATATACCCTCAGGCAGTCCCGCCTCGCGCAAGATTTCCTGCAACTTGACGGCGCTGAACGGCGTGAGTTCTGCGGGCTTGAATATCATGGCATTGCCGCAGGCAAGCGCCGGCGCGGCTTTCCAGCAGGCGATTTGCAACGGGTAATTCCACGCGCCGATGCCGGCTACCACGCCCAACGCCTCGCGCCGCGTGTAACCGAATGCCGTCGCTCCCAAATCGATGTGCTCGCCGCTGAGACTCTGCACTAGCCCCGCGAAGTACTCGAAGCAATCGGCACCGGACATCACGTCCACCACCCGCGTTTCTTGGATGGGCTTGCCGGTGTCGAGGGTCTCGAGTTCGGCGAGTTCTTGATTACGCGAGCGTAGGATGTCGGCGGCCCGGCGCAGGATGCGGGCTCGCTCAGTACCTGTCATGGCGGCCCAGGCCGGTTGCGCTTTGCGGGCGGCGCTCACGGCCGCATTGACCTCGGCAGATCCCGCAACCTTGACGTAACCCAATACCTCGCCCGTCGCGGGATTGATGGAGGCGAAGCGCTCGCCGGCGGCGGGGCCGGGAGCCTTTGCGCCGCCGACCGCGGTGGTGGGAGCGGCCTGTCTCAACCGATCGTCGACAAATGCAGTAAGCAGGGCACGGGCGCTTTCGCTGTCGGCCTCGCGCCAGCCGGAAAGCGCGGCCCGCAACCAAACGCCGTCGATCATTGCGGCGATCATGGCGGCCAGGCGCTGCGCGTCGTCCGGCGGCATGAGTTGCTTCAACGAGCCGCGCAGCGTCGACAAGGTGCGCTGCTGATATACCGATTGCACCCGCTTTAATGACTCGACCTGCAACACCTGGCCCCAAAATGCCAGCCATGCGGTGCCGGTGCGCTGCTCGAACTCCTCCGGCGCCAGGTTGGCATCGATGACCGCCTGAATACGTGCGCGAGGTGTGCTTACCTGACGCAAACGCATGCGCACCTGATTGCCGACGCGCCGCGCCAAGGAGCGGAACGCAGCATCGAGCAAGCCATCTTTATCGCCGAAATAATGCGCGACCAGTCCTGGAGATACGCCCGCCCGGGTGGCGATTTGCGCAAGCGTCGTGCCCACATAGCCAAGTTCCGCTAGGCTATCGATGGTGACTTCCACCAATTGACTGCGTCGCGTTTCCTCTATCGGAACATCTGAGTTTTCTATTGGGTTCATTGATTGAGTATTCAATTTAGCAGCTCCCGATCGCTCAAACGGCCAGTAGACGCCCGGTGGAAGTTGTGTCTAAGATACGTAACAGAAGAATATATACGTTTGTTTTCAATCGACTAGGGAAGCATGATAAACGTTAACCGGACCTCGTTAAACGTCTGTTCAAGCCGGCCGTCGCTGGCACAATCATGCCGCTCCGAACGGCGCTGGGTCAAGCCCGCGAACACGCCGCTTCACAGGGGATACGTCTATGGTTAATAAGGCCGACCTCCCTCGGACCGACAGCGGTATGGAACACTTCGGCTACAGGCAGTCGCTCGATCGCGGAATCGGAAAGTTCGGCAGCTTTGCCGCCGGCGTCAGCTATATCTCCATCCTCACCGGCACTTTCCAGCTGTTCTACTTCGGTTTCGGTATCGCCGGACCGGCTTACCTATGGTCCTGGCCAATGGTATTGATGGGCCAGCTGGCGGTCGCACTGTGCTTCATGGAGCTGGCCGCCAAATACCCGGTCGCCGGATCGGTCTACAACTGGTCCAAGCAGTTGGGCAGCCGTATCGTGAGCTGGTCAGCCGGTTGGCTAATGCTTACCGCGTCGGTTGTTACGCTGTCAGCAGTGGTGCTCGCGCTGCAACTCAACCTGCCACGCTTGTGGAGCGGTTTTCAGATCGTCGGCGACGGCACCGGCACCTACGATTCCGCCGCCAACGCGGTGATCCTCGGCACGGTCCTGATCCTATTCACCACGGTCGTCAATGCGCTAGGAGTGCGGCTGATGACAATGATCAACAGCGCCGGCGTCTTTATTGAGCTGATTGCCGCCTGTCTCATTGCAATTATTCTGGCGTTTCACGCGAAGCGCGGACCCGAAGTGTTTTTCTCGACAAACGGCTACGGAAACGGCGCCAGTGGCGGTTTTCTGGGCGTATTTCTCATAGCCTCACTGGCCTCGGGATACGTAATGTACGGATTCGACACCGCGAGCTCGCTGGGCGAGGAGACGGTCGAGCCGCGTCGCACGGCGCCGCGGGCGATCCTGCGAGCCATTCTTGCCTCCTTCGTCATCGGCGGGGCAATCCTGGCGTTCGCAATTCTGTCGGTATCCAACCTCCGCGACCCGCAGATCGCCAGCAGCAGCGGTGGCCTGCAATACATCGTCGAACAGGTGATGTGGGGTCCGTTGGGCAAGGTATTCCTGATCTGCATCGTGATTGCGGTGACCGTATGCGCGCTGGCCGTGCACACCGCCGCCATCCGCATGACCTTCGCGATGGCGCGCGACAATGCCCTTCCGTTCGGAGAGAAACTCGCCCGCGTGAATCCCAAGACTCAGACGCCGGTCACCCCCGCCGTCCTCATCGGCGTGATCGCCGCGCTGATTCTGGTCATCAACATCGGACAACCTAAGATTTTCACCGTACTGACGTCGATCGCAGTGATCATGATCTACCTGGCTTACTTGATGGTGACGGGCCCTCTGCTGCTCAAGCGCCTGCGAGGACACTGGCCGCCCGCCGATCTCGCTGCGGGCGGTTACTTCACCATGGGCCGTTGGGGATTATTGGTGAATATCATTGCGGTACTGTGGGGTGCCGGGATGGCACTCAATCTAGCGTGGCCGCGCGAAGCCATTTACGGCACCCCTTGGTACAACACGTGGGGTGCCTTCGCGTACACAGGCGTGATACTAGGCGCCGGTCTATTGTGGTACGGATTCAAGGGTCGCCATCATATCGGCACGCTGGCCTCTCACTCAGCGGACAGCACGAATCATAGAGCTTAGGGAAAGACTTATGGCGCCATTCCGGCCATTGTTGGGGATTCTCAAGGCAGCGACTCTATCGAGCTATGCCCTCATAGCTGTATCGACGCTTGCGCTGCGGACCGAAGCGGCCTCCGCCACGCCAAGTGCTGCGGTAAACCTCAGCAATACGGCTGCACCTAGCGGCCAGACGTCGGCACCCAGCGACGGTCGCCGCGATCCACCCAGCTGCCAAACGGTGCGTTTCTCCGATGTGGGCTGGACCGATGTAACCTCCACCACCGCCTTGACCGCTCAATTGCTGCGCTCCATCGGCTACTTGCCGACCGTCACCGTGCTGTCGGTACCTGTAACTTTCGCGTCGCTGCAGAACAATGACCTCGATATCTTCCTCGGCAATTGGATGCCGGCCCAGGCGGGCGATCGGGCCCATTACGTCGAAGACGGTACCGTCGTCGTGGTCGGAGCAAACCTCACCGGCGCGAAATATACGCTGGCGGTGCCGGCGTACACGTACGCCGCCGGACTCAAGGACTTCAAGGATATTCAGCGTTTCGCACCCGAGCTCAATGACTCGATCTACGGGATCGAGCCCGGCAATGATGGCAACCGGCATGTGCTGGAAATGCTCAAGCAGAATCAATTTGGGTTGGCCGGCTTCAAATTAATCGAATCCAGCGAGCAGGGTATGTTGGCGCAGGTGGAACGTGCCTACCACGACACGAAACCCGTCGTGTTCCTGGCATGGGATCCGCATCCCATGAACATGCGCTTCGATTTGAAATATCTTACTGGCGGCGACGAATTATTCGGCCCCAATTTCGGTGGCGCCACTATTTACACGGTGACCCGCAAAGGCTACAGCGCCGCATGCCCCAACATCGGCCGGCTGCTCTCCAATCTTAAGTTCACGTTGCGCGGCGAAAGCGAAATGATGGCGGCCATACTCGAGGGCCACGAGCCGGCCGATGTTGCCGCCACGGAATGGTTGAAGGCGAATCCCACAGCCACCAAAGCCTGGCTCAATGGAGTGCTCACCTTTGAAGGCCGGCCGGCGACGAGCGAGCTGGCGCATGCCCTGCCGCCACCGCGTCCCGGCGGCTTCGAGCAATGGATCGTCAGCCACAAAATTCCGGTGGGTGACAGCATGGCCGTTGCCATCGACACCATCAAGAAGCACGGCACTTTTCTGTTCGATGGAATTTCCATCGTCATTCGCGGCATGGTCAACGGCCTGACGGCGTTATTGCACGCCGTGCCCGCGCCCTTGCTCATCGTAGCCGTCGCCGTGCTGGCCTGGGTGCTGCGCCGATCGATTCCCCTCGCCGCCTTTGTGGCACTGGCGCTGCTGTTCATCCTCAATCAAGGCTACTGGCTGGCCACCCTTGAGACTCTCTCGCTGGTCATGGTAGCGACCTTGGCATCCACGGCTCTCGGTGTACCCTTAGGCATCGCCGCCGCGCACCGTCCGCGCCTGTTCGCAGCCTTACGTCCCGTGCTGGATCTGATGCAGACTCTGCCGACCTTCGTGTACTTGATTCCAACCTTGGTGCTGTTCGGACTCGGCGTGGTTCCGGGTCTGATTTCGACGGTGATATTCGCTCTGCCGGCGCCCATCCGACTCACCCATCTGGGTATTTCCTCGGTGCCGAAACCGCTAATCGAGGCGGGCGAGGCGTTCGGCGCCACGCCCATGCAATTGCTTTGGAAAGTTGAATTGCCGAGCGCCGCGTCCACCATCATCGCCGGCATTACCCAATGCATCATGCTGAGCCTGTCGATGGTGGTCATTGCCGCGCTGGTCGGCGCAGGCGGCTTAGGGGTGCCGGTGGTGCGCGCGCTCAACTCGGTGCAAGTGGGCATGGGCTTCGAGGCGGGCTTTACCATCGTGCTGCTGGCCATCATCTTGGACCGCATGAGCCGGCCGCAGGAAAGGGGGGCGCCGCGATGAACGCGGCGGTGGAATTCAAGGGCGTCGATATCCTGTTTTCCGGCGCGGGACGGGAAGGACGCAAAGTAATGCGCGAGGCCCTTGCCGCGCTCGACGGCGGCGCCACCCGCAACGACATTCAGAATAAGTATGGCGTCATCGTCGGCGTTGCCGGCGCCAGCTTAAGTGTGGCGCGTGGTGAAATTTCCGTGCTCATGGGGCTCTCGGGCTCCGGTAAATCGACTTTGTTGCGAGCAGCCAATGGCCTGAACCCGGTGACGCGAGGCTCCGTGTTGGTGCGCGACGGCGAATCGTCCATCGATGTCGCCACCTGCGACACCTTGCAAATGCGCCGCTTGCGCCGCGAACGTGTTGCCATGGTGTTCCAGCAATTTGGCTTGCTGCCGTGGCGCACGGTGCGCGAAAACGTGGGCTTCGGCTTGGAGTTGCGCGGCGAAGGCGCGGCGCAGCGCAAGCTCATCGTCGATGAGAAATTGGCGCTGGTCGGTCTGTCGCAGTGGGCTGAGCGCTATGTCAGCGAACTGTCCGGCGGCATGCAGCAGCGCGTCGGATTGGCGCGCGCCTTTGCGACAGATGCAGACATTCTGCTGATGGATGAGCCGTTTTCCGCCTTGGATCCGCTGATTCGCGGCAAGCTGCAGGACGAACTGCTGACCCTGCAGGCACGGGTCAAAAAGACCATTCTGTTCGTCAGCCACGACTTGGACGAGGCCTTGCGGCTGGGGGACCACATTTCCATTTTACAGAATGGTCGGATAATTCAGACGGGCACCGCCGAGAACATCGTGTTGGCGCCCGCGGATGAGTATGTGGCGGAGTTCGTGCGGCACATGAATCCGCTGACCGTTCTAACCGGAAGCATGATCATGCAGCACCGTGCAACCTTCTCGGACAGCGGCGACGGACATGTCTGGCTGGATGCCGCCAGGCGCTATCGACTGTCTTTGAATTCTTCCGATGAGGCCCTCGGCCTGCACCTGGATGGCGTTGCACATGCCTTCTGCCATATAACGGACGAGGCTGAACTGACTCACCGCCCCGGGCTTGCGGTGGCGCCGGCGTCGCTCTCGCTGCAGTCCATCATTCAGTTACGTCAATCCACGGGGCACCCTGTGCTGCTCGCCGAGCAGGGAAGAATTCTTGGAGTTTGCGGCGAAGTCGAGATCATCCGGGCGCTTGCCGGCGGACGGCACACAAGTGCTGTCCCGCCCTGACGCCGGAAAATCCGGCCCTTCGCTGTCGGAAATTCTCAACCGCCTGGAGCATCCACCATTTTGGGCGCCCCGCTGCTTTTCCTCACGGCACAGCTGGCATTGGGGCTTCGTCCCTGGCTTCCCAAACTGATTGCCGATCGATCTATGGATCGGGTGCACTTCACCGCCCTGGTATCGCGTATCGTGCCCTAGCTGGCCCGCGCCGAGCGGTTGTTGCGGCCCTGTTCGCGTTCGCCATCCTGGAGCGCGACGGAATTTGGGTGCTGGCCGGCCTAGGCGCAACCGCCGCCTCGATAGTCATCGTCTGGGGGGTATTGGTCACGTTGTTCCGTAGCGCCGTGTTCCTGCTGACACGGTTGTTTAGTTGAGCCACGCCGCTGCCGCGCTCAGAAGATAGTTGCTGCGACTGCGTTTAAATATTATTATGAAGATAATAAAACCGAATCAAACTTGTTAAGCCTTTGGGGAATTTCATGAATCACGACGTCATCATTTCTTGCGCCGTCACCGGCGATGACACCAAGGTCACCAAGAGCCCGCACTGTGCCGTTACGCCGGCCGAGATCGCCGCCACCGCCATCGCCGCCGCGCAGGCCGGCGCGGCTATCGTTCACATCCATGTCCGCGAACCGGAAACCGGCGTTTTCAGCATGGAAACCAAGCACTACCGCGAAGTCGTCAAGCGCATTCGCGAGAGCAAAGTGGATGTGATCGTGAACCTCACCTGCGGCATGGGCGGCTACATCGTCGTCGGCGACAACGGATTGAAGGATACCCCGGGCCCCGGCAGCGATTTCGTCAGCCAGGAGGATCGCATGCGCCATGTCATCGATCTGTGCCAAGAAGGCCTGTATCGTCCCGACATCGCCACACTCGACTGCGGCAGCTTGAATTTCGGCGACGGCAATCGCGCCTATGTCTCCACTCCCAATTACCTGCGACAGGGCGCCGCCATTTGCAAGGACCTCGGGGTCAAGCCCGAATTGGAGGTCTTTGATACGGGCAATTTGTGGTTCGTGCGTCAGATGGTCAAGGAAGGGTTGCTCACCGCGCCCTCGCTCATCCAATTGTGCATGGGCATTCCGTATGGAGTTCCGGCCGACGTCGGTCACCTGCTCGCCATGGTCAACACCCTGCCCGAAAACTGTAACTGGGGCAGCTTTGCGATCAGCCGCATGCAGATGCCCTGGGTGGCGCAGTCGGTGCTGCTCGGCGGCAATGTGCGGGTCGGACTCGAGGATAATCTTTACTTGAGCAAGGGCGTGTATGCCAGCAACGCCCAATTGGTGGAAAAGGCCCGCGGCATCGTCGAGGCCTTGGGAGCCCGGGTCCTGACCCCGGCGCAGGCGCGCGAGAAGTTGCAACTCCGTTGAGCACCGCCACGATGCCACAGCTGCCCATTTATCACGCCAAGATCGATCCGCAGTGGATCGATTACAACGGACATTTGCGCGACGCCTACTACGGCCTGGTGGCGAGTTACGCCATCGATGACCTCATGGATTTTCTGGGTCTGGATGCGGCCTACCGCGCGAGCACGCATTGCACTTTGTATTCCCTTGAGCTGCACCTGCACTTTCTACACGAGGTCAAGAGCACGGACGATCTGCGCGTCGAGTCTTCGATTTTGGATTTCGACCGCAAGAGAATTCATGTCGGGTGCCGCTTCATGTGCTCCCGGGTCAGCGAGCCGGTCGCCACCACCGACATGATGTTGCTGCATGTACATCAAGGCGAGAAGCCCAGCTCGGCGCCGTTTCCGAGCGAGGTCACGGCGAAACTCGAGAACCTCAAGATTCCCCCTGCCGCGCGCGAGGCCTTCGCGCCGAGTTCGCGCAAAATCGAATTGCAGCGCCGCTAGCGACGCATCCGATGGATATACATCGACTCATCGCGCCGCGCAGCATCGCCTTGATCGGCGCGGGCGCCTGGACCGATGCGGTCGCCGCCGGCAATCGATCCATCGGCTACTCCGGAGAATTGTGGCGGGTTCATCCGAGCCGGCGCTCGAGCGACTCGGTGACCTATTATCGCTCCGTGGCCGAGCTTCCGGGCGTTCCCGATGCGGTGTTCCTTGCGGTGCCCAATAACGAGGCGCCCGGCGTCGCCGCTGCGATCACCGCGCGCGGCGCCGGTGGATTCGTGTGTTTCACCGCGGGCTTTTCGGAAACAGGCACCGCTTCCGGTAATGAGTTGACCCGTGCGCTCACGGCCAGTGCCGGCGATCTGCCTTTTTTTGGGCCGAACTGCTATGGTTTCGTTAATTTCTTCGACAAAGTGGCGATGATGCCCGATCAGATCGTGGGCGCTCCCGTGGACCGTGGCGTCGCACTCATCTGTCAGAGCGGCACGATTGCACTCACGCTCATGTTCAATCAGCGCTCGCTGCCCATCGGCGGCCTGTTTACCGTCGGCAATCAGACGCGCTTGGCGGTGGAAGATCTGATCGAAATTCTCTGTCAAGACCCGCGCGTAACAGCCTTCGGCCTATACCTCGAGGGCATCAAGGATCCCGCGCGATTTGCACACGCGGCGCAGCTGGCGCGGCAGGCGGGCAAGCCAATCGCCGTCATCAAGTCCGGGCGTACTGCCGCTGCCGCACGCACCGCTCACAGCCACACCGGAGCGCTGGCGGGCGCGGACGAAGTATTCGAGGCATTTTGCCGTCAGGCGGGCATCGCCCGCTGCGACACCCTCGCTACACTGTGCGAAACCCTGAAGCTGTTTCATGCGGGAGGGCCTCTCGGCGGCCGCAAGGTGCTGGTGATGGGGGCCTCGGGCGGCGACATGGCAATGACGGCCGATGTGTCGCGTGAATTGGCTCTCGACTTCGCGCCGCTTCCGCAGGAACGCGCCGCCGCTCTGCGTGAAGTGCTGACCGACCGGGTGACGATCGCCAATCCATTCGACATTCACACCTATCTTTGGTTTGATCCGCCGGCCTTGAAGCGTGTGTTCACCGAAGT
>JBBRQO010000012.1:0-130385 GCA_038226325.1 Steroidobacterales bacterium | reverse complement strand
CGCCGCGCACATGTCGCAGGTCGAGACTGCGCTTTGTGAGGACCCCATGCATGGGGGATTGCAGGCGCAGTATGCAGATCTCACCCGGGACGCGGCGGTCATGGAGTCACGCTGGATGGAAATCGGTACCGCGATTGAGGCGGCAGAAGCCGAGGCCGGCGGCGGGGATTAAATGCAATGGAGGAATCAGAGGCGCAACCAGAATCACAGCCGCCGGCAGGTCCCCGCACCTCATTGTTTCGGCGATGCGTTCGGATTATTCCACCGGCATTGGTGATCGCATGGATTGCACTGATCTTTTGGAATTCGGCGAAACCGCTGCCCCCGGGGATGCACTTGGTCTCGCAGGTGTCGCGGCTATCGGACGCCGACGTTGAATTCCTGTTCGAAGCCCCGCCGCGTCCTGACTTGGCCGGCCGAGATGCCGCGGCCATCGATCACGCCGAGCAGTTGATCGTGGTCGATCGCTCGCCGGTGACTCGCGAATTGGCGCAGCGCCTGCTGGCACGCAAGCGCATGCGGCCCAACATCAAGATCGTGCTGGTGACGGACCCCGCCAACGAGGCCTTCGGCGGCACTCCGGCCGGATTTCTCGAGTCCTTGGAACAGGCCGGCATGATCGTCGCACGCGTCGATCTCGATCGCCTGCGCGATTCGAACCCGTTGTATTCCGCCGCATGGCGGCTGCTGCTCGGCTGGTGGAGCGATCCATTCGACGAGGCGCCGGGACAGATCACCGTACGGACCTGGTCACGCATGCAAAACTTCAAGGCGGATCAGCGGCAGCTGCTGGTGGCCGACGATGGTTACGGCGGTTGGAGCGCCACTGTTGCGCCGAGCGGCGCCGCCGCGGGCCTAGTGCTCAAGGGAGCCTTGGCGCGCGCCATGATTGCCGGCGAGTTGCAAATCGCCAAGTGGTCCAGCGATGACGATCGCCTGCCCGCCGCAGCACACATGGACGGTGGCGGCTTGGGATCTATCGATGCGCGATTTCTGACCGAGGGCGGTATCCAGAGCGCGCTGCTGGACGCCGTGGCGGCGGCGGGCAGGGAGGATCAGATCAGCATCGCGGTCGAAGACTTCAGTCACCGCCCGCTAATCGTCGCGGCCATCGCTGCGGCATGGCGCGGCGCACACCTGCGGGTGCTGCTGTCCCGGAATCGCGTACCGAATCGCGCGGTAGCCGATGAACTCCTGCGGGACGGCGGCGGCCGCATTGAAGTGCGCTGGAATCCGGATGATCCAACCGTCGCGCGTCCCTCGTTGCTCGCAGTCCGGCACCGCAATGATTTGTGGCTGAACGTAAGCTCGGCGAACTTCACGCGCCGCAATCTCGACGACTTGAATCTCGAGGCCGGTGTGGATCTGCGCATGCCCGTGAGGGCGGCGCCGGCGCGTGCCGTGTTGGAGTACTTCGACGGAATTTGGTCGGCTGCGACCGCGAAATCAGGCGTCGCGGATCCGGGCGCCGTCGCTTACTGGCGTTATCGCTTCGCGGAGGCCACCGGCCTATCGAGCTTCTGAAGTCTGGGCAAGCGTGGCGCTGACGCCGGCAACGAGTTCTGCAAATGCTGCGTCGGTGGCCCGCGAATAGGCTTCGACTATCGCGGTCAATCGGTTCTCAGCGGCGGCCTCGATTGCATTCGCCTCGAACTGCCCGAGAATGCGCCGATCGCCGGAACCACCGAGCCGGGCCAGCAAATGCACGTGGACCGTGGGTGCCGCGCTCGCCCCGGCCGGGTATTCGGCTTGAAAGTCCGCGACTTCTATTTCCAGCCAGTAGGCACTGGCAAACACCGACGCGTCGCCGCTGACATTGCGCAAAGCGGCACGCGAGTGAAACGCCTGCACCGCGACGTCCTGCAGCACCTCACCCAGAGTACCGCTCCAGCGTGCGTCGGCGAAGTAATCGAGGCGCCGATCCGGATACAGCACGGCGATGCGATCGGTTTCCAAACCCGGTCGCACGCGCGGTTTGAGCACCGCCAAGTCAAGCGGAATTGTGCGGGCCGCCGCTGTGGGGGGCAGCGCTGCCCCGGGCGCCGCTGATCCAGTTCCCAACAAATAGATGGTGGGCGGCGCGGCCTTGCTTTGGAACAGCGAACCCGTGCAAGCCGCCGTGCATGCAGCCAACAGAAATGCCGCGACAGTTCTTGAGCCGGTCACTTCGCCACCTCCACGCCGCGGTAGTTTGGCTCATAGATGAGCTGCGAGGGATTTTGCTTCAAGCTGCGTGACAGGTCGCGAAAGTCGCGCGCGGCCTGCCGGCTTTCACGCAGCAGCTGCTCGAGTTCCGGCAAGCTTTGATGCGTGAAGCGCGATACGCCGGGCTCGTTATCCGCCACGAAGTGTTCCAAGCGGTCCGAGGTCTTCGCCAGATTGTCCGAAACACGCCGGACATTCGCCATGGCGGATTCAATGTCCGGAGCGGTGCGTGCCTCGATGCCGCGCAAGTCGGCGGCGGCGCCCTGCACTTCCTGGGTTGCGCGGCGCACGTCCGCCACCAGTTCCTGCACGTCGCGCAGCGCGCCGGGCAGGCGCTCGCTGGCAGCCCTTGCATTCTCGAGAGTGGCCTTGACCGACCCTACATTCTCATCGCTGAACACTTGATTGAAGCGGTCGGCAAGCTCCACTAGGTGCGTAGTCAGCTGCGGCAGATTGCTCAGCAAGACGTCGAAATCCGACGGCACGGAGCGAATCACCGGATAGTGCAATCCGTCGGGCAGCACACCCGGCACCTTCACTTTGCGATCCTGCTCCAAATCGATGAACAACAGGCCGGTAATGCCCTGCAGACTCAAGGACGCCTGGGTACGGCCATCGATGGGGGCCGTGGCTTCGATATCGGCGATGACGAGCACGCGGTTACGTTGCTGCGGATCGATCATGATGCGATACACCTTGCCCACATCCACGCCCAGGTAGCGCACCGGACTTCCCTGTGTCAGTCCGCTGACCGAGCCCGGGAAGTAAATCTCATAGCGCAAGTAGATGTGCTTATCCTGGCTGTTCGAGTACCAAAGCACGAACGACGTCGCCATGGCGATGACCAGCAGTACGAAAGCGCCGACCGCCACGTAATTCGCATCCCTATCCATGCATGTCCTTTGCGGCCGGCATGCCGGTCGCCGGCGTACCGGGAGCCGGCGCTGCGGCCCGTGCCCGCGCGCCATGAAAATACTGGTGTATCCACGGCGTCTGATTCTGCAACAAGCCGTCCAGAGTATCGGTAATCATGCGCCCATCGACGATCACCCCAACCCGGCTACAAGTTCGAAACAAGGTGTCCAAATCGTGAGTAATCATGACCACGGTGAGTCGCAGCTGGGAGTGAAGGTACAACAGTAGCTCATCGAAGGCCGCGGCGGAAATGGGATCGAGGCCGGCGGTGGGCTCGTCCAGGAACAACAGCTTGGGTTCCAGAGCAAGCGCCCGCGCCAGTGCGGCACGCTTGACCATGCCGCCGGACAATTGCGAGGGGTATTTCAACCCGTCGGCGTGCGCCAAGCCCACCAAAGCCAAATTCAAGTCCGCCAATTCATCCAGAGTTTTCTCCGACGCCGGATAATACTCGCGCAGCGGCAATTGAATGTTCTGAGCGATGGTCAGAGAGGAGATCAACGCGCCGTTTTGAAATGTCACGCCGTAACTGCGCATCAATGCGCTGCGATCGACGCCAGCCAGCTGCTGCACGTCCTTGCCATAGATCTCCACCGTGCCCGCGTCGGGCGGCCGCAATCCCAGTATCGTACGCAGTAACACCGACTTGCCGGCGCCCGAGCCGCCGACGATGCCGAAGATCTCGGTCGGCGGTACATCCATGTCGAGCCCGTTATGCACCACCTGCGCGCCAAAGCGGCTGACGAGGCCGCGCACACGAATGACCGGCCCGGCTGCAATTACGGCTCCAGTACCGGTTGCGGTTGCGGTTGCGGTTGCATCCATCAGAAATCCAATTGCACGAATAGGATGGCGAACAGGGCGTCCGCCAGGATTACCAGAAATATGGACTGCACCACGGCGACCGTGGTCAGGCGTCCCAGTTCGCGCGCCGAATCGCGCACCTGCATGCCGCGGTAGGTCCCGACCATGGCGATCAACAGGGCGAACACCGGCGCCTTGATCATTCCCGACCAGAAAGTCGTGGGCGAGATCGATTCGCGCAGGCGGCTGATGAATTGCGGCAAGGGAATGTGTAGGTTCAGCAGCGACAATAGACCACCGCCGGCCAGGCCCATGGCATCTGCAATGACGGTCAGCAGGGGCAACGCGATAATGAGGGCGAGCACCCGCGGCACGACCAGCAGCTCGATCGGATTCATCCCCATGGCGCGCAGCGCGTCCGTCTCTTCGTTGAGCTGCATTACGCCGATTTCCGCGGCAAAAGCGCTGCCGGAGCGGCCCGCAACGATAATGGCGGTCAGCAGCACTCCCATCTCCCGCAGCACGGAAATGGTGACGAGATCCACCACGAAAATGTCGGCGCCGAATTTGCTTAGCTGCTGCGATCCCAGATAGGCCACGATCACACTGATTAGAAAGGCAATGAGCGATACGATGGGAATGGCGGTAATGCCGGTCTCATATATATGCCGCGCAAGCGACGATTGGCGCAGGGCGCGTGGCCGGGAAAACATCTCTCTGAACACCGTGACGATGCGGCCGAAGAAACCGATCACGGCGCGCACCTCGTCCCCCTCCAGTAGTGCCCAACGCCCGACCTTGCCGACGGACCCTTCCAAGCTTGGGCCGCCAGGGATTGGATCGGCTGGTACGTGATCTTCCGATTGGAGCTTTTGCAGTAACTCCACAAAGTGGGGTGGATCGCCCGTGTGACTGACCGCAAGGCGCGGCGCGCCGGTGCCGTTCAAGTGCAGCAGCAATGCCCACACCGGTCCGATCCCCGGCAGTTCGGCCTGCGACCAATCGCAGAGCAGCCGGCCATGCAATCCGTCGGGGATGCTTTGGAGCTGCGCTTCGATTTGCGTCAGCGCGCCCAAGGACCAATCGCCGCCAAGCTGCAACCGCCAGTCGTCGCCTTCTCCTTCGAGCTTGAGGACGGTCATACTTGGACTCATCACTATATGCTAGCAGGCAAGTGCCGACCCTTTCCGTGAGTTCGAGGACACGATGCACAGCGATCCGCTGTTACAGATACTAATACTGCTCGCCGCATCGGTGTGCGTGGTCGCGGGGGTGCGCAAGCTAAAACTGCCGGCGATTCTCGGTTATCTCGCGGTCGGGATGCTGCTCGGACCGCATGCATTTGCGCTGGCTCAGAGCAGCGAGACAACGCAGCTGTTGGCGGACTTCGGCGTGGTATTCCTGGTGTTCACTCTGGGGCTGGAATTCTCGCTGCCGCGTCTGGTGGCTATGCGCTGGGAGGTACTCGGCGTCGGCGGCGCACAGGTGCTGATCACCACCTCCCTCGTCGCGCTGGGTTTGGCCCTGATCTTCGATGTGGTTCCGGCGGTCGCCGTGGTGATCGGCGGCGCGGTAGCCATGTCCTCGACAGCCATCATCATTGCTCAGCTCACCGAGCAATCGGAAAATAACCGAACCCACGGTCGACTCGCGGTGGCTATTTGCCTGTTTCAGGATCTGAGCTTTCCCTTGTTTCTCGCCCTGGTTTCGGTGCTTACCGGCGGCGCCGGCACCGCCGATGCCATGCACATCGCCAGCGCCATCGGCATCGCCATTCTTGCCCTGGTGCTGGTGCTCGCGGCCGGGCGCTGGCTGCTGCGGCCCCTGTTTCTGGTCATCGCCTCAGTGCGCTCGGCAGAATTATTTTCGTTGGCCGTGTTGCTGGCAGTGCTGGCCTCGGCCTGGGCGACCCACGCCGTGGGTCTATCGCTTGCGCTCGGCGCCTTTCTGGCCGGCATGATGCTGGCGGAAACCGAATTTAAACACCAGATCGAGGCCACGATCCGTTCGTATCGGGAAGTCTTGCTGGGCCTGTTCTTTATCACCGTCGGCATGCTGCTCGATGTCGGACTGCTGCTACGGCACTTCCCCTTGGTGGCGGCCATTCTCGCCGGCATGTTGCTGCTCAAGGCGGCGGTGGTCATCCTCGTCACAAAACCGGCAACCGGAAGTTGGTTCAAATCGCTGCGCACCGGCGTGGTCGTGAGTCAGGGTGGAGAGTTTGGCTTCGCTCTGTTGACTCTATTATTGAGACGCGAGTTGCTTGATCCCGACGTGGTGCAGCCCTTACTCGCGGCCATCGTGCTCAGTATGGTGCTGTCGCCCCTGCTTATCCGGCACAATCGACGCATAACTCGTGCGCTGCTTGGGGAATCCGGGCCGCCGCACAGCGCCGCCATGCGCGAAACGGAAGCGACCCTCGCCGTCGCCGAGCGCGATCACGTAGTCATCTGTGGTTTCGGCCGCGTCGGCCAGAACATCGCAAGGGTGCTCGAGCAAACGGGCTTCGAGTACATCGCTCTCGACCTCGATGCCTACCGTATCCGCGTCGGCCGGCAGGCCGGCGACCCGGTCATCTATGGCGATGCGGGCGAGATTAAGATGTTGGAGAACGTTGGGGTGGCGCACGCCAGTTGCGTGGTCATCACCTTTGCCAACCCCGATGTGGCGTTGCGCATCTTGCGGGGCGTCCGCCAACTGCGGGCCGATGTGCCTATTCTGGTGCGCACCCAGGACGACTCCAAACTGGAGCTATTGCAGGCCGCCGGCGCAACCGAAGTGGTGCCGGAGACATTCGAGGCCAGCCTGATGCTGCTGTCCCATCTCCTGCTGCTGCTCAAACTGCCGGTGCCGCGGGTGATTCGCACCGTTAACGATATTCGCAGCAGCCGCTACGCCATGCTGCGCCAGTACTTTCGTGCCGCAGACGCCGAGCACCTCGACCAAAGTCACGCCTTTCGCGAGGAATTGCACAGCGTAATTCTGCCGCCGCACGCCTGGGCGGTGGGACGCAGCATTGCCGATCTCGCCATGCGCGGTTCGCGGGCATCGGTCAGCGCGGTGCGCCGTGATGGCATCGTCGGACGTGAACCCAGCCCGGATACCGTGCTCGAAGAGGGTGATGTGGTGGTGATGTACGGCACCCCGGAGGCCGTCGAGCACGCCGAAACCCTACTTCTGATGGGGTAAAAAAGCCCTTTACAGGGATGCCAGACCCGTCGCATAGTAGCGAGGCTGTTCAAGGGCAAACCCGCCGAAAGGTGGGGACGCAAAACCACCGGTCTAAGGGGCTTCCTTAAGGGGAAGCCTGACGATAGCGGGGTCGCCAGTTATCTACAGTGCTTTACGCACGGCAAAACCGTCTGGTTTTGTGTCCCCCTGACAGTACGCGTTTTTTCGATTGGTATTGTCTTCCGGGGGGAAGCACATGGTCAGTAAAGTCACTCATTCGCCGGGCGCGGACGCATCAGGTCTCTATCGACGGCCGAGGATGGTCCTCAAGGTCAAGCGCTTCGAGGACATTCCCATCGTCCTCGGCAAGACTAAGAGCTATCCGACCCCGGTTCGCATCGTAGGTGCCGACTATTCGCAGACCCGCTGCGTGGGCGGCGACGGCGGCACCACGCTCGATACCGGCGGGCTCGATAAAATACTCGAATTCGGTGAGACCTTCGTACGGGCGCAGGCCGGCGTGCGCGTGGGAACGCTGGTGCGTGCGCTCGCCGAGCGCGGCCTGGAACTGCCCCTCACCCCGGAAATCGGCCAGATTTCTTTGGGTGCCGTGGCCGTCACCACTTTGCCGCAAGCCTCCTACGACCCCGGTATGGCGCAATTGTCATCTTGCGTCACGGAAATCAAATTGATCACGCCGCAGGGCAAGCAAATGGTCGTGACGGAGCGCGAGCGGGATCTGATGCGCGTGCTGCGTTCGAGCTTCGGCTTGCTGGGGGTGGTGCACGAAGTGGTGTTGCGGGTGCGGCCGCTGACGCCGGTCAAAATCGACTATCAAGTGCTGTCCCTCAAGGAGTTCTCGGCTCGCTTCACGTCCATCGTGCAGACGCAGGGCGCCTTGCGGCTGCATATTTCACCCTTCACCGACAAGATCACGGTCGAGCGCCGCGTGCTCGACGAAGCGGCGTCCGTGACCCGTTCCGGAATCTGGCAGGTGCGCAATTCCGTGATGCGCAATGTGTTGCCGGCTTTCGGTTCCACCGTCGGCAGCGTCTTGGCGGCTCCCGGCCTGCGCGCGGCGATGCTTTCCGGAGTGCAGCGAGCACTCGGCGGCACACGTTCGCTGGCGCTGTATTCCCACGAGTGGATGCGCGACATGCCCTCCGAAGCGTGGAAGGCGCGCCATACCTACAGCCTGTGGGCATTTCCCCAGGCCGACTATCCAAAAATGCTGGGCGAGTACTTTGACTTCTGTAAGGCCTATTACAAGGAGCATCGCTACCGTTCCAACGTGGTCAGCGGCGCCAGCCGCCTGCACCAGGATCGCGGCTCCCTGTTCAGCGTCAGCTATTCAGGCCCCATGTTCACTCTGGAGCCTTCGTCATCGGGCGATTCGGGCTGGGATGATTTTCTCATCGACTTCAACGATTTCGCGTCCGGATTGGGTGGCACGCCCACCTTCAATCAAACTCGCGCCTTGCAGGTTGAGCACGTGACCAAATGTTTCGGCGAGCGCGCCAAGTTGTTCCGCGCGCTGCGCCAGAGAACCGATCCGCTCAATCGCCTGCGCAACAGCTATTTCGCATACCTACTGGGATGAACCGGCCTGCTGAGTGAGCGCGCCGGTGGCCGGCTGGCCTACAGGCCGGAGACAATCTTTGCCTTGATCGACTCGAATTCCGAGTCGCTGATGAGTTTGGCATCCAGCATCTCGCGCGCCTGGCGCAGTCGCCGGGCCGGTTCCGTATGCACGGCGCCCGCATCCACGGCGGCCGCATCCACGGCGGCCGCGCCGGCGTAAGAGCCTTGACCACCGCCGATTTGCACGCCGCCGGATTTGGCGCGCAATTCCTCAAGTTCCCGAATGCGGCGCTTCTCGCGCCAGACCTGATCATGCTGCTGGCAAATGCGATACATGGCTTGCGCTTGGTCCTTGCGCAATCCCGCAAATGTCCAGACTCGATTCACTTCGGATCCGATATTCAGGTCCGAGCTGGTCTGTGCGACCAAGGTCAGTTCGGCCGAGAGAATTCCGGCGCTGATGCGGGTCTCCTTCAAGTCCTGCCAGCGAATGTCGGCCGATTCGTAGCCGCCGAGCAGGCGCCGCTTGAGCGTAATAAAGCGCCCGCTGGTGGCGGCAATACAGGCACGGCGATGCGTCAGGGCGAACAGCCGATGCTGTACCGCCCAGGCCTCCAAGGTCTCTCCGGCCGTGAGCAGCCCGCGCAACAAACCGAGCGCCGCTTCCAGACCCGGCTCCGCCGCGGTGTCTTGCATGGGATCGGGCATCAAGCTTTCTCCTGCAAGTGAGCCTCAATGAACCACAGGTACTTGTCGATGTCGCGGGAAATACCGGTGAACAGGTCGGCGGTATCCGCGTCGCCCAGCTTGGCCGTCTCATCGATTGCGGTCCGCACCGCTTTGCCGAACACCGACAGCTGCGTCGATAAATAGAACAGGTGATCCTTGCCGGCGGTGATGCTCAAGGGATAGTTCTTCAACTTGCTGCGCTTGGCCGCGACCGCCACGGTGCCTTCTGCCGTACCGCCCAGCGCCGTAATCCGCTCGGCGGTTTCATCGATCTGCTCCAGCACCAGATCCGAAATCTTGTCGAATAGCTCATGTAAAGCGATGAAGTTCGGGCCCTTTACGTTCCAGTGAGCCTGCTTGACCTGGCTCTGCAAATCGATGGCGTCGGCCAATCGACCGTTCAATATCAAAATGACATTGCGGCGGACTTTCTCAGACAGGTCAATCTTGGTCTTGTACATCGGCGCTCCTACGAGAAATCGAGTTCGAACTGAAGGCCGCTATTTTGCACCGCTTAGTCGTGAATCCCAAGGAAGAAGGTGATGTCGGGTGCGGTGTTGACCGCAACGTCCTCGGCGAATCCCATGTCGATACGCCATCGACCCTTCAAAGTACGGGCCGCACCCAAGGTTAATTGCATGCTGGAACCGATAAAGCGCAGCTCGCTGCCGGCGACGCGACCCGATTGGCCATCGAGTTGCGCGCGCAGCGACCATACGGGTCCGATGGCGCGGGTCGCAGCAAACCGCCCAAATACCGAGTCGCGGTGCGCCGCCCCCGCGAAGATTTCGTCGCCGAAGGGTTGTACAACCCCGAACTCGGCCGCCAGCTGCCACTTCGGCCAGCGCATCGCGCCATGCACCCACACAGCGCCGTCCCAGGCCCCGTCACTGGTCAGATAGGCTACTTTCCCAGTCGGCGCCTTGAAACCTCCCCACACCGACACGGTTTGCCGCGCATCGTCCACGGCGTACCAACCCACGTCGGCCGCAAAGTCTCCGACGCTGGTCTGTGAGTGGCGGAGGTCGACATTGGCCAGGCCGGAATAGGAATAATCCAGCTGCCGCTTCGGATAGAAGGGCCGGTTACCGCGTGAGAAGCCAAGGGCTTGGTGCCAGACATCGATGACCGAATCAAGGATTCCGCCGCTGTCATGGATGACCGGCACCGAGAGCCGGTAACGCCAATTCGCAGTCAGCGAATTGTCATAGCTAAGATCGAGTGCGGTGCTCTCGCCGTCCACGAACAAGGTCTCATGCGAGTGAGTTTCCACATTCAGCGTGTTGCTGACCAGCAGCGTGGCGGACACCGCCGACGCGGCGTCGCGGCGCGTATCGCTGGGCAGTGGCAGGTAGAAGCCCCGCAGCAGCGGATTCTGGTCGCGGGTCGCAAAGAATTCCTCGGCCCGCGCTTCGCCGCAGGCCGCACCTAGGAGTGCGGCCACGGCTACGATTGAACGCCGCATGCCCTCTCAGATCTCGGTGCGCCGCATACGCAGTTGAATCGCGCAGACGATGAACAGCACACCGATGGCAACGCCGATCCAGGTTTCCGGGCTGGACAGGAAGCCGCCGATGTTGAGGAAGCTCCAAATGCTGGTGGGGGTGGTGATGGTGTCCTTGCCGATGACAGTGGTGACCCACGCTCCGCTGCCCGGATTGGCGTTGAACGCCTCCACCGGCAGAACCAGTCGCCCTGCCAACACGCTTGCGATCACATGAGTGCCCAGGAACAGGCGCTCGGCCAGCACCAGCGCCAGTGGCGGCAGGATGGACCAGAGCATGACGGCGCGCTTGGCCCAAGCCGATACCACCAGGAGATAGGCGCTCAGCGGCAAGAACCAAACGGCGGTGATGAAGATAAGGTACAGCCATAAGCCCTGCAACTGCAGCCAAGTGTCGCCGTGCCACAGCGCGCCGCCTAAGAAGGAACTGGCGCGCACGGAAAGAATGAACGCCATTAGCAGCGTGGTCAGATCGGCGAGCACCGCATATACCAGCGGTATGATGACGAGGGCAATCGCCAGCTTGGACAGAACCGTCGCCGTGTCGGATATGGGCAGGGATTTCCAGAACAGCACGCTGCGGTCCTTGCGGTCGGCATACAGACAGTCGAGCAGGTACCAGGTGGAATAGATGGCCATCACGAGAAAGAAAATTGCCCCGACGATTCCCAGGAAAGCCTGACCCACGGCCTGGCTCGGAATCTGCGCCGGCAGCGAAATCAATTCGATCTTGCTGAACAGGGCGGCGAGCAACATGAATCCACCGAGCACCGTAGGGAACATCCAAATGGCACGATTTTCCCAAAATTCCCGGCGAATCAGCCAGCTATAGTTGTTCATGCGGCGGCTCCCGACAGCTTGGCGACAAATAGGTCCGAGACGCTCGGCGTGTGCACCTCACCGAGTCCGGCGAGCCTCTGAAGATCGGGATGCTCGAAGTACATCACGGTCTTGCCGAGCATGCGGCGTTCGTAAAACGGCTGCATAGCGCGGGCGGCGTCGGCCGCGTCGCTCGCCACCGCGACCGCGGCGTAGCGCGTGGCGATGTCCTCGAGCGAGGAGTCGAGGACGATGCGCCCCTTGTCGATGAACAGCACGTCGGTCAGTAAATTCTCGACTTCTTCCACTTGATGCGTGGTTATCAATATGGTCCGCGTTTCGTCCATGTAGTCATTCACCAGTGCATCGTAAAAAGCACTGCGCGCGAGGATGTCCAGGCCTAAGGTCGGCTCATCGAGCACCAGCAGCTTGGCGTCGATGGCCATGGTGAGGGCCAAGTGCACCTGAGTCTTCATGCCCTTGGACAGCTCGCGCATGCGTCGCTTACCCGTGATCTGCGTCTTGGACAGCAGCTCCTGGGCCCGGTCGCGGCGAAATTTCGGGTGCACGCCGGCGACGAAGTCGATGGCATTGTCGACGCGCAGCCAAGAAGGCAGCACTGCGACGTCGGCAATGAAGCAAGCGTCAAACATGAGTTGGGTGCGCTCGCGAAACGGCTCGTGGCCCAATACCGACAACTGCCCTTGGTAGTCCGTCAGACCGAGAATGGCGCGCAGTGCGCTGGTCTTGCCGGCACCGTTCGGGCCGATGAGCCCGACAATGCGGCCGGCCTCGACTTTAAAATTGGCGCGATCGAGCGCGATGTGCGCCCCATATTTCTTGGTCAGGTCTCGAGCTTCGATGAGCGGCGGCATGATGGGTCTCATTCTTCTTTGGTGTCGCTGCCGCGAGGCGGCGGCGCGGGGTGGGTAAGCGCCGGTGTCTGCGCAAATAATTCCTGCGCGGAAAATCCGAGCCTGTTGATGACCGCCAGAACTTGTGGCCACTCCTCGTGCAGAAAGCGTTCGCGCTCGCCGGCCAGCAACAGCCGCTGAGCGCCTTCGCTCACATACATGCCTCGACCGCGGCGTTTCTCGACTAGGTGCTCATCGACCAGCTGCTGATAGCCCTTCAGGACCGTCAGAGGATTGAGGCGGTAATCGGCTGCGACCGCCCGCACGGAGGGCAAGGGGTCACCCTCCTTCAGCGCACCCTCGAGAATGAGGGCGACCATTCGATCGCGCAGTTGGCGATAGATCGGCTGGTTGTCATTCCAATTTGGGTCCATTGCGCTCTCTAGTCTAAGGCAACCTGTGGCTGGGTCTGCGAATCAAACTGCGCCGTACTGGTGAGCGGCAGTCTGGGCCAAGGAGGGGACGCTGGCATGCGTGTGCAACTGAGCGCTGAACAGGTAGGCAACTCCGCCGATGAGCGCGCTGTTCATCATCAGGGCAATGGCGAGAGCGGCGAGTTTGGTTGAGATCTGGGTGTTCATGTGAGTCTCCGTTTTGTCTAGGTGGTCATCGAGGTGTTTCGGTGACCTGGTGATATAGTGGCATACAACACTGCTACATGCAAGCACTGTGGTATTTATTTTTAGAAGGGGAGTGAGCCAGACAATGGTGCATCGCACCATATCCGCTGGCCAGGATTCGGCCTTGCAGGAGTGATTTGGGCTAACATTCTTCGTTTTTCGTCGAGGGTTAGCCATGAAGAAGCCAGTTACCGTCACCATTACCGGCGCGGCCGGAAATATCGGTTACGCGCTCGCGTTTCGCGTCGCGTCGGGCCAGATGCTGGGCCCCGACCAGCCCATCAATCTGAATCTATTGGAGATCCCTGCGGCGAGCGCGGCCGTGCAGGGCGTGGTGATGGAGTTGAACGACTGCGCGTTCCCAACCCTCAACAAGGTCACCGCGAGCAACGAAGCCGCCATCGCCTTCAAGGATTGCAATTTCGCCATGCTGGTCGGCGCTCGACCACGGGGTCCTGGCATGGAACGCAAAGACTTGCTGCTGGAGAACGCGAAAATATTTTCGGCGCAGGGAAAAGCATTGGACGCCGCCGCCAGCCGCGACGTGCGCGTGCTGGTGGTCGGCAATCCTGCCAATACCAATTCACTGATCGCACAGCGCAATGCCCCGTCGCTGCCGACGAATCGATTCACGGCGATGACTCGCTTGGATCACAACCGTGGATTGGCGCAACTCACCGAGAAGAGCGGCGCGCCCCTGGCGGACGTCAAGAAAATCATTATCTGGGGCAATCATTCGGCGACCCAGTATCCCGATCTGCACCATGCCACCGTGGCCGGCAAACCGGCGCTGTCAGTGGTCGAGACCAGCTGGTTCAAGGACAGCTTCATTCCGACAGTGCAGCAGCGAGGCGCGGCGGTCATCAAGGCGCGCGGTACCTCATCGGCTGCCTCAGCGGCAGCGGCGGCGCTCGACCATGTACACGATTGGATGTTGGGGACTGCCGCGGGCGATTGGGTGAGCATGGCGGTTCCTTCCGATGGCAGCTATGGCATTGCGGAAGGAGTGATTTACTCCTATCCGGTCACCTGCAAGAACGGCGAATACAGCATCGTTCAAGGCTTGGACATCAGCGATTTCAGCCGCGAGAAAATGCAAGCCACGCATCGTGAACTGCTGGAAGAGCGAGACGGCGTGAAAGATCTCATCTGAATGCGCACTACTCATGCATAGCGCGGGCCTAGCCTGGCTGCAGTTTCTGTTCTGGGCCGCGCTATTCCTGGGAGTGGTTCTCGTCCTCGCGTATCGGCGCGCCGCCCTGCTCTTGAGCACCTGCGTGCTCGGCGCTCTGCTGCTCGCATACTGGGCATTTGGCGACGCGGCGCAGTGGTGGAAGATTGCCGTTTCCATTCCCTACATTGTGCTGCTGCTTCTCAATATGCGGCCGTTGCGCCTGCGCACGGTGACGCGGCCGTTCCTGCGAAGTTATCGCAGATTGCTGCCGTCGATGTCTGCCACCGAGCGCGAAGCCCTGGACGCAGGAACCGTGTGGTGGGATGGAGAATTGTTCACCGGGGGCCCGGATTGGCCGAAGCTCATGTCGGCAAAAGTACCGAGGCTCACGGCAGAGGAGCAGGCCTTTCTCGACGGACCCTGCGAGGACCTGTGCGCCATGCTCGATGATTGGGATATCACGCATCGGCGGGCGGACCTGTCACCGGAAGTGTGGTCCTACATCAAATCAAACGGCTTCTTCGCGATGATCATCCCGCGGCGTTACGGCGGCTTGGAATTCTCCGCCTATGCGCACTCCTGCGTGCTGATCAAGCTCGCCTCGCGCTCAGGGGTTGCCTCCTCGACCGTTGCGGTGCCGAATTCCCTGGGCCCGGCGGAGCTGCTGCTGCACTACGGCACCGATGAGCAGAAGGATTATTACCTACCGCGGCTCGCCCGGGGCGAGGAAGTGCCCTGCTTCGCGCTCACTGGACCGCGTGCGGGTTCCGATGCTGCCTCCATTCCCGACACCGGCGTGATCTGCAAAGGCCTGTGGCAGGGTGCGGAAATCATCGGCATTCGTCTTAATTTTTCCAAACGCTACATCACCCTCGCGCCCGTCGCCACCGTGGTCGGACTTGCCTTTAGGCTGTTCGATCCTCAACACCTCATGAGCGATCGCGTCGACCTCGGCATCTCTTGCGCCTTGATTCCGCGGGATACGCCGGGCATCAGCATCGGCCGACGGCACTTTCCGTTGAATGTGCCGTTTCAGAATGGACCGGTTCAGGGGCACGACGTATTCGTGCCCATCGACGCCCTCATCGGCGGCTTCGCCATGGCCGGCCAGGGGTGGCGCATGTTGGTCGAGCAATTATCGGTGGGGCGATGCATATCGCTGCCCTCGAGCGCTACCGGCGCGGCGCAGGCGGCGGTGTATGCGTCAGCGGCCTACGCGCGCATACGCCGCCAATTCAACATGCCCATCGGCCGCTTCGAGGGCATCGAGCAGGTGCTGGCCCGCATGGCGGCTCGCACCTACATCATGGACGCCGCGCGCTCGGTCACCGCCGGTGCGATTGACGGCGGACAGAAACCGTCTGTGCCCTCCGCCATGTTGAAATATCATGTGACGGAATTCAGCCGCATGATCGGCAACGATGCCATGGATGTGCATGGCGGCAAGGGCATTTGTCTCGGGCCGAAAAATTACCTCGGCCGCGGCTACCAGATCATGCCGGTGGCGATCACGGTCGAGGGCGCGAATATTTTGACGCGCAGTCTGATTATTTTCGGCCAGGGCGCGGTGCGCTGCCACCCCTTCGTGCTGCGGGAAATGAATGCAGCGCGCAATCCAGATCACGAGGCCGGAGTCGCGGAATTCGATCGCGCGCTCATGGGACACATTGGCTTCGCGATCTCGAACGCCGCCCGCTCGGCCGTCATGGCCTTGACCTTCGCGCGCTTCACCAAGGTGCCGACGACCGGCCCCACGCGGCGCTACTTTCAGCACGTGAACCGCTACAGCGCCTCTTTCGCCCTGGCAACCGATATCGCCATGCTGGCGCTGGGCGGTTATCTCAAAAAGAAGGAGAGCCTGTCGGCACGGCTGGGCGACGTGCTCTCAGCCATGTACCTGGCGTCGATGGTGCTGAAACATCACGCGAACCAGGGCAGTCCGACCGAGGACCTGCCGCTAGTCGAGTGGGCCTGCCGCAGCTTGTTGTACCAGGCTCAGGAGCAGCTGCATTTGTTCCTGCGGAATTTCCCCAACCGTCCGCTGGCCGGGTTGATGCGCCTGCTGATCTTCCCGCGCGGACTGACGTATTTTGCGCCGAGTGATCGTCTGGGGCGCGATATCGCCGATCTGATCATGAATCCGACTGAGTCGCGGGAACGCTTGAGCCGGTATATTTACAAGACTCCGGAATCGAATAATCCACTCGGCCTGCTACAGCAAGCATTGCTGCTGTCGGGCGTGGCGGAGGGACTGGAAAAGCGCATCCGAGTAGACGGCATCAAGACCGGTCAGATCACCGCGTTGGATCTGCCGGGACAGATTTCGCAGGCGCAGAAACTTGGCATCTTGAGCGAGGCCGAGGCGGATGTTTTGCGCGAATACGATGCCAAGGTTTCGAATCTCATCGATGTCGATGATTTCGCGCCGCATGAGCTGGCGGCAGGTGGTGCGGGTGACGCAGCCTGAGCCGCCGGCTGTCCCGATCGGCGTGGTGCGTCGCTGCCTCAACTGTGGCGCCGCGCTGACCGGGCGCTATTGCGCCAACTGCAGCCAGGCCGGCGACGTGCACGTGCCGAGCACCGGCGAGATCCTGCATGAGGCACTCGAGGGCATTACGCATTCGGATTCCCGGCTGTGGACTACGCTCAGAATGTTGTGGTTCGTGCCGGGGAAGCTCACCCAGGAGTTTCTCGCCGGGCGGCGCGCGGCCTACCTGCCGCCGTTTCGGCTCTACCTCGTTCTGAGCATCATCTTTTTCCTGGTTGCCTCGCTCTCGCCGATGCGCGCTGAATTCGTCCACTTCGACAATCCCAGCGCCGGCGTGAGCGCGGCCCCGCCGGATTGCGGGAAATTGCAGCTCACCTTGTACGGGCGTGATTTCGGACCGCGGCTCAAGCATATGTGCGGCGAGATCGCGCGCGACAACGGCGCCAATCTGCTGCACGTCGCCATTTCGACCATGCCGAAGGCCATGTTCATCTTTTTGCCCTTGGTCGCCTTGCTGCATATGCTGCTGTATTGGAGGCCGCGGCACCGCTATGCCGAACACTTGGTTTTTTTCCTGCACGCGCATGCGTTTTTTTTCGCAATGATGACTGCAGTAGTGTTGCTGTCGGACGCCGAGACCTGGCCCGTCATGGCGAAATTAGGCAGCCTCGCGCCGCTGCTGCTCTGGTCGTTGCCGCTGTATACGGTATTGGCAATGAAACGGGTGTTCGGCAGAAGCTGGAAGGCCACCCTGGCCAAGGCATTCGCACTTTTTGCGGTCTATATGGTCGTATTGTCCATCACCATGGGCGGCGTATTTCTGTATGCCGTACTGCAGCTGTAAGATGGGCGGTACATCCGCTACCTGGAGGAGACCCGCATGAAACGTTTATTTCTCGCCTTGGGCATGACATTGATCGCCGCGCTCGCGGTTGCGCAGGAGCGCATCCCGCCCGCCCCGGATACGGAGGTGTATTTCATCTCGCCGAGCAACGGCGCCACCGTGCACGGCCCGGTCACGGTGAGATTTGGATTGAAAGGAATGGGAGTGGCGCCTGCGGGTGTCAAATTCGACAACACGGGCCATCATCATCTTCTCATCGACACCGACTTCAGCACGCTTAAGCTGGACGAACCGCTGCCGGCCACTGACAAGATACTGCACTTCGGCAAGGGTCAAACACAGACCACGCTGACCTTAACTGCCGGCAAGCACACGCTTGAAATCGTGTTTGCGGATTACCTGCACAAGTCTTTCGACCCGCCGCTGCACTCGAAGAAAATCACGATCACCGTGGACTGACATGCAGCGCAGCGAGGCCCGGTGCGGCGAGCTCCGGCGTGGCGACGCGCGGCGTAGCGACGCCCGAGCGATACTACATATCGACATGGACGCCTTTTATGCGTCCGTGGAGGAACACGACCGTCCGGAACTCAAGGGCAAGCCTTTAATCGTCGGCGGATTGGGCGGCCGCGGCGTGGTCGCGGCGGCGAGCTATGCCGTGCGTCGATTCGGCGTGCATTCGGCCATGCCCATGCGCGAGGCATTGCGGCGCTGCCCCGAGGCCGTCTGCGTGCAGCCGAGGATGGCACGCTACAAACAAGTCTCGGACCAGGTGTTCGCGATTTTTCACGAATTCACGCCGCTGGTGGAAGGACTTTCCTTGGACGAGGCGTTTCTCGATGTCACCTGCAGCAGGCAACTACTGGGGTCGGCGGATGCCATCGGCGGCGAGATTCGGCGCCGCATCGCGCAGCAAACGGGCCTGACCGCTTCGGTGGGCATTGCACCGAACAAATTGCTGGCGAAAATCGCATCCGACCTTAACAAACCTGATGGCATGTGCGGTATCGACGCGGACAATGTGCGGCGCATCCTCGATGCGTTGCCCGTCGAGAAATTGTTCGGCGTAGGACCTAAAACAGTGCCCGCGGTGCACGCCGCGGGGATTTTAAGCTGCGGCGATTTGCGCCAGGCCAGCGACGCAGTACTGCGTCAGCTTTTCGGCAGGCATGCCAAGGCCATGCTCAACCGTGCATCCGGCATCGATGAAAGGCCGGTCGAACCGAACCGCGAGGAGAAGTCGATCAGCGCGGAGGAAACTTTTGCCACGGATATTCGCGAACCGTCGCGGCTCGCGGTGCAATTGCTGCACCTTGCCGATCGAACGGCCTCGCGGCTGCGCGCGCAGCATCTTGCCGCCGGCACCGTCAGCGTGAAGATCCGCCGCAGTGATTTCACTACGTTTACCCGGCAACGCGCCTTGGGAACACTCACCCAGGACACAGCTGTAGTAGCGGGCGCAGCGAAAATTTTACTGCAGGAATGGCTGGCAACGCATCCTGATGCCGCGGTGCGGCTACTGGGAGTCGGGGTCAGCGAACTGCACACATTGCAGCAGGCGGATCTGTTTGCCGAGCTTGCCGCTCCCGGGGCGCGGCTGGACACGGTCATTGACGGAATCCGCGACCGTTTTGGGTCGGCGATGCTGACCCGCGCCAGTCTGCTCACGCGAACCGCGGACCGTTGAGGCCGCCATGTACTTAAGCTTCTTCGGCCTCAACGAAAAGCCCTTCGCGATTACGCCGGATCCCCGTTATCTATACCTGAGCGAGCGCCATGCAGAGGCGCTTGCGCATCTGTTGTATGGCGTCAACGAATCCGGAGGCTTCATCCAGCTGACGGGGGAAGTGGGCACGGGCAAGACCACCGTGGTGCGCACCTTGTTGTCGCGGGTTCCGCATCACGCCGATGTCGCAGTGATATTGAATCCGCGGGTAACCCCGGTGGAGTTCCTGCTGACCATCTGCGAGGAGCTCGGCCTCGGTATTGCGGATGCCGATCGCGACAGCGTCAAGCAAATGGTCGACGCGCTCAATCGCCGCTTGCTCGCGTCACACGCCGATGGCCGGCGTGTCATCGTGATCGTGGACGAGGCGCAGAACCTGAGCGCCGAGGTCTTGGAACAGGTGCGGCTGCTGACCAATCTAGAGACTCCCACCCAGAAGCTGCTGCAAATCATTCTGATCGGGCAGCCGGAGCTGCGTGAATTGCTCGACCGCACCGAGTTGCGACAGCTCGCCCAGCGAATCACCGGCCGATACCATTTGGAACCGCTGTCGCGGGAGGAAACGCAGGGCTATGTGCGGCACCGCTTACGAGTCGCCGGCGCCACTGAGGAGATTTTTACGCCCTCAGCGCTCGCCGAAGTGCACCGCGTATCGACGGGCATCCCGCGTGTGATCAATGTCACCTGCGACCGGGCATTGCTCGGCGCGTATACCGAGGAGACTCGCAAGGTGACTGCCGGACTGGTGCGACGCGCCGCCGGAGAAGTGTACGGGCGGCGCTATATGCCAGCGTGGCTGGGGTGGCTCTGCGGCACGCTGGGCCTGTGGGCGGTGGCCGGCGCTGCCGTCATCGGCTGGCGACTGTGGCAGGGGCAACTCTCGCCTCTGCACGCCGCCGTCAACCGGTCCGCCCGCCACTCGCTCCTGCCGACCGTGCCGACCGAGACGGTCGCCGCAGTACCCGGGGCGACAATGCCGCCGGCCAAGCCAGCCCTATCCCAGCCGGCAACGCCCGCCGTCTCCATCAACCTCCTGCTCGCGGCCAACAGCGCTAATACCAGCGATGCTGCCGCCTTCCGCCGGCTGCTATCGCTGTGGGGCATGGCCATGACGGGTGATGAGAATCCATGCGCGCAGGCGCTGAAAGCAGGATTGTCCTGCCTGGAACAACGTGGCTCCTGGGCGCAGGTCCGCGCCCTGAACAGACCGGCCATACTGACGCTGACCGACGATCATGGTCAGCGGCACCGGGTGGTGCTTGCTTCCCTGGACGATAAGTTTGCCACCTTGAATTTGGGCGCACATAACGAACGCGTACCGCTAGAAGAGATCTCACGCGACTGGTTCGGAGAATTCACCGTGGTGTGGAAGCCCAAGACGGCGCGCACCCGGCTGTTGACGGTGGGGATGAGGGGCGACGAAGTTCGTTGGCTGCGACGCAGCCTCAATGCGCTGCAGGGCGCCGCCTCGGATCCGGAACACGCCGATGTCTACGATGAAGAGCTGGCCATCGCCGTGCAGAACTTCCAACGTGAACACCGACTCAATGTCGACGGCATTGCCGGACTACAAACCCAGGTCGTGCTCGATACGGCGCTGGCCGAACCCGGCTCGCCCCTGTTGCTGCCCAACACACCGCGCGGCGGCTAGGATCTGCCATGTCCTTCATTCTCGACGCACTCAAGAAATCGGAAATTGAACGCCAGCGGCAAACGGTGCCGGGGCTGATGGATACGCGCTTGAGTCCGCGGCGGCGCTCGCTGCCGGTCTGGGCCATTGCCTTAGGCGCATTGTTGGCGATCAATCTGCTGGTATTAGCCTATGTGCTGATACGCAGGGGCGCGCCGGACGCGCATGTAGCGCAGCCGGCGCAGGCCACCCCTGCGTCAGCGACAGCGCAACCCCCCTCCGCATCGCCGGCGCCGGCCTCCGTCCCCGGGCACTTCAGTCCGCTCGATGCCGCACCGGTGTATGCGCCGGAAATTCCGGTCGCAGCCCCGGACAGCGCCACCAATTCCTCTGCCACGTCAGCGCCGCGCCAGGCGACTGGGCTCACTGCTACGGGCAAGCCGGGCCCGCACCCGGTCCGCCGGGAGGACCCGCTGTTGTCCGACCAGGATACTCAGGCCGACAACCAGGAAGTACTGCCTTCGATCAATGAAATCAGCCTGGCTGGGGCACAGGCTCTACCCGACTTGCACCTCGATGTGCATGTCTTTGCGACCAAGCCCGCCGACCGATTCGTCTATATCAATATGCGCAAATACCACGAGGGTTCGTCTCTACAGGAGGGCCCGGTCGTGGAGCACATCCGGCGTGATGGCGTGGTGCTGAACTACCAGGGGCTGCGATTCATCCTGCCCCGCCAGCCATGAGCCTGGCTTAAGGCTATTCGGCGAGCACAAAGGTCACTTTCAGACGGACCCGATACTCGGTGATCTTGCCCTTGGTAACGACGACCTCCTGGCTGGCCACCCAGGCGCCCGCGACATTCTTCAGAGTCTTGGTGGAGCGCTTCACGCCGTTTTCGACGGCGTCATCGAAACTCTTCTTGGAAGAGGCGATAATCTCCGTGACCCGTGCGACTGATGTCATGTTCAGCTCCCGTGTGTCTTGAGGTTTGGTCGGTAAGCATCCTGACAGAGATAGCCGCGGCCGTACAATCAGTGGTACGGTTCATGCGATCGATTTCTATTGCTACGGAGTGTTGTTGCCTTGGGGTATCCGTTTCTCGCGCGCGTGTCGCTGGCGGCCCTATTGTCGCTGGGGCAACACGTCGCCGCGCTGGCGGGCTCGATTGACGGCGCCATCGTCTTTCCCAGCCGGCTCATCCCGTCAATGACCGTGTATGCCACCGAAGTCGACAGCTCGCGAGTCCGCACGCTGCAGCTGGCGCGCGGTCAGACGAGGTTCAGCGTCGAGGTACCTGCCGGACGCTACCTGGTGTTTTTGGCGCCGAACGAACCCGGCGCGCCCAATATATACGGCGCATACACGCAGTACAGCCTATGCACGCTGCATGAAGCCGGCGAGTGTGACAATCACGCGTTGGTAGAAATCACCGTCACCGCGAAAGCTCGACGCAGCGCGGTGACCATAGACGACTGGTACCTGACCGATGACATAGCCGAAGAGATCGATCGCATCCGCGGCATCGCGGTCGGCGCCGCCGCCGGTTCGGAGCCCTTGAGCGCACCGCGATTTTCGGAATATCCCAGTGCGCCCTTCGAAGCCTCAGCGCCGCCCAAGTTCGGCCTGGGCAGCAGCGAACTGTCCGAAGAAGACCGCGCGATGGTGCAGACGGCGCTCGAGAACGGCCCGAATTTCGCCGGCCATGTCACTGCAACGCTGACGAGTTGCGGTGTGGGCTGCGGCCGCGTGGTGCTGGTCGATTGGCTCAACGGGACGGTCCGGGAACTGGCCGCACCGGAGCCGCGCAGCGAGACGCAACCAACCTTGCCGTGTCGGCCGGAAGAGGCGCTGCTGTTCCGGCGCGACAGCCGATTGCTGATGGTGACCCGCGTGCGCGGCGCCGCGGTGGTCACACAATATTTCGTGTGGAATCAAAATAGTGCGGCGCTGCTGTCGAGTGGCGAATATCACCGGACTTCGCAGACCTTCTGTGCGGTTGCGGCGCGCTAGGCCCGATCATGCGATGATTGAGCCATGCGCAAGATATTAACGCTGACCATGAGCGGTTTGGTGACCGTACTGCCGTTGGCATTGACGGTGTACGTGATTTGGTGGCTGGTGAATACAGTCGAAGGGTGGCTGCGGCACGCACTTATCGCGCTTGGCATCGTAAGCCCGGAGCATTACTGGCCGGGCCTTGGGCTGATCGCGGGATTTGTGTTGTTGCTGGTGGTCGGCAGTTTGGTCAACGCCTATGCAGGCAAAATCTTCCTGCGCTATTGGAACGATTTCCTGGGCCGGATTCCGTTCGTCAAAACCCTGTACGGCGGATTTAGGGACGTCGTCAGCCTGCTGCCGTCCGGCAGCGGCGAGAAGCGCGATTTGCAGCGTGTGGTGCTGGCCCGCTTCGCGGACGTGCGCGCCATCGGCTTCGTTACGCGCGAGGACGTGCCCTCGGTATTGCTGCCGCATGGGGGCGATGACTGGGTAACCGTCTATTTCCCCATGAGTTACGCCTTCGGCGGCTACACCATTTACTTGCCGCGCGACCGCATTCAGCCGCTGGACATCTCGGTCGAGGACGCGATGCGACTGGCGATCACCGCGGGCCTGACTGCTGCCGGCGGCCGCACCGCCGGCTAGGAACCTGTCTGAGTATTCAACGCGGGGTGCTCTTGGGTTGGCGCTGCTGGGGTGTGCTCGCACTCGCCGGAGCACTGCCAGGGTACGCAGCCGGCGCGGTGGCGTCGCGCTCGAGCTCGCAGGCCGAGGCCATCAAGTATCAACGCTGGCGGGCGGCGGCCGCGACGGTGCTGGAGACTCGCAGCGACGCGAAATCACTGGCAACGGCGGCCGCGCTGCGCTTCGTGGCCTCCTCCGGCAGCGCAAAGGCAGGCGGCCCCAACCCCTATGCCGGGGCAACAGCTCTCGAGTTGGCGGCCCGCGCCGGCGAGCTGGCACCACAGAACGCAAGTATCGGCTGGCTGCAATTGCAATTGTGCGCGGGCACGCCGTCCTGCAACATTCGCGCCGCTGCAACCGCCATGCGCTGGGTGGACGCGGACAATGGTGCTGCGTGGCTGCAAACCCTGACGCTGGCGCAGAAGGAAAAGGATGCCACCGAGGTGGAGAGAATCCTGGCCGACATGGTGCAAGGGGCGCGCTTCGATTTTTACTGGAATCGAATGGTGGTGTTGATGGTCGATGCGCTGCATGCGGTGCGCGGCCAGTTGCCGAGCGGCTATGTGGGGTCTGATTCCGAAAGGTTGACCGCAGCCGGCGCCATTGCGAACAGTGAGATCATTCCGCCCCTGACAGCAGTGGTTGAAACGTGCCGCGAATCGAGCGCGATACCGGAGCGGCGAGAGTTGTGTCTGAAATTGGCGAAGACCATGCAACACGGCGACACCATTGCCGCCCAGCTCGCCGGCTTTAGCATCGAAAAGCGCCTGCACGCGCCGGACAGCAAGGAGGTGCGCGCAATCACCGAACGCAGGCGTGTGTTGGAGTGGCGCGTCGCGGCCGCCGCCAAATTCGCCGACCCGCTGCTGCCTTGGACCAAGAACGCGCGCGCGCGGGCGCGGCTTGCGCACATGCGCGCGCTGCCGCGCGAAGAGGACGTCTGCATCGCCATTTTGCGCGACCACAAAATGTCGCTCGAACCGCCGGAAGTTCACCCCTGAGGTAAGGCCGCAAGCAGGGCTGAGGGCGACCGCTTACATATCGTGCGATTTGAACCAGGCGAGCACGTAGGCCACCTTGCCTATGAGCAGGCTGGGACGCGCCGAAATGTCATGCGAGGCATTGGGGACGCGCACCAATGCGGTGTCGATCTTGCGCAATTTAAGCGCCTCATAGAATTGTTCCGCCTCGCTAGACGGCGTGCGGTAATCCACTTCACCGGTAATGAGCATGGTCGGGGTGTGCACATTGCCCACATAGGCCAGCGGCGATCGCTTCCAATAGGACTGCACGTCATCCCAGGGAAAGCCGTCGAACCAGTAACGGGAAAAATAGTTGGTCATATCGGCGGTAAGCACGAAGCTGGTCCAGTTGATCACGGGCTTGACCACCACCGCGGCCCGGAAGCGATCGGTGTGGCCGACAATCCAGGCCGAGAGCACGCCGCCACCGCTGCCGCCGGTGACGAACAGGCGCTGCGGATCAACGTAGCCGCGGCCGATGACGGCGTCGACGCCGGACATCAGGTCGCCGAAATCATTGTCCGGATAATCGTGGTGGATCAAATCGGCGAATTCCTCTCCGTAGCCCGTGCTGCCGCGCGGATTGAGATACAGCACCACATAGCCGGCCGCAGCATACAGCTGTATCTCTGCGGCAAAGCTCGGTCCGTAACTGGCGAACGGGCCGCCGTGAATCTCCAGCAACAGGGGATATTTCTTCGCCGGATCGAACTGCGGCGGCTTGACAATCCATCCCTGCATGGGCCGGTGGTCCACCGACGAGTCGAAGGAAATTTCCTCGACCGCTCCCAACGTCCGCTGCTCGAGCAAGGGATCGCTGAGCGCCGTCAAAATCGCGATGTCTCGCGGCGAGGTACCGGTGGCGAGCGCAGCGGGTTCGAGCGGGGCGGCTCGGGTATAGGCAAATCGAGTATTGGCGCCGCCGTTCGCGGCACTGGAAAACGACCCGCCCGAATAGGGCCGAGTGATGTCGGCGCCGCCGAGGTCGGCGGCCAGAACGCGCATTTTGCCGCCGAGATCGATGGACACGATCTTGCCCGAGCCACCATCGTCGTATTGAAAAATCAGTTGCCGGCTATCGCCCGTCCAATGCGGGGTCGCGGCATCGCGATCGAGCTTGGGGGTGAGAGAGTGCGAGTGGCTGCCGTCGCTGTCCATGACATACAGCTGCGTGGCTTGGTAGCCCAGGCGCTTATCATCGAATCCCAGGTAGGCGATGTGCTTACCGTCGGGCGACACCACGGGATTACGATCGGGCCCGCGCCTATCGGTGAGCGCGTGAATAGAGCCGTCCGCCAGGTCGACGCGATAGATCTCGCTGTCCAGCGGCTCGTAGTCCGCGTCGGCGCGGCGGTTGGCCGAGATCAGCACGCTCTTGCCGTCGGCGGTAAACGCCGGGGTGCCGTCGTGATCGAAATCACCCTGCGTAAGCTGACGCGCCGCGCCGCCGTCGGCACCGATGACGAAGAGCTGGCTGAAAACATTGGGCAGGTAGCCTTCACCGTCAACACGGAACACCATCCGGTCGATGAGTTTCGGGGGCTCGGCCCACTTGGCGTTCTTCGGCGTCTCCGGCAACTCCACTTTCAGCGGTTTGCGTTCGGCCGCCACCGCCATGGTAAAGGCCAGCCAGCGGCCGTCCGGGGACCACGCGAGTCCGCTGGGTGATTCAGTGAAATTACTGATGGCGGCGGTGGCGCCGGTGTCGGTCCAATACACGAATAGCTGGGTAGATCCGTCCGTACCTGCCGCCACGTAGGCGAGGCGCGTGCCGTCCGGCGACCAGCGCGGCGAGCGGCTGGGCGCCGAGTTCGGCAGCGGACGTGCACGCTTGCCGTCCACTCCGAGCAACCACACCATGCCGCGCGGCCGATCGGTCTTGATGTCGAAACTCATGCGTACGTAGGCAATACTGCGGCCGTCAGGCGAGATCTGCGGATCTTCCGCCCACTGCAAGTCGAAGACATCGATGGGCTTCAAGGCGGGCTTTGCGGTTTGCGCAAAGTTCGGTGCCGCAAGCAACAGCAGGGTCGCAGCCAGGCCAAGCCGAATACACGGCACCCTAAAAGCCACGCTCGAACGCAATGCTTTCCGATCAGTCATTTTTATTTCCTCGCCGTGCCACCCAGCAGTAACGTTGATGTTCATCGACCATCCCCACAGCCTGCATGAAAGCGTGACAAATAGTCGACCCGACGAAACGGAAGCCGCGCTGCTTCAAGTCCTTGCTCATGGCGTCGCTGAGAGGTGTCGATGCGGCGACGTCGCCCAGGTACAGAGGCCGGTGTCGCAGCACTTTACCGTCGGTGAATTGCCAGACGTAGCTGTCGAAGGAACCGAAGGAGGCGCGGATCTTGAGATAGGCGTCGGCATTGCTGACGAAGGCGTCGACTTTGAGTCTATTCCTGACGATGCCCGGATCCTTCAGCAGGCGGCGGCGTTTGGCGGCGTCGTAGCGCACCATTTTCTCGGCGTCGAAACCGTCGAAGACCTTGGCGTAGGTGGTGCGTTTGCGCAGAATGATGAGCCAACTCAGGCCGGCTTGCGCGCCCTCCAGGCACAACATCTCGAACAGCCGCCGGTCATCATGCACGGCCACGCCCCATTCGGTGTCGTGATACGCAACGTACAGCGGATCTTCCGGACACCACGCGCAGCGCAGTTTGCCGTCGGCATGCCGCCGCGCTCCCAGTGTCCGCCGGTCAGGTAGAGTCGCCATCCGTCCGCGACGCCTCAGCAGTGCAGGCGCACGGCGTGACGATCTTTATAGACCAGTTCGATGCGGTCGACTCCGCGGGTGCGGCGCGCGGCGCTGCGGATTTCGTGCATGAGCTTGAGCAGCACCCGGGTATTGATTTCCGGAGTTGCGCTGAGGCGCGGCTCCACCCCCAGGTGCAGCACCGCAAAGCGCTCGTGCGCGGACCGCACGAATACAGCGACCCCCAGTGGTTTGCCGCCCTCTGCTACGGCAAACAGGGTTTGCACACCGGCAATGTCGCCGACGCGCACGCGCAGTCCGCCGTCCTGCTCATAGATCTCCGGCACGCCGTAGGTTTCTATGGATTGCTGGATGCCAAGGCGCACCCGATGTTGGTTGACGTTGAAGAACAGCAGCTGTTCAAGGGCGTTGCGCTGCTCCACCGGCAATTTCGACGTTATTCCGATTGAACCGCTCAATGGTCTCCCCGTCCTGGGCCGCCCGCGTCCCTTCACTCAAATGAGCGTCCGGTCACAGAAATAACTTGACGCAGTGCAACAGACATTGTCTGCGCCTTAAGACTCCGTATCGTATAGCGTCGCCCAGGGAATGACACTAGCCTCGAGCGATATGCGTTAACTGCCTTGCTGCAGTGCGATCTTCGGATGGGTGAACGCCGGCTCAAGGGACTCAATGAAAGGACACAACCGGTGCTAGCTTCTGACGAAGAAGGCGGCACGCTGGACGCGCTGCGCTTCAGTCTCGCGAGCGAGATCGTCGAGCTCGTGGTGCTTACCGGTGACGAGGCTTTCCTGCAAACCCTTCGCGAGGCGGTGGGCGGTGCGCGACGGCTGTGGCACGTGCCCTCGGCTGACAAGGTCAGCGACCTGTTGGTGGCCGGCCAAGTAGGCATTCTGGTACTGGACGTGCTGGCGTTGAACGAAGCCCCGTCGGTGTTCATCGCACAGATCAAACGCCAATTCCCCGACCTGGTTGTGGTGGTCGCCGGCAATCGAGACGCGGAGATCGCGCTCGCCGGAGCGATCAGCGCAGGCACGGTGTATCGATTCATTCACAAGCCCATGTCGCCGGGGCGGGCCAAGCTGTTTGCCGATGCCGCCGTCAAGAAGTACGAGGAGCAGCGCCGACGCACCGCCTCAACGCCAGCGATCACCCGCAAATCAAGATCGAATCTGGGCCCGCTGATCGGCTCCGCCATCGGTGTCCTTGGTATCGTCATCGTGGTCGTCTGGGCAACCCAGAGGAGCGCGCAGAACCTCAGTCCAGCGCCGCACATTGCCATGCGCGCGCTTGCAATCGAATCTCCCCTGCTGGTGCAGGCAGCGGCGGCACTGGCCGCCAATCACCTGACCGAACCCGCCGGCGACAATGCGCTTCAGCTGTACCTGCAAGCGGCGGCGCGCGACCCCTCTGACGCGAAGGCCCGGACGGGCCTGGCGGAGGTGCATGAGCGCTTGCTGGCCAGGGCCGAGAACGCCTTGCTCGAGGAGCGACTGGACGAAGCCGCGCTGGCCATCGAGAGCGCGCGCAAAGCGGGTGTCGAAAGCAGCCGCATCGCGTTTCTGACAGCGCAGCTCGCCAAGTCGCGCGAGCAGGTCCGGTCAGCCCAAGCCGCGGTGCACTTGCACGATGAGATCAAGCCCGAAGCGGACAAGACGACCACATTGCTCAATCTCGCCGCGCTGCGCGCCAGCGAGGCACATCTCATCGAGCCGCAACGTGACAGCGCACTTTTCTATGTGCAGCAGGCGCTGCAGCTGGATCCCAATAGCGCCTCTGCGCAGGAAGCGCAGAAGGCGGTGGCATTGCGCCTGCTGGCGGAAGCGCACGGCGCCATTGACCGTCGTGACTTCGCACATGCTTCCAGCTGGCTGGAGGCCGCCAGGGGCATCGCGGCGCAGGCGAATATCGAGGCGGCCCAGGCGTCGCTCGCGGCGGCGCGGCGCCAGGCGGACACCGATGCCTGGATGCAATTGCTAAAAAACGGCGAGGATCGCTTGCTCCAAGATAGGCTGATCGAACCGGTAAGTGACAGCGCCAAGTACTACTTGATGACCCTTCGAGGACTGGATCCGAACAACTCAAAGTTGAGCGCTGACATACAGGATCTCGGTGCCCGCTTGGTGGCCAAGGCACGCCTGGCCCTGGCTCTCGAGCAATACGATGCGGCACGCAGCTGGTTAGATGAGGCCGGCTCCGTCGGCTTCGCTTCCGTGGAATCGACCACGGCGCGTCACGATCTCGACATCGCCGTGAGCCGGCAGCAATTCCTGGCCAATATCGTCACAGCCGGCGATCTTAAGCTCATCAAGTCGGTGAAACCGGAGTATCCGAAGAAAGCCAACCTCGGCAAGATCGAGGGCTGGGTGGAATTAGACTTCACGGTCAACGAGAGCGGGCAGGTCAGGGATGTCGCGATGCATGCCACCAGCGCCCCCGGGGTGTTCGAGAGCGCCGCGATCGGCGCTCTATCGCAGTGGCGCTACAAGCCCGTGGTACGCGACGGCAAGATCGTGGCCCAGCGCGCACGTGTCCGAATGCGTTTCACGCTCATCGATTGATGGCTGCGCCGGCTGGGCGTCAAGCGGCTGAACTGCGGCTCAACGCCGCGGCTTCCGACTCCTGGGTAAGAGCGCCGATCTCGGCTCCTATTCGCAGATCATCCACGCCGCCGAAAGCGTGCTTGCGCACGAGCCCGTGGCGGTCGATCAACACCAGGCTGGGGGTACCACGCATTTTATACCGTTCCATGGTGAGAGGTATGGGGCTCGTCGGATTCGGCTGATCCAGCGCGATGGGAAATTTCAGCCGGTACTCCTGAATGAAGGCCTTGAGCATCGCCATATTGAATGCATCGTGATGTTCGAATGTGGCGTGCAGACCGATGACCGCCACGTCCTTCGGCTCGAAAGTCTCAAATATTCTCTGCGCCTGAGGCACGGCGCCGGCGACCGAGTGCGGGCACAGTACTTGAAAGGCGACGAGTACGACTACGCGCCCTCGCAGACCGGAGACGAGCAGCGGCCGATCGGAATTGAACCAAGTCTGCACGAGTAACTCGGGCGCATAGGTTAGTGTTGTCATGAATAGCGCAGCCGCCGCCGGTAGCCCACCCGCGGCGCTTGTTCCCTCGTTGGATTTTTTTAATTGAGCCTGGTGCGGGGCTATTGTGTGCCCGAAGCAGGCAACAAATACAAGAGGCGAATGAGTTAGGAGAGAAAAAAACCCCTAAGGCGTGGAGTGGTCTCGATCGCGCTGTTTGCGCTCCGCAATTTCTTGGCGATCCACCGCCACATGACGAGGTGCTTTGATGCCAATACGCACCTGCGAACCGTTCACCGCCATTACGGTCACTTCGACGTCATCGCCGATGCGCAAGGTCTCTCCGGTGCGGCGAGTCAGTATCAGCATGGCATGCTCCGCCAAGTATAAAAAAGGATTAGGGCACGCTACATTCGACGGCGCCATGAGCGCTTCCAGCAACTAAATGTAGGACTGCGCTGACTTATGGCGCTAGGCGGAGATTTGGTCCGACACCGCATCCGGCGCGCCACCCCAATCGCTGACGGTGGCTTCATAGATGGCCAATTCCTGCAGCAGATCCTCGAGCGGTTGTGCCTTGCCCATTGCGAAACCCTGCCCGTAGTCGACACCCAGATCGGCCATTCGTGCGCGCAGCATGTCGGTCTCGACGTACTCCGCAATGGTCTCCATACACATGACCTTGGCTAGCTGCGCGATAGCCTTGATCATCGACTCGGAGCGCGCATTGACAATGGCATCGCGCACGAAGCTACCGTCAATCTTGAGATAGTTGACCGATAGATCCTTGAGGTACGCCAGCGAACTGACGCCGGTGCCGAAGTCATCTAGCGCAAACTGGCACCCCAGATCCTGCAAGTGGCGTATGAAATTCTGCGCCTTGACCAGGTTGCCGATGGTCGCGGTCTCCGTCAATTCGAAGCACAGGACTCCGGGCGGCAGGCTGCTGGCCTTGATCTCGTCAATCACGTATTGCAGAAATGTATCGTCCTGCAGCGATTGGCCGGAGAGGTTGATGGCGAAGCGGGCGATGTCCTCGCCCACCGAAGCGCTGTGCTCACCCAGCAGCTGGCAGGAGCGGCGCACCACCCAGCGATCGATGGTCGGCATGAGCTGGTAGCGCTCGGCCGCCGACAGAAATTTGCCGGGCGGAATAATTTCGCCGCGATCGCCCAGCATGCGGATCAGCAATTCGAAGCGCGGCCGGCCGTAGTTGCCGCGTAGCGGCAGAATTGGCTGGGCGTCGAGGCGGAAGCTGTCATTGCCAAGCGCGTCGCGCAACTTGCCGATGACCATGATGTCGGTATGGCGCCGGATGATGCTCTGATCCGAGTCCTGGAACATCTCGACGCGGTCACGGCCTCGATCCTTGGCAGCCTTGCAGGCAATCTCAGCGGTCGCCAGGGCGTGGGCGAGGGCATTGTCGGAGCGACCGACGGGTGCGACTCCAAGACAGACAGACACTTCGAACGAACCCTGTCCGGCGCGCGGCACTATGGCGGCGGCTGCCTTGCGAATGCGCTCGGCGACGATGCCCGCCGCATCCATGCTGGAGCTCGGAATCAGGGCGGCGAGCCGATCACCGGAAATGCGCGCCGACAGGGCGCCCGGAGGCAGCGACTTGGCCATGCATTCGGCAACATTGACGATGACGTCGTCGCCCACGTGCATGCCGAAAGTTTCGTTGATGACATGCAGGCGGTCGATATCCAGATACAGAATGATATGCGTGTCGGTGGACGTCGCGGACGTGAGCAGTGCCGTGGCCTGGCGCTCGAACGCCTGGCGGGTCATCAACCCGGTGCTAACATCGTATTGAGCTTGAATAATGCTGGTTGCCCGTTTCGCCAGCGCTTCGGCAATGCGCGTTTGGTGCAGGTCGAAGTCCTGTGCACTCGGCGGATTGAACATCGCCAGCACGCCCATCACGCGTTCCGAAGGATGCCGCACCGGACAGGCGAGGATTTTATACGGAGCCGCGACATCGCTCGCGATCTTGGAAATATGATTGACCACTATCGTGCGCTGCTGCAGCTGCATCCAGGCCATCAAATGATGCTGGGCGCGCTGCAGGGATTCCGCCGACATGGGCTGACCGCTGCGGGTTAGGGACAGGGCGATGTTCTTATCCGGAACCCACAAGGCCGCCAGCGCGCAGCCCATTCGCTCCAGCCCGGTCTTCATGATCAGGCCGAATTCGTCGGTATCGCTCGAGCTCGCTGATTGCTGTGAGGAAATTTCCAGCATGAGATTCAGGTCGCGTTCACGCACGTCGAGATCGCGTTCGCGAGAACCCAATTTATTGCGCAGCGAGAGCTCGCGCCGCAGGCACTCCAATGCCGGCTGCACCAGCTGGCGCACGGTCTGCAATGGCCGCGCTTCGCTCAGCGTGCCGGACAGGCGGGCGATTAGGCTGACGACGCCGAGCAGCTCAATGTGCTCGCCGCGTATTGCAAATGAATAGATGGCTCGGTCCGCGTCGAGGATGCGCACGATACCGGCGAATTCCGCCGTGTCCGATAGCGCATTGGCGATGACTTCCTTGATGACGTCGGGCTCGCCGTCAATGTCCCACTCGTCCGAGGCCCACACCAAATTGCAGAAGCCGTCGTGAACGACCACGCCGCGCAAACTCGGCATGAGCATCCGAAGTAAACGCCCATAAGGATCGAATGAGGCGTCCACCGCGGGACTGTCGATGGCGTTTGACTTGATTTCCAGCACTGCGGCCATCCTAGCGATTTCGAGGTTTGCAACTCACGAATTAATGTGCTTTAAACGCGCCGAAGCATCCTTGATCAGAGTCGCAATTCAACGTAATAAATACAGGGATTACCCTACTCGCTTGACAATATCCGCAGATGTCTGTGATGGGTATCGCGGATTTAATGCCTGCCGCGGCTGCGCCGCGCCAACAGCCCCAGCAGGAAGCGGCCGCCGGGTATCCGCACAAGGCGGAAAACCCTGCCCCAAAAGCGCTTCGCCTTCGAATCAAATTCCGCCAAGGGAAGGGCGTCATAAAGAGCACCGAGAGGTTCATGCACGATCACGCTGCGAGCCGCGATGCAGACTCGCCGCTGCTGCGACGTCATGGTCAGCAGCACGGCTCGGTCCCGCCACTCAAGTTCGATGTCGCTGATAGGCGGCGGGCGAAGGGCGTCGGCGGCATCTGCGTGCACTCCCCGCAACGAGATGTCCACGGGCGATGGCTCGCGGCGCGACAGACGCCACACGCCGGCGGAAATATCCTGCACCGCGAACGTGCCGGGTAAATTGCATCGCAACTTTGGTTTCATTGCCTCATCCTACGCGGGATGGACGCGACGATAAAACTACTCCCCGGAATGCGCTTGAGTTCGAGCGGCCGCCCGCGGCTCGACTACCTGGCTGTGATGGCCCTCGCCTTGCCCTTCATGCTGAACAGCGGCGTGCAAGCGGTGCTGAACGCGACCGATACCTGGTTCATCGGACGACTGTCGCCTGCCGCCACCGCGGCGATCGGCGCGGTGTACTGGCCCATTCTGGTATTCGTGATTCTATTCGGCGGTATCGGCCTGTCGGTGCAAACCTTGGTAGCTCAGGCCTATGGAGGGCAGCGCTACACACGCGCATCCCAGGCCACGTGGACCGCACTCTGGGCTTCCCTGTTCACGACGCCGCTGTTTGTCGTTATGGCCTTGACCGGAGCATCTATTTTCGCGCCGTTCGACATGCCCCACGATACCCTGCACCTGGCTTTGGAATACTGGTATCCGCGCATGCTGGGCGCGCCGCTCGGCATCGCCTTGTGGTCGCTTCTCGGCTTCTTCAACGGTATCGGCCGGCCGATGATTACGCTGTGGGTGACGGTGAGCGTCGCGCTAGCGAATGCCCTGCTCAATCAGCTGTTCATGTTCAACCTGGGAATGGGGATTGCCGGATCGGGGTGGGCCACCGATGTCGCGCAGCTGATCGGTGTAATCGCGGCCGCCGTATTATTCTTGGGAAAGACGACCAGGCAGCGCTACGCCTCGCACCTCACGACGCGGCTGCATGGGCGCGCGTTGTTGCGCCAGTTCAATTTAGGTTTTCCCATGGGCTTGCTGATCGCGGCGGACATTCTCGGCTTTGCGCTGTTTCAGCTGATGCAGGTGCGTTTAGGCACCGTCGACGGTGCATCCACGCAAATCGTCATGATGCTCACGTCCTTTTGCTATATGCCCGCGGTGGGCATTGCCATGGCGGGTACCACCCTCATCGGACAGGCCATCGGCGCTCACCGGCGCGATTGGGCCTTTAAGGTGGGCAACGGAATAATTTGGATATCGGTGCTGTACATGGGGGCGATCGGCGTGCTGCTGGCCTTGGCCGGCCCCTGGATGTTGCCGTTCTTTACGAATCCTACCGATCCACAGGCAGCGAGCGTGGTGGAGCGGGCCGGCGTACTGCTGTGGATTGCCGCAGGATATCAGCTGTTCGACGGCTTCAACATCAGCAGCAGCGCCTGCCTGCGCGGCGCGGGCGACGTGCGTCTGCCGGCAGTGATGGTGCTTGCATTGTCGTGGCTGCTGTTCGTGCCGCTGGCGCATAGTCTGTCGTTTGCGCCGGGCGCCGGTTGGGTAAATTGGCTGCCGCAATACGGCTTGGGCGCGATCGGCGGATGGTTTGCCGCCCTGACCTATGTATGCTGCTTAGGCTTGATGCTCTACCTTCGCTGGTGGTCGCGCGCCTGGACGAGAATCACCTTGCCGCTTAATTGAGAGACGATGAATTCGAGACAGTGCCGATTGAAAGTAGTGGGACGGGCCGCGCTCGCGCTGATGTGGTTGCCGGCCTGCTGCTGGGGCGCCGCAGTCTCTACGGTACCGGCGGGCGTGACGCAGGTGATTGCGGCACAGCGGCTGCCGCCGAGCGCCGTCAGCTTCGCCATCATCGATCCGGACTCCGGCCGACTGGTCGTGAGCCAGAATCCGGATACGCCGCGCAGCCCAGCATCCACCGTCAAGGTGGTCACGACATTTGTCGCTCTGGACTCGCTGGGTCCTGCATTTACCTGGCATACGCGGGCTGCGGTACACGGTGACCTTAACGAAGGCGTGCTCGACGGGGATTTAGTTCTGCAGGGCGGCGGCGATCCCTACATGACCCTGGAGCGCTGGTGGAGCTTCGCCCGGGCGCTGCGCGCCAAGGGCCTAAAGACGATTCATGGCGACATCGTCGTGGACGATACGGCGTTCTCCCTGCCGGCCGAGGATCCGGGAGATTTCGACGGCCGGCCGAATCGATCGTACAACGTGCTGCCGAATGCGCTCATGGTGAATTTCCAATCCATCGATTTTAGCGTGCTACCGGATTCGGCCACGCGGCATGTCAACATCGTCGCGAGTCCGTCTCCCGGCAATCTGGCAATTGAAAATCGCGTGCGCTTCGTGGCCGGACGCTGCGGCGCGGCCGCCGCCCGAGTAGATTTTAAAGTCGACTCCGCGAGATGGGATAAGGTCGTATTCAGCGGCGCCTTATCGCCTAATTGCGCCGAGCGCAGTTTCACCCGCGTGTTGCTGCAGCCGGCCACCTACGCCTTCGGCACCTTCGTTGAGTTGTGGCGGGAGTTGGGCGGAGAGTTCACGGGCAAACTGCGGGTGGAGGCAGCACCCGCGGACACGCAAGCCTTGTTGAATTTCGACTCCCTGACCTTGGGCGAGATCGTGCGCCTGACCAACAAATACAGCAGCAATTTAATGGCACGGCACCTGCTCCTGACCATGGGCGGGGAGCGTTTAGGCGCGCCCGCGACGCTGCAGAAAGGGGCCGCCGCGATGGCTGATTGGAGCCGTGCGCACGGCCTCGATCTGCAAGACATGGACATCGACAATGGTTCCGGGCTGTCGCGCCGCACCCGCATCTCGGTGCTGCAAATGGCGAAGTTGCTGAGCGTCGCCTATCACAGCCGTTACGCGCCGGAATTTCTGGCGTCTTTACCGGTGGCCGGAGTCGACGGCACACTGCGATCCCGCATGAATTCGACCCCCGCGGGAGCCGTGCGATTGAAGACGGGGCACATAGACGGCGTCAGCGGCGTTGCCGGCTATGTCACTGCCGCCAGCGGTAAGACCTACGTGCTCGTATCCCTGGTCAATCACGCGCGCGCCGACTACGGCGCCGGCGAGCCGGTGCATGCGGCGCTGGTCAATTGGATTTTGGACGACCTCTAGTCAAGGACTGCAAGATCGCAGCGCCAGGCCGAAATCGGCTACGGTCGTTCTAGATCCCAGAGGATGGAGGTCACGTCCTTGCGCAGCCACACGCCGAACCCCAGGTAGTTGAAGCGCTTTTGCAGTCGCCGGCGATACCAGTCGCCGGGGCGCAAATGCACCGCACGGTCGGTGCGCGAGCGGTCGCAGTTCTCCCGCCAGTCCTCGCGGGTGAGTGCAGATACATACAACGCGGCTGTAGTGAGCTTTGCCAGATTGACGATGGCACGCGACGCGTCGCGATCGTCCAGGTATTGCAGCACGTCGTAGCAAACCACCAGATCGCTGGGCGAACGCGGCACGAAATCAGTCACCGACCCCCGAGTCCATTTGTATCGGGCGCACAAATACTCGCTACTCTCCAAGCCCTTGTAGCGCGCGCGCGGCAGCGCCGCTGCAAAGGGCTTGCGCAGCAGTCCAATGCCGCAGCCTGCATCGAGAATGCTGCGCACCGGTATGTTGGCGTGACGCAGTATCGCCGCGATTAGTTGCGCCCGGCCGCGCATTTCAGGCGCAGTCGTAACGCGGGTTGCCGCATTGAAATAGTACCTGCGGAAGTAGGCCGAGTTAAAAGTGGTAGAGGTCACGGCGGAATCAACCCGGGATGAGGGACCTTAGCCGCCACTGCATTGCAGGTGATTCTGGTCAATGATTGTCCGTGGCTGTGCCTGTTTCCTCGAAACGTGTCGATGCGCGCTCAGGTTAAGCGTCCTGCGGCCGGTGCGTCAAACGATCCCGCAGAACGGAGGTGGTTAAAGCGCGAACCGAGAATTCAAACGGCAGCCAATAGCCGACCATGTTGTCGCATCCTGCGAATTTAATGGAAATTGCGTCAATTTCTCCTTATCTGTATGGTATCCAAAGCGCAGCAATCTGGCCAAATCGAGCGCAACGCGCGCCGGATTTACAAGGCGAAGCGACAGGGAGGTTTCAGTGAATTACCATCACCTCAAGATGAGAATTGGACGGTTTTGTCGTCTAACTAGTAGTTAGATGCGTACACATATTGGAGGAAGTGCCATTGGACACATCAACGGTAAGTAAGGCGCGCGACTCGTCTGTTCCTGAGCCGCCGCCATTTCGCGATCTCTTGTCTGACGCCATTAGGTATTGGGAGCCCCGGCGCGTTGGGTACAATGCTCTTCTCGCGCTCATCGTGTTAGGGTGGACAGCGTTCACATGGCCGCACTTTCGGTCTGCTTTCACCTGGCATTCGCTCCTATTATTGTTCGTCCTCGCGGTACTCGCAAACGTTTGCTATTGCGCGGCTTACTTCGCGGACATTCCGATGCAATACTCTGCGTTTCGAGACGTGTGGCGGCGGCGACGTTGGGGGATTTGGATTGTAGGACTCCTGTTCGCGGGAATACTCACGTTCTGTTGGATCGCAGACGAAATCTACCCTTTTGTGAACTGAGACATTGGTCTTGCGGCATCGCACCTAACTAACGGTTCGAGCGGACTGCGCTGATCGTCTTCGTTGAGCCAAGGAGGGAATCGATGATTGAGATAAATCAGCCTCGATTGATGGCAACGCATCCGCTTGCCGCTCAACCTAATCGTTAGCCGACCTACATCAAGGGCTCAGCTATGCTTAGGACAGTGTTGCTTTCGATACACGTTCTCGCGGTGATAGTTTGGTTGGGTTTCGGTCTATACGAGTTGTTGCTGATCCGTGAAATCCGGCGCGCTCGAGGTTCACCAGAGGAGGTCGCACTAATTCGGATCTATGGGCGCTATTCCGGTATCGTGGCGCTCGCCACGATAGTTGTCGCCGCAGCAGGAGTAGCTATGGCGCTGCTTCTTGGTTGGGGCTTGTTTTCGGTGCTCTGGCTCGGCCTGAAACAAGGAATTATGAGCGCCATAATTCTCGGCATGATCGCCCTGACGCCGTTGTTTATAAAGACATATGCGGCGATCGGCGAAATTTCTGAGACTAACTTCTTAAGCGTGGCAAAGGCCCGGGATGTAATCGGTCGGGTTGAACAATACGTCATACTCATGAGGCTCGGGGGTTTCGTCGCTGTCGTGTTGGCTATTTGGCGCCCGACGTAAGTGCTAACAATGCATTCGTCTAACCAGCGGGCATGGACTTCCCCCATAGATGATTGCATAAATAAGCGTCACTGGTCGTCGGTCAAGCCCCGCGTCGCTCGACCTCATCGTTAGGCGTCACGTGAGCGCCCCACAGATATACCGCACTTCGCCAAGTTCGTACGCGATCTTGTGTGGGGTACTTTCTGTGCCGCTCCTGCTAACTGCTTGGCGTGATTTCTCCGGTGGCTTGGTGGATCGTGCGTCGCTGCTCATCTCCATCATTTTGCCCGCCTCAGCAGCTATTTGGCTTGCTTACTATCGCCTCCGCATCGACGACTCGGGAATCGAATACCGAGACCTTTTTCGCAGGAACTTTAGTGTTACCTATTCAGAAATTGCTTCTCTTACAGCGCGAACCATTGCCTATCGCCGCGGATTTGGAGTTGAGTGGATGCTTCATCTTCGGGATGGTCGCAGGCTTCGCATGAACCTCAAACCCTTTCCGAGGGAGGTGTATGGTGTGCTGCGTCAAAAAATTCGTTGACACTTAACTATCGTTCCGTTGGCAGTCGCGGTCATATCAGTCGAGCCAAAGGGGGGCGTCGTGCTGTCACGCAGGGGCCGTATTGGCGGGCGCCGGCACTTCATCCAAATTAACGCAGCAATGACATGACTTCCCACAGATCAACCATCAACGCTGTTGCTCCACGGCTACTCGCTGTCGCGGCCTGGTTTGGCGTGCTTTTGCAATTTTGGCTCTCCATAAGGCTGGCCCTCGCCAATGGAAAGCCAGTCCTCAGCGGCGTTGTTGCTTACCTTGGCTACTTTACGGTTCTGACGAACATCTTCATCGCGTTGGTCTGCACTGCCGGCTCACTCCGTCAACACTCCGCCTGTCGCTGGTTGTACCGCCTACCGCTTGTTGGTTGCTCAACCGCCGCGATACTTATCGTGGGCATTGGCTACCACGCCTTGCTGCGTCAGATCTGGGCTCCTGTAGGCGTCCAGCGTATCGCCGACGTCGTTTTGCACTCCGTCGTACCCGCCGGAGCGCTGCTACATTGGTTGGTGTACCGCTACGAAGAGCGAGTGGTTTGGTGGGCGCCTCTCTATTGGTGCTGGTATCCGCTGGCATACTTTGTCTACGTCATGGTGCGGGGAGAGATCCTGTCCTCCTATCCGTATCCGTTCATTGATGTCCTGGCCCTGGGATACACGCGCTCCGTGATCAACGCGGTCGGCTTCCTAATTGGCTTTGTTGTGTTGGGCCTTGCCTTGCTTGGACTCAGGCGCCTCGCAGAGCCCGCCAGAACCGCAGCTCAAGCCGATCGTTAGACCGATGCTAATGCTGCGCAAGTGGGTCTCCCCCTCATCATTAGGCCCATAGTTTTATTGGAAAGATGTATTCCGTCACGCCAAGTCGCTGGTTCACGGAAAGAGCCGACCGGTGGGAGGCGGAATTGTTACCTACGAATTGGATAAGTCTGTTGCGAGATATAAACTCTGCAGAACATCCGGAGCGGCGCTTCTTTTGGCCGGCGTCGTTAGTGGCTGGCCAGGACTTTGTTTGCCCAGAAGGTGCGGTAAGAAGGAGTTTCTCGCCGCCTTTTGGAGAACCGTAGTGCTGAACTGCATGGGCGCGGGATGGTTTCTCTTTTCGGCCGGATCACGGCTTATCACACGCCTCTCTGGGGCGACTTGAGCGAGAATATGCTTGGAGGTACTGGTCAGGAGCGAACAGCGTGTTATTGCGGGCCTGACCAAGGGCGCAGGACACGCAATGCTGTCACCGCGTGAACTGATGGACGTGGCGTTAAAGGCGTCCGTCGTACCGATGCTCCGCGAAAGTGGCTTCACGGGCTCGTATCCGCACTTTAGGCGTACCCATGTCACGCACGTCGATTTACTGACTTTCCAATTCGACATCAACGGTGGCGGCTTTCTAGTTGAGATAGCTCGGTGCGGTATCGGCGGGATAACCACGCACCGGGGTAAACACATACCGGCGTCTCAGGTCAGAAACTGGGACACTTATCCCCACGACCGATTTCGCATAAAGCCCGGCGACGGATCCGGCACTGACAGCTGGTTTCGATTCGAGAATGGGAGATACGATGACGTCGCCCATGAGGTTCTTGCGAAACTGCCGGTCGGGCTTGATCATTGGGCTAAGCGTGCTTAATGGATAGTTGTAGCCCAGGCGCGGAGCGTCGTGGATGAGTCCCCACCCCCCCCAAACTGCACATCGAAGGTTCACATGAAGCGAGTCACCGGCATCGGCGGAATCTTTTTCAAGGCAAAGGACGCACCTGCGCTGCAGGCTTGGTACAAGCGTCATCTCGGCATCGACGTACAGGAGTGGGGCGGTACCGCGTTCACCTGGACCGACTCGGCCGGCAAGCCCACGGGGGGATCGACCGTCTGGTCCATTGGTGCGGAGGAAAGCGACCAGTTTGCCCCGAGCAAAGCGCCCTTCATGGTCAACTACCGCGTTGCAGACCTTCACGCCTTAGTGGCGGTGCTCAAAGCGGAGGGCTGCGATGTCCTCGACAAGATTGACGACTCTGAGTACGGCAAGTTTGCCTGGGTCATCGATCCTGAGGGAAACAAGGTGGAATTGTGGCAGCCACCCGACGGTCAATGAAACGCGCCTTGCCAAGGTCTGCCGCCTACTCGACCGTGAGGCTCTTCGCCAGATTTCGTGGCTGATCGACGTCGGTGCCCTTGAGCACCGCCACATGATAGGCAAGCAATTGCATGGGGATGGCGAACACGATGGGGGCCTGCAGTGCCGACACGGGTACCGGCATCTCGATAACGGTGACGCCCTCCTCGCTATGCATGCGTGCCTGGGGATCGGCAAACACGAACAGGCGGCCGCCGCGTGCGCGCACTTCCTGCAGATTGGACTTCAGTTTCTCCAGCAGTTCGTTGTTCGGTGCCACCGCGACAACCGGCATATCTTCATCGACCAGCGCCAGCGGGCCATGCTTGAGCTCTGCGGCGGCGTAGGCCTCGGCATGAATGTAGGAAATCTCCTTGAGCTTGAGCGCCCCCTCCATGGCGATGGCGTGCAGGGGTCCGCGGCCGAGAAACAATGCGTGATGCTTGTCGGCAAAGACTTCGGCGAGTTCTCGAATGTCCGTGTCCAGCTTCAGTGTCTTTTCGACCAGTCCGGGCAATTGCAGCAATTGCGAGACGAGTTCGTGCTCACGCGCGGCTCCTCTGCCATGCTTCGCCAGCGCCACCGTCAACATGGTGAGTGCCGTCAATTGCGTCGTAAACGCCTTGGTCGATGCGACTCCGATCTCGGGTCCTGCGCGCGTGAGCAGCACCAGTTCGGATTCACGCACCATCGAACTCTCGGCGACGTTGCAGATGGTGAGCGTCGATAGATATCCTGCTTGCTTGGCGTTGCGCAGTGCGGCCAGGGTGTCGGCAGTTTCACCGGACTGCGATATGGTGACGAACAGCGTGTCCGAGGTGATGACCGGGTCGCGATAACGATATTCGCTGGCGATTTCCACCCGCGCCGGGATACGGCATATCTGCTCGATGAAGTAGCTGGCGACCAGACCGGCGTGAAAGCTGGTGCCGCAGGCCGCGATATGCACCGCCTTCACTTTTTTGAACACCTGTTGCGCACCCGGGCCAAACGCGGCATCGAGCAGCTTGCCGCCGGCAATCCGCTCCTCCAAGGTTTGTGCAATGGCACGCGGCTGCTCATGAATTTCTTTGAGCATGAAATGCCGATACTGGCCACGTTCCACTGCGTCGGCGGGCAGATCGCTTTCGCTGATCGACCGCGTCGCGCGCGCTCCGGCGGCATCGAGAATCTTGATCGAGGTGCGGCGAACCTCGGCGACATCGCCCTCTTCCAAGAACTGGAAGCGACGGGTAACCGGCAGCAGCGCCGCGACGTCGGAGGCGACGAAATTTTCGTCGATGCCCAGCCCAATGACGACGGGGCAGCCTTCTCTTGCCACCACCACGCACTCAGGATCTGATTCGCTGACGACGGCCAGGGCATAGGCGCCTTGCAATTCGGCGACCGTCTTACGCACCGCGTCGAATAAATCGGCCGAGCTGGCCAAATGATGATGAATGCGGTGGGCGATGACCTCGGTGTCCGTTTCCGAGGTGAAGCTGTAGCCCAGGCCTTTGAGATCCGCGCGCAGCAGCTCATGATTCTCAATAATGCCATTGTGCACAACGGCGACGCCGTCGCGGGAAATGTGCGGGTGAGCGTTGTGCGTGGTGGGAACACCGTGGGTGGCCCAACGTGTGTGCGCAATGCCGACATGGCCACTGATGGGCGCCGCGTCCAAAGCGTCCTGCAGAACCTTAACTTTGCCGACGGTGCGCAGGCGCGCCACCCGGCCGTGGTCGACTACGGCAATACCGGCGGAATCGTAGCCGCGGTACTCCAGGCGCCGCAGCCCCTCCATGAGTATGGGAACCGAGTTGCGCTCCGCAACCACACCCACGATTCCACACATAAAGCTTGGCTCCGTTGCCGGACTAAAAAGGCTGCCTAGTGTGCCCGACGTAGATTGAAAGTCCAGACCAGCTGGCCAGTCCACGCTCGCAGCTAGTAATAGCTAGCGCATACTATTTACTAACTAGTATTAGTAAGTATATAGTATTAGCTTATGGACGATAGTAATGCCAAGAAATTCCAAAAAGACCTTAACGGAGGCCTGGTAGGGCTAGTTTTGCTCGCCGTGCTCGATAAGTCATCCGATGACCTCTACGGCTATGAAATCGCCAAGCGGCTGGCCAGCGCCAATGAGGGCGTCGCGATATTCAAAGAAGGCACCATTTACCCGGTATTGCGTGCCTTGTCGGCCGCGAATCTGCTCACCAGTCGCATCGTTCCCTCGTATGCCGGACCTGCCCGGCGCTACTACCGCATAACCGATCAAGGTCGCACCGTACTCGCGGAATGGACCGCCATCTGGTCTGGAACGCGCGGCTTCGTCGACCGCTTCATTGAAAAAGGAAATACGCCATGACCCGTAGCGCGCCGCGTTCCATCGAGCAATATCTCACGGCATTGCGCCAGGAGCTCGCCGGCGAGGACGCTGCGCTCATTCAGGACGCGCTGTACGACGCCGAGGAATATCTTCGCGCCGAGGTGGCGGCGCATCCGGACAAATCCGAGGCCGACGTGCTGGAACTCATTGCCTCCACCTACGGCGCCCCCGACGAAGTGGCGAGCGCCTATCGCGACACCGAGAAGAAGGTAAAGGCGGCGATGACCACACCGCGCCGATTGCCCAAGAGCGGCGCCGGCGCCTTCTTCGGCGTGTTCTTGGATCCGCGCGCCTACACCTCACTGTTTTTCATGTTGTCATCGCTGGCCACCGGCATCATTTATTTCACTTTTTCCGTCACCGGCCTTGCCCTGTCGGCGGGTCTGTCGGTGCTGGTGATTGGCGTCCCCTTCTTTTTGGTATTCATTGCGCTGACCCGAGTGGTTTCTCTCGCCGAGGGACGCTTGATCGAGGCCATGACAGGCGAACGCATGCCGCGCCGCCCGGTGCATCAGAATAACAGCGCGGGATTTTGGGCGCGGGTCGGTGAGATGCTCAAGGATCGGCGCACTTGGACCACACTGGCTTACTTGATACTGATGTTGCCGCTCGGCATCGTGTACTTCGTCATGGCGTTGGTCGGACTCGCGGTGAGCCTGGCCTTCATTTTCGCACCGCTGCTCGAGATCGCGAGCGGATTCGGCTGGTTCGACTTGCCCGACGATATACACACGAACCCGTCATGGCTCGATTCTCTATGGGCGGCCCCTCTGTTGATCCTGGCGGGCGTGTTGCTGCTGACCACGCTCATGCACCTGGCGCGCGGCATCGGCCGCCTGCATGCCATGTACGCCAAGGCCCTGCTGGTCGCACCGGCAACGCAGGCCGCCGTTCAGTCTGCCGCGGCGGTGAGAGTGACTGACCCGCCCAGCGCCTGAAATAATGCGGCCGTGTCAACTTTGAATAGATCGGCCATCGCCGTGGCAGAACTTCCGCTGTCGCCCGTGATCATCACTTGCGGCAACAGCGAGGCGATGACTACGCCGACCTGCGCAGTGGCCGCGTGCAGCTGTGCTTCGGCGGCCCGAACATCGGGACGGCGTTCCACCAATTGCGACGGGATGCCGAGCGGCAAGTCGACGGGAAGCAGCAACTGCTCCAACTCGAACTGCGGGGGCTTGAAATCGGCCGGCAGCTTACCGGTCAGTGTCGCAAGCAGATCGCGCGAGGTATGCAATTGCCGCGACAGCGGCGCGAGCGCGGCCTCCAATTGTGCGAGCGCCGCTTCCTGCGCGAACTTAAGTTCGGACTCAGCACACCGACGGCGTCGCTGTCGTGTCGCGGCAAATCCCGCCTGTACCGTGGGATAGTACGATCCGCGCTGTGCGGCTATATTCTCCTGCGCCTGCCGCAGCGCCGCGGTAGCGGCCTGCACACTAGGGTTGGCACGCAGTGATTCCTCGACCAAGGCATCGAGTTCAGGCGAACCGAAACGTGTCCGCCAATTGCGCGCAACCTGCTGGTCGCTCAAGAATCTCTGCGCGGCGCCGCCAGGTCCTGCGGCCGACGCAGTCTCGGATTTCAGCGACTCGGCCGTATAACGGTCGGCCTGGGGCGGCGGAAGCCGGTGAAAATTGCGTCCGACACAGGCAGCCAGGGCCGCGCAAACTCCCAGCGCTACGTAGCACATGGGTTGCACGCATTTCACGAAGCTGATTCCCGCGGCAATTCCGCCGGCAGTTTGTGCGCCCGGGAGAATTTCAGTATCAGCACGGGCAGTACCAGCAATATCAGCACCGGTGCATTCGCGGTTTATACACGCCGGGCCATGAGTCGCACAGGATTTTTACGGCGTGCTCTTTATCATCTGGCCGGATGCACAACACGCCAATGTTACCGACGGTTAGGCCGCACGCGACGATGGGCCGCCCGCGAATCTACGCAGGCTAGTCCCGCGGCTTCAATGCCGCATCGATGACGGCGGCCTTCTCGGCCTCGTTGTGTTTGACCGGCCGCTTCCAACCAGCGATCGTGGTTTGTCTGGCGCGCGTCAGAGTGAGCTCCCCATCGGGAGCATTTTCACTGATGGTCGAGCCCGCGCCGATGGTGGCGCCCGCGCCGATTCGCACCGGCGCCACCAGCATGCTGCCGGAGCCGATAAAGGCGCCGTCATCGATGACGGTAGACCACTTGTTGTGGCCGTCGTAGTTGCAGGTAATGCTGCCGGCGCCGACGTTCACGCCTTTGCCGATCTGGCTATCGCCGACGTAGCTCAAGTGATTGGCCTTGCTGCCGACGCCGATTTCGCTGCTCTTGATTTCCACGAAGTTGCCGATATGCACGTCGCGATGCAGTACCGTGTCCGGCCGCACTCTGGCGAACGGGCCGATGCGGCAATTCTCGCCGACTTCGGCATGATCGATGATGCTGTTCGCAAACACCTCCGTGCCGGCTCCGACTTGCGAATCGCTGATGATGCAATTAGGGCCGATCTTCACGCCTGCGGCGAGCTGCACGCTGCCGCTCAAAACGGCGTTGATATCGATGAACACATCGCGCCCTACTTTGACGTCACCGCGGATGTCTATGCGCGCAGGGTCCGCCAACGTGGCGCCGGCGAGCATCAATTCTTCCGCGCGTTCGCGCCGGTACAATGCCTCGACCTGGGAGAGCTGAATCTTGTCGTTGACGCCCATGACTTCCGCGGCACGTACCGTGCGTAACGCCTCGACCCGAGCATTCGACAGCACGGCGCCCGCAACCACATCGGTGAGGTAGAACTCGCGGGCCGAGTTGTTCCTCCCCAGTGCCAGCAGCCATTCACGCAGTCGGCCGGCGGGAGCGGCCATGATGCCCGAGTTCACCTCGCGTATCTGCAATTGCTCCGCAGTGGCATCCTTGTGCTCGACGATGGCGGAGACGCGTCCATCCGCGGCGCGAATGACCCGGCCATACCCGGTCGCATCGTCCATGCCCACGGACAGCACCGCCAATGCACCCTCAGCGGCCAATGCGGTCAGCCTCTTCAAGGAGGGCGTGCGAATCAGCGGCACATCGCCATATAGCACAAGGACACAATGCGCATCCGGTATGACGCACATGGCCTGCATCACGGCATGGCCGGTGCCGAGCTGTTCGGCCTGCAATATCCATTCGACGGGGTCGTGCGATAGCGCTGCCTGCACCTGCGCGCCGCCATGGCCGTAAACCACGTAGATACTAGCCGGCTCGAGCGCGCGCGCCGTGCGAATCACGTGTTGCAGCAGTGGCTGCCCTGCCAAAGGCTGCAATACCTTCGGCAAATCGGAATTCATCCGCTTGCCCTGACCTGCAGCGAGTATGACGACGGACAGCTGCATTACAGTTCCGCTGGGTAAAGCTCCTAGCGTTTCTTGCGCAGGCGTTCGATGGCCCGCAATTGGGCCACGGCGCGCAGCAGCTCCGCCTGGGCCTCGGCGATATCCATCTTGTCGCCGCGCTCGCGCACAGCGTCTTCCGCGCGCTGTTTAGCGGCGAGCGCCGCCGCTTCGTCGAGGTCGCGCGCCCGCGCCGCCGTGTCGGCCAACACAGTAACGAGGTGCGGCTGAATCTCGAGCGCGCCGCCGCCCACGTAGAACGACTGTTCTTCATTGCCTTCGGATTGCACACGTACTTCGCCGGCCTTGAGTGTGGTGAGCAGGGGCGCGTGGCGCGGCGCAATGCCGAGTTCGCCCTGCGAGCCCGGCACAAACACCATGGTCGCTTCGCCCGAGAAGATCTGTCCTTCGGCGCTGACGATGTCGACGTGAATGGTATTGGCCATGATCGCTCTTACGCCAGGGTCTTGGCTTTCTCGACGGCCTCTTCGATGGCGCCGATCATATAGAAGGCCTGCTCGGGCAGGTGATCGTACTCGCCGGCGATGATGGCCTTGAAGCCGCGGATGGTGTCCTTCAAGGACACGATCTTGCCGTCTTGTCCGGTGAACACCTTGGCCACGTTGAAGGGCTGCGACAGGAAGCGCTGAATCTTGCGCGCGCGATAGACGCTGAGCTTGTCCTCTTCCGAGAGCTCATCCATGCCTAAGATGGCGATGATGTCCTGCAATTCCTTGTAACGCTGCAGCACGGCTTGCACTCCGCGCGCCGTATCGTAGTGATCCTGGCCCACTACCAGTGGATCGAGCTGGCGGCTGGTGGAATCCAGAGGATCGACCGCGGGGTAAATGCCGATGGAGGCGATCTGCCGCGACAGCACCACGGTGGCGTCCAAGTGCGCGAATGTGGTGGCGGGCGAGGGATCGGTCAAGTCGTCCGCCGGAACATACACGGCTTGAATGGAGGTAATGGAACCTGTCTTGGTGGAAGTGATGCGCTCCTGCAGCACGCCCATTTCTTCGGCCAAGGTCGGCTGGTAGCCCACCGCGGAGGGCATGCGGCCGAGCAGAGCGGACACTTCCGTGCCGGCCAGGGTATAGCGATAGATGTTGTCGACGAAGAACAGCACGTCACGGCCCTTGCCGGAAGCCTGCTTCTCGTCGCGGAAGAATTCCGCCATGGTGAGGCCCGTGAGCGCCACACGCAGACGATTGCCCGGCGGCTCGTTCATCTGCCCGTACACCATGGCCACCTTGGAATTGGGCAGATTGTCCTTGTCGATAACGCCGGACTCGATCATCTCATGATAGAAATCATTGCCTTCACGGGTACGCTCGCCGACGCCCGCGAACACGGACAGGCCGCTGTACTGCTTGGCGATGTTGTTGATTAGCTCGAGCATGTTCACGGTCTTGCCCACGCCGGCGCCGCCGAATAGGCCGACTTTGCCGCCTTTGGCGAAGGGCACCAATAAGTCGATCACCTTGATGCCGGTCACCAGCAGATCCTGGCCGCCCGCTTGTTCGTCATAGGGGGGCGCCGGACGGTGAATGGGCATGTACTCGGTGGCTTGCACCGGACCCTTCTCATCTTGGGGTTTGCCGAGCACGTCCATGATGCGGCCCAGCGTACCGGCGCCGACGGGTACCGAAATGCCCTTGCCCGTGCCCTTCACGGTGAGACCGCGGCGCAAGCCCTCGGAAGGACCCATGGCAATGGTGCGCACGATGCCGTCGCCCAGCTGCTGCTGCACTTCGAGGGTGAGGTCCACATCATCGAGTACGAGCGCGTCATAGACCTTGGGGATCTGATCGCGCGGAAATTCCACATCGATGACCGCGCCGATGATTTGCACGATTTTGCCGCTGGACATAATTTCTAACCTCTTGCCTAAACCGCTGCCGCGCCGCCGACGATTTCCGAAAGCTCTTTCGTAATCGCGGCCTGACGGGCCTTGTTGTAAATGAGTTGCAACTCGTCGATGAGCTCGCCGGCGTTATCCGTCGCAGCCTTCATGGCCACCATGCGCGCCGCCATTTCGCAGGCGACGTTCTCCACCGCGCCCTGGAATATCTGCGATTCGATATAGCGCATCAGAATGCCGTCGAGTATCTCGATCGCATCGGGCTCGTATATATAGTCCCAGCGCTCCTGCAGCGCGTCCTTGTCGACGGTCTGAATGGGCAACAGCTGCGAGACCAATCCCTTCTGGGTCATGGTGTTGACGAATACGTTGTGCACCAGCAGCAGCTGATCGACCTTGGTATCGCGATAAAAATCCAGCATCACTTTGGTGGTGCCGATCAAATCCTTGATATGCGGCTTGTCGCCCAGGTGAGTGACCGAGCCCGCGATCTCGACTCCGGACAGCCGGCGGAAGAATTGCAGGGCCTTAGAGCCGATCACGCAAACGTACACCTTGGCGCCGTTCGCCTGCGCTTCGCGGATGGCGCCCAAGGCTGCCTTGAACAGATTTAAATTCAGCGAACCGCACAGGCCCCGATCGGTGCTGATGACCACGATGCCGACGGCTTTGATTGGCCGCTCCAGCGTGTACGGATGCTTGTAGTCCAGGTTCACCTGCCGCAGGTGGCCGATGATGGTGCGGATCTTCTCCGCATAAGGGCGCGCCGCACGCATGCGGTCCTGCGCCTTGCGCATTTTGCTGGCCGCCACCATTTCCATGGCCTTGGTGATCTTCTGAGTATTTTTAATACTCGCGATCTTGCCGCGGATTTCTTTTGCGCCTGCCATTGCCTTCTCTTAAATCCTGGACTTAAAGGGTCGCGAAGAAGTCTTCGCAACACTTCTTGAGGCCGGCCTCGACTTCCTTCGACAAATCCGGCTTGGCGTTGATGCTCTTCAACAGATCGGAGTAGCTCGAGCGTGCAAAGGACTGCAGGCCGGCTTCCGCCTCGACGACTTTGCGGCGATCGACCTTGTCGAAGTAACCATTGTTGCCGGCATACAGCGACAGCGCCATTTCGGCCACGGACATTGGCGCGTATTGCTTTTGTTTCATGAGCTCGGAGACGCGCTGGCCGCGCTCCAGCTGCTTGCGTGTCGATTCGTCCAAGTCGGACGCGAACTGTGAGAAGGCCGCGAGTTCGCGGAATTGCGCCAGCGCCAGGCGCACGCTGCCGCCCAGCTTCTTGATGATGTTGGTCTGCGCGGCGCCGCCGACGCGCGACACGGAAATGCCGGCGTTGATGGCCGGACGCATGCCGGCGTTGAACAGGTCGGTTTCCAGGAAGATTTGACCATCCGTAATGGAAATGACGTTAGTGGGTACGAAGGCCGTCACGTCGCCTGCCTGAGTCTCGATGATGGGCAGTCCCGTCAGCGAACCGGTCTTGCCCTTGACGCGGCCGTTGGTGAACTTCTCGACGTATTCTTCGTTGACGCGCGCCGAGCGCTCGAGCAGACGGGAGTGGAGGTAGAACACATCGCCGGGATAGGCTTCGCGGCCCGGCGGACGGCGCAGCAGCAGGGAGATCTGGCGATACGCGACGGCCTGTTTGGACAAGTCGTCATAGACGATGAGCGCATCTTCGCCGTTGTCCATGAAGTACTCGCCCATGGCGCAGCCGCCATAAGGTGCGAGGTACTGCATGGCGGCAGGCATGGAAGCCGACGCGGCGACGATGATGGTGTGCCCCATGGCACCGTGCTCTTCGAGTTTGCGCACCACGTTGGCGATGGAGCTCTGCTTCTGGCCGATGGCGACATAGACGCACTTAACGCCCGTGCCCTTCTGATTGATGATGGTGTCGATGGCCACGGCCGTTTTGCCGGTCTGCCGATCACCGATGATGAGTTCGCGCTGGCCGCGGCCGATGGGCACCATGGCATCGATGGCCTTGAGGCCGGTCTGCACCGGCTGCGACACGCTCTTGCGGAAAATCACGCCCGGCGCAACGCGCTCCAGCGGCGACTTCAGCTTGGCATTCACCGGACCCTTGCCGTCGATGGGCGTTCCCAGCGCATCAACTACGCGACCCAGCAGTTCCGGACCCACCGGTACCTCGAGAATGCGGCCCGTGGTTTTGACCTCCGATCCTTCGGAAATATGCTTGTAGTCGCCGAGCACGACGGCGCCCACCGAATCCTGTTCGAGATTCAGTGCGAGGCCGAAGGTGTTGCCGACGAATTCCAACATTTCGCCGTAGCGTGCGTCCGCGAGGCCGTGGATGCGCACGATGCCGTCGGTGACGCTGACCACCGTGCCGACATTACGGGCCTCGGTCGCGGATTGGAACTTGTCGATGCGCGCCTTGATCAGGTCGCTGATTTCCGATGCCTTAATGGACATATCGATCCTCTTGCTGCGAGCCGCCGGCGCCCACGACTAAATCAAACTTTAAGTTGCTAATTCCGTGGCGAGCCGCTCGAGGCGGCCTTTCAACGAGCCATCGATGACCAGATCGCCGGCGCGCACCACCGCACCGCCCAGCAGCGTTGCGTCGACCGAGTTGTGCATGCGCACTTGACGCTTGAGACGCGTGCTCAAAGCCTGTTGCAATTTACCGGATTGCGCGGCGTCGAGCGGCACCGCGGATAGCACCTCGACATCCACGGTATTCTCCACCGCCGAACGCAGTGTCTCGTAGTGCATGGAGATTTCCGGCAGCAGCAGCAAGCGGTGATTCTCCGTCAGCACGCGTACGAAATTCTGCATGCCGGCATCGAGCTTGGCGCCGGCGACATCGGTAACCAGGCTCACCAGATCCGCGGCGGTCCACGCCGGGCTCTTGGTAAGCGGCGCGACCCGCGGATCCGCGAGAATCTCAGCCGCCGCCTTGAGTCCCTCGGACCAGGCGGCAAAGTCGTTCGCGGCGCGCGCATATTCGAACGCTGCTTTCGCATAAGGCCGGGCAATGGTTGCTCGCTCAGCCACGCGCTACCTCGGCCGCTAATTTGTCCAGTAATTCAGCATGCGTCTGCGGGTCGATCTCGCGGCCCAGCAGGCGTGACGCGCCTTCGACCGCCAGTTTGCCCACTTCTTTGGCCAAGCCCTCGCGGGCACGCGTGGTTTCGCGCGTCACTTCCTCGTGTGCTTGCGCCACCAAGCGCTGCGCTTCGCTTGAGGCGGTGACCTTGGCTTCCTCGACGATTTCGTTCGAGCGCTTGCCCGCCATGTCGACGATCTGCGCCGCGCGGTCGCGCGCTTCGCGCAGGATTTCCTTGGAGCGCGCTTCGGCTTCCTCGAGATCCTTTTGGCTCTGGCCGGCAGCGGCCAAGCCGTCGGCGATCTTCTTCTGCCGCGCCTCGATGGCCGCAATGATATGCGGCCAGCCGAATCTCATCACGACCCACGCCACGAAGAAAAAGACCAGACCTTGGATGACCAGCGTAATTGCTATGTCCATTTCCTGCTCCTAGTGCGCGGCGCCGCGAGTGGCGCCGCTGCGGCCGCGACTATTTCGCGCCCAGGGCGGCCAGGAACGGGTTGGAATAGATCAACAACAGGCCGATGGCCACGCCGATGATGGGCACCGCGTCGAGCAAGCCCGCGACGATGAACATCTTGGTCTGCAGCATGTTGGTGAGTTCGGGCTGGCGTGCGGAGCTTTCCAGGAACTTGCCGCCCAACAGACCAAAGCCGATGGCGGTACCCAGGCCGCCCAGGCCGATAACGAGGCCTGCTGCAATCACGGTGGCGCTCATGAGTTGAGCAATTTGGGCGATATTTTCCATTATGGTCTCCGTCGGTCTTTGATGTCAGTGATGAATCGAATCTAGTGACGCTCGGCCGCCATGCTGGCGTACACGATGGTCAAGGTCATAAAAATGAATGCTTGCAGAGTGATGATCAGAACGTGAAACAACGTCCACACCGTGCCGGCAAAGAATTGTAGGCCGCCGAGCACATAGGTTGATACGTGATTGAGCGCTGCATCCAAGGTGAAGCAGGCGATCAGCAGAAATATGAGTTCGCCGGCATACATATTGCCGAATAACCGCAGCGACAGGGAAAGCGGCCGCACGCCTTCCTCGATGAGCCGCAGCAGCAGATTGATGGGCGCCAGCAGCAACGCAAAGATGCCGTGGGCATGGAACGGCGCGGTAAACCATTCCTTGAAGAACAGCACGACGCCTTTTTCTTTGATGCCTATGTACCACAGCAATAAAAACACCCCGAGGGCCATGCCAACGGTGGTGTTGATGTCCGCGGTCGCTACTACTCGCAGATGCTCGGCGCCGAACAACTTGCCTGCGGCAGGCAAGGCATCGACGGGCAGCATGTCCATGAAATTCTCGAGGAACACGATGCAGAAGGTAGTGATTGCCAGCGGGGCGATAAACTTGCTGGACCCATGGAAAGTGTCCTTCACCATGCCGTCGACGAATTCCACCAGCATCTCGACGGCGGCTTGGAATTTCCCCGGTACGCCGCTGGTGGCGCGCCGCGCGACCATGACGAACAGGACGACGAAGAACAATGAGATAAGGAGCTTGAAAACAATGCTGTCGAGATGCACGGACCAGAACACGCCGTGACTCTGGTTCACGGTGAGATGGGTGAGATGGTGCTTGATGTAGCCCGTCATCCCGCCCGCGGTATTTTCTTCAGCCATCATGTCATTTGCGCCTAATCAATCCCACCCAATACCCTAATTGCGCGGCCACCACCCCTATCAATAGCGGCGCGCCTTCAAGCTTCAAGCGCGCCAGCGCTACATAGAGGGCCACTACGAACCACAGCCACTTCAGGGCAACCCCGCCGTACATGGCCGTGTTCAAAGTGGCGGCTGCGGCAACTCCCGGCCGAAACGCGCGCCATCCGAATAGCGCGCTGCCAAAAGCTACGATCAACCCGCCCGTCAACGCCGCAAGTCCGGCGGACGCGCCTTTAAAAACAAGAAACAGAGACGCGACCAGTACCGCGCAGCCTGCTTGCAGGAGCACGACTCGAACCACCAGCCGATAACCCCGAACCAGGGCGTCGCTCATCGCGAAGGGAACCGCGCCTTATTCAGCACATCCCGCTGACGCGGCACAATGCGGCTCGCTACCTTCGATTTGCACATATTGAGCCGTCGCCAGTCAAATTAGCCGGCGCATTATAGAGACGCCGCCCCGGAGCATCAAGGCATTACTGGATGTGACCGAGAATGCCTTCGAGTTCATCCAAGCTGTTGTAGGCGACAACCAGCTTGCCCTTGCCCGACGCATTGTGCTGGAAACTCACCTTGGCGCCCAATTTGTCCGCCAACTCCAGCTCCAGGCGCTGAATGTCGGGATCCACCGCCGCGGACTCGCCCTTCACGGCGGCGTGCGAATTAATGATGCGACGCACCAGGGCCTCCGTTTCACGTACCGACAGCGATTTTTTGGCCACGAGGCCCGCCACTTCTATCTGCTGACGGCGCGAAGTCAGGCCCAGCAAAGCGCGAGCATGGCCCATCTCAATGCGGCGCTGTTCCAGCAATTCCTTGACCTCATCGGCCAATTCCATGAGGCGGAGCAGATTGCTTACCGCGGCACGCGACCGGCCGACGGCTTCGGCCGCCGCCTGATGGGTCATGCCGAATTCCAGGGTTAGCCGCAGCAACGCGCCCGCCTCTTCCAGCGGATTCAAGTCCTCGCGCTGGATGTTCTCGATCAGGGCCATGGAAATCGCGGCCTCATCCGGCACATCACGGATGACCGCGGAAATCTCCGCAAGGCCGGCCATTTGCGCGGCCCGCCAGCGGCGCTCGCCGGCGATGATTTCATAGCGCTGAGATTCACCGGGTTGGCGGCCGCCTACCGGCCGCACCAGAATGGGCTGCACCAGGCCCTGCGACTTGATCGAGTCCGCGAGCTCGCTTAAGGTCTCGGTGCGCATGTCGACGCGCGGCTGATACTTGCCCCTCTGCAATAGATCGAGGGGCAAACTCGCCAGCCGGTCCCCAGCGACGGCGGCCGGCGCGGGCATGGACGATTCGGCGGGCGACGGCGCGGCCGCAGGCATGCCCACACGCTTCGCGAGCAGCGGTGAGAGCTCGGCTAGGCCACGACCTAAAGATGGTTTTTTAACTGACATGCGTCAATTATACGGGCGCGGGCACCGGTGTGGGCGGCAGATCGTCGCGGCGAATCATCTCGCCGGCGAGAGCCAGATACGCAAGAGCGCCGCGCGACTCCTTGTCGTGGAACAGTGCCGGTTTGCCAAAACTCGGCGCCTCCGCCAGCCGCACATTGCGCGGGATAATCGTGCGAAACACCTTGTCGCCAAAATGCTCGAGGAGCTGTGCCGACACTTCGTTCGCAAGGTTGTTGCGCGGGTCGAACATGGTGCGCAGCAAGCCTTCGATTTCCAGATCGGGGTTGATGCTGGCCTGGATCTGCTCGATGGTCTGCACCAAGGAGGTCAAACCCTCCAGCGCGTAGTACTCGCACTGCATGGGAACCATCACCGAATCCGCCGCGACCAGTGCATTCAGAGTAAGCATATTCAGGGCCGGCGGACAGTCGATGAGGATAACGTCGAAGCCTTCTCGAATGGGCTTCAAGGCGTTGCGCAATTTGAACTCGCGCCCGGTGATCATGCCCAGCAGCCGAACCTCGGCCGCCGTCAGATCCTGATTGGACGGCATCAGCATGAAGCCGCCGTACTCCACCGGCACCAGCGCTTCCATCGCCGTGCAATCGCCCAGCATCACATCGCAACTGGTGCGCGATTGAGAATTCTTGTCGACGCCGCAACCCATGGTGGCATTGCCCTGGGGATCCAGATCGATGAGCAGCACGCGCCGTTTGGTGGCCGTCAGCGAGGCGGCCAGATTGACGGCGGTCGTGGTCTTTCCCACACCGCCTTTTTGATTTGCTACTGCGATGACCCGCTTCATTGTTTTCTCGATCTCGGCGGGGCCGCCATAGGCCGGGCCGGGGAGAGTTCCACAAGATGCCGCTCGTCGTCCAGTCCCGGTACCTTTAGCCGATGCACCGCCAGCAAGCGAAACGCCTTGGGCAGGGCGGATATTTCTTCATCGGGCCGCTTTCCCTTCATGGCGAGCAGCCGTCCGTCAGGAGCACACAAGTGCCCGGCATAGGCGGCGAAATCCGCCAGCGAGGACAGCGCGCGCGCCACCACGGTATCGAAAAGCTCAAAAGGCCTGTAGCTTTCCGCGCGCACCGCTGCCACCTGAACATTGCCTAGCCGCAAGCGCTCGATGGTTTGTTCGACGAAACGCGCCTTTTTGCCGGTGGCCTCGACCAAGGTAAATCGACGCCGCGGATTGACGATGGCCAGCGGCAAGCCGGGAAAGCCGGCGCCGGTGCCGATATCGGCGACGCGTTCACCGCGCAAGTACGGCTGCAAGCTCAGGCTGTCTAGAACATGCTTGCGCAGCATGCTCGGGCGGTCGCGGATCGCGGTCAAATTGAATTGTGCATTGCCGAGTTCGAGCTCGTCGACGAGCTTGAGCAGAGCCTCACCGGCGGCGATGTCCAAGGCCAGTCCAAGGTCGCGCGCACCCGCGACGAGTAGCTCCAGTTCGGACCCTCGGATCACAGCCTTGGGTTCCTCAAGGATCGGTTGCGCCGTCGAGCGTAATGGACAAAGCCGTTTCCGGCTCCCGCTCGAAGTGCGCACTGAAGTGAACTGCGCCGTCGCGCCCCTCGCAGGCAGCGGCGCTTTGCGCGGCGGCGTCCGGGTCGCTTGAATCGGGCGTCGCCGCGTTTTTCAGCCAACCCGCGCAAGCTGCAGCGAACACCGCGGCTGCGTCTGTCTGCGGCAAAGTCACCGTCGCTTGGATACGCAATAGGCGATCTCGCTTGAAGCACAGCAGGTACTCGTTGGGAATGTAGCCGACGAATTGCGGCGGTGGCGTGTCGGCGGAGTAGCAATCCCCATCCTCCGGCGTGACGGCGGCGAGAGACGTGCCGGGGTCCTGGTCCCGAAACAGCAGGACTTCGTGAAGCGCCGCCGGTACATCCTTGAGTACGCTGCCGAACGGCGCAATGACCAGCACATGCCAATCGAAGGAAGGATCGACGGGCGCCGGCGCTGTCGCTGTCGCGGACGGCGGCTCGGGATGGAGTGCCTTGACTCGGGACAAAGGGGTCTGACAGCCTGCCAAGGCGGCGAGCGCGGCGCTAAGCAACAGAAGGCGTGAGTTGCTCTGGGTCATTCAGGGTCCGGCCACGCGGCTCGCGAGTTGTTCAAGTTCAGCGGCCACTTGCGGGTCTTGCGGCCGTTCCCGCTCCAGAACGCGACCCAGGGCTTGCGATGCTGTGCTCTTCAAACGATTGCAGGTGCCGACGTAGTGGATACGCCAGTCGGCAATGAGTTCATGCTCGAAGAACTCGTACTCGCGATCATTGACGACGGCATCGAGCACCATTGCGCAGACTGCGAGCTGCTGCACCCGGTCCCAAGACAGCGAGCCCGCCGAGTGCCCTTCCGCGAAGCAGCGGCGCAAATACGCGGGCGGATCCGCACTCGCGATGTCATCGAGCGCATCCTGGACATCGTAGGATTTCAGCAAATGTTCGTAAGTCGCCATTGGTTCCATTATCCCCGCGGTGTGAGAACATGGGTATATGACTCGCACTTATTTGCTGCCGTTGTCGGTGGCGCTGCTGTGGGCGGCGTCCTTACTATCGGCTGCGCCGGCTGCGGCGTTGCCGCGCGACGTGCGCGGCAGCCTGATCTTCGACAACATCCCTGAACCGGCGGCAGGCATAAGCGAGAAACTGGACTCTTACCTGAATGCTCGCCAGGCCACGCCACTGGGCTTTTCGCCGAAGGGGCAGCTGCTCATAGCCACTCGATTCGGCGATGTAGATCAGCTGCATCTGGTGGAACGGCCTGGCGGCGAGCGCCGCCAACTTACCTTTCTGCGCGAGCCGATCAGTTTCGCGGCGTTTTCGCCGGATCCCACCCGCAACGCCTACGTGTACTTGAAGGACACGGGCGGCAACGAGAATGCGCAGCTCTATTATCAGCGCCTGGGCGAGCCCACCCCGAAGCTGCTGACCGACAGCAAGTCTCGAAACGGCGGCGCCGTGTGGTCCAACGCCGGCCGCGAGCTGGCGTTCTTCAGCACATCCCGCGACGGCACCAGTTCCGACATCGACATCGTGGAGCCGGAAGCCGGCGCGCTGCCACGGCTCGTGGTCACCGGCGACCGCGCCTCATGGACACCCCTCGATTGGTCGCCGGATGACCGCAAGCTCCTGGTATTGAAGTCCGTTTCCATCGCCGAGGCCTATCTGTATGTGGTGGATTTGAGCTCCGGACAGAAACGCGAGGTGGAGGCCTCGCCGGGCAAGGTCGGCATCGTCGACGCCAAGTTCTCGCGCGACGGCCAGGGCGTGTACTTGATTTCAGACCGCGACAGCGAGTTCGCGCAGTTACGCTACATCAATCTCTTCAGCGGTGAAAAATCGGTCATTTCCGGCCGCCTTTCCTGGGATATCGAGGAGCTGGCCATTTCGCGCGACGGGCATTACTTGGCCTACGTCAGCAACGAAGCGGGTATCGACAAGCTCAATCTGCTCGACTTGCGCGCCCACCAAGACCTGATTCCACCCAAGCTTCCGGCGCCGGGCATCATCCGCTCCTTGAGTTTTGACTGGGAGGGAAATCGCTTAGGATTCGGCTTCGAGGCCGCCAATCGGCCGCGCGATGCCTATGTGCTCACCCTTGCGGTGAACACTCTGGAAGCCTGGACGCACAGCGAGGCGGGCGCGGTCGACAGCACAAAATTCGTTACCCCGCGCCTGGCGCGCTTTCCGACTTTCGACCGCAGCGACGGGCACGCGCGTGAGATACCGGTCTATATATACGAGCCGGCGACCCCGGGCGCGCATCCCGTACTCATCACATTGCATGGCGGTCCCGAATCGCAATTCAGGCCGGGCTTCGATCCGTGGCTTCAGTACGTGGTCAACGAACTCGGCTTCGCCGTGGTCGCTCCGAATGTCCGCGGCTCCTCGGGTTACGGCAAGAGCTACCTGGCGCTCGACAACGGCTTGCTGCGCGAGGACGCCGTCAAAGATGTCGGCGCTTTGCTGGTGTGGCTGGGTCTCCAGAGCACATATGACGCAAAGCATATCGTCGTGTCCGGCGGTTCCTATGGTGGGTATTTGACGCTTGCAACGTTGGTGAATTTCGGCGAGCGACTCCGCGGCGGCGTGGATTTGGCGGGCTTTGCCGACTTCATCAGTTTCCTGACCAATACCGCGCCGTACCGCCAAGATCAGCGTCGCGCGGAGTACGGCGATGAGCGTGATCCGGATATGCGGGCGTATTTGCGGCGCATCTCGCCGCTGACGAATGCGGAGCGCATCAAAAGTCCGCTGCTCATCGTGCACGGCAAGAACGATCCGCGCGTGCCGGTGAGCGAAGCCGAACAAATAGTCAATCGGGTTCGCAGCAAGGGCGGCAACGTATGGTATTTACAGGCCGTAGACGAGGGCCACGGTTTTCGTAAGAAACAGAACCGGGATGCCTACTACAGGACGTTCGCGCAATTCCTGATGAGCTTGAGCAACTAATGCGGCGCCGGTTCGGGCGCCGATCTTACTTGCTGTTGGTGGTTGCCGTGGCCAAAGGTGAGGCCTGATTGGCAAAATACTCTGCCGCGATCCTCACGTCCTCATCGGACTTGAGCAGCTGCGCCATGCCGTCCATCACCACGTTCTTGCGACGACCATTGCGATAGGCCTTCAATGCCTGCTGCAGATAATCGACATGCTGACCGCCGATCACCGCGGGCTTCGGCGTGAGCTCCGAGGCCACGCCCAGACCATTGTCCCCGTGACAGGCGACGCAGGCGGCCACCTGCGTTGGCGTTTTTCCTTGCACCGCGGAGGTTGCCTTGGTCGGCTCCGGCCCCTGCAGATAAGCAGCGATATCTTCCATATCTTGATCGCTCAACGAAACCGCCTGCGCGTGCATGGTGGCGTGCGGCCGCTCGCCATTTTTATACTCTTGCAGAGCCGCCACAATGTACGGGGCGTGTTGATGGCGGAGCTTGGGGACGGCGTAGTCGGGATAGGCGTTCCTATAGTTCTCCACACCGTGACAGCCGTAGCAGGTGTAGAACTTCTTTTCGCCAAGCGCCGGGTCGCCGGGGGCGCCGTCGCCCGCAGCGTGAGCGCCGGCCGACCAACTCAAACTCAACACCATGCATAGCGAGGCCAGGCCATTCAATCGAAAAAGCATCTAATTCTCCGAGCCGCAGGATCAAATAATGCGCTGATGTTAAAGAGTGGACGCCTAAATTGCCACTCGCTTACAGGTAGCGGCGGCAATTGCGCACGCACGCACTACAAAATATCCGCTATGTCTTGCAAAAAGGTGGAATCCGTCGGCTTCATACCAGACGGGTAGCGACTGACCACCCGGCCGCTGCGATCGATGAGGAATTTCTCGAAATTCCAGCCAATGTCGCCCGGAAAGCCATTTTCCTTGGCGGTCAACCAGGCGTATAGCGCATGCCGATGAACACCGTTGACGTCGATTTTCTCCGACAGAGGAAAGCTCACTTTATAGGTGAGCGAGCAAAAACTTTGAATCTCCGCCGCGGTACCGGGCTCCTGCCCACCGAATTGGTTGCATGGAAATCCCACCACCGCGAAGTTTTTGTCCTTGAGCTCTTGATAGAGTTCTTCCAGGCCCGTGTATTGCGGCGTATAGCCGCACTTGCTGGCAACATTTACTACCACAGTCACCTTGCCGCGCAATGGATCGAGCCTATCCAGACTGCCGTCTAGACCTTGCACCGCGAAGTCGTAAAAATTATTCATGGGGATTCCTATTCAAGGCTTTTGGCCAAATCCTTGCTGTAGACCACGTTCATCGGGTTGTCGCGCCAGCCGCTGACTTGGGGCTTGACCAGATGCTTCGCCACATAAAAATAAAGAGGTATCAGCGGCTGATCGGCAAGCATGACCCGCTCCGCGTGCTGTAGCAATGCGCCGCGGGAATTCAAGTCGAATTCGTTTACGGAACGCGCTAGCAGCTCGTCGTAGGCGGGATTGGCGTAATGCGGCAGGTTGATACCGGAGTTGCTTTGCAGCAGCTGCAAGAAGCCATAGGCATCGTTGTAATCCGCAAGCCAGCTGGCACGAAACACCTGAGTCACGTCACCGCGATCGATATCCTGCAGCAGCACCTTGAACTCTTCGGCATGCAATGCGGTGTTCACCCCCAGTGCTTCTTTCCACATGCTCGCCACTGCGACCGCGATGCGGCTGTGCAATTCGCTGCTGTTGTAGCGCAACTCAACTGTCGGCGGCGATTGCAACAGGCCCGCCTCAGCAAGAATCTGGCGCGCCCGCGCGATGCGCCGCGGCATGGTCCAGCCCACGTACTCCGGCAGAGGCGGGAAATAGTTGGCGGTGTGCGATGGCACGAAAGTATAGGCCGGCGACTCGCCGGTAGCCGTCACCGCCTGCACCAGGCGCTCGCGGTCGATCACCATAGACAGTGCCTGGCGCAGCGGCTGCGACCGCGCAAAGGGCTCCCGGCGCATATTCAAGCCCAAGTAGTACACCCCCAGCTGCGGCGCGAGGTGCAGTTCGCCGCGCATGTGTTCCTTGATCCACGCAAATTGTGCGCCGGGAATGGTAGCGGTTACATCCAGCGCGCCCGAGCGATAGGCTCGCAATTCGGCCGCCGGTTCAGTGATGGAGTAGTACTCGACGCCATCAATGCGGGTGGCAGCATCGTTCCAATAGCGGCGGTTGCGCACCGCCACCAGATGCGATCCAAAATCCCAGCGCGTCAATACAAAGGCACCGTTCGATACCATCACCCCCGGCTTCGCAAAAGCCCGGCCGCGTTGTTCGAGCACGGAGCGGTTGAGGGGAAACGTCGCCGGATGCGCCAGCAGAGCCAGAAAATACGGCGTGGGGCGCACCAGGTGCACCTCGAGCATCGAGGCATCCAGCGCCCGCGCATTTTGCACCGGCGCCAGCAACTGGGCGTATTGCGCAGCGGTTTGCGGGTTCACCAAGCGGCGCCAGGCCGCCGCGAAATCTTCCGCCACCACGGGCTGGCCGTTCGACCACCGGGCGTGGGGTCGCAGGTGAAATCGATAAGTGAGTCCGTCCGGAGAAATATCGCATTGATCGGCAGCAGCCAGCCGCGGTGTTCCGTCAGGGCCGATTTCGGTCAAGCCTTCGTACAGATCGCGCAAAATGGTGAGCGCCGCCTCGGAGCGCGCGCTATGCGGGTCCAGACTCTCGGGCTCAGCGCCATTGCCACGGCGCAGCACGATGGCGGCGATTTCCGCCGGGGGCCGGCTGCGCCCGTGCACCACGAGTACGGTGCCGACGGCGATCGCGGCGATTCCAACAGCGATAGCGAGCAGCGCGACCCCGCCGACGCGTGGCGCCCGCAATGCCGCACCGGCCGTCAAGCGGCCCGGTCGCGCTTCTTTAAATGCACCAGCAGCAGCGACACCGCGGCAGGGGTCAGACCCGGGATCCGTGCGGCTTGTCCCAAAGTTTCGGGACGCACATTGCGCAGACACTGGCGCGCTTCGTTCGACAATCCGCACACGTCGGCGTAGTCGATGTTTTCCGGCAAGCGTAATTCCTCGTGGCGCAATTGACGTTCGATCTCATTGTTCTGGCGCTTGAGGTACCCTGAGTACTTCGCCTGTACGTCGACCTGCAGTTTCACTTGGGCTGCCAGGCGCTCGTCGCCCTGCCAGGATGCATCGACGCCTTGCGCAACCTGCTGCAAATCATCGTAGCTAAGCTCCGGGCGGCGCAGTAAATCCAAGGCATGCGTCTCACGCAACAGGGGCGCGCTCAGCTTGGCGAGCAAGCCCTGATCTACATCATCCGGGCGCACCAGCACCGCCGCCAGCCGCGCGAGTTCGCCTGTTACCGCGTCACGTTTTCGCTCGAAGAATGCCCAGCGGTCGTCATCGACCAGGCCCAAGTGGCGGCCTTCAGCCGTGAGGCGCAGGTCCGCATTGTCCTCGCGCAGGCTGAGGCGGTATTCGGCGCGGCTGGTGAACATTCGATAGGGCTCGGGGGCGCCGCGGGTGATCAAATCATCAACTAAGACGCCCATGTAGCCTTCGCTGCGCTTCGGCCACCAGGCATCGCGCGCGTCGGCGAGCAGAGCGGCATTGGCACCGGCAATCAGCCCTTGCGCGGCCGCCTCTTCGTAGCCCGTGGTGCCGTTGATCTGGCCGGCGAAGAACAAGCCGCTGAGTGCTTTACTCTCCAAGCTGTACTTGAGATCGCGCGGATCGAAGAAATCGTACTCGATGGCGTAACCAGGGCGGGTAATGTGCGCACGCTCGAAGCCCGCGATGCTGCGCACGAATTCGTATTGCACGTCGAAGGGCAAGCTCGTGGAGATGCCGTTGGGATAGATCTCGTGGGTATTGAGACCCTCGGGCTCGACAAAAATCTGGTGCGAGTGCTTGTCCGCAAACCGCACCACTTTGTCTTCCACCGAAGGGCAGTAGCGCGGGCCGATGCCCTCGATCAGGCCGGTGAACAGCGGCGAACGGGCGCTGGCCGCCCGAATGATGTCGTGAGTGCGCTGGTTAGTGGCAGTAATGTGGCAGGGCAGCTGACGCGGGTGCATATCGCGGCTGCCGAGATAGGAGAACACCGGTCGCGGCTCATCGCTGTGCTGTTCGCGCATCACGGAGAAATCAATGCTGCGCCCGTCGATGCGCGGCGGCGTGCCGGTCTTCAAGCGCCCAACCCGCAAATTCAATTCGCGTAAGCGCGCAGCCAAAGTTGTCGACGGTGGATCGCCCGCGCGCCCGCCGGCGTGGCTCTGCAACCCCACATGAATGCGGCCGCCTAGAAAGGTGCCGACTGTGAGTACAATGGCCCGCGCGCGCAATTCGATGCCGCTCTGGGTAACCACGCCCACCACCCGCTCGCCCTCAAGCAAAAGATCCGCCGCTTCTTGCTGAAACAGCTCCAGGTTCGGTTGGGTTTCCAGCCTGTGGCGGATTGCCTGCTTGTACAGCTGCCTATCGGCCTGCGCGCGGGTGGCGCGCACCGCGGGCCCCTTGCTCAAGTTCAGGGTACGAAATTGGATGCCGGCCGCGTCGGTGGCGAGCGCCATGGCGCCACCCAATGCATCGATCTCCTTCACCAGATGACCCTTGCCGATGCCACCGATAGCGGGATTACAGCTCATCTGCCCCAGTGTCTCGATATTGTGAGTGAGCAACAGGGTACGTCGGCCCATACGCGCAGCCGCGAGCGCGGCTTCGGTGCCCGCATGGCCGCCGCCGATCACGATCACCCCGTATTCCGTACCAAAACGCATGCTGCTGAATCCACACGATTTTCAAGAGGCGCCACTCTAAACGGCCGGCTTGTAAAGTGCCAGGGAACCTCTGCTATGCCGGCCCGACTAAGGAAGTAACGTCCGCACCCAGGAGGCCCATGTGATCGGCCTGACTCGTAATGTTCGCGGACATGTCGGACCAAGCCCTATGGATGCGCGGAGAAATACTGAGGCCTGGCGGTGCTCGATCACAAGTAGATAATGTCGGTTTGATCGGCGCATATACTTGGGCGTATACTGAGTCCCACACGGAGACTTCAATGCCCCAAGTCACTCTCTACATCGACGAGGATACCGACGTGAAGGCGCGCTTGGCTGCTCACTCGGCGGGTGTTTCCTATAGCCGGTGGGTTGCAGATCTCATTCGGTCACGCACGCGCGACGAGTGGCCGGAGTCCGTGCGACGTCTGGCCGGAAGTATCCCGAATTTCCCCACGCGTGCGAGCGACGAGGCCAAAGACATTGAGCGCGTACCCTTCGATTAATGTACGTCCTCGATACCAACACCGTTTCCTATTTCTTCCGTGGTGAAGGACGGGTGCCAGAGCGGCTGCTCGCCACGCCGCCGCGCGATATCGCATTATCTGCCGTTACCGCCTACGAACTACGATTTGGAGTCGCGCGGGTACCGCAAGCAAAACGACTCAGCGAGCAACTCGCGACTCTACTGAGCTGGGTCACGGTCCTGCCGTTCGATGATGGTGTATCAAAATTTGCGGCGAAGATTCGCGTCGAACTGGAGCGCGCCGGGCGACCGATTGGGCCTCTTGATGTGTTGATCGCCGCCACCAGTCTCGCCGCCAACGGCACGCTGGTCACGCGAAACCTCTCGGAATTCGCCCGTGTCCCCGAGTTACGAATAGAAAACTGGTACGACCATCGAGTATGAAATTCGCGCAAACCTGGAACAGCGAGGGTTACGATCGGCATGCCCGTTTCGTCACCGATCTCGGGATGCCCGTGTTGGAACTGCTCGCGCCTCGGCCCGGCGAGCGCATTCTCGATGTGGGTTGCGGCGACGGCGTCCTGACGAAGAAAATCTCCGGGCTCGGATGTCAGGTGGTGGGACTGGACTCGAGCGCGGCTTTCGTCGCCTCGGCCAGAAAACTCGGCCTGGAAGTCGTCGAGAAGAGTGCCTACGACATGGACTTCGGTCCGCGTTTCGACGGGTAATAGGCAACGTGGCTCGGGCGCTGCGCCCAAAAGGACGCTTCGTCGCTGAAATGGGGAGCTACCGTTGCGTTGCGACCCTGCTGACCGCGTTGCTCGCGGAACTCGAGCGACGTGGTCATGACGGCCACGCCGCGAATCCCTGGTATTTCCCGACTACCGAAGACTACGGCGCGCGCCTGGAGGCGGCCGGATTCGACGTACGCTATATCGCCCTGATCCCGCGTCCTACCCCCTTGCCGGGCGATGCCATGGGCTGGCTGGTCACCTTCTGCGGCAGTTTCACGGCAGTGTTGGCGCAAGAGGAGCGCGAGGATTATCTCGAGTGCGTTCGCCGGCGCATCAAGCCGGATTTATGCGATGTGAATGGGAATTGGACCGCGGATTACGTGCGGCTGCGCTTCGAGGCGCACCTGCGGCATTAGTGCCGAAGCGCCGCTCCGATTACTCCACAGTGAGCGGTATGCCGGCGAATTTCCCCGCCCAGGCCTTGGGTCCCGTGTCATGCACGGAAATGCCGTCCGAGCTCACCGCCACCGTGACCGGCATGTCGCGCACGTCGAATTCGTACACCGCTTCCATGCCGAGCTCGGGGAATGCCACGACGCGGCTGCCGCGAATGGCGTTCGAGACCAGGAAAGCGGCGCCGCCCACGGCAATCAAGTAGGCCGAGCGATGTTTGGCAATAGAAGCCACGGTTTCCGGGCCACGCTCCGCCTTGCCGACCATAGCCAGTAATCCCGCCTTAGCCAGCATGGTGTCCGTGAATCGATCCATGCGATTGGCGGTGGTCGGACCGGCAGGTCCCACGATTTCAGTGCCGACCGGATCCACGGGTCCGACGTAGTAAATGACGCGGCCGTGAAAATCCAGGCCATCCGGCAGCGGCTTGCCGGAATCGAGCAATGCACAAATACGCTTGTGGGCCGCGTCGCGGCCAGTGAGCATTTTGCCCGACAGCAATATGCGCTCGCCGGGCTTCCAGGACTCGACCTCGGCCTGGGTCAGACTGTCGAGCGAGACGCGCCGCGAACTGGCATCCGGAGTCCATTTAACCTTGGGCCACAAATCCAAGTTCGGCGGCTCGAGCAGGGCGGGACCGCTGCCATCGAGAGTGAAATGGATGTGGCGGGTGGCGGCGCAATTTGGAATCACGGCCACCGGCAAGGAGGCCGCATGAGTTGGGTAGTCCATGACTTTTACGTCGAGCACCGTGGTCAATCCGCCCAGGCCCTGCGCACCGATGCCGAGTGCGTTCACGCGTTGAAATATTTCCAGCCGCAGTTCTTCCAACTGACTCTTCGGTCCGCGCGCGATAAGATCACCGATGTCGATGGGCTCCATCAATGATTTTTTCGCCAGCAGCATGGCCTTCTCAGCGCTGCCGCCGATGCCCACTCCCAGCATGCCGGGGGGACACCAGCCGGCACCCATTTCCGGCACCATCTCCAGCACCCAATCGGCAACCGAATCCGAAGGATTCAGCATGGCGAACATGGATTTGTTTTCGGAACCACCGCCCTTCGCGGCAACGGTGATTTCAACTGCGTCGCCGGCCATGAATTCGGTATGGATCACGGCCGGCGTGTTGTCGCGCGTGTTGGCGCGCTTGAATGCGGGATCGGACACGATGGACGCGCGCAGCTTGTTCTCGGGATTAAGGTAGGCGCGGCGCACGCCTTCGTTGATCATGGCTTCAAGATCCAGAGTTGCGTCCCAACTCACTCCCATACCGACCTTGACGAAAACCACCACAATGCCGGTGTCCTGGCAGATGGGCCGATGGCCTTCGGCGCACATACGTGAATTGGTGAGTATTTGTGCAATGGCATCGCGCGCCGATGGACTCTGTTCCATGTCGTAGGCGCGGCCCATGGCACGAATAAAATCCGGGGTGTGATAGTAGGAGATGTACTGCAAGGCATCGGCGACGCTGGCAATGACATCGGCTTGACGGATCACGGGCATGGCAAACCTTTGGGGGTATGGACGACTGGGCCGCAAATTTACCAAGTCGCGGGCGGACGATGCTAGCGAATCCCCTACAATCGCAGAAAATCGGAGATTTGCATGCGGCGTCGGCGGAGAGATCTGGCAATTAGCGCCTTGGTGTGTGCTGGGTGGGGCTTCGCCGCCACGTCGGCGGGCGCGATCGCGCCGGAGTCAATGCCGCCGGGTTCAGCGGCGAGCGGCTCCCTGAACTTGCATGAGTGCCGCCTGGAACACCCGCTGCGGCTGGCATCGATTCAGGCGCGCTGCGGCGTGCTCAAGGTTCCGGAAGACCGCTCCGGCCTTGGGGGCGCCGCTATCGAATTAAGCGTCGCGGTGGTGCCGGCGCTTAATCGGCGTGCGGCGGCCGCGCCGCTATTCTTATTGGCCGGCGGCCCTGGCCAGGGTGCCACCGCCATGTACGCAGGCTATGCCGGGGCCTTCGCTCGAGCGAACCGCAACCACGACATTGTGCTGGTCGATCAGCGCGGCACGGGAGCCTCCGCGCCGCTGAACTGCGTTTATCCGGACGACTGGCAGGCACCAGCCGATGCCGTGCCGGCGCTACGTGATGCGACGCTGGCCTGCCTGCACAAGTACGGCGACCGCGTGCGCTTCTACACCAGCAGCGCCGCGGTCGCCGATCTGGAGGCGGTGCGCGTGGCGCTGCATGTTCCGGCGATCGATCTATACGCGGTCTCCTACGGCACCCGCGTGGCAGAGCTCTATATGCGGCGCTACCCCAAGGCAGTTCATGCGGTGATTCTGGATGGCGTGACCTATCCGGAACAGGCTATCGGCGCTGAAACTCCCATGGATGGTCAGCACGCGCTCGATCTCATCATTAAGCGCTGCCAGGATTCGCAAGAGTGCGCCGCCGCCTTTCCTGAATTGCAGCAAGATCTCGATGGCTTGCTGCGGCAGTTCGGGCCGCAGAAATCGATGCTCACCGTGGATGACCCGAACAGCGGGCTGCCGCTCAAGATCGAATTCAATCGCGGCACGCTGAACGCGTCCTTGAGATTTCTCTCGTATAGCGCCACTCAGGCCTCGCTACTGCCCACGCTGATTCATCACGCCGCGCACGGTGGGCTCGGCAACCTGGCCACGCAGACCATCATGACCGCGCGCCAAGTCGGCGATCAACTCGCCGGTGGCATGCAGAACAGCGTGATCTGCAGCGAAGACCAACCGTTGTTTGCCGCTGCCGGCCTCGACCGCGCCGCCCTATCGCGAACTTATCAAGGCAGCGATCAATTGGATGCTCTCGAGGAGATCTGTAAACTGTGGCCGCGCGGCCTGGTGGATGCTGATTTGCACAGCCCGTTGAGTAGCGACATACCGACACTGCTCTTGTCCGGCGAGGCGGATCCTGTCACACCCCCCGCCGACGCCGAACGCGCGGCGCGTGGACTTGCCCACCACCGGCACCTGATATTGAGCGGCGAAGGACATGGACAAGTGGCCACGGGCTGTGTGCCGAGATTACTGGCGGAGTTTCTAGACGCAGCGGCGCCGGAAAAATTGGACGCCACGTGCCTGAAGCGGCATGTTCCTGCGCCATTCTTTGTGAACATGACGGGGCCGGCGCCATGATCGAAGCGTCGAACCTGAGCAAGCGTTTCGGCACCGTCGCGGCGGTACGGGACGTCTCCTTCGTTGCGCGCGATGGTGAAATCACCGGCATCCTGGGCGCGAACGGCGCCGGCAAATCCACCTGTTTGCGCATGCTCTATGGCGTTCTCACACCCGACAGCGGCAGGGCCGAGATCGACGGCCTCGACATCCGCGGCGAGATCTCAAAGGCGCGCGCGCACCTCGGCGTACTGCCGCATGCGGCGGGGCTGTACGGCAATTTGACGGCGCGCGAGAACATTCACTATTTCGGAGCGCTGCAGGGTCTTGATGCCGGCCGCTTGCAGTCGCGCACAGCGGAGCTCACGCGCCTGCTTGGTTTGGAGAGTTTCATCGATCGCCGCGCCAAGGGTTTTTCGCAAGGACAACGCATCAAGACGGCGCTGGCGCGCGCACTGGTGCACGACCCCGGCAATGTCGTGCTCGACGAGCCTACCAACGGGCTGGACGTGATGGCGATTCGCAGCTTGCGCGAAATGTTGCTTGCTCTGAAGCACCAAGGCCGCTGCGTACTGTTCTCCTCGCATGTCATGCAGGAGGTGGCGGCGCTATGCGATCGGGTGGTGATCATCGGTCACGGCAAAGTGCTGGCCGACGCGAGCGTGCAGTCCCTTCGTGAACGCAGCGGCGCAGCCACGCTGGAAGAGGCATTTCTGCAAGTGTTGGGCGACGCCGAGGGCGTGAGCTGATGCAGGCGCTGTTCACGGTATTCGGCAAGGAGTTTCGCGAGAACCTGCGTGATCGGCGCACGCTGGTGTCGGCGCTGCTGTTCGGGCCGCTGTTCGGACCCTTGCTGTTCGGCCTCATGGTGTCGCGCATGTTGAATCAAAGCGTGGTCGAATCGGATGAGCCGCTTCGCATCACGCTTTCGGGCGGTGAATATGCGCCCGGCCTTACTCGCTATCTGCAAGCCCAGGGAGTCAAGCTCACCGCGGCCAACCTGTCGGAGAATGAAGCGCGCTCCGCTGTGCGTCGCGGCCGCATGCAAGTGGTGATCATCATTCCGCAGGAATACCCTGCGCGCTTCAGCGCGGCGATGCCGGCGCCGGTGCTGCTGGTTGCCGACAGCGCAGATTCGCAAACCCGCAAGAGCGCCGATCGCGCACGGCTGTTGCTGGGTGGCTATGCCAGCGGCATTGCACAGCTGCGCTTGCAGGTACGCGGCGTGAGCCCGCTGCTCGCGGTGCCGGTGGCCGTCAACGAGGTGGACGTGGCCACTCCCACGGGACGCGCCTTGGTGGTGCTGGGGTTCATGACTTACTTCGTATTGTTCGCGGTATTGATGGGCGGTCTGTACCTAGCCATCGATTCCACGGCCGGTGAGCGGGAACGCGGTTCCTTGGAAGCGCTGCTCAGCCTGCCGGTGGCGCGCGCCAGTCTGGTGGGCGGCAAGATCCTCGCCACCTGCGCTTATATGGGCATATCACTGGCATTGAGTCTCACGGGCTTCGTGGTGGTGTTTCGTTTTGTGCCACTGGAAAAGCTCGGCATGAGCGCCAACCTGGGGGCCGGCACGGCAATCACTTTATTTGCAATTTGCCTGCCCTTCGTGCCACTGGGTGCCGCGCTCATGACCCTGGTGGCCTCCTTCACGCGCAGCTACCGAGAGGCCCAGACCTATCTCACCAGTGTGCTTCTGGTGCCGACGCTGCCCATTGCATTTGCCAGCATCTATTCTTTGAAAACCAACGCTTCCCTGATGTTTATCCCTTCCTTGAGCCAGCACCTGCTGATGACCAGCGTGCTCAAGGACGAGCCGGTCATGGCGATCGATGTGTGGGTGTCGGCTGGGGCATCGCTGGGATTGGCGCTATTGCTGATGGTGCTGACCGCACGCCACTGGCGCCGCGAAACCATGCTCGGATAGTCGATCCCACCTATGAATCCCCCATTTGGGCGTTAAGGGTTTTTGCTATATGGTCGTTTACCAGGGCACGCTGTATAAGGTGTGACGTAGTTCACAGTCTTTGATCCTGGGGGGGACGCTGGCATGACTGAGGCGGCAAACGCGCGCACGAATATCGCCGTGCTTCTGGCCATTTTGGCCCTATCTGCCACCAGCATGGTATGGCTGTTCTGGCACTACCCCGTGATTACCGCACTGGTTACCCTCGCCGTATTAGCGGCCCTTGGGGTTTCGGCGCGCCTGGCGCGCTCTTTCGATAGCTCCGACTTGACCGAGATACGGGACGCTTAACCGCAGCGTTTGACCCCGAGTCGGCCGCTAGGCACCCGCGGCTACTTCCCTATGCAGAAGCTGCCGAATATTTCGCCGAGCAGATCTTCGCTGGTGAATTCGCCGGTGATCTCGCCTAGGGCGTGTTGAGCAAGCCGCAAATCCTCGGCGAATAATTCGAAAGCCCGCGTCTCGTTCAAGATATCGGCGGCGCTTTGCACATGCTGACGCGCACGCGCCAAAGCATCCAGGTGGCGGCGCCGCGCCGCTAGAGCCCCCGAATCCGAATCAAGGTAGCCCGCGCTCAGTTTCAAATGTGTGCGCAGAAGTGGCAGTCCGGCACCCGACAGGGCGCTGACGAATACTCGAGGTGGGACCGCGTCCTCATCCAGTCCAGCTACCGTGCCAGTCAGATCGATTTTGTTGAATACCAGAGTCACTGGCACTCCTGAGGGCAGCTCTTGCAGTTCCGCCTCGCAAAGCGCCGCGGCGGCGGCGGCGGCGGCGGCGTCCAAAACGTACAGCACGTGATCGGCTCGAGCGATTTCCTGTCGTGCGCGCCGCACTCCCTCGGCCTCGACCACGTCGGTGGCGACCCGCAACCCGGCCGTGTCGACCAAGTTCAGCGGCAAGCCATCGAGATGCACCTGGCGGCGCAACACATCGCGGGTAGTGCCGGGCACATCGGTAACAATGGCGACGTCTTCCCCGGCCAGCTTATTCAGCAAGCTGGATTTGCCGGCATTGGGAAGTCCGGCGATGACAACGGTGAGACCTTCGCGCAGCAACGCCCCCTGACGCGCGGCCTGGCTCAGGGCCTCAAAGCCTTTGAAGACGGCGGCGAGACGTTCCTGCAATAGCAGGTCGGAAAGGAAATCGATCTCTTCCTCGGGAAAGTCGATGGCGGCCTCAACGTAAACCCGCAGGGCCGTGATCTGGTTTTTTAATTCGCCGACACGGGCGGAGAACTCCCCTTGCAAGGAGCGAACTGCAGCGCGCGCAGCAACGGCGGTGCCGGCGCCGATCAAATCGGCAATGGCTTCGGCCTGTGCGATATCGATCTTGCCGTTGAGAAAAGCCCGTTCGCTGAATTCGCCGGGCCGCGCCATGCGGCAACCGAGTTCGAGTAGGCGCTGCACCAGCATATCGAGAACCACTGTGCCGCCATGGCCTTGCAGCTCCAAAACATGTTCGCCGGTGTATGACGCGGGTGCAGGGAAATACAGCGCCAGCCCTTCATCAACACTATTGCCCTGCGCGTCTAGAAAGCTCGCGAGATGCGCCTGACGTGGGACGGGCAGGCTGCCGAGAATGGCCAGCGCGATTGGCGGCACCTTGGGGCCCGACACTCGAATGACTCCAACGGCGCCTCGCCCCGGAGCGCTGGCGATGGCGACGATGGTGTCGGGGGAATTCACGGCGCGCTTTAAGTTCGCTGCTTGGCGGCCTCGGCTTCCACCACTTGGTTGACCCGCCATTGCTGCGCAATGGTCAGCAAGGTATTGGTGAACCAGTAAAGCACCAGACCCGCGGGAAACCACGCCATCATGCCCGTCATCACCAGCGGCATGAACTGCATGATCTTTGCCTGCATGGGATCGGCCGGCGCAGGATTCAACTTGAACTGTGCATACATCGCAGCGCCCATCAGCAGCGGCAACACGAACCACGGATCACGCGAGGACAGGTCATTCACCCAGAGGAGAAACGGCGCCTGGCGCATTTCCACACTCTCCAGCAGTACTCGGTAGAAGGAGATGAAAAAGGGTATCTGCACCAGCATGGGCAGACATCCTGCAAGGGGATTAATTTTTTCCTTCTTGTACAACTCCATCATGGCGCGACCGAGTTTTTCACGGTCGTCCTTGAATGTGTCCTGAATCTGCTTCATGCGCGGCGCCACGGTGCGCATCTTGGCCATGGAACGGCCGCTTGCCTGGCTCAAAGGATAGAAGATCAATTTGATGATGGCCGTGACGATGATGATGGACCAGCCCCAATTGCCGATGAGGCCATGAATCCAATTCAGGCCGGCGAACAAGGGCTGCGCCAGCACGGTTAAAATTCCGAAGTCGACGGTGCGCTCCAGATGCGGGGCGGTCGCCGCCAACTGCGATTGCAATTTAGGGCCGACGAAAAGTTTCTCGTGGAATTGGGTCTTGGCGCCGGCGGGCACTTCGATCATCGGGCCGGTGGCGCTCAACAAATATTTATTGTCGCGAACCTGCAGCTTGTAGTCGTAGGGTTGGCCGGCGGTAGGAACGATGGCCGACACGAATTGATGCTGCAAGGACGCGAGCCAACCATTGGTGATGCTTTGCGAGAACTTGCTCTCGGAGTCGCTTTCGACGTTTAGGTCATGGGATTTCGTGCCGTCCCAGACCGCCGGCCCTTTGAAGGAATAAGTTTCGACATCGAAATAGGAGCGCGACGCATGCTCCCAGTGGCGCAGGAATTGCGCATACGACGCCAGCTTGCGCGGCGCAGTGCCGGCGTTTTGCACATCGTAGAATAGGTCGATGGAATACAGGCCGCGCGTAAAGACAAAGGTCTTCGTGACGGTAAGGCCTTGGCCGTCGGTCCAAGTCAAGGGAACGCGAAGCTCCTTGGAGCCCTCCGCCAGCACGAAGGAATTCTCCGCCGCAGTCCATGTGGTCAGATGCGTAGGCGCGGCCTCGCCTACAGTGCCGGTCAGTCCGGTTTGGAGCAGGTACAAGGATGCCGGCGGTTCGCGGCTCAAGAGTCTGACCGGCGTGTTCGGCGAATCCTTGCGCAGCGGGTATTGCGACAGGTCGGCTTGATCGAGTTCGCCGCCTTTTAAATTAATGGCCACATCGAGCACATCGGTTTTGATATGCAGGGGCTGTGAAGGAGCGGCGTCCGGCGCAGGAGCGGCGCCTGCGAACGGCGCTGTCGACGGTTGCGTAAATGCCGGCGCAGCGGCAGTGGCTGCGATAGCGGGGGCGGATGCAGCTGGCGTTGCCGCAGTCGCCGCCGCGCTGGCGGCCTCGGGCACGGTGTCGCCAAGAGTTGCGCCGGCTCCGGGAGTGCCGGCTGATTGACTCACCGCGCCGGGCGATCCCGGTGCCGGATAGTCGTGCATCCACGCCTGGTAGTTGTAGAACAGTATGGCCGCGAGGGCGAACCAGAGGAGAATGCGGGTGTTAGGCATTGATCATTCTCTCATCCGGCACGGGATCGTAGCCGCCCTTATTGAAGGGATGACAGCGTAGCAGGCGTCGCAGCCCAAGCCAGCTGCCGCGCCAGGGGCCGTAGCGCTCGATCGCTGTGTGCGCGTAGCACGAACAACTGGGATAAAAGCGGCAACGGGGACCCAGCATGGGTGATAGCAGCAGCTGGTAGCCGCGGATAATCCACAACAAGACTTTGCGAGGCTTCAGCATTTTTGCGTAATCGACTTCCAGTGCTTGTCCAGACTCGCCCGCAAATCGCTCAAAGGTGCTTGTCGAGCCGCTTCGCGCGCCGAGACCGTGACATCGACCGGTGGCAATGAATGTTGGTTCAAACGAAAAGACTCTCGTGCCAGGCGTTTGATGCGATTGCGTGCGACGGCGGTGCCGAAAGTTCGCGTCGCTATACTCAAGCCCAGTCGAGGATAGGTTTCATGATTGGCCAACACACGCAAACTAAAATAGGCATCGGCAAATGTCTTGCCCCGCCGCTTCACTTCGCGAAATTCGGCCGGCTGATGCAATCGCTTGCCCGGCTCGAACGTCAGCCGCTTGATTGAATTGGGGATCGTTAGTCAGTCCTGATACGAAATCAGGGACAAAGGAGCTTGCGGCCCTTAGCGCGGCGGCGAGCCAGCAGTCGGCGACCGCTCTTGGTGGCCATGCGCGCGCGAAAGCCGTGGGTACGGGCACGATGTAAATTACTGGGATTGAAAGTACGTTTCATAGCGCTACTCGGACAAAAACCACCGGCCAAATCAATGAATTGGGAGATTTACGAAAGGCGGCAAGGGTACTGAGCGAGCATGGATGTGTCAATAGACGCCTTGCCAGGTTGGAGCTAGACTCGCTGCCCTTTCGTTTATTTTGACCCATTGCCGTATCACTTAGGAGAGCGCTCTTGCCGGAGACGCTATGGAACCGTTGTCTGCGAGTGCTCGAGAGCGAACTCCCGGAGCAGCAGTTCAACACCTGGGTGCGGCCCCTGCAGGCAATCCAGGGCAATGGGGAGCTGAAGCTTCTGGCACCGAATCGTTATGTCATCGAGTGGCTGGACCAGAACTCCCTACCCCGGATCAAGGAGCTGATTCGAGCGTTCGCCGAGGAGCCTACTCCTGAGCTGGTGCTGGATGTAGGGACGCGGGCCGGCGTTTCGGTGCCGGTAGCGGCGAGCCACGGCAATCACGAGCCCGCCGGCAGCGTCGCGGCCAGGGCAAGGCGCCTGGCACCCTCCGTGCTTGGCGCTCCCATCAATCCGGGATTTATATTTGACAGCTTCGTTGAGGGTAAGAGCAATCAACTCGCCAAGGCGGCCGCCATCCAGGTCGCGGGTAATCCTGGCAAGGCATATAACCCCCTGTTCATCTATGGCGGCGTAGGTTTGGGCAAGACGCACCTGATGCATGCCGTGGCCAATAAGCTGAAGGAGCGCAATCCCGATGCCCGGCTGGCCTATGTGCACAGCGAGAGGTTCGTCAGCGACATGGTGAAATCCCTGCAGCACAACACCATCAATGATTTCAAAACAGCCTATCGCTCACTCGATGCGCTGATGATCGACGACATTCAGTTCTTCGCCGGCAAGGACCGTTCGCAGGAGGAATTTTTCCACACCTTCAACGCGCTACTGGAGAGCCAGCAGCAGGTGATCTTGACCTGCGATCGGTACCCGAAGGAAGTGGATGGACTCGAGGAGCGCTTGAAATCACGCTTCGGCTGGGGACTGACGGTGGCCATCGAGCCGCCGGAATTGGAAACTTGCGTCGCCATCTTGATGAGCAAGGCAGCGGCTGCACTGGTGGATTTGCCGGAAGATGTAGCGTTCTTCATCGCCAAACGCATTCGTTCAAACGTTCGTGAACTCGAGGGGGCACTGCGGCGGGTGGTGGCGACTTCGGAATTCCTGGGCAGGCCGATTACGCTGGAACTGGTGAAAGAGGCGCTGCGTGATGTATTGGCGCTGCAAGAGAAGCTGGTGACGGTGGAAAATATTCAGAAAACTGTGGCTGAATACTACAAAATTCGTATTGCGGATTTGTTGTCGAAACGTCGCAGCCGTTCTATCGCCCGGCCGCGTCAAGTTGCGATGGCGCTGGCGAAGGATTTGACCACGCATAGCTTGCCCGAGATTGGCGATGCCTTTGGCGGCCGCGATCACACCACCGTGATACATGCGTGCCGTCGAATCAAGGAATTACGCGAGTCGGAGCGGCGCATCGGTGAGGACTATATGAACCTGTTGAGAACCCTGGCTGGATAGCCTAGGAAAAGCTGTGGATAAAGTTGTGGATAGAGTTACCCACAGGTCGATGACAAGTTGCGAGCCGTCCATGGACAGGAGCGCGATACGGTTATGGCGGTTGTAAGACTTTGTTTAATATAATGATTCCGGGGTTATACCGAAAAAGCGGGCGCTTCATAATCATAGTAATAATCTCTATTTAAGAATCTAAATCTAAGATTGGATCAGACGGGTGAGCCCATGAAATTGACGGCGGAGCGAGAGAAATTATTGGCGCCTTTGCAAGCGGTCATTGGCGTGGTGGAGCGGCGCCAGACCATGCCGGTATTGGCGAATGTTTTGTTGACAGTGCATGAAGGGCAACTGTCGATCACGGCGACGGATTTGGAGGTGGAGCTGTTGGCTTCCACTGAGGTGACTGTGCAAGAGGCCGGCGATATCACTGTGCCAGGCCGTAAATTTCTGGATATTTTGCGAGCGCTGCCCGAGAAGCTGTCGGTGTCGCTGACGGTTGAGGGGGAAAAAGTGGTGATCAAGGCGGGACGCAGCCGCTTCAGCCTGTCCACCCTGCCTGCGGTTGAATTTCCGGTGATCGACGATATTAATTCTCAACAGACCGTGCAGGTTCCGCGCAAAGAATTGCTGCGTTTGTTGGAGAAAACTCATTTTTCCATGGCACAGCAGGACGTGCGCTACTACCTGAACGGAATGCTGCTCGAGATCGACGGTCTGGTACTGCGCGCGGTCGCGACTGATGGGCATCGGCTGGCGCTCTGCGAAACCGCTTTGGCTGCCACGGCCAAGACTTCGCAGCAGGTGATCGTGCCGCGCAAAGGCGTATTGGAACTACAACGCATACTCACCGAGGACGGGATGGCAGAGCTGGCAATCGGATCGAATCATGTTCGTGCACAAATCGGCGATATTCGCTTCACTTCGAAGCTAATTGACGGACGATTCCCCGAATATTCAAGGGTAATACCGGCCGCGCCTGCCTCTGCGATTCGCGCTGATCGCGATGTTTTGCGCCAAGCGCTGCAGCGTACGGCGATTTTGTCCAACGAAAAGTACCGTGGAATTCGCGTCACCGTGAAAAAGAATGTGGTGACGGTGCAGGCCCATAATCCAGAACAGGAAGAGGCCGAAGAAGAGATCGAAGTGGGTTATGACGGCGCCGACCTCGAGGTGGGATTTAACGTGAATTACCTGCTGGACGCGTTGGCGGCCATTGACGGCCAGGAAGTAGAACTCGGGCTGACTGACAGCAATAGTAGCTGCCTGATTCGTTCACCCGGGGTCGCGTCGGCCCGCTATGTCGTCATGCCCATGAGGCTTTGACGGATGTCACTTCGCCGGGTGCAAGTAACGGATTTCCGCTGCTTGCAGTCGGCGGCGGTTGATCTCGATCCTAGATTTACCCTCATCAGCGGCGCCAATGCGTCGGGCAAAACCAGTCTATTGGAGGCCATATACGTCCTCGGCCGGGGTCGCTCGTTTCGCACCCGCCGCCTAGAGCACCTGATCCGTCGAGGCCAAGAGCGGTTTGTGGTGTATGGCGAAGTGGAGGCTTTCGATCGACGGGTGTCGCTTGGGGTGGAGGGATCGAGTGCTGGCATTCGCGCAAAACTAGGTGGCGACCGAGCGAAGTCCCTGGCTGAGCTAGCGCCGCTACTCCCCGTCCAAATTATCGATCCGGAGATTCATCGGCTGATTGAAGAAGGACCGTCTCTACGACGGCGTTTCCTGGATTGGGGGGTGTTCCACGTGGAACCACGGTTCGTCGATGACTGGCAGAGATTCCAGCAGGCGCTGAAGCAAAGGAACGCCGCGTTGAAGACAAGGCAGCCACGGGCGGCAATTGCAGCCTGGGATGGCGACTTCATTCGTTTCGGTGAGGCCTTGTCCGCTGCGAGGGGCCGCTACGTTGAGTCCCTGGCTGAGTCCGCGGTGGGTATTACACGTAGGCTGCTTGGAATGGAGCTAGAAATTAGATACCGGGAGGGCTGGACCCGTGGCAGTAACCTATCGGAGGCACTGACTGATAGCTGGGCAGGTGATGCGGAGGCGGGTGTGACTCAGGTGGGTCCGCAGCGCGCAGAGCTCGCCATTCGCCTGAACCAACTCAGCGTTAAGGATCGTATCTCGCGCGGGCAGCAGAAGTTGCTGGCGGCTGCGCTGCTCATGGCTCAAGTCAGTCTGTTTCCTCAGGATTCGCCGGTGCGGCCCAGTCTTTTGTTGGACGACCCTGCTGCCGAATTGGACGACCGCAGGCTGACCGGGCTGATCGAGGAAGTGTCCTCGCAATCCGTCCAGCTCATAGTGACCACGCTGCATCCCGAGGTCTCGCAATTCGGTACTCCCGGGCGACAGTACCGAATTGAGGGCGGAGAGATATGTTCCACGTGAAACCAAACACATCTTGCCGGAGCGACTAATGAGAAACCCCGTAGTTTTGATTACCGGTGCTCTGGCCGGCATTGGGCGGGCGACCGCGCTGGGCTTCGCGCGGCAGGGCGCCCGCATCATCGTATCCGGTCGACGCGATGACTTGGGCTTGGCGCTGGCGGCGGAACTGCGCGCCTTGGACGCGCAAGCGGAATACGTATCTGCGGATGTGCGGCGTGAAAAGGATGTGCAAGATCTGGTGGAAGCTGCTGTGGCTCATTTCGGCTGCCTAGACGTGGCCGTAAACAATGCAGGTACCGAGGGTAAGCCCGGCCCCCTGACCGAGCAGACTGCGGAGAGCTATGCCGCCACCTTCGACACCAATGTGCTTGGCACCCTGTTCTGCCTAAAACATGAGCTGCGGGTGATGCTGGCTCAGGGTCACGGCGCCATTATAAATTTATCTTCTACCTTCGGAAAACGGGGAGGAGTGGGGGCCGCCCTTTATTCCGCTAGCAAGCACGCGGTGGAAGGCCTTACGAAGTCCGCGGCGCTGGAAGCCGCGCCCCGGGGAGTTCGGGTAAACGCAGTGGCTCCAGGACCGATCGACACCCAATTGCTGGGCCGGTTCGCGGGCACCACGGAGCGCAAGCTCGGATTGGTCGCGGGGGTGCCCCTTAAGCGACTGGGTCAGCCCGAGGAGATTGCGCAGACCATCCTGTTTCTGGCCTCGGATAAGGCGTCTTTCATCACCGGTCAGGTGTATGGCGTCGACGGTGGCAAGATGGCCTGAACGGGAGCTGCATCTTCGCTCGCGCTGGTATTTACAAGTCATTGATTTTGAATTGTTTTTCGGACAAACAGGATTCGTTAAATACTGCAAAAACTGCTAGACTGATCGGTCATAGAACAGGATCCACCATGGCCGATAGCGACGTCTACGATTCCAGTAAAATCAAAGTGTTAAAGGGCCTCGACGCAGTGCGCAAGCGGCCTGGCATGTACATCGGCGACACCGATGACGGCAGCGGTCTGCACCACATGGTCTTCGAGGTTGTGGATAACGCCATTGACGAGGCCTTGGCCGGTCATTGCGATCGGGTGGTGGTCACCATTCACGCGGACGAATCAGTCACCGTGTCGGATAACGGCCGTGGCATTCCCGTCGATATCCACGCCGAGGAGGGCCGCTCCGCAGCCGAAGTCATCATGACCGTGCTGCACTCGGGCGGCAAATTTGATGACAGCTCCTACAAGGTCTCGGGCGGTCTGCACGGCGTCGGCATCTCAGTGGTCAACGCGCTGTCCGACTATTTGGAATTGCTGGTCCGCCGCGATGGCAAGCTGCATCGCCAAGAATATCGATTGGGTGAGCCGCAAGCGCCGCTGGCGGCCATTGGCGATACCGATGAGAAAGGCACCACCCTGCGTTTCAAGCCCAGTGCGCAGATCTTCACGCACATCTCTTTCAACTACGACACGCTGGCGAAGCGCTTACGCGAATTGTCCTTTTTGAATTCCGGCGTGCGCATCGAACTGATCGACGAGCGCGACGAAAAAAGCGAAGTGTTTCAGCACGAAGGCGGCTTGAAGGCTTTCGTCACGCATTTGAATCGCAGCAAGACCCCGGTTCATCCCACCGTGTTGTGGTTTCAAACCCGCGACGGCAATACCCAGGTCGAAGTCGCCATGCAGTGGAACGACTCCTACCAGGAGAGCATGTATTGCTACACGAACAACATTCCGCAAAAGGACGGTGGCACTCATCTCGCGGGCTACCGCGCGGCACTGACTCGCACACTCAACAATTACATCGAAAAAGAACTCGCCGCGAAGAAGGAAAAAATCCAGACCACGGGCGATGACTCGCGCGAGGGTTTGACCGCGATTCTATCGGTGAAATTGCCGGATCCGAAATTCTCCTCGCAGACCAAAGACAAGCTGGTGTCCTCTGAAGTGAAGGGCGTGGTGGAATCCGCGGTCGCCGGACGCTTGGAGGAATTCCTGCTGGAGCATCCTCAAGAGGCGCGCGCCATCGTCAACAAAATTCTCGAAGCTGCTTACGCGCGCGAGGCCGCGCGCAAGGCGCGCGAAATGACGCGGCGTAAGGGAGCGCTCGACATCGCCGGCTTGCCCGGCAAGCTCGCCGATTGCCAGGAGAAAGATCCCGCGCTTTCAGAGATGTTCCTGGTGGAAGGTGACTCCGCCGGCGGTTCAGCGAAGCAGGGGCGCGATCGTCGCACTCAAGCCATTCTGCCGCTGAAGGGAAAAATTCTAAACGTCGAGAAAGCGCGCTTCGACAAAATGCTTGCATCTGCCGAAGTCGGCACGCTCATCACCGCTTTGGGCTGCGGTATCGGCCGCGATGATTTCAATGTGGATAAATTGCGGTATCACCGCATAATTATCATGACCGATGCGGACGTCGACGGCAGCCATATACGAACACTGCTGCTGACGTTCTTCTATCGTCAGATGCCGATTCTAATCGAGCGCGGCCATATCTACATTGCGCAACCACCCTTGTACAAGGTGAAAAAAGGTAAGCAAGAAACTTACGTCAAAGACGATCTCGAGTTGAATGCTCTGCTGCTCAACACCGCCATCGATGACGCTGCACTACATGTCAGCGCGGATGCGCCGCCGTTGTCTGGTTTGGGACTCGAGTCGCTGGCGAGAAAGTACGTCGAGGTGCAAGCCATCGTGAAGCGCTGGGCGCGACGTTACGATGAGCGTTTCCTGGAACAGCTGCTGTACGTGCCCGCGCTGACCACAGAGACTTTCGACCGAATTGATATTCTGCGCGACTGGTGCCGAAATCTCGAGGCAAAGCTCAATGCCCTCGATGACGTGTCACGGCGATATCGCGTCACCGTAGAGAGCGCGGCAGGGGGTAATCATCGCGTCAATCTGCAACGCCTGGAGCATGGCCTCACCTCTGAGAAGCACATACCTCGGGAGTTCTTCGAATCGGCTGAGTACCTGCGCATCGCCGAACTCGCGCAAACCCTGAGCGATTTAATGGGGCCGGGCGCCTACATTCAGCGCGGCGATGACCGCCAAGATGTTGCGAGCTTCAAAGTCGCCATGAACTGGTTGTTCGAACAGGCCAAGAAAGGTCAGAGTATCCAACGCTACAAGGGCCTGGGTGAGATGAACGCCAGCCAGTTGTGGGACACCACCATCAACCCCGAAACACGTCGGCTCATGCAGGTACGCATCGAGGATGTGGTGGCGGCGGACGATATTTTCACGACACTGATGGGCGATGCCGTGGAACCGCGGCGGGAATTCATCGAGAAGAACGCGCTGCAGGTTTCGAATCTAGATATTTAGAAGGGGCAGGGTTCGGTTTGCCGCATCACTTCGACAGGGCGTCAAAAATGGACGGCGCCTCGGCCAAGAAGACCTCCCTGGCGCGCAGTCCCGCCCGGGTGGGCTCTTCCTTCTCGTCTTGAATGAGGCGAGCGAACACCAGGGTTCGTCCCTCCTTCATTGCCCAGCCGACAAACCAGCCATAGGCGTGAGGCTTGTCCTCAGATCCATCGGCGGTGATCGGCGAGCCGGTGCCAGCCTTCCCATGAATCTTCCATCCATTGGGGAGCACGCCGCTGGCCGTAATTCGACTGGTCATCTCATAGGCGTGCACGCTGATAGGCAGCCGTCGCCCAACGACTTTCTCCAAGAACGCGATTTGCTCCCGCGGCGAGATTTTCAACGAGGAGCTCAGCCACGCCTGCCTGAGACCATCGTGTTTGCCGGGATTACCAGAGACGTCCTGATTTCCGTAACCAAAGGCTTTCGTGTACTGCCGGAATTTGCCCTCGCCGAGCGACTGGGTTATTTGCTGCGAATACCACACCACGGAATTCTTGATCCAACCCGATGGATCCGTGGTCGTTCGCCAAGCCGGAATCCAGTCCGGATAGCCTTTACGAAACGGCAAGGCGGGCGAATGTTCATCCAATAGAAAACCAGAGTCATAGCCCATCAAACTGATGGCAATCTTGAACGTTGATGCGGGAGTGACGCGCCTATCACAAACGCCATCCTCTCGGAGCAGCTCGCCGTTGCTTGCATCAGCCACAGCGGTGCACAGCGTTGCCGCTCTCGCGACGGGCAATACGAAGACTGCAAGCAGTCCGAATAGCGTGGCTCTGTCTATCAACGATCGGACCCTTCGGCCGCTCTCGTCGGCATCTCTTCGAATATCTTCAGCCCCGAAGGCAAGACCACCCACGGCGCACGATGGCGATTAAAAATCGCGACCGTCGGCTTAAATCCCAGTGGTTCGTCCAGCGAGCCCGCGTAAATCGTGAACGAGTCCGAATGCTCGACTTCACCGCCAAATACTAAACCGCCGCAAACGGCACAGGAGTTGCGCACGGAATCGCCGCCGTTGGCGGCCCTCGATCGGTGTGAGAGGATCTGACCACTGAACTTCACCGAGCTTCGCGAGAATCCCATGAAGGGGATGAAGCCGGAGCCCGATGCCTTGCGGCAATCGCCGCAGCAGCAATAGCCGCACAGATTAGGTTCGCCGGTGGCGTCGTAGCGCAGCGCGCCGCAAAGACATCCACCTGTGTAACGCGCCATAGTCACCTCTCGGATACCAGAAGAAGCCTATTTGCTTGCTGGGCAAACGCTCCTTATTCTATTGCAAATCATGAATACGCCCGAAATTAAACCTCCTGTGCGAGTCCTCCCAACGTCACCGCTCGCTGCCGCGCTAGCATTCGATATGGGCGAACTTGAGCAGGCCGCGACGCTGGTCCATCAAGTCGTGCCGCCGACGCCCCAATACGCATGGCCGAAACTCAAGCAGCGCGCGGGTTGCACTGTGTGGGTGAAGCACGAAAATCACACCCCCACCGGCGCGTTCAAAGTTCGCGGCGGATTGGTGTACTTGGATCGGCTGTTACGGGCGCAGCCGAAAATCCCGGGGGTCATTTCTGCAACGCGCGGCAACCACGGTCAATCCATTGCCTTCGCCGCGGCGCGCAACGGCATGCCCGCGACTATTTACGTGCCGCACGGAAATTCTCAAGACCAGAATTCTGCCATTGCCGGCTTTGGCGCCCGTCTGGTGGAATTCGGCAGGGACTTCGACGAGGCGAAACACGAGGCCTTTCGAGTAGCCGGCGCCGAAGGTCTGCACTTCATCCCTTCATTTCATCGCGACCTGGTGATCGGCGTTGCCAGCTATGCCCTGGAATTGTTTCGGTCGGTTGGCGAGCTGGATGCCGTGTACGTCGGGGTAGGCATGGGATCCGGCATCGCCGGACTGATAACAGTACGCGATCTTCTGGGGCTGAAGACAGAAGTCGTCGGCGTGGGCATGGCCAATGCTCCGGCCACGCTGCGTTCGTTCGCCGCAGGCCGGCCCGTCAACACTTCCACGGCGCAAACCTTTGCCGATGGTCTGGCGACGCGCGAACCCAATACGGATGCCATAGCGATCATATGCGGGGGCGCCGCGCGCATGGTAAAGGTGAGCGACGATGCCGTGGCCGGCGCCATGCGATCTTATTTTGACGACACTCATCAGATTGCAGAGGGCGCGGGCGCCGCACCGCTGGCGGCGCTGCTGCAGGAGCGGGAAAGGATGGCAAATAAAAACGTGGCCGTAGTTCTAACCGGCGGCAATATCGAGCGTGCGCGCTACTTGGAGGTGCTGGGCGGCGTCACCCCGGTGGTCTAGCGCAATCACCCCCGCCACATTCAATACGTCACTTCGCCGGGCATGGATTGGACCGCGCGCTGAACTGCGGCATCGCGTACTGCGCGGCTGCTGTCCAACCGCGAGCGGGCGGCGGCGACAATCTCAGGCCGCGCTCTCTCAGGTCGCCCACAATCGAACGGTGGCTCAGGCGCGTACTCCAGCGCCAGCTGAACCGTCTGGGCGTGGTCCACGCCCGCGATCTCGGCCATGACGGCGAGCGCCATGTCGATTCCCGCGGTTACCCCGCCGCCGCTGATGACATTGCCGTCCCGAACAACGCGGGCAGGGTCAGGTGTGACTCCGAAATCCGCCAGCATCTCGCGCCAGGCCCAGTGACAGGCGGCGCGCTTGCCGTGCAGCAGTCCTGCTGCCGCCAGCAGCAATGAACCGGTGCAAACCGAGGTGACGAACCGGGCTTGCGCGGCCAGTCGCCTCAACTCGGATAAATAAATCGGGTCCTCCATGGCCTCGACGGTCCCGAAGCCGCCCGGGACACAGAGTAAGGCGCATTCGGAAACATCGGCGAGGCGTGTGACGTTGGCGAAAGTGATTCCGCCGGCGTCGATGGTGCCGCCCTTGACAGACGCCAGTACACAACCTGCACCCGGCAGCCGTGCGAACACCTCGAAAGGGCCCGTGAAATCCAGCTGCGTGACGCGCGGATACAGGGCGAACACCACGCTGAAGTCGTTGTTCATTAGTTCGGTTCCGGAAGTTTGACCAAACCACATTAGCCCACTACTCTTCGCCCTAAATGACGTTATTCCAACCTTTTGCGCCATGACCCGGCAAGTTGCCTTTCTAATCTATCCGGGCTTCCAGCTGCTGGACGCCGCCGGACCCATCGCGGCCTTTGAAATTGCCGCGCGCTACTCATCCGGCGGCTACACGCTGCGAGTGGTCGCCGCCGAAGCCGGCTTGGTGACAAGCTCGTCTGGTGTGCCGCTAAAAGCCCATGCCTTCGCCAGCACCCGCGATATCGATACGCTCATCGTTGCGGGTGGCGAGGGCTCGCGAACTGCGATGCATTGCGCGAAAACTCGGCGGTTCATCAATCGCTGCGCGGTGCGGGCGCGCCGAACTGCCAGCGTCTGTTCCGGTTCTTACTTACTGGCAGCCGCCGGACTGCTCGACGGCAAGCGCGCAACCACCCATTGGAGCCGCGCCGCAGATTTCAGCCGCAAGTTCCCAAAGGTTTGCGTGGATGCGGACAGCATCTTCGTCAACGATGGATGCGTCTGGACGTCGGCCGGCATCACCGCCGGAATCGATTTGTCACTGGCTCTGATCGAAGCCGATCTCGGTGAGTCCCTCGCACGGCAGACTGCGCAGCAACTGGTGGTCTATTATCGGCGCCCGGGAGGGCAATCACAGTTCTCGGCACTGTTGGAAATGGAGCGAGTCAACGGCCGCTTCACCGCGCTGCTCGATCATGTGCGCAAACATTTAGGACGGCGCCTTAGCGTGGCAGATCTGGCGGATCATGTGTCCTTGAGTCCAAGGCATTTCACACGCGTCTTCCATGCGGAGACAGGAATGTCGCCGGCCAAGGCCATTGAACAACTGCGCGCCGAGACTGCTCGTGGTTCGCTCGCCGGCAATGGCCGCTCCATCCAGGAGGTTGCGCGCGCTTGCGGGTTTGGCAACGCGGAGCGAATGCGGCGCACCTTTGTGCGCCTATTCGGCGCGCCGCCCTCGGCAGTTAAGTATCGCGGACATTAGAGGCACTGATGAATCACCCATTGCAATGTCGTTGCGGAACGCTGAAGGGTTACGTGGCCCAGCCGGGAAGCGTGAACCGCGCCGTGTGCTATTGCAGGGCCTGCCAGGCCTTTGCGCACTTCCTGGGGCGTGCTGGTGAAATACTGGACGCCAAGGGCGGGACCGACGTGGTTCAAACTTCTCCCGCTCGCCTCACGCTGACGCAAGGCCGGGAGATGCTGGCGTGCATGCGGCTCACGGAGAAGGGTCTGCTGCGCTGGTACGCCAAGTGCTGCAACACCCCCATAGGTAATACTCTTGGCAATTTCAAGGCGTCATTTGTCGGCCTGATACACAATTGTCTGGATAGCGGCGACTGCTCCTTGGACGAGTCCTTTGGGCCTGTTCGCATGTGGGTCAACACTCAGAGCGCCAAGGGAGAAGTGCGATCTAACTCCATAGCTAACTTCGGCGGGATCGCGCGAATCGTGGCGATGCTATTGCGTGCGCGCGTGAATGGCAGCTACAAGCGCACGGTATTTTTCTCGCCGCAGACGGGAGCGCCGGTGGCGACCCCAAAGGTGCTGAGCCGCGACGAGCGAGACAAGCTGATGCGTGCCGTGTCGCCCTGAACTAATCGATCTCACAGCATCGCGATAATCGCGGCGAACAGGACGTACAGCCCAACGAGCGGTATCAGCGATCGCGCGTTGACGGCGCTCTTGGAAAACAAACCCAGCAGTACGGCGACTGCAGCCATGGTAATGACCCCGGAGACGATGAGCTCGCGCGAGAACACCCACGAAGTAAAGTACACTCCCAGTGCGGTGGGAATCGTGGCCTGCATCATCATGGCGCCTGAGATATTGGCGAGCGCCAGCCTCTCTCTGCCCTGACGAACCCAGATAATGGCGTTCATGGTCTCCGGTAATTCCGTGGCCACCGGGCTCAGTAGCAGCGCCACCAGCTGCGGCGACATGCCCGCCCAGATTCCGATGGCTTCCAACTGACTGACGAACAACCTAGAAGCACCGGCAATGACGAGCAGCGCGATGGCGGTCTGCAACAGCGGCCACAACAGCCCCGGATCGCCCGTCGGATGTAGCTTCAAGGGCTCGAGCGCTGATTCTCCCAGCACTTGCGCTCCCCGCAATTCGTTCAGCAGGTACACCGCATAGGCCGCCAGGAAAAGAATGCCGAGCAGAGGCTTGTACTTGAATACCAACAGACCGAGCGCCAACTTGAAGGCAAATATACCGAGGAACCACGCCTGATCGCGCCGCAGCTTCGCCGAGTCGCACTCGATCAGTGGCGAGGTGCGGCCGAGCCGCTGCCGATTCCACAGCATGGCGACGCCGACCACGGCATAGGAAACGGTGGCTAGCACCAAGGGTCCGCCCAAGGCGGCGCCGACGCCGATATCCTTCTGCGCCGAGTCCCGGCCGAATACCACCGCCACGAAAGTCACCGCGCTCTCCGGCAACGCAGTGCCGAAGGCGGCAAGGATGGTGCCGGTCGCGGTTTCCCCGACCCCCAAGCGACGACCCAGCCACTCCACGCCGTTGACGAAGAACTCGCAGGCGCAGTAAATCGCCGCGGCAGAACCCAAGAACAGAGCGGCTGTGAGCATGGACCTCAGAAGTATACGATAGGCGTCATTGCAAGGCCTTTCCGTAGGCCGGACACGAGAGTGCATGACCGCCCTAGATTTTCAGCAGCGCGATGCAAGGACTAACGGCATACGCATCCACTATGCCGACCATGGAACGGGGCCGCTGCTGCTGTTGTGCCACGGCTTTCCCGAAGGCTGGTACTCGTGGCGTGATCAACTTGTCGCGCTCGCTCGCGCAGGGTATCGCGTGGTCGCGCCGGACATGCGTGGCTACGGACGCACCGAGGCACCGACCGACATTGCGGCGTACTCGGTGCTGGACATTGTCGGTGACATGATCGGTCTCGTCAGCGCGCTCGGCGAAAAACAGGCTGTCATCATCGGGCACGATTGGGGTGCCAACATTGCCTGGCATGCGGCGCTGTTTCGTCCGGACGTGTTTCCCGCCGTTGCCGCGCTCAGCGTTCCCTTCCGCCAGCGCGCTCCGGCACCGCCGCTGCAAATGCTGCGCAAGGCCGGCCAGCTCTCGCACTACTGGTTTCATTTCCAAGAACCGGGGGTTGCTGAAGCAGAGTTCGAACGTGATCCGCGCGCGGCTCTGCGCCGTGTTCTGTATTCGATCTCGGGCGACGCACCGGCAGAAACTCGGCGCCTCACGCTGCTGCCGGGCAGGGGATGGCTGGCTAATACCATCGATCCCGAACATTTGCCGGCTTGGTTGACGGATGCGGATCTCGACCATATGGCCTCTGAATTCTCGCGCTCGGGGTTTCGCGGCGGACTCAACTGGTACCGCAACATCGATCGCAACTGGGAACTCACGGCACCTTGGGCGGGGGCATTGATCCACCAGCCTGCCCTGTTTATCGCCGGCAGCGCCGATCCCGTCATAGATTCAGGCTCGGGTGCCTCGGCGCTTCAGGCGCTGCCGACGACGGTGCCCGGACTGAGGCGCAAGTTACTCATCGACGGCGCTGGGCATTTCATCCAGCAAGAACGTCCGCAAATGGTGAACGAGGCAATCCTGGAATTCCTATCCCTACTACCCGCGTGGGAGAAAACCGGCAATGCCCAAGTCCGTCCATGATCACTATGCCGAGCTTCTGGGGCCGGTCTACACGTTGATGGTGGGCGATATCGATGCGGCCTTCGCCCGCAGCGACACGAGCGAATACTCACCTGCTTTCTGGAATACGCAGAAACCACCGTGACGGTTCACGATATTCTGCATCAGCGCGAAGCCGGCTCATGGCAGCAACACGTCAGCAGCTACCGCAAGCTGCGGCTCGCACCGCGCTCAAGGCCCGTTAGCGGCCGCCGCCGCGATTCTCGACAGGCCGGCTTCGATTGCTTGCTTTACTTCTTGGTTGAGATCCCTCGGATTCTTGCCGGCGGATTCAATCGGTTCGCCGATGATGACGCGGATCGTGCCCGGTCTTTTCAGGAAGCCGCGTCGCGCCCAAAATTTGCCGGCATTGTGCGACAGCGGCACCACGCACTTGCCGGACGCGATGGCGAGCAAGGCGCCGCTCACGCCGAACTTGCGCGTTTCGCCGGCCACCACCCGTGTGCCTTCCGGAAAAATAATGATCCACAATCCATCTCGGAGCCGCGCCTTGCCCTGTTCGATGACCTGATTTACCGAGCGATGCCCCTCACCACGGTTGATGGCGATCGGCCGAAGCAGCTTCAGGCCCCAGCCGACGAAGGGGATCCACAGCAATTCGCGTTTCAGCACCCATACCTGCGGCGGGAATATGAGAAATTGCGCCACTGTTTCCCAGGCCGAGGTGTGATTGCTCATGACGATGTGATTGCCGTTTGGAATGCGCTCCCGCCCTTCCACCACGTACTTGAGTCCGCAGAGATGTTCGAGCACCCAGAACAGGATCCTGGCCCAGCTGCGGGCGATGGCAAACTGCGCGCGGTAGGGCAGCCAAAACCCCAGTGCCATCACGCCGCCGAATAGGCACGCCGATACCATCATGTAGGTGGTGAAAACCAGCGACCGGATCAGTTGCACGGGGCAGTATCAACCCGGCAAGCGCGACAGATCGGCGACCCCGCCGAGCAGTTGCTGTACGTCGCGCAGCAGCGCCAGGCGGTTGTTACGCCGCTCGAGGTTTTCGTCCATCACCATGACGCGCTCGAAAAACAAATCCACCGGCGCTCTCAAGGCCACCAAGGCCTTGAGGCTGTCTGCGTAGCGGCGCTGCGCAACGGCGTTGTGCACCGGAATGCGCAGATCGCGAAGTACCTGGTGCAGTTGCCGTTCGGCATCCTCGGTCAATGCATCGGCTATGACGGCGGCATCGCCGGCAGGTGCGGTCTTCTTCAGAATATTCGCGATACGTTTATTGATGGCCGCGAGGATACCCGCTTCCGGCACGGCCAAGAAGTCCTTCAATGCCTGCAAACGGGTAACCGCATCGAGCGGCGAGCGCGGCCGGTTGGCGAACACGGCGTCGAGCATTTCCGGGGTGGTACTCGCTTCCTCCAACAGCATGCCGCGCAATCGCTCGACAATGAAATCGTAAACCTCGCCGGCGATACCCGTGCGCTGCACCGGTTGCGCGGCGGCAGCGGCCTCCAGCAAGTCCATCAAGTCCAATTCCAGACGACCCTCGATAAGGATACGCAGCAATCCCAGCGCGGCGCGGCGCAGCGCGAAGGGATCCTTGGTGCCGGTCGGCCGTTGCTCGATGGCGAAAATGCCGACCAGGGTATCGATCTTGTCGGCCAGCGCCAGCGCTTGGCCGGTCTTGGTGGTGGGCAGCGAGTCGCCCGCATATCGTGGACGGTAATGCTCTTCGAGCGCCAGCGCCAATTCGTGAGGCTCGCCCTGCGCCGCAGCGTAGTAACGACCCATCGTGCCCTGCAGTTCCGGAAATTCGCCGACCATGGCCGTCATCAAGTCGGACTTGGCAAGCGCAGCTGCCCGTTCGACCAGAGGTCCGGCGCCAATGCGTCCTGCGATCAACTGTGCCAACGCCTGCACGCGCTGGGTCTTGTCGGCGTAGCTGCCAAGTTTGGCCTGAAATGTCACGCCGCTAAGCTTGGCCGCGTGCTGCTCGAGAGAAATCTTAAGATCCTGATCCCAAAAAAATGCCGCGTCGCTTAAACGAGGCCGCACCACCCGTTCATTGCCTGCGCGAACCTTCGATGGGTCGCGGCTTTCGATATTGCTGACGGTGACGAACCAGCCCGACAACCGGCCGTCGGCAGCCTGCACCGCGAAGTAGCGTTGATGGTCTTGCACAGTGGCGATCACCACCTCGCGCGGCAGGTTCAGGAATCTTTGTTCATAATGGCCGGCGATGGGTACCGGCCACTCCACCAGGGCGGTGACCTCGTCCAGCAAATCCGTCTCGATCAGCGCAGTGGCGCCTTCTGCGGTGGCGGCCGCCGCCGCCGCCACCCCCGCCCGAATCAACTCGCGGCGCGCGCCAAAATCTGCCACCACCTTGGCACGGCGCAGCCGGCTCTCATAGTCTTTGGCCGACTTGAGCACGATGGGCTTCGGTGCATGAAAGCGGTGGCCGAAGGTCACCCGCCCCGTGGGCAGTCCCAGCACTTCGGCGGGAATCACTGTCTCTCCATATAAGAGGATCACACCGTGCACGGGTCTTACGAATTCTGCCGTGCGCGCACCCCAGTGCATGCGTTTGGCAATGGGCAAAGAGGCCACGGCTTGAATCACTATATTCGCCAGCAGGCTGGCGCTGGCAGCGCCTCGCTCGGTGCCGCGGAACATCAGCCACTCGCCCTTGTCGGTCTTCATTTGAGTGAGCTCCGTCACCGGCACGGCGCAGTTCTTGGCGAAGGCGACGGCGGCTGGGGTGGGCGCACCTTGGGGATCGAAGGACCCCTTGAGCGGTGGCCCGCGCCGTTCCACTTGCTTGTCGGGCTGGTGCTCCGCCAATTTTTTCACGAGCACGGCAAGGCGCCGCGGTGTGGCGAAGCCATGCACCTTGCCGTGCGGAATGCCGGCATCGTCGATGCCCTTGGTGACACTGGCGGTCAGTGCAGCCGACAGAGCGGCCAAGGTTCGCGGTGGCAATTCCTCGGTGAAGAGTTCGAATAAAAGATCCTGCGAACTCATTCTGCAACCCGCTCCGCGGTCGTGTTCTTGAGCAGCGGGAACCCCAAGGCTTCGCGGCTTTCGCGATAGCCTTCCGCGACGCCGCGCGCCAGTGTGCGCACCCGCAGAATGAATCGCTGCCGCTCTGTGACGGACACGGCATGCCGCGCGTCCAGTAAATTGAATGTGTGCGAGGCCTTCACCATTTGCTCATAGGCGGGCAGCACCAGTTTGTCCTCCAGCAGGCGCCGGCAGGCGATTTCGTGGGCGTCGAACTGCGCGAACAGCACGCTCGTGTCGGCTTTTTCAAAGTTGTAAGTGGACTGCTCCACTTCATTCTGATGAAACACATCGCCATAGGTGACCGTACCGAAGGGACCTTCGCTCCACACGATATCGAAGATGCTCTCCTTGCCTTGGATGTACATCCCTAGACGCTCGAGTCCGTAAGTGATCTCGCCCATCACGGGACGACAGTCCAGGCCGCCCACTTGCTGGAAGTAGGTGAACTGCGAGACTTCCATGCCGTTCAGCCACACTTCCCAACCCAATCCCCAAGCGCCCAAAGTCGGCGACTCCCAATTGTCCTCAACGAAGCGCACGTCATGCGTCAGCAAATCAAAACCCAGATGCCGTAGAGATCCCAGGTACAGCTCCTGAAAATTGTCCGGGGAGGGTTTGATGCAGACTTGGAATTGGTAGTAATGCTGCAGGCGAAATGGGTTATCGCCGTAGCGACCGTCGGTGGGGCGGCGCGAGGGTTGAACATAGGCCGCGCGCCAAGGCTCGGGGCCTACCGCGCGCAAAAACGTAGCCGGGTGGAAAGTACCGGCACCCATTTCCATGTCATACGGCTGAAGAATCACGCAGCCCTGATCGGACCAGTATTTCTGCAGCGCAAAAATGAGATCTTGAAAGGTGCGCGGCGGCTTGGAATGCACGTGGGCCATGGATGCTCGCGGCGGGGCAAAGCCCGCGAGTATAGCGATGGGGCTCATGACTGTCTTAAGTTAACCATGCACCCAATTCGATCACGACGCAGCCTCATGCGTTGAGCGCGCCGCCAAAAGTTACCCAAAGTCGCGTGGTGCACCAAAAAAGTGCGAGAATTTCTGCGATTTGTTCCATTATGATGCATCAGGCTGGATTCCTGATTGCAAGTGCTTGATCCATATGTGCGTGACCCTGGCACATATGCTGCATTACAAGCTCACCCAGCTGGACTGGCCAAACACTAACTCTTTCGCGAGGACGCTATGACTCCCGCCGATGTTCTGAAATTAATTGCGGAAAAAGAAGCCAAGTTCGCCGATCTTCGCTTTACCGACACGATAGGCAAGGAACAACACGTCACCATCCCAACGCGGCTGGTGGATGAGGGCTTCTTTAAGGACGGCAAGATGTTCGATGGCTCCTCCATTGCCGGTTGGAAGGGCATCAATGAGTCGGACATGATTTTGATGCCCGATCCGTCGACCGCGGTGATCGATCCTTTCTATGAGGAGACGACGGTCGACCTGCGCTGCGATGTGATCGAGCCCATGACCATGCAGGGCTATGAGCGCGATCCGCGCTCCTTGGCGAAGCGTGCCGAGGCTTACTTAAAGTCCTCCGGGATCGCGGACTCGGCGCTGTTCGGTCCGGAGAATGAGTTCTTTATTTTCGATAATGTGACCTTCAGTTCCGGCATGAACGGCTGTGCCTACGAGGTCGACGCCTACGAAGGCGCGTGGAACTCAGGCAAGACCTACGACGACGGCAACAAGGGCCATCGGCCTGGAATCAAGGGCGGTTATTTTCCAGTGCCCCCGGTTGATTCGCAGCAGGACATTCGCACCGCCATGTCCATGGCCTGCGAGGAGATGGGCCTGAAGTTCGAGGTACATCACCACGAAGTGGCCACCGCCGGACAGGGCGAGATCAACGTCGCGGCCAACACTCTGACCAAGAAGGCCGATGAGGTGCAGATCCTCAAATATGCCCTACAGAACGTGGCGCATGGCTATGGCAAGACCCTCACCTTCATGCCCAAGCCCATTGTCGGGGACAACGGCAGCGGCATGCATGTGCACCAATCGCTGCAGAAGGACGGTAAGGCGCTGTTCGCCGGAGACAAGTACGGCGGATTATCCGACATCGCTCTTTACTACATAGGCGGCATCATCAAGCATGCACGCGCCATCAATGCTTTCACGAATGCCAGCACTAATAGTTACAAGCGCTTGGTGCCCGGGTTCGAAGCGCCGGTGAAGCTGGCCTATTCGGCCCGCAATCGTTCCGCATCCATCCGCATTCCCTGGATCTCCAATCCCAAGGGCCGGCGCATCGAAGTCAGGTTCCCGGATGCGACCGCGAATCCCTACTTCGCCTTTGCTTCCATGCTGTTGGCGGGCCTGGACGGCATCCAGAACAAGATCCATCCCGGAGACCCTGCGGATAAGGATTTGTACGACTTGGAGCCCGAAGAGGACAAGAAGATCCCCACCGTATGCCATTCGCTGGACATGGCGCTGGACTACTTGGACAAGGATCGAGGGTTCTTAAAGGCGGGCGGAGTGTTCACCGACGATCTGATCGATGCCTACATCGACCTGAAGATGAAGGAAGTGACGCGCCTGCGCATGACCACCCATCCCATCGAAATGGAGATGTATTACAGCCTGTGAGGCCCCGGACGGGTGCTCGAGGGGCCTTAAGGTGTGGACGGTCACATTGTCCACACCTGCTTTTGTGGCGAGGAGTGGATAGGGCTATGCTTTGGACTTATGCACCCTTGGAAACCATGGATAGTGCTGGCAAGCCTCGCGGCATTTGCGGGTCACGCCGCCGTGATCTACAAGTGGACCGATGCGGACGGATTGGTGCATTACTCCGATCAATCGGTTCCCGGAGCGGAAAAGATTTATGTGAACGGCCCGGCGCTGAACGGGTCGGCAAGCACGCCGAATTCGAACGCGAATCCGCAATCGGCACCAATCAACTTGGGAACTGCGCCGAAGCAGGCATACAACATCGTTGCGATATCGTCGCCGACACCCGAGCAAACATTTTTTGGCGACGACCCCATTGGGGTGGCTCTGGCGCTCGACCCCAGCCTCAAGCCGGGCGACACCATCATCTGGCACCTGAACGGCAAGCAGCTCGACGATCAAGGCACGACCTCGACCCAATTCACACTGCCGCATTTGGATCGCGGCACCTATGCCATCGCCGCAACGGTCACGGACGCACAGTCCGGCCAATCGCAGAGCTCGCCAAGCGTGACGTTTTTCGTGCGCCAGCCCTCGGCCTTGTCGCCGCAGCACAGAAACCCCTAGCGCATTATTTGCGCCAACCGGACTTTCGGTTTGGCCGCTGAATTTCAGTTAACGACCATACGCATCGAGGGCACCGAATTGCTCGATGCCTTGGTGACCAGCGTGTTTCTGCTGGATCAGGATTTGAACGTCGGCTACTTGAACGCCGCGGCGCAAACTCTCCTGGGATTGGGCCCCAATCAGGCGCTGGGGCGCAGCATCATCGAATTGACTCGCGGGGCAGAAACCTTGCTGCCGCTGTTCGATCGCGCGCGCAAAGGCGGCGAGGGCGTGGTGCAGCGCGAACTTGCATGGCCCGCGCCGGGTGGCGTCGATCGGATTCTCGACTGTGCCGTGACGCAAATAGCCTTGGGGCAGGACGATGCGCGCCTGCTTTTGGAAATCGAAGACATCACGCAACACCGGCGCCTGACGCGCGAAAACGCCTTGCTAGCGCAGCTCGGCGGCAGCAGATTGATGGTCCGCCAGCTCGCGCATGAAATTAAAAATCCCTTGGGTGGCTTGCGCGGTGCCGCCCAACTGCTGGAGCGCGAACTGCTGGACCCCAGCTTGCGCGAGTATACGCGAGTCATCATCAGCGAAGCGGACCGGCTCACCAATCTACTCGATTCCATGTTGGGACCCGGCCGCCCACCCGCCAAGCAACTGATCAACGTGCACGAGATACTGGAGCGTGTCTATCACCTATTGCGCAGCGAGGCGCCCGAAGGCGTCACCGTCGACCGCGACTACGACCCCAGTCTTCCGCCGCTCACGGTTGATCCGAACCACATTATTCAGGCCATGCTGAATCTGGGCCGCAACGCCATACAAGCTCTGTCGGAGTCCAACGTCCCGGCGCCGCGCCTGACCCTGCGCACGCGCGCCGTCAGCAACGCCAGCGTCGGTGCAAAGCGTCATCGGCTGGTGGCGTCGATTCAATTTGAGGACAACGGCCCCGGCGTGCTCCCCGAAATTCGCGACACCATTTTTTATCCGCTGGTGTCCGGACGCGCCGACGGCACGGGTCTAGGGCTAGGCATCGCCCAGGACCTCGTCAGTCGCCACGGCGGCCTGATCGAATTCGACAGCGCCCCGGGTAGAACCATATTCGTAATTTCTCTACCCATGGACAGTTCATGAACGCTAAGCCGTTGCAAGTTTGGTTGGTCGACGACGATGCGTCCATTCGATGGGTGCTGGAGAAGGCACTGAAGGGCGGCGGCATGGTAGCGAAGTGCTTCGATCAGGCCGACAATGTCCTCACAGCGCTGCGTTCCGATGCGCCCGATGTGCTCATGACGGACATCCGCATGCCCGGTCGCAGCGGACTCGACTTGCTCAAGGAAATTCAAGTATCACGCCCGGGTTTGCCGGTCATCGTGATGACTGCGCACTCCGACCTGGACGCGGCGGTGGCCGCCTATCAGGGCGGCGCGTTCGAATACCTGCCCAAGCCCTTCGACATCGACAAGGCGGTGGACCTGGTGCGACGCGCCGCACAGCAGGCGACGCTGTCCATTGATGTCGAGGCCGCGAGGCGCAGTATTCCTGAATTGCTCGGACAGGCAGCCGCCATGCAGCAGGTGTTTCGAGCAGTGGGCAGACTATCCCGCTCCAGCATGACGGTGCTGATCACAGGAGAATCCGGTACCGGCAAGGAACTCGTTGCGCGGGCCTTACATCGTCACAGCCCGCGCTCCAACAAGGCCTTTGTCGCTCTGAATACCGCGGCTTTCACCGCAGACCTCCTGGAATCAGAGCTGTTCGGACACGAGAAAGGCGCGTTCACCGGCGCCGACGCCCTGCGCCGCGGCCGCTTCGAACAGGCCGACGGCGGCACACTGTTCCTCGACGAAATCGGCGACATGTCCCCCGCACTGCAGACGCGACTGCTGCGCGTACTTGCGGAAGGCGAATTCTATCGTGTCGGCGGACAGACGCCGGTGAAGGTGGACGTGCGCGTCATCGCCGCGACTCATCAGGATTTGGAAACGCGGGTGAACTCGGGTCACTTTCGCGAGGATCTGCTGCACCGGCTCAACGTGATACGCATCGAGATACCACCGCTGCGCGAGCGGCGCGAAGATATCCCGGAATTGTTGAAGCATTACTTGGCGGTGGCAGGACAGGAGCTGGGGGTCGAGCCGAAACTGCTGACCACCCGGGCCGAGACCGCGCTCGTGACCTTTGATTGGCCGGGCAACGTGCGCCAACTTGTCAACGCCTGCCGCCGACTGACCGTCACCGCGCCGGGACGCGAGATTCGTGCCGAGGATATTCCGCCCGATCTGGGCGGCGCAGTGGCGGGCCACACCGCGAATCACGATTGGATGGCCAAGCTTTCGCATTGGGCCGAGCAGGAATTGGACGCGGGCACGCAGCGCTTACTGGATCAGGCGGTGCCCGAGGTCGAGCGCATCTTGATTCGCGTGGCGCTGCGCAAGGCCGACGGAATGAAACAGGATGCGGCCAAACTTCTGGGCTGGGGCCGCAACACATTGACGCGCAAAATGAAGGAATTAGGCATGGAGGACGCCGCCTAACAAAGCGACGCAAAACGGCCGGACGGTGCGGCTATAATTGCCGCCCTCATGCATGAATACATAGCCCATAAAATCGACGTAGCGGAACGCTTGCTGCTGGGTAATTCGCCGTGGGACTGGCTGATCGCGGGGATGGTGGGCATTGCCGTATGGGCGGGTTTGTGGATCACGCGGCGTGTGATTGCTTCCCACTATCAAAAATACTCGGCCGCGCAGCATCGCCTGCCCATCAGGCTGATCGGGTATCTGATCGGCAACACCAAACAGTTCGTGTTCTTCGCCATTGCGCTGTACGCCGCCGAGGCCAGCCTCGCTCTGCCGGAACGAATTCACCACGTCGTCTCCAACATCGCGCTAATTCTCATCTTGCTGCAAATCGGATTGTGGGCCGGTCGTGCCGTGCGCTTCTACCTGGAGATGAAGGAGCTCGAGCGCGGCGCGGACCGCGTGTTCGCCGGCTCGCTGGACATCATCAATTTCGTGGCGCGCATGTTGATCTGGTCGCTATTGTTCCTAGTTGCCCTCGACAACCTCGGCATCAATATCACCGCCCTGCTCGCCGGCCTCGGAGTCGGCGGCGTTGCCGTGGCCTTGGCTCTGCAAAACGTGCTCGGCGACTTGTTCGCTTCGCTGTCGATCGCGCTCGACAAGCCCTTCGTGGTCGGCGACAACTTGAATCTCGACACGTTTACCGGCACGGTCGAGCGCATCGGTATCAAGACCACACGGTTGCGCAGCGAATCCGGCGAACAGATCATCATTTCCAATGCCGACATGTTGAAAAGCCGCGTGCGCAATTTCGGCCGCATGCAGGAACAGCGCGTGCTCTTCACCATCCGCGTGACCTATGCCACACCTGCCGAGAAGCTGCGCGCCATACCCAAAATGCTCGAAAGCATCGTTCGCGAACAGGAAAATGCGCGATTCGACCGCTGTCACCTGAAGAATCTGGGTGAATCCTCACTGCTTTTCGAGCTGTCTTACTTCGTACAACAGCCGAGCGTCAATCCCCTGCTGGATCTGCAGCAGGCGGTCAATTTCCGCATCATCGATGAATTTCAGCGCCTAGGCGTCCAGTTTGCCTATCCCACGCAACTCGTCATGCTCGACGATCAGCGCCCTGCTTAGCGCGATGTTCCATTTAGTTCTGTTCGAGCCGGAGATTCCGCCGAATACGGGCAATGTCATTCGCCTTTGCGCCAACACCGGCGCGACGCTGCACTTGGTGAAGCCGCTGGGATTCCGTCTGGACGATAAGAGCCTGCAAAGATCCGGGCTCGATTACCACGATATTGCGTCCGTCAAAGTGCACGGCAGCCTCGACGCCTGCCTGCTGGAACTTAGGACTGCGCGGCTGTTCGCGGTGGAGACCGGGGGGCGGCATTGTTATAGCGAGGTCTCCTATCGCGACGGCGATGCGTTTCTATTCGGCCCGGAAACCCGCGGCCTGGCGGACGCCATCCTGGATCGGATTGGGCGCGACACCTCGGTATTCATTCCCATGCTCGCGAACAGCCGCAGTATCAATTTGTCGAATGCCGTGGCACTCGTGGCTTACGAGGCGTGGCGGCAGTTGGGCTTCGAAGGAGCCGCGCCCGGCTGACGGCGTCAAAGGACGAACGACCCTTCGAGCACGGGCACGCAGCGGCCGCCGATATACGTCTCAGTCACCGTTGCCGCCCGTCTTATGGTGCGTCCCAGCAGCAGGCTCGGCCGACCCATGTCCACGCCTTGGTGAATGCGCCAGACGCGCTCGGCAGTGCCGGCGGCCGCGGCCGAATCGAGTGCCGCCAGCAGCGTGATGGCCGCGGCACAGGCGCTGCCCGTGGCGGGGTCTTCAATCACGCCATCCAGTGGTGCAAAGGTGCGCGCGTGCAGTACGGATTCGTCAGGCGCCCGCCAGTACGCGAACACTGCGTCCGCGCCGTCCAGCGGCAACACCGCTGTCTGCGCGGCGATGTCCGGCTTCGAGCGCCGCAGCGCGTCGCGGCTGGCTAACTCGACGGCGAGAAATGGCAATCCGACGGAGATCACCTGCGGTGCGTGCCATCCCATCACGATATCGGCGGGTTCAAGCGACAGACAGGCGGCCGCGACCTCCCGCAGCACCGCGGTGTTGCGCGATAAACGCTCCGGCGCGCGTAGTTCCGCACCGACCACCGCGCTCTGCTCCGTTAGCAGCGTCAGCGGCACGAGACCTGCGGCCTCTTCGAACACGAAGCTTCCACGCGCCGCCGCCGCCGCAAAGTCAGTATCGTGCGCCAGCACGAAGGCCGTTCCGACATTCGGATGGCCGGCGAACGGCACTTCGGTACGGGGAGTAAAAATCCTCACCTTGGCGGTGTGCGCGGGATCATCCGGCGGCAGAATGAACGTGGTCTCCGAGTAATTGAATTCCAGAGCAATGGATTGCATCTGGGTGCTCGATAGGCCCACGGCATCCACAACCACCGCCAGTGGATTGCCGCCGAACATCTTGTCCGTGAACACGTCGACGGTGGCGTAGCGGCGTTTCATACCTACCATGGCGCTACTCGGTCTCTGAGCGCACGTCACGACCCATCAACGCCTGAACCGCATCCCGAACCGGCTTGCCCTCATGCATGACACGATAGATCTCGTGACAAATCGGCATGTCCACCGCCAGGCGCCGCGCCACGTCGTAGACCGCGTGCGCCGCCGGCACGCCTTCGACGACTTGCTGAATGCCGTTCTGAGCTTCGGTTAAGGATTGACCTCTGCCCAGCGCCATGCCGAAGCGGCGATTGCGGGATTGATCATCGGTGCAGGTGAGAACCAGATCGCCGAGGCCGGCGAGACCCATGAAGGTGTCGCGTGTGGCGCCGAGTCTGACCCCCAGGCGCATCATTTCCGCCAGTCCGCGCGTGATCAATGCCACCCGTGTGTTGGCGCCGAAACCCATGCCGTCGGCGATACCCGAGCCGATGGCAATCACATTCTTGACCGCGCCCCCGACCTCGACCCCCATGATGTCGCTTTGGGTGTAGGCGCGGAAATTCGGTCCCGACAGACTTAAAGCCAGTTCCTTGGCGAAGCGTTCGTCCGCGGACGCCACTGTCATGGCCGTGGGCAGTCCGGCGCCCACTTCCTTGGCAAACGTCGGACCGGATAGTACTGCTCCCGGCCGGGCACCTAGAATTTCGCGGGCGACCTGGTGCGGCAATCGTCCCGTGGCGATCTCGAATCCCTTGGTGGCCCATGCGACCCGGGTGTCGGGACCCAAGTTTTGCTTGACGCTCTCCAGGCTTGCGCGAAATGCATGCGAGGGCACGGCAATGAGTGCGTCGCGAGCTCCGCCCAATGCCGCTCTCAGATCGGCGGTGACTTGCAATGAGTGGGGGAATGCGGCGTCCGGCAAGTAGCGGTCATTGCGCCGCATGCGCCGCATTGCATCGATTTGCTCGCCATCGCGTCCCCATAGCTGAGTGGGGTGGCCGGCACGCGCCAGCTGAATGGCGAGTGCCGTGCCCCAGGAGCCGGCGCCGATGACCGTCATCGGTTCTGCGCGCCGCTCCAGCATCGGTTGCTCCTTTCGACCTTCCGGTCTAGTTGACCAGACCTTGCTGCGGTACTTCCGACGCCTGCGCGAACAGGGCGTCGAAGTTGACCAGAGGCAGGAGAAAATTCGGGAAGCCGCCCTTGACGATCAAATCGGAGATCACCTCGCGGGCGTAGGGAAACAGCACGCTGGGACAGAAGCTGCCGATCAGGCGTTTCAAATCCTCCGCGCCTGCACCGGCAATGGAGAACACACCGGCCTGCTTTACCTCGACCAAGTACAACGTCGCCTCGCCTTGCTTCGCTTCGAGCGTGATCGTCAGCAGCACTTCACGCACGTCCGGAGCGAGTTCCTCCGCGGCGGTATTCATGTTGAGCTGAAATTTCGGCTCCCAATTCTGATTGTTCGGCAAGCGCGGCCCATTCGGCGATTCGTAGGAACAATCCTTCAAATATACGCTTTGCAGGCTCACCTGAACCCCGCCGATATTTGCTTCCGGCCCCGCAGTACTAACCTCGTTCATCATTCCCCCTGAATTAATCGATCCAGCCCGCCGCTGCGCTCGAGTTCCATAAGATCGTCGCAGCCGCCGACATGTTTGTCGCCGATAAAAATCTGCGGAACCGTGCGCCGATTACTGCGCGCAATCATTTCCTGGCGAAGCTGTGGCTCTTCATCGACATTGATCTCGGTGAACGCCACATTCTTCTGCGACAGCAAGTCTTTGGCCCGCCGACAGTAGGGGCACCAATCCGACGTGTACACCGTCACCGCGGGGTGAGTCACTTCGAGCTGCCCTTACCCCCGGGCGTTTTCGCCAAAGGCAAATTATCCTTCGACCAGGCATTCAATCCGCCCTGCAGATTGAATACCTTGGTGAAGCCGAGTTTGGTCAGCGTGCGTGCGCCGCTGGCGCCGGAGGTGCCACTGTCGCAATACGTAATCACGTTCTTGTCGCGCCACTTTTTCAAGGCGTCGGCTTGGGACTCGAGTTCCGACACGGGGACATTGCGCGCGTCGCCGATGTGGCCGGCGTCGTACAATTCCTTGCCGCGCAAGTCGATAACGAGCGCGCCCTGATTCATGAGGCGCACGGCCTGCATCGCCGTCAATGCGGCAAACGCCTGCATGCGCTCGCGAATCTCGTAGAAAGCCACGGCGGCGGCAGCCACGACAGCGGCGGTGGCTAAGTAGGGATGATGGCCAATAAACTCGAACAGTCGCTGCATGCGGCTCGCACGTGGGTTTTTCGGGCCGACAAGTATAGCAGCGGGCTCAAGGCTTGTATGCTTGACTCCCTGAGGATGAAGCCCACCCGAAATCGCCGCCTTAAGCACTTGTGCGCCGCCATCGCGGCGAGCGCCCTACTTTGCGCCTCTGCCTGGGCCGCGCCCGCCATGCCCGCCGACTCGGCGCAAGCCAAGGCAAAACTCAACGCCGTACGTGCACGCATCGCTGCGCTCGCCGGCCGTCTTGGCGAGGAGCTCAAGCAACGCGACGCCTTGGGTGCCCGCCTGCGTGAGGCGGAACTGGTAATTACGGCACAGCGCCGGCAAGTGGAGAGTCTGCGTGCGGCGCAAATAGCTGCCGAGCGGCGCCGCTCCGAGCTGCGCGGCGAACAGCTGCGCGAGCAGGATGCGCTCAAGTCGGAGCGTGAGTCCTTGGCGACGCTGTCACGGGCGGCTTATATGATAGGCCGCGAGGAGCAGCTCAAGCTGCTGCTCAATCAGAACAATCCGGCCGGCCTCGGGCGTACGCTCACTTACTATGGCTACTTCGCGGCCGCACGCAGCAGCAAGATCGAAGTCATCCAAGGGCATGTAACGCGCCTGCAACAATTGGTCACGGACATCGATCAGCAGACCGAGCGCCTCAAGTCGCTGCAGAGCGATGCCAGCCGTGAGATGGCCGGTTTGGAACGAGCGCGCGCCGACCGCGCCGATGCACTGTCGGCGCTCACCAAGCAGGTGGTCACCGGCACCCAGCAGCTGGCCAATCTCAAACGTGAGGAAGCGGCAGTGGAATCGCTGGTGGCGGATCTCACGCGGGCCATGCAGGATTTTCCTGTCGATTCCACGCAGAGCTTCGAGCACATGCGCGGCAAATTGCCGTGGCCCGTGCCCGGACGCGTGACGGCGCACTATCAGGAGCAGCAATCGAGTTCCTCACCCGGGGTGCGCCGTAACGGCGAAATCATAGAAGCGGCGCGCGGTGCGAAGGTGCGCGCTCCATACTTCGGCCGCGTCGTCTATGCCGATTGGTTGCAGGGCCTTGGGCTGCTGCTCATCATCGGTCACAGCGGCGGCTACATGACCCTGTATGGTCATGCCGAGGTGCTCTACAAATCGGTGGGCGACCGGGTCGCAGCGGGTGACGTGATCGCTGCCTTGAGCGACTCGAATGGCGCCGCGCCGCAGCTGTACTTTGAAATTCGCGCGGGACGCAAAACCGTCGACCCGAGGGCTTGGCTCAAGGCCAACCCTTAAGCTGAGCGCGTCGCGCCCACGCAGGGCACGGACGGCGCGGGCGTTTAACGTTATGTTGCATGCGGCAATCCACTAAAATTTAAGATCTGTGATGAACCGCCGAATGAATTATAAAGATCCCGGCTGAACTGCCGAACGGGTCGAAGATTTGCCGCGGCATTTGTCGGATTCTATGGCGGTGACAGCTTCCGTCGAAACTTGGAAATCATATGCGCAGCTACTGACGCGCCTGAGTCCAAGCATCAGCCACATCCTGTTCGCGAGCCCCGACGGCACCTGCTGGTGGTCGAGCGAGCCGGCCGACGCATCCCGCGTCCAGTACGCGCTATCCCTCCTGCTCAAATCGCATGCGGCCCGACAGCGCGACATCGACGGCTTGATAGAAACCGCCGACAGCGCCGAATCACGCTACGGGTTCCGCGTTCGCGGCGCGCTCGGCGAAGTGCTGGGCCTGGTCATCATTGCACTGCCCGCGCCCGAGTCGCGTCACAGCTTGGCCGCGGTTCACTCTGCGATCAAGCCGGTGCTCGACTGTCTGCAAAGCGAATTGTCGGCGCGCGCCACCGCCAGCATCGCCATCGGAGAACTGCACGAGAATCTTGCGGACAGCAATCGCGAATTGGGATTGTTTCAACAGTTGTGCGAGGCCGCGACCGACGGCCTCGAGGCCTTGGGACACATTCCTACGCTGGCGAATGAGCATCTTCAGGGTATGGTCGCGGCCATCCTCCTGCCCGAGCGGAATCTGACGATCTGCCGGACGCGCCCCGGTCAGCCGAAAGGCATCGAGAGCGATGTGCTGGCGCAAATGCACCGCCACCTGATGACGCGTGCACAGCTGCACGGCTGCACGCTGGTGGCCAATCACCTGACGCTGGACGGCTGCAATGCCGCGGTGCCATACAAGGCCATATCGACACCGATTCGCGACGACTCGCGGCGCGTCTTGGGAGTGCTTGCCGTTTTCCGAGTCGATACCGACAGCGATTTCCAGCTGAGCGATGCCGAAGCCTTGGAGCTGCTGGCGCGTAAGGCGGCGCAGATCATCCGCTTGAGCTTCGATCCGCTGACCGGCCTGCTGACCTCGGCCGCCTTCGGCACCCAGACCGCGGCGCAGTTGACCCCGCATGAGCCGACGCCGAACACGCATGGATTGCTGTATGTCGACATCGATCAGTTGAACGTGGTCAACGAGAATCACGGCATGCATGTCGGCGATGAAGTCATTCAAGGCGTTGCCCGGCTGCTGTCTCGTCGCGCGCGCGATGGCGCGCTGGTCGCCCGGGTGGGCGGAGATCGATTTGCCATGTTCCTGCCAAGCTGCGGCATTGAACCTGCGGCCCGCATCGCCGAGGAACTGCGCGGCGCAGCCATCCGCTTGAGCGGCGCGCGCGGCGACAAGCCCATGCTCGTGTCCTTGAGCGTCGGTGTGGCACGCATCGGCGACCGCGATCGGCGTCTAGATCACGCCTTGGCGGCCGCGCAGCTTGCCTGTCGAACCGCTAAGGAGAGAGGCCGCAACCGCGTCGAGGTGTTCTACGGTGATGAGCAAAAATCCGTCAGAAACGCCTCCGCCATCAGTTTCGCGTCACAGGTCAGCGCCGCCCTTGCCGCCGATTCGTTCGAGCTTCTGGCGCAACCCATACTGCCATTGAGTTCCGCGCCGGCCGATCCACGTTTCGAGATTTTGCTGCGCATGCGTGCGGCGGATGGCAGTCGCCTCGGCCTGGAAAAACTTTTCGATGCCGCCGCCTGTCAGGATCTGACCCGCAGCCTCGATCGCTGGACTGCCGAGCAGGTGATACAACGACTTGCCGCCGGCCGGCATCAGCTGCTGCAACACCCGGCGAAATTCTCCATTAATTTGTCGGCCGCTTCCTTGGCAGACCTCGAGTTCTGGCGAATGCTGGAGCAACTCGTGCGCCACAGCCGCATCGAGCCCGGCACCCTGGGCTTCGAATTTTCCGAAGACGCGGCGGGCGCCCATCTGGGCACCATCGCGCCTTTCATGTGCCGCTTGCGCGAGCAGGGAATTACCTTTGCCCTGGACAATTTCGGGCGCGGCGTCGGCTCGCTGTCGCACTTGAACTCATTGCCGGTGTCCTGCATCAAAATCGACGGCAGTTTCAGCCGTGATCTCGCCGACAATCCCAAATCGCAATCCATGGTCGTGGCCATCACCAAGCTTGCGAATACTTTTGGCCTGGAAACCGTTGCCGGAAATGTGGAGACCGATGCGATTCGTGCTTGTGCCGCACAATTGGGCGTGGACTACGGCCAGGGCTTTTTCATCGGCAAGCCACTGCCGCTGGACGATGCCATGCACGACCTGCCGCTATATTCCTGTTTTGCCACTTCCACCGGCCTATTCGATCCCTCGATCGGCAAAGCGGCGGCACTCGGCGGCTAGCGGCGAGTCGCTGCCGCACGTATGCTGCGGTCTCTGATGTTCACAAAATCTCGTCATTTTCTATTGCTGGCGTTGGGCGCCGGCATTGGCTTATCGATCGGGCTTGCGCGTGGAGTTCTGGCCGACAAACCGTCGCCGAAGGCTGACTTACCATGGGCTGATGCTCGTATGCTGGCCGACGTGCTGGAACGGGTGAAGCACGATTACGTAAATCCGGTGGACGATCATCAGCTGTTGCAGGCGGCAATCCGCGGCATGGTTTCCTCATTGGATCCGTATTCGGCCTATCTCGACGGCGACGAGTACGATGAGGTCAAGATCTCGAGCTCAGGCCAGTACTCAGGGGTGGGCATCGAGGTGTCGATGGAGGACGAAGAGGTCGTGGTGGTGTCGCCTTTCGAGGGCTCGCCGGCGGCAGCAGCGGGCATCCGTCCGGGCGACATCATAGCCACCATCGACGGCATTCCCGTGAATACGACCACGCTGACCGATACCATCGGCCGTATGCGCGGCAAGGAAGGCACCTCGGTCAAGATAGGGATCGTGCGCGCCGGCAACGCCGAGCCGCTGCAATTCACCCTGAAGCGTTCGCGAGTGGAATTACGCAGTGTGAAGTCAGAGTTGCTAGAACCGGGCTTAGGATACGTGCGAATCTCTCAGTTCAGCGAGACCACCGGCGATGATCTCGAGAGCCAACTGAAGGATCTGCGCAAGCGCAATGGAACGCCGCTCAAGGGCTTGGTGCTCGACCTGCGCAATAATCCGGGCGGCGTACTGGAGGCGGCGGTATCGGTCTCCGATGCGTTTCTCGATTCAGGGGTCATTGTGACTGCCAAGGGGCGCACCCCCGAATCGAAATTTGAAATGGACGCGACCCCCGGAGATGTCCTGAGCGGCGCGCCCATCGTCATATTAGTCAACGGCGGCTCGGCATCGGCGGCGGAAATTGTGGCAGGCGCACTGAAGGACAATCACCGGGCGAAGCTCATGGGGCGCACCACCTTCGGCAAGGGCTCGGTGCAGACAGTCATTCCTCTGTCCGGCGATCGTGCAGTGAAGCTGACCACCTCGCTGTACTACACGCCTTCGGGAATCTCCATCAATCATCGCGGCATTGCGCCCGACATCGAATTGGAGCGCGACCCGAAGCCGCCGAACGGCGCGGTGCCCGCGGACGCACCTCTGCTGCAGCGTGACGCCGAAGTGAGGCGCGCAGTACAGGAATTGAAGGTGCCGACGATAGGCGGGAGCGGCTCGGTGTCGGCTGCACTTGCCACCGCGGTTCATATGCTTAACGCGGTTCGTACGCCGTAGCCCCATGCGCAGCACCCGATCCATAGAAATACTGTGTCTGGCGCTCGCCGCTTTGGTGCTGGTTTGGTCCCGGGCGCTGGTGTCTCAGCTATGGCCGGTACTCGGGCTGCTGCTTGCGTTCGTCATCGCCATCGTCTCGTTTCGAGCCCGCCGCTTCTTCCCCGGCCGCACCCGAACCCGACTGCTCATCGAGTCCTGGTCGATGGTGATGTTCGTCACCGGAGTGCTGTGGTTCACCGGCAAGAGTTCAAGTCCGCTCCTGAATCTGTACCTGCTGCCCATCATCCTCAGCGCTTTGACGCTCGGCCGCCTGGTGACCCTGCTGCAAGTAGCCGTGATCGCGGTCTTCCACCTGCTGCTGGCGGCCGCGACCCCCAGCATTGACGTGCTGTCGCTCACCTACGCCAGCCTGGCGGTGGGACAGTTGGCGCCGTTTCTCCTCGTCGCCTATTTGACGACGACGCTGTCCGCGGATATCACCGAGGCAAGGGAACGCATCGAGAATTTGGCGCAGACCGATGCGCTCACGGGGCTGCTCAACCTGCGCATGTTCAATGAAGTGTGGCAGCGGGAGCACACCGGCAGCGAGCGCGACCGCGGCGTGTACGCCATGCTGATGATCGATATGGACAAGCTCAAGGACATCAATGATGCCTACGGCCACGACGCCGGCAACAGCGCCATAGTTTTGGTGGCGCAATGCCTGCAACGGAGCATTCGCGCTACTGACTTTGCGGCTCGCTTCGGCAGCGATGAATTCGCGGTGCTGCTGCCCGGCGCGACGCCCGAAATCGCCGAGGCGGTGGTGAAGCGGGTGCGCCACAATGTCTTTAAAACCACGCTGGATCTGCGCTCGCGCATGATTCGCTGCAGCGTCAGTATCGGGGTGGTTAATTACCCCAAGGACTCACGTGATATGCGCGAGCTATTGAGCATCGGCGATCGGAAGATGTACCGCGATAAAGAACTGCGGCGGGCGCCCGGCAGCGAGGCCAGTGCCTGACGGTACCGAGGCAAGCGCCTGAAGTTATCAGGGCAAAGGCCTGAATGTACTGGACTTTCTAAAAAATGATGGCAAAGTTAGCGCTGCATCACGTCGCGGCGCGATTGACATATGTCAGCGTGCCTATAGCAGTTCAGTAGCTTTATAGAGAGTGTCCATGGCGTTCAATCTTTCACAGCCTTTCCTGCCTTTGCGCGCGCTAGCCGGCCTGCTGCTCGCGACGCTGGCTGTACACGCCATTGCGAGTCCGATCCGCGATCCGAAGCTCAAGTCGAGTTCGGTGCTGGTCATCGATCAGAAGGACTCCTCCGTGCTGTATTCGCGGCGTGCCGATGTAGCCATGCCCATCGCGTCCATCACCAAGCTGATGACTGCCCTCGTCGTACTCGACGCCAAACAGCCGCTTAATGAGCCCATTCAACTCACCAACGCGGACCGCAATCTACAGAAGAGCGATTTTTCGCGTTTGGCCGTCGGCACGACGTTTACTCGCGGCGATCTGATGCACCTGGCCCTGATGTCCTCCGAGAATCGCGCTGCCCATGCGCTGGGGAATAACTATCCGGGCGGCATGTCCGCCATGGTTGCGGCCATGAATGCCAAAGCAGCCGCGCTCGGTATGAGAAACGCGCATTTTGTCGATCCTACGGGCCTGTCGAGTGAAAACGTTGCAAGCGCCGAGGATCTGTCCAAGCTGGTGAACGCCGCCTCGCACAACCCCACCATCCGCGAGTATTCGACCGACAGGAGCTATGCGGTGAAGGTGCGGCGGCGCATGGTTGAATTCCGCAACACCGACAACTTGGTGGCGAACCCGACCTGGAACATCATCGTGCAGAAGACCGGCTACATCACAGAGGCCGGCAAGTGCCTGGTCATGGGGGCCGTTATCGAAGGCCGCTCGGTGATCATCGTGCTGCTGGATTCCTTCGGTAAGTACACGCGCGTTGCGGATGCCAAGCGCATCAAGACCTGGATGGAAGCGAACGCCAATCAGCGCGTGGTATCGATGCGCTGAAACGGCGCAGGTTGAGCGACGCTGCGGGAGTTTTATGCGGACACGGCTCCTCGTCATCGGTTGCGCAGTTTGGCTGCAGATCGTTCCTTGCGCGTCGGCCGCCGAGCGCAGCTTGTCGGTCACCATCTACGCCGATGATCTGGCGCTGATCCAAGACCGGCGCGACATAGAGCTGAAGGGCGGCCGCCAACGCCTCGAGTTCCAAGACGTCTCTGCGCAAATCCGCCCGGAGACCGTATCCCTGACGGCGGCCGGTATCGGCATCGTTGAGCAGAATTTCGACTTCGATCTGCTGACTCCCGCCAAGCTGATGGAAAAAGCGGTGGGTCAGGAAGTCACCATCGTGCGCGTCAATCCTGCCACCGGCGCGGAAACCCGCGAGCAGGCACAGGTTCTCGCCACCAACGGCGGCGTAGTCTTGAAAATCGGCCAGCACATTGAAGTGCTGCGCGACGACGGCCTGCCGGTGCGCGTCATTTTCGACAAGGTGCCGGACAATCTGCGCGCGCGGCCCACACTGTCGGTCACCGTCATCGGCGATCACGCGGGCTCGCGACCGGCCACGTTGAACTACCTGACGCCGGGTCTCGGCTGGAAGGCGGATTATGTGGCGCTGTTCAACGAGGGCGACGGCAAGATCGATGTGCAGGGCTGGGTGACGCTGAGCAACTCCAGCGGCGTGAACTATGACAATGCGCAGACATTGCTGGTCGCGGGTTCGCCGGCGCTGGCCAATGCCGGAGCAAGACAGGTCAATATCTACCGCGCCCCGCCGCGCGCCGCCCTACAGCAGGCCGGCACCGAGAGCGGCAGCCGCGAGCGCCTGGGCGACTACTACCTGTACCCCTTGGCCGAGCGAACCACAATCGCCAACTCGCAGACCAAGCAGGTGAGCTTTCTCGATGTGCACGGCGTGCCCGCCGAACACGGCTACGAGTATCGCAACCAATGGCTGGGAACCGCGGAGACGTCGCAGAGCGCCAAAAGCATTTACAGCTTCTCGACCAGTGCGCGCGCCGGCCTGGGCGATCAGCTGCCGGCGGGAATACTGCGTTTTTACCTGCGCGATAAGCGCGGCGATCCGCAGTTCATCGGCGAGAGCCGTATCGATCACACGCCGATGGGATCGGCTTTATCGCTCGCCACCGGGGATGCCTTCGATGTAAAGGTGCGCGCCGTGGTCGAGAAGCGCACGCGCCTCAACACCTTCGATTGGCAGTCCGACATGCGCTACGAACTCACCAATGCGCTGCCCCGGCCGGTCACGGTGAAGCTACTGCAAGAAGGTCTGTGGGGCGATTCGCGCATCACGGCGGAGAGTCAAAAGAGCACACGCCGCAGCGCGGAAACGGCCGAGTGGGCGGTGACTGTACCCGCCAACGGCAAGGCCGGTCTCACGGCCAGCTTCGAAACGCGATTCTAAGCGAATGCGCGCGGCGAGCATGCGCTGCGGGTTTGCGATGGGATTGGCGATCAGCGCGGCTGTTGCAGCAGACACTCTGGCGGAGAAACCAACCGCTCTCGCGGTGACGGTGTATCGCGCGCCCGAGCGCGAGTCGGGATCGATCGATCTCGACGCACTGGCGGGCTTCGCGCTCATCACTGAAACCCGCACCGTGCATCTCCCGACAGGTTTGAGCCGGCTGCGCTTCGAGGGCGTGGCCGACGGCATAGAGCCGGCCAGCGCTATCGTGACTGGGCTGCCGGAAGGCGTGATAGAGAAAAATCGCGATGCGAAATTGCTGAGCCCGGCGGCGCTGGTCGCGGCCGCGGTAGGCAAGACGGTCTCACTGGTGCGCACCGACAAAAAGACCGGCCAGTCGCAAACGCTGGCTGGAACGGTGCTCTCGGACGCCGATGGCGGCGTGGTGTTCAAGACCGCAAACGGCATTGAGGCGCTGCGCTGCTCGGGCCTGCCTGAGACCTTCCTCTTCACCGGCACCACCGATCTCGCAGCGAGCCCGACCCTGTCGGTGCAGGTGCGAAGCGCCGTGGCGGTGACGCGAACGGTGACGCTGTCATATCTGGCGCGCGGCTTCGATTGGGCGGCGGACTATGTGGCGACGCTATCGGCCGATGGCAAGACTATGGACTTGGGTGCCTGGGTTACCCTTGCCAATGGCAATGGAGTGGGCTTTCCCGACGCGCACGCCCAAGTCGTTGCGGGAAGAGTGAATCGAGAAAGCGGCGAGGTGCAGCCGCTGGATATCGGCGGGCCGATTCTGGCGCAGTGCTGGCCGCGGGGCTCCACCAGCGACCTGCCCCCGCCCATGCAGTTGATGATGGCGACGGGCGGAATGGCCATGGACCGTATGTACAAGATGGCCTTGCCCGCGGCGGCGGGGAACCTGCAAGAGATGACAGTCACCGGCGCGCGCAGAGTGCAGCAGGAGCAGCTCGGCGATTTGAAGCTGTATCGCGTGCCCGATCGCACCACCGTGGCCAGCCGCCAATCCAAGCAGGTGCGCTTGCTGGATCGGTCAGGCATTCCAGTCCGGTTCGTCTACAGCGCGGACATTGCGGCGGGCGACGAGGACTCAGCGCAACCCGCAATGCTGCTGCTGCGAACCAAGAACGACGCCGCGAATCATCTGGGACTACCGCTGCCGTCGGGGCGAGTCGCGGTGTTTGCCAGAAGGCAGGGCGCGCAGTTGTTGCAGCATGAATCCGATATACGCGACCTCGCCGTCGATGAAGAGGTGGAAATCGGCCTTGGAGAAAGCGCCGACGTCCAGGTTGCAGTGCGGACGGAGGCGCGGAGCATCGATGCCAAGGGGGTGCGCAGGCTGCCCTTGCTGCCGGGAGTCACTTTGCGTTCGGCGGAGGTCGATGATGTCACTCGCGTCGAGGTCAGCAATGCGCGTGCCCAAGGCATTCATTTCGAGCTGCGCCTGCGCTTGGCGGAGGGCGGCCGCCTGGTACGCGCCGACCATGCTCCGGGGACCAAGAATGGACGGCCGATATTCCGCTTGGGCGTTGCGGCGAACGACAGCGTGACGCTGCGCTTTCAAATCCAGCACACCGCAGACCTGCTGCATCGTTCGGCGCTGCGTTTGCGTGGCAACGTCGTTTCGACTCCTCGCGCCCATGCCTTACACTCGACACCATGGTAAGAGGACGCCAGTCGAGGATAAAAAACTATTTTGCGGAGAATCGCCTGTTTGCGATTCGCTGCATAGTCGCGGGCGTCATCGCAGCCGCGCTGCTGCTGGCGGTGGCGGGGCGTCTGTTCTACCTGCAGGTATTGCGGCATGACTACTACGCCAGTCAATCGCTGGGCAACAGTGTCCGCACCGAGCCCATTCCTCCGAGCCGCGGGCTGATCCTGGATCGGCATGGGGTGGTGCTGGCCGACAACCTGCCTGCGTTTCAAATCGAGCTGGTGCGCGAGCAGGTGGGCGACACCAAGGCCTTGAATGCCACGCTCGCGCAGCTGGTCGACATCGGCCTCTTGCACAGCGAGGAAGTCGCCAATATCCGCCGCACCATCCTGCTGCACAAGGTGTACGAGAGCGTGCCCATCAAATTGCAGCTGAACGATGAAGAAATGGCGCGCTTCGCCGTGCATCGCTTTCAATTCGCCGGCGTGGACATTCGCACCCGCCTGGCCCGGCATTACCCCTTGGGTGAAACCGCCGTACACGCCATCGGCTATGTCAGTGCCATCAACGAGCAGGACATGAAGCAGATCGATACCGATGAGTATGCCGGCACCAGCCTGATCGGCAAGCTCGGGGTGGAGGCCGCGTACGAGCGGCAGCTGCACGGCAAGCGCGGCTCGCGAGAACTGCTGGTGAACGCGGCGGGCAGGCCGATCGAGAAAAAGGGCGAGTACACGCCGCAGCTGGCCGTGCATCCGCCGGTGGCCGGCGAGGATTTGATCTTGGGGTTGGATATACGCGTGCAAAAAATCGCGGAAGCCGCGCTGGCGGGCAAGCGCGGTTCGGTGGTGGCCATCGACCCGAAAACCGGCGATGTCATCGTACTCGCCAGCACGCCGGGATTCGATCCGAATAATTTCGTGCGCGGACTTACCGTCGCCGAGTACAGCGCGCTCAATAATGACCCTGACAAACCGCTGCTGAACCGCGCATTGCGCGGCGCGTATCCACCGGGCTCGACGGTGAAGCCGCTGGAAGCGCTGGCCGCGCAGAAATTCGGCGTGATGACGCCCGCGCAAACCGAATTCTGCAACGGCATTTTCACCCTGCCCGGCAGCAGCCACCAGTATCGCGACGATAAGAAACATGGGTCGCTCGATATGCGCCGGGCCATCGCTGTGTCCTGCGACGTCTACTTCTTCAGGGTCGCGGACCGGTTGAAAATCCAGAAATTGGCGCCCTTCATGGCGGCGCTGGGTTACGGCGTCACCACGGGCATCGATATCCCGGGTGAAAAACCGGGTCTCTATGCTTCTCCCGAATGGAAAAAGCGCGTATTCAAGCACGCCGCGGATCAGGTCTGGTTTCCGGGTGAGACCATCAGCATGGGCATCGGTCAGGGGCCGATTACCGTCACACCGCTGCAGCAGGCGCATTTCGCCGCCGAAATCGCCGAGCGCGGCCTGCTGATTGCGGCGCCACGCATGGTCTACGGCATTCGGCCGCCGGGGTCGGGGGCAGTGAAACTGCTGCAGCCTGTCCTGAAGACGCCGGTGGATATCGGCACACAGGAGGAGTGGGACGTGGTCCACGACGGCATGCTGGCGGCGGTGTACGGTCCGGGCGGCACCGCTTTTGCGGTGGGAGTCGGATCGAAATATAAAATCGCCGGCAAGACCGGTACCGCACAGGTGATTGCCATCAAGCAGAACGAAAAATATCACGCGAATTTGGTCGATGAGCGCAATCGCGATCACGCCTGGTTCATCGCCTTCGCTCCCGCCGATGATCCGAAGATTGCGGTGTCGGTGCTGGTGGAAAATGGCGGCTTCGGCGCGGCTGCGGCCGCGCCCATCGCGCGCAAGGTGCTGGACGCCTACCTCTTGGGCGAGGAGGCTGCCGCGCCCGATGTGCGCAAGCCGACGCCGCCCCGTCCCGCGAACGCGCCGGCAACCTAGCGCGTCGCGTAATCGATGGTGATGCCCACTTGGCGGGGATCGCCGCGCTGCAGGAAGGATTGCTTGGGATAATCCGGCGGCACCAGCCCGAAGTAAAATCCCTGCTGCGCGTAGTGGGCATTGAAACCATTGCGCACCCAAAGGCTGGTGGTCCAGGCTTTGTGTTGGTAGCCCAGGCGCAGGTTTTCCAAGTTGTACGCGCTCGATGTCTGCGCATCGCTGGTGTAGTAGTAGAAGCTGCCGATGGCAGAGGCATCCAGGCGCGCGAACCAGCCGGTCGGGTGGCGGTATTCCACGGCTGCGGCTACTTTGTAGCCAGGTGCGAAGGGCTGCGCGCGATCCTCGAGCCCGAGAGCGGCGAATTGCCCGGTGACGCCCAGATAGCGCGTGCGCAGCAGCGAGCCGGAGCCGGAGAATTGCCAGCGGCCGAGCCGGTACGCGGCCTCGCCCTCCAGGCCGTAGTTCTCGCCACCGCTGGCATTCTGGGTGTAGAACACATAGGCCAGCGGATTGTTCTGCTGCAACTGCTCGGCCAGATACACCTGCATGTGTTGACGGCGCATGTAGAACACATCGGCTTGCAGCTGCCATGGTCGGTCCGCCCGGGCGTGCTTGACGCCGGTCTCGATGCTCCACAGGGACTCGGGGCCATAGCCGCGCTGCTCGGATAGGATCTGTGAGCCGATGTTGAACCCGCCGCCCTTGTAGCCGCGTGCCAACGTGGCATAGAGATGCTCGTCGTCTCCCACTCGCGTTTCCAGGGATAAGTTGCCGCCCAGCATGTGATTCGTTTGCTCGGGAAAGGGGGTGGCCACATCGGCACTGTCGGCATAGTGGGCCCGGCGCTGCTCCACGCGCAGTCCGCCCGAGAGAACCGAGCGGGAGCCTACATCCGCATCCAGTGAAGCGTACAGCGCCACATTGGTCGCACTGTACTTGCTGCTGAGGCTGCTGTTGTCCGCGCCGTAGTATTGATCGTTGTAGGTGTACACGACGTCATCGGATTCGCTGAGACGCAGGGCATAGACGCCCGCGAGCCAGCGAATGCGTCCGAACAGCGCATGCGATGGATCTGCAATCAATCGCAGATCTTCCGCCAGCGTGCGCCGGGTTCTAGCGTCGCTCTGAAAGTAATCGTAGGGCGCGAACTGACCCCACAGCACATCGTTGCCCCAATCGCCGTCGAAGGAATAGGTGATTTTGGAACTGGCTGCGCTGGTGACGCTGCGCAGTTCTCCCAGTCCACCGATGGAAGCCGTGATACGTGCCGCGGCACCATTGGATAATTGGGCGTCGCGGCCGGGCTGGTTCGAGTACGTGGTGTTGGTATTGTTGATCGACCAGGCATCATAGCCGTTGTCGATGTTCACATGCATCATGGTCAGATCGGCGCGCAGGTCGTCGTTGATCTGCCAGCGCAGCTTGCCGCGCAAGGTCCCTTCATCAAAGCCATTGGTTGAGTTTCGATTCAGGTAGACATCGTGGCGGAAGCCGTTGCTTTTGTACTGCTGCGCCACCAGTCGCCAGCCGCCTTGACCGGAGGCAAAACCGTCGCCGATGGTCACCCCGGCGGCTCGTGTGTCGTAGTCGGCGCCGGTCAATTCGGTGTTGAGCTCGAAGTCGCTACCGGGATCGACGGTGCGCACGCTGATCAAACCTGCCAAGGCATTGGCGCCGTAGGCTGTGCCCTGCGGCCCGCGCAGCACCTCGATCTGCTGGGTATCGAACAGGGTTGCCGGCATGCCCACCCCTGAGAAATCGATGTCGTCGATGAGAAAGCCGACCGAAGGATTCGGTGCCCCCTGGTACTGTTCCACCTCGCCGATGCCGCGCAGCTGAAAGAATCGCGGCCTCGAGGTGCCGGCGGCCCAGTTCAAATCGGGCACCAAGGACAGAACATCCTCGAAGTGCTGCACGCCGGCCCCGCGCAGGGAGTCACGGTCCAGCACGGTGACACTCTGCGGCAGGTCGGCCACGCTGGTGCGGCGCAGCGCCGCCGTGACAATGATTTCGTGCAGTTGGGGGTCTAAGGAGCTGTCAGCGGCGATGGCCGGTGCGGCGGCCGCCAGAGTTGCAAAGAAAAACGAGACAGAAATATTACCCATGCTCCCTCCGCCGGTACTAACCGGATCAGGTTCAATGGGTTCGCTGGTGGGCTCATTCGAGCGGCCAGCGTCTCAGGCCCTAAAGGCCACCCCAGCGTTTGTATGTACTAGGACTACTGTAAGTGATTCTCTGCGAAACTCAACCGGCGGACCAGATCAGGGCCCGAGCTGCGCCGATCAAACCGCCGGCGAGCAGGACCATGGTGGGCAGAAAGCTCATGCCGTAGCCGGCACTGCGTTTGGCCGGGTCCTTGACGTAGCTTGCCGCATAGACTTCACGGCCAATCAGATAGATGACGCCGAGTCCTGCCGCAATCCAGGGACTGAAATAGTGGCTGAACAGGTACAGGGAGGGCACAAAGATCACCAGAAGTTCCATGGTGTTCTGCTGTACCCGAAAATGGCGCTCAAAAGTGTCGTTGCCGGTGATGGCCGGCGCCTTCACCCCGAACCGCCCGCGGGCGCTGCCGACTTTGAACCCAAACACAGTGAACTGAATAAGTGCGAGCGCGGTCACAATGTCGATATAAGGCATGGATGTTCCTCCCCTGTTATTGGATTCTAGCACTGCGCCCGAAGGAGTTTTGCGTCAGGCTACCGATATGACCTCACCTCGCAAGTCCACCCGTAACGGGACCCGTGGCTACGCTCACTTGGTCGAAATCGACGTTCCCGTCGCGCGGGTCTGGCGCGCGTTGACCGAACCGGGGTTGATCCGCATCTGGTCGGGCCAGGCGGCGGAGATCGACCCGCGCAAAGGCGGTATGTACCGCCTGGGAGAGCGCAACCGTGATCATCGCGACGCGCATATCGATATCTTCGAGGTGAATCGGCGGCTGCGGCTCATCTATCTGAGCGGCAGCGATTGGCCGCCGGGCAACAGTGCGGTAGTCGACGATTTCCTGCTCGATGTGCGCAAAGGCGAGGGCAAGACCTCGCTGCGGCTGCTGGGCTCGGGGGTGCCGGAGGCTACCGAATGGGACAGGACCTATGTGAAAATTCGCATGGGCTGGGAGCGCCTGATGGCGCGCATCAAGGTGACTCTCGAGAGCCCCCCGGTGCCGAAGAAGCCCAAGGTGGTTGCGAAGAAGGACCCGCCGCTGGAAGGGCTCGACTACTGAGACAACGTCTGGGCAGCCGCCGTTGCTCCTTGATATGCTCGCCCGCGACATCAACGTGGCGGGAGTAAGGCATGCTGGGGTTTCTCATTCGCGCATGCATTGTGGCGCTAGGCCTGTGGCTGGCGACCGCATGGGTCACCGGTGTTTCCATCGATACTCCCGCCACCTTAATCCTCGCAGGCCTATTGCTGGGGATAGTGAACTCCATTATTCGGCCCATCGCCATATTGCTCACCCTGCCGATGACCATCGTCACCCTCGGCCTGTTTCTGTTGGTGATCAACGCCGGCATGGTGGCCCTGGTCGCGTGGATGCTGCCCGGTATGCACGTGGTGGGATTTTGGTCGGCGTTCTGGACCTCGGTAATCGTGAGCCTGGTGAGCTTCGTGGGCTCGTGGTTCGTCGGCGGCAAGGGCAAGGTCGAAGTGTTTGTGAAGCGCGGCTGATTTATTGAGTCTTGGGTTCCGCCAGTGTTTTCGGATCCGTGAGGCTGCCGCCGGGTAACGTCAGAATGCTGACGCCGACGATGATGATCACCATGCCTGCCAATTGAACACCGGACCAATGCTCATGTAGAAACTGCCAGCCGAGGAAGGAGGCAATAGCGGGAGTCACGTAGCCATAGGTACCGATCATCGCGGGAGTGCTGTTCAGGCTCAACCAGCCATAGGCGGTGTAGGCCAGGCAGGAACTGAAGAAGGTGAGGTAGAACAGGGCCACGAGCCCCGCTGGATGCGGAGCCCAGTGTGCCGCGTCGCCGTGGATGAGGGCGACGCCAAGCAGCATCAATCCGCCCAAGAACATCTGCAGTCCCATGAACATGAGCGAGCTCAATTCGGTATCGATGCTGCGGTAGTACAGGGTGCCCAAAGCCCATGACAGGCAGGCCGCGAGCACGCCGCCCTGCGCCAGCATACTGTCGGTGGTGAGTGGTTCGCGCGGAATGAGCATGAGAGCCGCGCCCGCGAATCCGATGCCCATTCCCACCATTGCCCAGCGAGTCAGCGGATGGCCGCGCCGTCCAAACACGCCTAGGCCCGCAATCCAGAACGCGGCCGTGCCGTTGAGCAGCGCGGATTGGTTGGTGGGAAGGTAACGCATGGCCCAGGTATTTAAGCCATTACTGACGAACACCATGAAGAAGCCCGCGACGGTTACATGGCGCCACTCGATTTTCTGCGTAGGCAAACGGCTGCCGCCCCAGATCTTGGAGATGACGGCGAGCAGAGTGCCTGCCGTGAGAAAGCGGATCGCCGAGAACAGTGCCGGCGGCAGCTCGGTGACGGCGATTTTGGTGAACAGGAAGCTCGAGCCCCACACCAGATAAATGGTGCCCAAGGCCAACATCACCTTGAGGGAATGACGGGAGTCGACAGTCATTCAATTAGGCGGGTTGGACCCTGCTGACGGTGCGGCGATAGAGCAGAGCGATGACCACAAAGAAGACAATTCCCCCAGCGATCAACGCGGGGATGGCAAAACCATCGCCGACGAGAGCGAAGGGACTGCTATTGCCGGATGCCACGACAATGCCGGCGTACAACACGCCGAACAAACTCTCGCCGACGATCATTCCCGTCGCCATCAACACACCCATGCGCTTGGCAAATTCCGGTCTCGCCGTGCGATCGGCGAAAGCGTCGTAGTAGTAACCGGTGAGCGCCCCGATCACCACCGGCAGGGTCGCCTGCATGGGCAGGTAGATGCCGAGTCCGATCGCCAGCGGCGGCAGCCGCATGCGTCCGCTGCGGCCGAGCAGCGCGTCGACGGCAATGACCACCACGCCGAATACTGCGCCATACGCAATCATGCGAAGATTCAAATTGCCGCCTAGCACTCCTTGCGCCAACGCCGAAATCAGCGCCGCCTGCGGGGCCGCGAGCGCGTTGCTGCCGGAACCGGGCGTGCCGGCAAAACCGTAGGCGGTGTTGAGAAGATCCAACACCGGGGGAATGATTAGCGCCCCGAATATCACACCGAACACCAGCGCGACTTGCTGCCGCCAGGGTGTCGCACCGACCAATTGACCGGTTTTCAAGTCCTGCAAGTTGTCGTTCGCAATGGTGGCAATGCCAAACACGATACCGGTGGCGAACAGTGCGTACGCGACCATGGCGCTGGATTGACCTGCATCCGTGGTACGGCCGACCACCGCTAGAATCACGAATGCCGCGGCGACGACGGCAAGGATGCCTACGCCTGAGACCGGACTGTTCGATGCACCGATCAGTCCTGCCATGTAACCGGTAATCGACGCAATCACTATGCCCGCCACCAGCACGTAGACCACGGTGGCAGCGATCAAGACCGGCGCATGCGCGGCGAGCGCGCTGCCGGCGACGAATTGCCATAGCAGCAGCGCAATCAAACCCAGCGTCACGACCACCACGGCGCCGACGATCTTGATCGGTATATCGCGCTCCACCAGCGGCAGCACGTGACCCTTCACGGCCCGCGCGCTGGAGGCCGCCATCGCCGAGCGCAGGCCGCTGACGATGGGTCCGAGAATGGTGGAAAACGTCCAAAGCGCCGCCACACCGATGACCCCCGCACCAAAAAATCGAATGTCGGTGCGAAACACCGCGAGAGCTAGGTGCTGCGCGGAATCCGTCGATGCCGCCATCCCGGTCAGGATGGGTACCATGATGCCCCAGCCGACGACAATGCCGACGAGCATAGCCAGCCCCACCGAAATGCCCACCAGATGTCCGACGCCCACCAGCGCCATGGACAGGCTTGACGCTACGCCGGTCGCTCCCGCGCCGACGCGGAAGTAGACGGCCACTTCGTCCACCACCAGCCTGGTTTGACTCAGGGCAAAAAAGGCGGCCGACGCCAGAGCGTTGACGCTGATGGCGATGAGTCCCTGGCGGCTGTCTTCATTGCCATCGTGCGATTGGTCGCCCACCAGCAGCACCTCGGCCGCAGCCCGCCCTTCGGGATACGGCAAGTTGCTGTTGACCACCAAGGCGCGCCGCAGCGGCACGGAGAACATGACGCCGAGAATTCCCCCCAAGCCCGTGGCCGCCATAGTCATCCAGTACGGGAAGCCCTGCCACCAGCCGACGATGACCAAGCCCGGCAGCACAAAGATGATGGCGGAGAGAGTGCCGGCGGCGCTCGCCACGGTCTGGACGATGTTGTTCTCGAAAATGCTGGAAGACTTGAACAGGCGCAACACCGCCATGGAAATGACCGCCGCCGGAATCGAGGTGGCGAAGGTCAGCCCGACTTTCAGGCCGAGGTAGACATTGGCCGCGGTGAAGGCCAAGGTGATCAGCCCTCCCAGCAGGATGGCGCGCAGCGTGAGCTCGCGCAGGCCGTGATCGTTCACTGCACATCCCCCATGAGTTTCTTCACCGGACGGCTGAGGATCAGGAGCACCGCGCCCAGACCCACGGCGAAATAAACGATATGCATGTATTGCCCCGGCATTGCAGCCACATTGTTGGCGTCGAATTCGCCCGCGATCAAACCCGCTACCAGATTGCCCAAGGACATGGCCAGGAACCACATTCCCATCATCTGTCCGACGAAGCGCTTGGGGGTCAATTTAGTGTAGTAGCTCAAGCCCACGGGACTGAGGCATAGCTCGCCGAAGGTATGCAGCAGGTAGGTGATGATCAGCCAATAAGGCAGCACTTTCGAGCCGGACGCGACCACAGTCGCCGCGGCGGCCATCACCACAAAGCCCGACCCCATCAGCATGACGCCGAGTGCGAACTTCGCCGGCGCGGACGGATTGAGGTTGCGCCTGGCCAGCGCGACCCAGGCCCAGGCAAAGAACGGCGCGAACAGGATGATTAATATGGAATTCAGTGACTGGAACCAACTCGTGGGTATGACGAAGCCCAGCCATCCGACGACGCGATCGGTATAGCGCTCGGCAAACAGATTCATCGATGAACCGGCCTGTTCATAGCCCGAAAAAAACAATGCACAACCGACAAACAGCACCACCAACACCACGCCGCGCCGACGCTCCTCGCGCGTCAGTCCTGCGGCCGTGAAGTAGTACAGGAAGTACAGCGTCGCCATGCTGAGAATGCCATAGGCCGCGACTTGCGCCAGTCCGACCGCATTCACTGGAAACCAGCCAAGAACCAAGGAAGTGAGCACCAGCACGGACAGACCGACCACCGCCCAGAAGCGCCGCCACGGAGGGGGCTGGACCACGCCTCCCGCACCGGTCGCTGCGATGAAGCTGCCGGCGCTACCCAAGTGGCGGCGCGTTAGATAGAACTGCAGCACGCCGATGGCCATGAAGAATGCCGCTGCCGCGAAGGCGGCGCGAAGACCGAAATAGTGCTGCGCCAGTCCGGTTACCAAGGGTCCCAAGAAACCGCCGACATTGATCCCGATGTAAAAAATGGTGAACCCGGAATCGAGCCGCGCGCCGCCCTCGGGGTACAGATCAGCCACAATGGCGCTGACATTCGGCTTGAGCAGCCCCACACCAAGTACGATCACAACGAGGCCTATATAAAACTCGCGCGGCGTCGTGGACATGGCCAACAGGACATTGCCCAAGGTGATCGCCAAGCCGCCTGCGAGTACAGCGCGCTGCGCACCGATCAGGCGATCCGCAATCCAGCCGCCGGGTAACGCCGCCAGATACGCTCCCGCCGTGTACAGCCCGTAGATGGCGGTGGCAGTTCTGTCATCGATGCCGAAGCCGCCGCTGCTGACCGCGGCGACCAGGAACAGCACCAGCACGGCGCGCATGCCGTAGTAGGTGAATCGTTCCCACATCTCTGTGAAGAATAGCGTGGCGAGACCGCGCGGATGCCCGAAAAAATCGCTGCTCGACTTAGGGCTCAATTCAAGCCCCGGCTTCGCGCTCAGCCTGTTCGGCATCCTCTTTGGCGCGTGCCGCTATCTTATCCTTGAGCAGTAGTCCGGCCATGATGATCCCTATTTCGTACAGCAAGTACATCGGCACCGCCATCGCACTCTGCGACACGGCGTCGGGTGGCGTCACGAAAGCGGCGAAGATGAAAATCCCGAGTAACACGAAACCGCGATTTTTCTTGAGTGTCGCGAGCCTTACAAACCCCGTCCATACCAATAGTACAGTAGCCACCGGCACTTCGAAGGCCAAACCGAAGGCGAGCAGCAGGACCATCACGAAATCGAGATAGCTGCCCATGTCCGTCATCATTTGCACGCCGTGCGGCGTGGTCGCGACGAAGAAGCTCAGCATGACCGGGAACACCACGTAGTACGCAAAGGCCGCGCCCAAATAAAACAGCAGCACGCTGGAAATGAGCAGCGGCACGGCCAATTTCTTTTCGTGCTTGTACAAACCGGGCGCGACGAAGGCCCACGCCTGGTACAGCACGAAGGGGATGGCGAGGCCGATGGCGAGCACCAACGCCAGCTTGAATGGTACGGTGAACGGAGCCACGACGCTGGTGGCGATCAAAGTGGCGCCCGCAGGTAATTTGTGGACCAGCGGGTCGGCCACGAACGTGAACAACTGGTTCATGTAGATGGCGCAGGGAATGAAGCAAATGCCGACCGCCAACATCGCCTTGAGCAGGCGATCGCGCAGCTCCAACAGGTGCGAAATCAGCGTGCCTTCGGCTAGACCGCCCGGCTCACCCGGCGCACTCATGGCGGTTTGATATCGGTCGTCGCGGCATGCATGGCTTCCGGAGTCGTGAGCGAGGCATCCAGTCCGTAGACAGGTTCAGGGGCGGGTACGGCCTGCTCGGTGGCCGGCGTCGCAGCAATGTCCGTCGTAGCACTGCCGTGCTGGGCACCGGGCGCGTCGACGCTCGGTGCCAGCAAAGCGGTGTCCGGTGGATTCGGCGCTCTGTAGGGTGGATCGGGAGGCAGGCTCGGCCTGCTTTGGATTTTCAGCAATTCGTCGGCGCTGACCTCGCGCTCCAATTGCTCGCTCAGCTGGCGCGCTATGGCGCGGGCGCGTCCCATCCAGTTGCCGACTTGGCGAGCAACTTTGGGCAGGCGCTCCGGCCCCAACACAATAAGTGCTATGGCCGAAGTGAGCAGTATCTCCGAGAATCCAACATCAAGCATGCGGCATCAGGCGTTGGTTTTCGGGGGGGCCTTGGCTTCGGCCTCGCGTGACGCCGAGCTGGCACTGGAACCGAAGTCCGCATCGGTTTCCTGTTTCAGCTGCTTTACCTTCTCTTCCGATTCGCCGTCATTCATGGCTTGTTTGAAGCCCTTTACCGCGGCGCCCAGGTCCGTACCGATGGTGCGTAGGCGCTTGGTGCCAAATATCACCAAGGCGATGGCCAAGATGACCAGTAGCATTTTTGAATCGAACATGTCGCTTCTCCGATCGGGGGTAACCCAAGTCTTGGTCAATAATACGCCAATGAATTATGACATTGGACCATGCGGAATCGATGCGTGTTCGGTCCCATTTGAGATTTCCGGTGAAATTAACTCTCCAGCCAGAAAGTAACCGGTCCGTCGTTGGTCAGCGACACCTGCATATGGGCACCGAACACGCCGCTTTCGACCGCCAGGGCCTTGGCACGGGCCGCCTGCACCAAAGCGTCGAACAAACGCCGCCCCTGCTCCGGCGGGGCTGCGGTTGAGAACCCGGGCCGCAGGCCCTTGTGGGTTTCGGCAGCCAGGGTGAATTGCGGCACCAGGAGTAGCTGCCCTCGTACTTGTTCCAGACTGAGATTCATTTTGCCCGCTGGGTCGGCGAATATTCGATATTGAACCAGGCGGTCGAGCAACCGCAGGGCGGCCGCTTCATCGTCCGTGGGCCTAACCCCCACCAGCACCAAAAGCCCGGGGCCGATACTGGCAACCCGCTCCGCGCCGACGTCGACGCTGGCCTGCAAAACGCGCTGCAGTAATCCAATCACGATACCGCTCCATTACCACCATTTGCGGGAAAAATCTCCCTACATTTTAACTCTTCTGTGCAGATTCTTTGTTTGACCCCTAAATTTAGCTTTAATCCTCCACTTTTCACCTATATTTCGGCTTATCTTGTCCGAGAAAACCCATAAACTGACAATTGTTAATAATGCCGCTTAGGAAATCAAATAACGGACTATTTTCTCCACAAAGTGGGGGTAAACAGCACCAAAATGGTGAAAATCTCCAATCTTCCAAGCAGCATGGCCGCCGAGCACACCCAGGTCTGAAAATCACTCAACACACCGTAATTGCTGCCGGGACCCACCAGTCCTAAGCCTGGGCCCGCATTGTTGATGCAGGCGACAATAGCCGACAGTGACGTCATGAAATCCAAACCGCTGGCGAGCTGCACGAAGATCAGCGTCACGGTGCTCATGAAGTACAGGAACACAAAGGCCAGCACCGCGAACACCACGCGATTGGCTATGACGGTACCGCCGACTTTGACCGGCCGCACCATGTTGGGATGCACCAGCTGATTGAGCTCGCGATGCGCCTGCTTGGCGAGCACCAGGGTGCGGATCATTTTAATGCCGCCGCCGGTGGATCCCGAGCTTGCGACAATGCAGCTCAAGAAAATCATCCACATGGGCGCGAAGATCGGCCAGCGTGAATAGTCCTGGGTGTGTAGGCCGCTGTCGGTGGCTATCGATACCACATTGAAAATCGAGTGGCGCAGCGCCGTCGGGTAGTCAGGGTAGCTGCCCTTGAAAAACAAGAAAAGCGATATGCCGATGCAGCTCACCACCAGCACTCCCAAGATGGCCTTGGCTTCTGCATCGCGAAAATACGCCCACACCCCGCGCTGACTCCAGGCCAGAAAATGTGTCGCGAAATTAAGTGCCGCCAGGATGGTAAATGCCGTCAGCACCAGTTCGATGGGCAGGGAATTAAAGTGCCCGATGCTGGCGTCATATGTCGAGAAGCCGCCGAGGGCGAGCGCGGAAAAGCCATGACAGACAGCGTCGAACCAATTCATGCCTGCCAATCGCAGGGAGAGAATGCAAGCTGCAGTCAGCCCGGCATATACCGCCCACAGTAGCTTGGCGGTCTGGCCGATGCGCGGTGTGAGCTTGCTGTCCTTCATCGGGCCGGGCATTTCTGCTCGATAAATCTGCATGCCGCCGACGCCCAGCATGGGCAGGATGGCCACGGCGAGGACGATGATGCCCATGCCGCCCAACCAGCTCAGCAAGTGCCGCCACAGATTGATCGAGCGCGGCAGGTATTCGAGACCTGACAGCACGGTGCCGCCGGTGGTTGTCAGGCCCGACGTGGCCTCGAAATAGGCATCGGTGAAATTAATCGGCAGAAAGTGCCAGAGCGGGAAACCGGCGACCGCGGGCAGAGCGACCCAGGTCAGAGCCACCAGCATCAAACCGTCGCGGGTCTTGAGCTCGCGCTTGAAGCGCCGCGTCGCCAGCCACAGCAGCGCACCGATCAGAAAGGTCGCGAACGCCGAGAGCACGAAAGACCACAGCGCCGGATCGAGTCCCCAGACCGCCAGCACCAGCGGCGCCAGCATAGTCACGGCAAATACCATCATGACGAGGGAAAAGACGTGCGCAACCGGCAGTAAAATGTCTTTCACAAGAAGGAGGCGGAGCCTTGGAACAGTTTTTCGACGGCTTCGATATGACGGCGATCGGTCAGGAACAGGATCAGGTGATCGTCCGGCTGCACCGTGGTGTCGTGGTGCGCAATGATGACATCCTCGCCGCGAACCACGGCTCCCAAAGTGGTGCCCTCAGGCAGCGAAATATCTTCGATGCGCCGCCCGATGACCTTGGAGCTGTCGGCGTCGCCGTGCACCACCACTTCGAGCGCTTCGGCGGCGCCGCGCCGCAGAGAATGCACTCGCACCACGTCGCCGCGCCGCACATGCGCGAGCAGCGAGCCAATGGTGACAGTCTGCGGTGAGATGGCAACGTCGATGGAACCGCTTTCAATCAGCTCCGCATAGGAAGGCTTGTTGATCAACGCCATGACTTTGTGGGCGCCCAAGCGCTTGGCCAGCATGGCCGAGAGGATGTTCGCCTCCTCCGAGTTCGTCAGAGCGGCAAACACATCGGCGCTGTCGATGTTCTCCTCAAGCAGCAATTCCTCGTCGGCCGCGTCGCCGTGCAGCACGGTGGTGCTCCTCAATTGCTCGGAAACCTTGCGCGCCCGCTTGCCGTCGCGCTCGATGAGCTTGACCTGATTCTTGTCCTCCAATTCGCTGGCAAGACGTACACCGATATTACCGCCCCCCGCGATGACCACGCGGCGCGCGGGCGCTTCTTCGCGCCGCATCTCCTTCATGACCACCCGAATGTCCTCGCGGGCCGCGAGGAAAAACACTTCATCGCCGTCGGCGATGACGGTGTCACCCTCCGGCTTGATGCTTTTGCCGGCCCGATAAATGGCGGCGACGCGAGCGTCGGCCGTCGGAATGTGCTCGCGCAGGGTGCGCAGCGCCTGACCGACCAAGGGGCCGCCTTGCAGCGCGCGAATACCCACCAGGCGCACGCGGCCATCGGCGAAATCCAAAACCTGCAGCGCGCCCGGATAACGGATCAAGCGCGCCACGTATTCGGTGACCAGCTGTTCAGGGCTGATCCAAACATCCACTGCCAGGGCGTTCTCGCCGAACAGCTTGTCACGCTCAGTGAAGTCGGCGGAGCGCACGCGCGCGATCTTCTTCGGCGTGCGATACAGCGTCCAAGCGATGTGACAGGCCAGCATGTTGACCTCGTCGCTGTTGGTGAGCGCGACGAGAATATCGGTGGCGGCGATCCCAGCCGCCTCGAGGACGCGGGGACTCGCGGCATTGCCGTTCACGGTGCGAATGTCGAGGCGGTCTTGCAGATCCCGCAAAACTTCCCCGTCAATATCGATGACGGTTACGTCGTTGGCCTCTTCTCTAGAGAGGTGATATGCCGCCGTACGGCCAACCTGGCCTGCGCCCAGAATGATGATTTTCACAGCGTAAGATTACTCTACACGGACGAGATTGGCGTACGACAGCATCAGCCATTTCGTGCCCTGGCGCTCGAAATTGACTTGAATTCGGGCATGCGGTCCATTGCCCTCGAAATTGAGCACCACCCCGTCGCCGAACTTCGAATGCCGGACCCGGCTGCCCATGCGCATCGAGGGGCTGGGCGATTCGTCCAAACTGCTGCTGCCGCTGCGTTTGACGAATACCGGCCGCGACACCTGCAGGCGCGGGCGAATCTCCTCGACCAAGTCCTGCGGCAGCTCGGCAATGAATCGCGACGGCTGACCGTAGGTATCCACCCCATAGAGTCGCCGCTGTTCGGCGTAGGTGACGTAGAGTTGCCGCATGGCTCGAGTCAGGCCCACATAGGCGAGTCGGCGCTCCTCCTCGAGGCTGGCCAAGTCCGCCACCGAACGCTGGTGCGGAAACAGGCCATCCTCCATGCCTGCCAGAAACACCACCGGAAATTCCAATCCCTTGGCTGAATGCAAGGTCATCATCTGCACACAGTCGTCGTAGGGGTCTGCCTGGCCCTCACCGGATTCCAGCACGGCATGTGCGAGAAAAGACTCGAGCGGCGATAGTTCGCTTTCGGCGTCGGTCTCGGGAGAAAAGCCGCGCGCCGCGCTGACGAGTTCCAGCAGGTTCTCGATGCGTCCCTCGCCCCGCTCTCCTTTCTCTTTCTTGAAATGCTCAATGAGCCCGCTCATTTGAATTACATGGTCCACTTGTTCATGCAGTTCCAACCCCTGCACTTCCTGAGCCAGCTTGTCGATCATCGTCAGAAAAGCCTGTAGTGCCAGGGCTGCTCTTTGCGGCAGCGCACCCTGTATGCAAGTCGACGCACCCAGCCATAGGGATGTCGAGTGGGCCCGCGCATGCTCGCGCACCATATCCATGGTTTTTGTACCAATGCCACGCACCGGCAGATTCACCACTCGTTCGAAGGAGGTGTCGTCCGCGCGACTGGCAATGAGGCGCAGGTACGCCAAAGTGTCTTTGATTTCAGCGCGTTCGAAGAACCTCAAGCCGCCGTACACGCGGTATGGCATGCGGGCATTGAGAAAGGCCTCTTCGAACACGCGCGATTGTGCGTTCGATCGATACAGCACCGCCGTCTCGCGCCGCGTACCGCCGTTCGCCACCCATTCGCGGATTCGATTCACCACGAAATCCGCTTCGTCACGCTCATTGAAGGCAGCGTAGATCTTGACCCGGTCGCCGTCGGCGCCGCTGGTCCACAGGTTCTTGCCCAGCCGGCCGGCATTGTTGGAGATCAGCGCATTGGCCGCCTTGAGGATGGTGCCCGTGGAGCGATAGTTTTGTTCCAGCTTGTAGAGCACGGCCTTCGGAAAATCGCGGCGATACTGCTGCAAGTTCTCGACTCGCGCGCCGCGCCAGCGATAGATGGACTGATCGTCGTCACCCACCACGAAGGGTAGCCCCTCGGGCCCGGCCAGCAGCATCAGCCACTTGTACTGGATGGCATTGGTATCCTGAAACTCATCCACCAGCACGTGACGAAAACGTGTGCGGTAGTGCTGCAACAGCGACGCATCATCGCGCCACAATTCATACGCGCGCAGCAAGAGCTCGGCGAAGTCCACCACGCCGGCGCGCTGGCAGGCCTCTTCGTAGGCCTGGTAGACCTTGATCAGCTGGCGGCGGGTTGGATCACCGTCGTCCTTGATGTGCTTGGGCCGGTGACCCTCGTCTTTCTGCGCATTGATGAACCAGAGGACCTCGCGCGGTACCCAGCGGGTCTCATCGAGATCGAGCGCCTTCAGCACCTTGCGCAATACCCGAGCCTGGTCGTCCGAATCCAGGATTTGAAAGCTTTGCGGCAGGCCTGCCTCACGCCAATGGATGCGAAGCAGTCGATGCGCCAAGCCGTGAAAGGTGCCCAGCCACATGGCGCCGCTCGGCACGCCCAGCAGGGTTTCGACGCGGCCGCGCATTTCTGCCGCCGCCTTATTGGTGAAGGTGACCGCGAGAATGCTGTTCGGCGAGGCGCCCTCGACCTGGATCAGCCAGGCGACACGATGCACCAGTACACGAGTCTTGCCGCTGCCCGCGCCGGCCAGTACCAGGGCGGGGGCAAGTGGTGAGGCAACCGCTTGCCGTTGGTCATCGTTGAGTCCGTCGAGAAGATGAGATACGTCCATAAGGGCGCGGATTGTACTTGAGCCGG
>JBBRQO010000011.1:0-133058 GCA_038226325.1 Steroidobacterales bacterium | reverse complement strand
TTGCTGAGGCGCCGGCCCGTAGGAAATCTGGGCTTCAGGTTCCGGGCCGCGAAGGGCCATGTATTCATCGAGGGTCATTGGATGAATAGCGGCGACCACCGATTTCGCAAGCAGTCCCGAAAGGAGCGCGCTGCTCAGCAGTAAAATCGAATGCCGCATCCGTTCTGTTCCTCTGCCGCAAGGTGTGTGGCATTTGTATCCAATCGCGGGACAATCCAGCAAGCAACCCTGTGCTTTCTGGACTCGAGAAAGGGCGCGTCGGCAGCCTCACATGATGTGAGAACCGACGCCACTATCGCAGCCATCAACGCTACAGGCGAGGCCTTCTTTAGCGGAACTACGTGGCGAGGTAAGCGGGCCATGAGAATCAGCGTCGTCAACTGGCGTACCACGGACGCGGATGTCGAACGTACTATAGGCGCGGTGAGGCAAGCGCTGAATAAATAGAGGCCAATGGAGTCAAATGTCTGCTTTGCCTACGTGGTGCATTAAGGGCACGGCCTTAAGGTTCAGCTGTTGCGGGGAGCCAAAATGAGTATCGCAATCGCGCGGGATCCAATCTATCGCCGCCGCGCACCGATGCTTGCTATTAAGTCTTTTGCGACGCCTGCAGACACGCTTGCGGGTATCGAGCTGGCGCATCATATTACGAGGTTAAACCCCCGCCACGATGACGACCATCCGTCGCAGGGCTGTGTTATCCGCATGCATCGAGTAGTCTGCCTAGATCTAGCCACCTTTTTTTTGGTCTGGTACGGCTTGCGAACGCTACCGACGATACCCATCGTAGCGGGGCGCTTTTGATCGTTGGCGGCGGGGCATGTCTTTTTTGAAGACCGGGTTAAGAGCGTTGAATTACTGACGCGGGCCCCGATTCGATTTGCGCTAAATACTTTCAGAGGATTTTATGGATCGTTTTACGATATCACTCGATGAGAAACTCGCGACCGCCTTCGATGCACTCATCAAGGAGCGAGGTTACGCCACCCGAAGCGAAGCGGTGCGAGATATTTTACGATCCCATCTGCAGGTGAGCGAACAGAAGCGCAACGCCAAGGGCGCCTGTGTCGCTGCGCTCTCCTACGTGTACAACCATCACGAGCGAGAATTATCCGAACGATTAGCCACTATTCAACATGAGCATCACACGCTGACCATTTCCACAATGCACGCGCACTTGGATCACGAGGAGTGCATCGAGACGGTCATCATGAAGGGGCCGATCGGACAGGTGCGTGAGTTCGCCTATGAAATCATCGCGGAGACCGGTGTGCGGCACGGGCAACTTAATCTGATCAGTGTAGATTTTACAAAGCCGCACACGCACGGCGGCTCGACCCATCGACATTTAAAGCCCCATAACTAGACCGATGGGATCTGTGGAGATCCGAGCAGTAAGAGGAAGTGTAAATTTCGCTTACAGTGTGTGAAAGTTTAAAAATAAATCTTAATTAGTTGCATCCTTCTCGCGACCGGCCACGAATAATCCTTAAGAACAGGCAAACAGCAGAGTGAGCAATGATAGATCGCAGATTGTGGACTATCGCCGTGGCAGGAGTTGCGCACTTGGCCGCCTTCACGGCGCATTCAGCTGACACCGCCGATGTGGCGGATCATCCGCTCGATACCATCACTGTGGTGGCAACCGGGGTTAGCAACATGGTCGCCGCCTCGGCCGGCGACATCAGTCAAGCCCAAATGCTGAGCCAGCCGCTGCTGCGCCCTGCCGCGATCCTTGAAAATATTCCGGGCCTCATCGTCACGCAGCACTCCGGCGAGGGTAAAGCGAATCAGTATTTCCTGCGGGCCTTTAACTTGGATCACGGCACCGATCTTGCGCTCGAGGTCGACGACATGCCGGTCAATATGCCCACTCACGCCCACGGCCAGGGGTACTCGGACTTCAACTTCGTGATCCCAGAACTTGCCGGCGATCTTCACTATAAGAAGGGTCCCTATTACGCTGACGAAGGTGACTTCGCGACCGCGGGAACCGCCCGGGTAGGGCTCGTCAACAATTTAGCCACCAGCGCGACCTTGGGCTTTGGCCAAGATGGGTATCGGCGCGGATTGTTGATGGGCGCGACAAGTCTTTTCGGCGGAACCTTATTGGCCGCCGGTGAGGTCTATCACAATGATGGTCCCTTCGATGTCCCCGATGACTACAACCGACTAAACGGGGTGGTGCGTTATTTTCGCGGCGATGATCGGGATTACTACACCCTCACCGCGATGGCCTATTCGGGAAAGTGGACCTCCACTGATCAATTGCCGCAGCGCGCCATCAGCGAAGGGTTGATCGATCGATTCGGCAGCTTGAACCCAAGCGATGGTGGCATTTCCAGCCGCTCGAGCCTGTCCTTCAGCCGAGTTAAGCGGACCGACGAAGATCAAATACAGTTTTCCGCCTATGTGATTCGCTACAAGCTCGATCTTTGGTCGACATTCACCTTCTATCTCAAGGACCCCGTGAATGGGGATCAGATGCTGCAGCACGATGATCGAGTGGTGTATGGCTTGAAGGCCTCGAAGACCTGGTTCACGTCGCTTTTCGGCGCGCCGACCACCAACGTGATTGGCCTGCAGGCGCGCATCGATGACATCAAGGATGTGGGCATTTTTCCGTCCTTCGAACGCCAGCCCATCGGGATCAAGCAAAACGCTAGTGTCATGGAATCGAATGCCGCGGTGTATGCGGAGTCCAGCATCCAGTGGCTCGACTACCTACAAACCACCGTGGGCGTTCGCGAGGATCAGTTCGATTTTGACGTGAAGGATAAATTGCTCAATCCCGATGGAACCTGCGATATCAACAGCGACCCCTTGGGTTGCAATACGGGCAATAAGCGGGCGTCCATCTTCAGTCCCAAGGTCGGAGTCGTGCTGGGCCCCTTCGCCAAGACCACGTATTTCTTCAATTTTGGCAATGGCTATCACAGCAACGATGCCCGTGGCATAACGCGCAACGGCCAAGACGTACTCGCCCAGACTCAGGTGTCGCCGCTGACGAAAGCCACCAGCGCAGAAATCGGCGTCGCCACCAAGATCATTCCGAACCTGGAAACGCGGCTGGACATATTCCTGCTGAAGCTAAAGTCAGAACTGGTATTCAGCGGCGATGCCGGGGTCACCTCGCCGAGCGGTGCCACCACGCGCACCGGTCTAGAGTGGGGTAACACCTATCACATCAACAATTGGCTGTCCGCGCAATTGAATACGGCATTTACGCGCGGACGCTTCGACAAGGATGCAAATCCGGATGATCTAGGGTGTGGCGACGCAACGCCCGCCATCCCATGCAACCCCACCCCCGCCATCGTTGGCCGCTACATCCCCAACAGTCCCACCAACGTGACGGACGTAGGCCTAACCGCGCAGCGCGACTTCGGCGTGTTTGGCGCGCTGCGCGCGCGCCACTTTGGTGAATCGCCGCTAGTGGAGGACAACACCGCGAAATCCCCGGCCTATACCACGGTGGATGCGCAGATCGGCTATCGGGCGCCGAGATGGCAGGCAACGGTGGATATTTTCAATATTGCCAACGTGAAATGGAACGACATTGCGTATTACTACGCGTCGCGCTTGAAGAACGAACCGTCGCCGGTCGCTGATTCCGTGGTGCACTCCGGCGTGCCGCGCACGGTGCGGGCGCATTTTCAGTATCAGTTCTGATGAAGATCCTCTGAGTAGACACGATGTCGAGCGATCTTGAACGCAAGATCTTAATTTTTGGAATCTAAGGCTGGCGGCGCACTCGATGATTCTGTCAGGTAGCACCCTATGCCGCTTTTGCGGATTTGTGACGGCCTGTTGGCGATGTTTCATTTAGCCTGAGGGGCTACGGCCCCCGGATCCCGGCTTCAACGCGGGAGAGGTCACAGCATCCGTTCGATTCGCACGCTGCGGCAGTCCATCTCGTAATCTAGGCCGATCAGGGGCGGGCGACAGAAATACCACGTGAGTCCTGGACCGGTAGCGCCACGACGCACGATTTCGTCAACTAAAAACGGATATAGGTTGTACACCGTGTAAACCTGAGTCGCCGTAGTATCTGACCAATTGAGGCCGAAAGCCGCCATACGCCGTTCCATCTCGCCTAGCACGAAGCGGGCTTTTTCACGCAGGCCGTCTGGGCTGGTATCACCCTGCCGAATGATCTTGCCGTCGGCGCGCTCGCCGCTGCCCGCATTTACGAATGACGGCCGGGCACCCTCGGCCTTGATCGTGAACGAGAAAGAGTGAAATGACGGCTCTGCCGGTGGACCAATTTCGGGGCACACATTGCTCCGAGCCACGGGGTTAATGGTGCCGTTGTAGATGCCCCACTTTCCTAATGTCAACACGTAGAGCTCATTGAAAGCGCGGAACCCCTGCTCAGTAAGGGGTGCCGGCGAGCGCAGTTCGCAGGCGCAGAACGCCGTCAGCGGCCGGCCTGCCGCGCGAATAATCTTCTCAACTTGCCGAAACCCTTCACCGAGTGGCACCAGGGTGCGAAAAGTGAATCGTTGAATTTCAAAGCCGGGAAGAGCCGCCACGCCGGAGGAGTATTGAAACACCGCGGGAATGAACCGATAACCGCCCGGTATGAAATTAGTGGTGTTCGCCCTTGCGGATCCTTCTCGCACGGGGGCAGCCCGCATAGTAGCCGAGCTCTGCTGCGCACCGGCCGAAGGCACACGACCGCCAAGAGAGGCAGTAACGAAGGCGGCATGCCGCAGGAATTCACGACGGTTAGACATACGATAACCCCCAAGTTGCTTTGCGTCGCCGTTTGGAGCGCCTTACCGGTACACAATGTACAGGATGCCAGGGACAGCCGCTTCGGCGCGGGATATACAGATGGACACTAGTATGGTCAGCACCCGTCATATATCGGACAGAAGCCCACCGCTGGTAGCCGCGTAGTTTTCCGACCCAAGCATGCGCATTAACTTGATGCGGAACGATGGCCTGCCGCATCTGCTTGCGATGGCCAATCAAGGGTTTCGATACGAGGAATAACGACACCCCAGGCAATCGCGCCGAGCAATGAAATTGCTCCTGCCACAACGAATGCCCAGCCAAAGTTTCCGGTTCTATCGACAAGAAAGCCCGTGACCAAGGGCATGATGATTCCTGCGACGTTGCCGAAAAAATTTTGAACACCCATCCATTGTCCGGCTGCTCTTGGGCCCGCTAGAGTCTGCGCGACGGTCCAAATCATCGGCGTACCAAAACCGAAAAACAAACCGGCCGCGAGCAAGCAGGCGATCGCGAGCACCGGCGCCGCAACCATGGCGACAAAAAAGCAGGCTGCGGTTCCTATGCATGACGCAACGATGAATGACTTGCGCGCCAACGTTGGCGATCGGCCGGTAAGTACCAAGTGATCAGAGGTCCAGCCCGTCGCGGCGGAACTCAACGCGTAAACGCAATTCACGGCCGCGCCGATCTGTGACATCTCGGTCATGGAAAATCCTCGCGATTTCACCAGGAACAAGGGCAACCAGCCGAGCGCAAAATACAGGGTGAAGTTGCTGCAAAATTGCCCGAGACAGGCGCCCCAAGCCTCGCGCCGACCGAGAATCATCGCGTAGTACGGCGGCTTCCCAGTCCCGGCGGCCGCGACTGTCGAGGGTAGCCGCCACGTTGTTACGATCCAGACCCGATGCCGCCGTCGCCACAGACCACACAGTAAGAGCCACGGCCAACAAGCGGTGGACGTCAAATCGTTCGACCATACAGCCGGCGATCAATAGCATCGGCGTGTACGTCCAGAAGAATGCTGAAAGCACGACTCCCACTTGAGTGGTCGACAGACCCAAATCGCCTTTTAGCAAGGGAGCCGCAGTTGCGAGATTGCCGCGATCGATGTAGTTGATGAACACGGCAACGGCCAACAGCACCACTATCTGTGTCGATACGCGTCCGGCACTGAAGCGACTGACAGGAGAGCTCGCTTCGTGCATTACAGAAGTGACCACGTCCACTCGAGCCCGAAATAGCCTTTCTCTCGCGCGTGGGTGTTCCTTGAGATCACGGGAATGAGCAGTCCACAGGTCTTGATCTGGCGCTTGATCGCCGTATCACACGCATCCCTACCGCGCAACACGCTCTGATCGATCCACACCTCAATGCCGCCCGCTCGCAGCGCGCCACCGATGCGCTTCGCGGCTTCGGCATACTGCGAGTCATAGCTCAATAAAGCGGCGTTGATCGGATCGCTCATAAAACGAGCGCGATGCGACCAACAGCTGCGGAATGATGCGATGGAGTGATCAAGCGCCTTTGAGTTCTTGTTGTCCCTGTGGCAACGTCAGAATGCGGGATTCGGGGCTGCTGTGCAACGCTTCGATTGGGAAGGCTGTCGACTCAGGCGCGAACGGCCGCTTGTGTACACCCGATTGGCCGCTATGGCCGGGGCCAACCGCCCGGTTTGGACATGAGGCGCTCATTCGCAGGTCGTCCGGTATTCCAAACAGCGGTCACTGACTGGGGGTAAGTAGACTACCGCTAAGCGGACATGCGAAGCTGGATTGCACATGGAAACTGGCTATCGAAACGCATGGCTCTACCTGCTCGTATTGCCGCCGACAATCATCGCGGGATTTTGGATTCCTTACTTTTCCGAGTTCTGCAGATTTGACGCAACAATAACGACTGCGGTGCATGTGCATGCATTCTTGCTGTTCGCGTGGTTGTCCACCTTAAGGCATGCTAGGAGCAAGTGTGACCCCGTAGGCCACACACTCTTGCAGGGGAACGCACCATGAGAAAAAATATCTGGTCGGATTTCGCCAAGATTGCGGTCGTGCCGCTGATATTGAGTCTGGTTACTGCATGCAGTGGTGGCGGCGGTTCTTCCTCACCGGCGATCACTTACACGGTCGGCGGTGTGGTCTCCGGACTCAGCGGCCCAGGTCTGGTCTTGCAGATCAATGGCGGCGATAGTCTTGCGGTAGCCGGACCGGGTGCGTTCACTTTTGCGAAAGGTCTTGGTAGCGGCGCCGCTTATTCGGTGACGGTGGCGACACAGCCCGCCGCGCCTGCTCAGAATTGTCTGGTCACGAACGACTCCGGCACCGTGGGTACGACGAACGTTACCAATGTGACAGTCAAATGCGCCGCTGTACCTTTTGTTGTCCTAACCAACCAGCCGCCGGAAACGGGCAATCTGAGCCTGCTATTGACCGATGGCACGGTCATGACGCAGTCGGTCACCGACGCTAGCGTGTTTTACAAGCTGACGCCTGACGCGAAAGGCGACTACGTCAAGGGGACTTGGCGCCGACTGTCCAGTCCGCCGGCCGGTTACGCGCCCGCTGATGGGGCGCAGGCTGTATTGTCCGATGGGCGGGTGCTATTCGTGGGAGGCGAATATAACCAGAACGAGTATAACTTTCCCTTTGCCCACAGCGGCCTGACCAATATGTCGGCCGTGTACGATCCGGTTGCCGATAGCTGGACGATGATCGCAGCACCGCCCGGAGTTGCCTATATCGGCGACGTATCATCGGTGGTTCTGCCCGACGGCAGTTTCGTCTTTGGAGATAAGTTGGGAAGGGATATGTGGCGTCTGGATCCTCTGAGTCTCAGTTGGATCTCGCTCCCATCTACCGGTAAGGCGGACGATTTCGCCGAAGAAGGTTGGACCCTCTTACCGAATGGCAACCTGTTAACCATTGATGTCGGCCATCCGCGCCACGCCGAACATTACGATCAAGCCGCCCATCAATGGTACAGCGACGGCGATACGCCGGACACCTTGACGTCGCCCACGAGCACACCTGGGGGCGCGATGTATGGCCCGGCGCCGCATCAGGTGGTCGGCGGCGTCAGTTACGGTCCCGGACCGGCGGGAACCTATTTTCCGCCCGGAGAAATCGGGCCGGCCATACTACTGCCAAACGGAACAGTGTTCGTGACCGGTGCCGCAGCGAACGGCGAGGTTGCTCACACAGCTACCTATACTCCCGGCCTTACGCCTGCTGACCCGGGAATTTTTGCGGTGGGACCGGACTTTGCGGCCGGCGATGACGCGGGCGATACCAGCGCCGTCTTGCTGCCTTCCGGTCACGTCCTGATCGCGTCGACCTCTGGGCGCTTCTACGAGTATGACGGCACGACGTTGTCAGTCACGGGGACTTTGCCAAGCAATGGCGGCAACACGCAGTACTTGGTGCTGCCGCTTCCCAACGGTCAGGTTCTGGTCACCGGGGGCGTAACGCAGATCTATAGCGGGAACGGCAGCGCGAATCCTGCTTGGGCGCCTACGATCACCGCGGCTCCGACGATGGTAGGCCGCGGCGCCACCTACGTGATTTCCGGCACCCAATTCAACGGTCTGTCCCAAGCCGCCAATTTCGGTGATGAACTCAACGCGGCCACCAATTACCCGCTCGTGCGCATTTCCAACTCGGTATCCGGTCATGTCGTCTACGCGCGAACGCACAACCACAGTAGTATGGGTGTTGCAACGGGTGGCACCATTGTTTCTACCTCATTCGACGTTCCGGCTGACACGGACATTGGCGTAAGTTCGCTCGTTGTAGTAGCGAATGGCATCGCTTCGGCGCCGGTGACTGTGACGGTAAACTGAGAGGTGTCCGAAAATGCAGCCGCGGACCGTTCTCCGACTTCATAGTCGTTGGCGATACGGCACAAACATGCCCGCACTAGATCACCAGTTACTTCTTCGGTTTTACGGCGATTCCCATTACTTCGAAGTGAGCGCCTGCCAACAAGCTACCGGCTCCAATGAAGGCACGAGCCGGGAGCGGGCCGGTAAAGTAACTGCGGTAAACCTCGTTGAAGATTCCGTAGTTGGCCAAGTCTGCGGCGAATACCTGTACCCAGACGAGATCGTCCATGGTCAGCCCTGCGCCTTCCACCGTTCGTTTGATGTTATCGAGCACGAGCTTGGCGCCGGCCTTTGCGTCCGCCGGCAGCTTGCCAGTCGCCGGATCAATGTCGATGGTACCGGAGACATAAAGCGTGTCGCCGGCCATGACGGCGCCACTGTAAGCGGGCCCTCCGGTCGCGGCGACGGCGCCGGTTGGTTGTCCCGCGCTGCTGGCAGGAAAATGTTTCACGGCGGTTTGTGCCATCGTGGTAGTGGCCTGCCCCAGAACAATGAAGGCTGTGCAAAGAATCCCGATCTTCATGAACATTCTCCCTGTGGTTAGTCGTTGGTTCAACGGAGTTGATGCTAAGCCTCGTCAAGAACCAAAGAGTCTATATGAAGACCTGCAAGGGGCTTGATCCAAAGTTCTCCCGAGGTGGGTTGTTACGCATGTGCACGAAGAAAGCGCTGGCTTTGTGCAAGCTACGCTGGAAGGCTAAGGGCCCGGTTCGGCACATATGGACGGCGAAGATTCACAAACACCAGCTGTTTGCAGCGGCAGCGAATAAGATCGAGATTTCTTGATGCGCCACGACGGCCATTTTAGGGCCTTTTTGAAGCGGATTTAACTGAGAGTTCTAAGAGCTATGCACGACCCGGTGATGCTGAAGGATGATGCGCCCAGCGGCGGCGGGGGGGCGAATGCCCGCAATGTACTTGGCGAGCGGCTCGAGGACTGCTCTCTAAGACCTATGACCGGTATCTTCCGCAACGGGTGCTGCGATACCAGCCGCGAAGATGTCGGCAGTCACACGGTGTGTGCAGTCATGACCGCGGAATTTCTCGCGTTCTCGAGAACCCGCGGCAACGATCTTTCGACTCCGGCCCCCGAATTCGGTTTTCCTGGCCTGCAGCCCGGTGATCGCTGGTGCCTGTGCGCGCCTCGCTGGCAAGAAGCCTTCAATGCGGGCCAAGCACCACGTGTAGCGTTGCGGGCCACCCACGAGGGCGCGCTTGAGCATTGCTCGCTCGCAGACCTCAAGCGTTTGGCCGTGGATATCGACTGATGGCAAAACGCCGCTGTTACCTGACTCAGGTAGAGCAATTTGCGGCAGCAACTCATGAAGTTGCGACGTACATTCGAGTGTGACGTCGTCTATCTCCACAACCTTTCGGCGTCCGGAGACGCCTGCGATTTCGTCTAGCGTTTCGAGTTTTCGACTCGCCCTACCGGCTGCCCCCCGTGTGATATCTTCCGGCGCTTCACGAATAACGTCCAGCGAAGACAGGGGAAGCATTTGAAAGCCATGACATGCGGTGAGGCTGTGATGAAACTACTCTCGGACTACGGAGTGGACACGGTGTTCGGCATGGCGGGGACGATGACGGTCGAGCTGTATCGCGGCATCGGACTTGCGGGCATCCGCCATGTGCAGTGTCGCAACGAGCAAGGCGCCAGCCTTATGGCCGACGGCTATGGCCGCGCGACCGGCAAGCCCGGAGTTTGCACCATCATTGCGGGCCCCGGAGTCACCAACGCGGCAACGGGCATCGCGCAGGCCTACTGCGATTCGCAACCCATGCTCGTGCTTTCGGGAGCGTGCGCCACGCAGACGCAGGGTAAAGGCTGGGGGCCGATACACGAACTTGCAGATCAGGCCGCGGTGACGGCCGGGTTCACCGCGTTCAGCGCCATGGTCCGATATCCGGAAGATTTGCCGGAATTGATTGCTCGTGCCTACGCGGTGTTTCGTGGCAGCCGGCCGCGTCCGGTTCATCTATCGCTGCCACGGGATGTGCTGCCCTTGCCCGTCGAGGCCGGCTGGAAGACCCGCCGTTCTCCGTCCTTGCCGATGCCCGATCCGGCGGCGATCGAGGAGGCCGCGGATCGCCTCGCTAAGGCGAAGCGGCCACTGATTCTGGTCGGCGGCGGCGCGGTCGGTACGCGCAGCGCGTTGACCGATATCGCCGAGTACATTGCAGCCCCGGTTCTTTCGACCAATGCCGGCAAGGGCATACTTCCGGAATCCCATCCTCTATCCCTGGGTGGCTCGATCGTGCGGAAGGAAAGCCAGCAGGCCTTGGCCGATGCCGACGTCGTGCTTCTGGTGGGTTCTGAAGTCGGCATGGGCGACACTTTCCTGCCGACTCTCGATATACCGGGCGACATCGTTCGGATCGATATCGATCCCGGCGAATTGGCCTCGGTGTATTCCGCCGCCCTGCCTATCCAATCCGATGCTCGTGCGGCGATGCAAGCGCTGGCGACCGCGCTCTTGAGCCGCAAGCCCGCAGCGCAGCGCTCGCAAGGCGAAAGCCGGGTCCGGGATGTTCTCGCGCGCATTGCCGCAGCTATGACCGACGTTGAGAGGCAGCACGCGCGCGTTTGGAAAATACTGCGTTCAGTGCTTCCGGCAGACGCCATCGTCATGGGCGACGCCTCGCAGATCGTGTACTCCGGGTCCTTCGCCATGCCCATGGAAACAGAGCGCTGTTGGTACTACTCCGGCACGTATTGTTCGCTGGGCGTCGCCTTGCCGCTGGCCATAGGCGCCAAGATCGGTGCGCCGGACCGCCCGGTGATCGCAGTCGCGGGCGATGGCGGGTTCATGTTCACCGTCAACGAGCTGGCTACGGCGGCGGAGGAGGGCATCGCATTGCCGGTTATCGTTTGGAACAACGATGCCCTGAAGGCAATCGTGGACGAAATGGACCAGCGGCATATTCCCCGCATCGGCGTTGAGCCTAAGAGCCCGGACTTCCTGCAATTGGCGCAGAGCCTGGGCTGTCACGCGGTTCGCCCCGCGGGCGCAGCGCAGTTGGCACAATCACTACAGGAAGCTCTCGGCGCGGATCGCCCGACCCTGATCGAAGTGCGCCAGGACAGCGCGTGGCTGATGGTCTAGCCGGCGGCGCCTCGGCGTGATCTCAATTACCGCGCCGTTGCCCATCGTTCAGTCCGCGTGCAGCGCGCGGGGGCGTCGCAGCGGATTTTGGTCGTTGATTTCGTCGCGCGGCCGGTAGGGCGCCTCTAGGAAGGTGCGGTCGGCGGCATCCAGCCGCAGTTTCAGTGCTTCCACGGCGACCTCGAGGTGCACCGTTTTCGCGGCACCCACAATGGGAATGTTCTGGTGGGAGCTGCCCGCGACCCATGCCATTCCGACGTGTGCGGCGCTGACGCCAAGGCGTGCGGCTACCTCTCGCACCCGGCGCGCGATCTCGCGATCGATGTCGTCGCCGTAGAAGTCCTGGAAGACATCGTGGGCGGTGCGTGCAGTTGCGACGGCGCCGGCATGGCGCGCGAGGAAGCCGCGTGCGAGGGGGCTGAAGGTCGTAACGGCAATTCCCTGATCCCGGCAGTAGGGGAGCATCTCTCGTTCTTCCTCTCGGTAAAGCACGTTGTATTGACACTGCATATTGACGAACGGCGTCCAGCCGTTCATCGCCGCTACATGATTCATCTTCGCGAATTGCCACGTATACATGGTGGAGGCGCCCAGGTAGCGCACCTTGCCGGCACGCACCGTGTCGTGAAGCGCCTCCATCGTCTCCTCGACGGGCGTGTCCGCATCGAAGGCATGGATCACGTACAGATCGATGTAGTCGGTACCCATGCGGGCCAGGGATCGGTCGATCGAGGCTGCGATATGCTTGCGCGACAAGCCGCGATCGTTCGGGTCCTCGCTCATCGGGTAGAACACCTTGGTTGCCAGCACCAACCGCTCGCGCACGCTCATCTTGAGGAGGTTCCGACCAACGACCTCCTCATTACGGCCGGCGGAATACCAGTCGGCCATATCGAAAAACGTGATTCCCAGATCGAGGGCACGCTGCAGGATGGGAACCGAATCGCCCTCGTCGAGCACCCAGCCCTTCCAGGCGGAGCTGCCCATCGACATGGTGCCGAGGCACAACTGGGATACTTGGAGGCCCGTCCTCCCGAACCGAATGTAGTCCATGCGAGGTCCACTCCGCCGTGCGGCTTGATTTCTTGAAAGTCGTGCATTCTGGCACGGTTCCCGTCAGCCGCAGAAGTCCCCAACGCCGCAAAACTATCGATGAACACGTGCTGAATTCAGTGCAAAATACGCGACGAAAGGACTTTGATGAACAAAATCACGCCTAGAGATTTTCGCAATGCCTTCGTTGCCGTCATGAAAGCGGAGCAAGACGGCTTTCGTACAGCCACAGGCTTTGAGACCAAATCCTACAATTACTTCATGCGATCGACTATTTATCCCCGAGTGGGCAGGCATCTCGGCCTGCTTGCCTGGAACAAGGAGTACTACACTCTCGATGGAATGCTCTATGAAGAGCGTGGCACAGACGATACCGGGAAATATGCCACCTATGCGAACTGGGTGTCAGTTGCAATAGAACACGAGAACGATGCCGCCAGGGCACAGGAAATCATGAACAAGCTGCAGCTGTTCAACGCGCCGCTCAAAGTGTTGATCACCTATTCGGCGGTGGGTCCCGCAACCGATTCATTATTGAAGAAATACGAGAACATCATCAAGGCCTCCGATGTGTTCCAGGATTTCGCCACCCTGCGGCAACAGCTGGTAATCCTCGGGACCCCGAAGCGGGCTGACGAGTGGCGGTTTTACGCTTACGAAAATGATGGCTTTGTTTTGATGCTGCCGAACTAAGTCATCAGCTCGATCAGCGCCGTGGCGCCGGCGTAGTGGTGCCTTGAGCGCTTGCTTCGAGCGCGGCGACTTCCGCCGCAGTAGTCCGGTCTTTGTAGTGATTGCCGAAATTGGTACGGACATAGTTGACGACGGCTGCTATCTGCGCGTTGTTGAGTGCCGCCGGCGGCCCGGCAAATCCGATTGCGTGTTTGACTCCGAAAGCCGGCATATTTCGCCTTCCCTTTAATATGGTGAGCGCCATGTACTGACGCGACACCAAGGTCGGGTCCTTCGCGAGCGCAGGATAATGACCGGCGCCTACTGCGCCTCCCGCGTCGGGCATGTGGCACCCCTGACAAATATGCTCGTAGATTTGCCGGCCATCCGTGGTGCTGAACGGCGTCGAATCCATGATACCCACGGTATCTGCGCGTACCGGCGCATCGACCAGAACGGCGATTGCCAACAAGACAGAAACTATAGTGCCCATGCAAAGACAGCATGCGGCGGTCGCAGTCTGTGTTCGTGTATTCATGCAGTGGCTCCCGCCGCCAGCGCCCGTTGGTGCAGCCGATCAATTGCATCCAGTGCCGAGGTCACCGCTCCTTCCTGCCATGCGGGTAAATAGGAGGCGTGTTCTCCCGCCAACACGATCCGACCGTCGAAGGCGCACAGATTATCGTAGTGCTCGGCGCGATTGGCGTCCGACCATAAGCCGAAGCAACCCATCGCTGACGGCACCCGATGCCAGGCGACCGCAATCCCGTTATCGAATTCTCGGGCGTATTGTGGATGAATTTGGCCGCCGTATTCAACCGCCTTGGCCACCCGCTCGGCCGGCGTCATTGACGTGAAGTCCATCGAATTGATCATGTCCCAGATATAGGCGCCCAGCAGTACGCCCTTGCCGTCGGCAAAAAAGTGACTGCTGGGATAGCTGATCTGACCGATCGGCAGATCGGTATAGGTGATGCCGCCGTAGATCTGCTCGTCCTCTTCCCAGAAGCGGCGCTTGAACTGTAAGCCGACTTTTAGTCCTGTGCAGTAGGGAACAGCGGCGATTGCCTTGGCCATCGGACCATCGACGTTCAATGGGATCTGGCTCAGAATCGACAGGGGAATGGTGCAGACACACCAGTCCGCTCGCGCCGTCTGCCGGGCAGACCCCGCGGCAAGGTCCTCAAAAGTGGCGCTGACGCCGCGCTCGTCCTGGTGGATCTCGACGATCTTGGCGTTGTAGCGGATCAAGGCACCCAGCTCGCGCCCAAATGCTTGACCGACCCGACCCATGCCGCCCACCGGCTGAAACATGGTCGTTTGCATGTCGTACATTTCACCGAAGGGCAGTGCCGCCCACAGCCCAGAGTTCAGCAGTTCACTCAAACCGACCGGCTCTGAGAACACCGGCCGTGCACTCAGTCCGCCTCCGGGATCGCGCGCGAACCCACGCCGCTCATTACTGTCAGGACCCTTGACGAATCTGTAGTTCTTATCGAGCGCCCCGCAGAAGCGCAGCGAGTCGAGCAGTATCGCCCGATCTTCCGCAGTCACGTCGGCGTCGAGCGCATGACCTTGCGTGGCTTTGGCCAGCAGTTCCGCGATATGTCCGCTGAAGTCCGCTTTGACGGCGCGCAATCGCTGCGGCTTGCCGCCAAAGGCCTTGCGGCTGTGCACGTAGGCGTTGTGGTTGATTTGCACGAAGGGTTCCAGCGCAACGCCGAGCCGCTTGCAGTAGCTCAGCATTCCCCGGTGGTGATACGGCAATCGCCACGGACCTGGGTTGATATACAAATCCTGATCGAATCCGCACTCCTGGGTCTGGCCGCCCAATTCCGTGTAGCGATCGCCGCCGCGCAGGGTCCAGTTGCGGCCGCCGGCACGTGCGTTGTATTCCAGCACCTGAACCCGATAACCGGCATTGCGCAATTCGTAAGCCGCCACGAGTCCGGCCATGCCTGCGCCCAGCACCAGAACCGAGGCCCCCTTGGGCGCGCCACTTAATCTGGCCGGGCCCTGAAAGTTGGATTCTGCCGCAAACCCCAGACTGTGCATGGCCTGATACATGGCAGTACCGCCGGCGCTCAGTCCAATCATCGCGAGTAGTCTGCGCCGCGACGCCGACGTTTCCGATTCATTTGTCATGCTGGCAACCTAATCGAGCGAGGTAGATAGCATAGCGTGGAACGCCGATGAACGCTCTGAGACCCTACTCAGACAATGATTCGATCTAGAGGATAGCGGCGGCGGATTTTTGTCTACACTGGCGCCGATGGCCATTCATCTGCCAAATCCAATCAAGGCTTGGATCAACTGCACCGGTCTGGGGGTCTGGGTCTCCGGCGTCGCATGGCTAATCGTGCATTACTGCCTCGAGCCGCAAGATGCGATCGTCCTGCCTGTCAGTTCCGCAGCGCCGTGGTGGCTCAAGGTGCATGGCGCCTTTGCATTTCTCGCGATCTGGACCGGCGGTCTGGTGTGGGGCCTGCACGTGCTCAAAGCATGGCAGCGCCGGCGCCATCGATGGACTGGCGGCATTCTCATAGGCTCGCTGTTGATGCTGATAGTCAGTGGATATCTCCTGTACTACGTCGGTGAGGAGCGTGCGCGCCAAGGCATTTCGCTGCTGCACTGGATTCTTGGGCTGCTGCTTCCGCTTGGCTACTTGGCCCACCGTTTAGTTAAGAAAGTGCCCCGCCGCCGCGGTCAGCGCTGAAGCCCTAGGGCGCTCCGCGTCACGCGTCCACTGCGGCTTCGCCGCACGGCGACTGTCTGCCGAATCCCTGACATAACGCCGGTCATTAATTGACCATTGCTAATACGAATCATTCTCATTATAGTTCTCGTTACCGTCTACAGGACCCTTTCCGGCGCTGCTGAGCGATGCACAAAGTATATGAATGCTCACCGATTGCACTCCCGCTGCCCAATGGCGCGGATGCCTATGATTTTGTCGCTGGCAGCTGTGTTAGCCGCCTGCGGCGGAAGCGGCACCGGTACGGGCGGCGACACATCTCAGCCGCCGACCATGTCCCCTGCCGCGCAGCTGGGCGAAAAGATCTTCGAGGACAAGACTCTGTCGGTATCGGGTCAGCAGGCTTGTTCAACCTGTCACGTCGCCGCCTTTGCATTTGCCGCGGATGAGAGCGCTTCGGGTCCGGATCACGGCTCGCCGGTGCCGATGGGCGGTCCCAACATGAATTTGCCGGGATTCCGCAACGCACCCTCGCTGATGTACGCATCCTACGCACCCGCATTTTATTTCGACTCGGACGGCGGTCCCAACGGCGGCTTCTTCCGCGACGGCCGCGCCGCGACTTTAGCCGATCAAGCCGCGGAACCATTCACCACCCCGTTCGAAATGGCCAACACAGATGCCGCAGCCGTCATCGTCAAACTTCAGAGCCGTCCTTATTTCACGGAATTCACGACCTTGTACGGCAGGGATGTGCTCAACGATCCGACATTGGCACTGCAACGCATGGCTCAGTCGATTGCCGCCTACGAAACGGAGAATGACGAGTTCCATCCATTCTCCAGCAAGTTCGATTATTGGCAGAAGGGACAGGCTACATTGAGCGCTCAGGAACTGCGCGGACTCGGTTTATATAACAATCCCAGCAAGGGCAACTGCGCAGCATGCCATCCCAGCACGTCAGCCGATGGTAAGACACCACCGTTGTTCACGGATTTCAGTTTCGACAATCTGGGGCTGCCGCGCAATGCACTTAGCGCCCTCAATAACGTAAACACTGCCCCGGCGTACACGCCGGTGAACAGCGAAGACGGCGTGCACCACTACTATGACTTAGGGGTGTGTGGACCGCTGCGGGACAACGGCACCATGAACCTCTCCGGTATCTGCGGTCAGTTCAAAGTGCCGTCATTGCGCAACGTCGCGCTTACCGCCCCGTACTTCCACAACGGTCAGTTTGCGACGCTACAGAAAGCCATCGGCTTTTACGTGCGCCGCGATACCAACCCCGATCAGTTTTTCCCGCTTTCTGCGGACGGCAGCGTCCTCAAATTTGACGATCTGCCAGCTTTATACGGCGGCAACTTCACGGTGAATATCAATGAACAGAGCAGTGACGGCGGCTACTGGGGCAACGTCAATACCGGGGAGATTCCGTACAACCGTTCCTTGGGTGGAGATCCCGCCCTCAATCCCCAAGAGATCGACGATGTCCTCACCTTCTTGTGCACGCTGACGGACGGCTACGACACTGAAAATCCAAATGCGCTGGTATTGCCCGCGCAATGTCAGGCCGCCGCCACATGAGTCGGTTTTACGTCGAGGATCGCAGCCCAATGAAAGTCGAGCATCATCATCATATCGCAGCTCTCATAGTCTCCGCGGCACTCGCTATGCCCGCGCTCGTAAGCGCCGCCGATGCGTCGCCCGTCAATCCCGAGGTCGTGCAGAAATTAGAGCAACGGCTCGACGAGATGCAGCAGCAATTGGCCGCGATGAAGGCGCAGATTCAGCAGCTCAAATCGCAGAACGAGGCGTTGGCGACGGCGCAGCAGCAGCTGGCGCTGCAGCCGCAAACGGCGCAGGCTCAAGCGGCACGGCCCCAGGCGGCAGAGCAGTCCGGTAGGCAGCAGTCGGGCGGTCAATTGGCGACGAACGAGAACCCGCGGCTCGGCAGTGGCGGCATTTCCGAGAACGTCAGCCTGTGGGGTTACGGCGAGATCTATTACACGCACCCGACACACGTCGGGCAGAGCACGCAGTTCGATCTGGCGCGCGCGGTTTTCGGCATCGGCTACCGGTTCGACGACCGAACCGTATTCAATTCGGAATTCGAGGTCGAGCATGCAGTTGCCTCTGCGGGCGACGTGGGCGAGTTCGAAGTCGAGCAATTCTATGTAGACCATCAGCTTGCGCCCTGGGCGTCGGTCAAGGCTGGCCTGTTTCTCATGCCGTTCGGCTTGCTGAACGAGCACCACGAGCCCACCAATTACTTCGGCGTACAGCGCAACTTCGTCGAGACCCTCATCATCCCTAGCACCTGGCGGGAGGGCGGCGTAGGGCTGCACGGCAATACTGAGATAGGGGTGACTTGGGACGCCGGTGTGACGACGGGATTGAATCTGGGGGGCTGGAAGGTCAACCCTGAAGATCCTCTGTACCGCACGGCACTCGACCTCGGGAACAATGGTGTGGCGCCGATGCAGGCCACGCATCAGGAACTGTCGCTGGCGAATGGACATCATCTGTCGCAATATCTGTCATTGAACTACAGCGGCGTACCCGGATTATTGGCCGGCGCAGCCGTGTTTACCGGTGAAGTTTCCGTACCATCGTTGCCGGCGGGGTTGCCGAGCGAACGTGTCACGCTGTGGGAGGGCCATGCCCGATGGACACCCGGTGCCGCGGAAATCTCGGCCGTATATGCGCGCGGCCGCTTCTCGAACACCGCAACCTTCAACTTCGACAATGCTGGCGCTTCCAATCCATTGCCGGCGGAATTCCTCGGTTATTATTTGCAGGGCGCATATACCGTGTGGCAGAACGGCGGAGCGCGGCTCGCGCCTTTCGCGCGCTGGGAGCACTATGACATGGGCTCGTCTTACGAGGGCATACAGCAGGGATTCACCACTGTACCCGCAGGTGTGGCGTCCGACGGCAAGCCGTGGCCGCAACCGCGAGATCGCGTCTGGACCCTAGGCGTAAATTACTATCTGACCCCGAAATTGGTGTTCAAAGTTGACTACCAAACCTTTGACGTCAACAAGGATTTGACCCGCTTCGATTTGGGATTGGGCGTGGCCTTCTGAAGCAATGACAAAGTACGGCGCCTCACGCATTATGTTTCTGCCGCTCGCGGCGACCGCGATTTGCGCACCCGCGCAGGCGCTCGTCTATATGAGCGTCGAGCAGGCGCAGCAGGTCATGTATTCAGGCCGTTCGCTGGCCGCAATGCCGCTGGCGCTGACCGCGGATCAAGTTGCTGCCATCGAGCGCGAGTCGGGTGTGAAAGTTTACACGGGCTCGCTGCGCGCCTGGCAGGTTGATGACGGCGGCTATTTTTTTGTCGACGCAGTCATCGGCAAACATGACCTCATCACCTATGCGGTGGCGTTGACCGCCGAAGGCAGGGTACGCCAAATCGAGATCCTGGAATATCGCGAGGCCTACGGCGGGGAAGTGCGCAACGCCCATTGGCGGGCGCAGTTTAGCGGCCGGCAACACGGCGATCAGGTGCGTATCGGCCGCGACATTCAAAACATCAGCGGTGCCACGCTGTCCTGCGAACATGTGACCGACGGCATCCGCCGGCTGCTAGCGACCTATGCCATCGCCATTGCTGGTCGCTGAGTTGGCCTCCGCTGCGGAGCTTCGTGAGCGGCTGCCGGAGTCGCTGCGGTGGGTGCGGCGCGCGCGGCCTGCGCTCGGCACCATTGTAGAAATCAGCGTCAACGACCCACGCCGCGAACGGCAATTGCACACGGCTATCGATGCGGCATTTGCGAGCATCGAGCGCGTACATGACTTGATGAGCTACCAGGCGCCGGACAGTACGCTGTCGCATCTCAATCGCGATGCGGTCCGAGGAGCACAGCAAGTGGACCCGTATACCTACGCAGTATTCGCAGCTGCGCTGCAAATGGCGGCATCGAGCAGCGGTGCATTCGATCCTTGCATAGCGCCGCGACTTGAGGAGTGGGGACTGCTACCCCGCGCCGAAGTACCTGTTGACCCCGCGGGTAATTGGCGCGATGTCGAGCTGCTGCCCGGGCACCGAATTCGCTATGCGAGAGCAGTGCGGGTGGATCTCGGGGGAATCGCCAAAGGCTATGCGGTCGACTTGGCGGTGCGAAATTTGCAGGAATCTGGCATAGAGAACATCATTGTGAATGCCGGCGGTGATCTGCGAGTAGTTGGATCGCATACTCACAGTGTGCGGCTGCGTCACCCCTTGGCGCCACTGCATTCGGCGCATACGCTCACGGTGTGCAACACGGCGCTCGCAACATCGGCGGATTACTTCTCGCGCCGAGCGAGCGCTAGCGGCGCAGTGTCTGCCCTGGTAAATCCGCGCAACCGCAAGCCCTATCTCGGCGGGCGCAGCGTCAGCGTGCGGGCCGAAAACTGCATGAGCGCGGACGCGCTGACCAAGGTCGTGATGTTCGCACCGACCGCAATAGCCGAAACGGTGTTGACAGACTACAAGGCGCGGGCTTTTGTAATCTAAGGACGCATTTAGCATGCGGGCACGCATTGCGCGTTTCCCGAGCGGCATCCCCATTTGACGGTAGACTGACGCTTCACGGACTTACCTGTGGGCGAGTAAGAAATGGGTACGGCACCCGAACGTTGGACTTCCAAGCTGGGGTTCTATCTGGCGGCTCCGGGTGCGGCTGTCGGCCTTGGCAGCATATGGCGATTTCCCTACCTGACGGGCACGAATGGCGGGAGTGCTTTCGTATTCATTTTCATTCTGGCGTGCTTAGGGATAGCGACGCCGCTGCTGGTCGCTGAGTTCATGATAGGACGCCGATCACGACGCAATCCCGCCGAGGGCGCCGGCGAAGTTGCTGCAAGTTTCGGATGCTCGAGGAGATGGAATGCCATCGGCGTGCTCGGAACCGCAGCGGCCTTCATAGTCATGTCGTACTACACGGTCATCGCCGGCTGGGTTTTGGCTTACGCCTGGAAGTGCATTTCTGGCGAGCTCAATGCGCTGCCGCGCCACGCAGTCGAGGTCCAGTTTCATGAATTTCTGTCCAATCCGTGGCGAGTCGGGGCGTGGCATTTAGCATTCGTCGTTCTGCTTGGCAGTATTTCGGCCCGAGGCGTCAATCGCGGCATTGAAGTTGCAAATAAGATTCGTGCTCCCGCCTTGTTGATACTGCTCCTCATGTTGGTGGGGTACGCACTCGCCACAGGAGATGTGAAGCGTGGTCTTGCATTCGCATTCGCTCCAGATTTGAGCCGCCTGTCGGCCAACGTGGTGCTGGCAGCCATCGGCCAAGCGTTCTTCGCAACCGGCGTTGGGATGGGAATGATGCTGGCTTATGGCGCCTACGTGCCGCGGGGCGCCTCTTTAGTTAGAGCGGCTTTGATCATCAGCGGCTCAATCGTGCTGGTGTCGTTGCTCGCGACGCTGATGATCTTCCCGCTGGTCTATCGTTATGGCCTGAACCCGGCTCAGGGCGCGGAACTCGTTTTTAATGTATTGCCGATAGCGTTCTGGGAAATGCCCGGCGGACGTATGGTCGGCAGTCTATTCTTCATTTTTCTGATACTTGCGGCGCTGACGCCGAGTCTTGCCGGCCTGGAGCCCATGGTTGCTTGGCTGGCGCAGCGCCAAGGAATGTCGCGCCCCAGAGCCGCCCTCGCTGCGTCGGCCGGCGTCTGGGCGGTGGGCATTGGCAGCGTGCTGTCGTTCAATGCTTGGGCCTCATGGCACCCATTGGCCTCTATTGCCCGTTTCCGCGCCATGACGGTCTTCGATGCGCTCGACTTCATTTCCTCAAATCTCATGCTGCCGATTGGCGCACTCCTCACCTGCGCGCTCATCGGCTGGCGACTGCCCTCGAGCTTGATGGATACAGAATTGACCGAGGAGCGCGCTGCGGTGCGCCGCTGGGTGCTTTTCCTATTGCGCTACGTATGCCCTTTGGGGATTGTCGCAGTGCTGGTGACCGCGCTTGCCTGACGCGCGGGGCGCGACGTCGCGCCCCGCGGGGTGTATCAGCTCAAAACTTGTACTGCGCACCGACACCTATAGTACGGGGCTGATTCGTAAGGTATCCCACGCGAGCGCTGCGTCCGCGCTCATAATCGAGCGCCAAGTGGGCGTTCGTATCCCAGAGATTGTTGAGATACGCTGCGACTTCCCAACGATCGGTCCTGACACCCGCCCGCAGATTACCGAGCGAATACGCCGGCAGCCTCGCATCGAAAGAGATCACAGTGTTCGCCGGTACGCCGCCATAGTTAATCAAACGCGCCGCATTCGGATCATTAGCGGATCCGCCAATTTGGCCGAAACCTGGCTCTTCGTTTTCGAACTGCGAATACGAAGAACCAACGTACTGCACTGTAAAGACCGAGAAGAAGTCTCGCTTGTCCTGCAGCGGCAGCGTATAGCCGACGCTGGCGACCGCCTGAATCTGCGGCGCCGTGGGTAGCCGATTGCCATCGGCGAGGCCGCCGACGGTGGTAACGACTCCCGTGCTCGACGTCGATGTAACCGATCCCTTTAAAGTCGCATCGACCCAGGTTGCCGACAGCCCGAAATCCCAGGTGGAGTTCGGACGTGCAAATAATTCTGCTTCGATGCCGTGGGACTGAGCAGGTACGTTGAAGATGAGTCGCGAAGAGCAGGTCCCCGCCGTGACGGTTGCTTGCAGATTTTGAATGTCGGTATAAAAGGCCGATACGTTGAGCGTCACTTTGCGCTCGAGGAAGCGGAACTTGCCACCTATCTCGTAGTTCTTGCTGGTTTCGTCCTTCCAATTGCCCTGGCCGCCAAACTCGATCTTGTCCTGCGCTGAACACAGCGGCAAATTGATGGGGTCGTTGATGCCGCCCAGGCGGAAGCCTTTCGACACCTGGGCATTGAATTGCGCATCCTCGTTGAGCTTGAAGCTGAGGATGCCGCGCGGAGACACTCCATTAGCGTCCACTTCACCGGGTACGCCGCCCGGCGGGGTAGCGGCTGCAAAAACGCCGTTGAAGACCAGAACGCGGTCTTCCTTGTAATGGTAGTAACGCAATCCGCCGGTCAGTCCCCACTGGTCCGTGATATGCCAGGTTGCTTCGCCGAAGGCCGCGTACTGCTGCAATCGATAACTGATGTCCGAAAAGAAGGGGGTATCAACGAGGCCTATTGGGTTGGGTCCGAGCGGGAACCCGGCGCCGGCATTCAACGCGTCGTACCCCGGCGTCGGCAGGGATTGCGAGTAACGGCGCCCGACGTGTTGGAAAAATCCACCCACCAGCCAATCGATCGTGGACTTGCCGTTAGAAGCCAGGCGCAGTTCCTCCGACGTTACGTTGAGGTGCGTGCGGTCAATTAGAGGCGAGCTAAGCCTCACGTTCGGGATGCCGACGTCGTAACTCACGCTGCCGGTCAGCTGCGTCGCGTCACGCAGCACCGTTACCCGGCGGTGCGTATATGAACTGATGGAGGTAAGAGTAGCAGGACCGAAATCGTAGTCGACCTTCAGGTCGGCTAAACCAAAATCGTCGTTGACGCCCTCGCGTTGCTGCGTGTATTGCTGGCGCGCGCCGATAGAGACGGCCGGCTGGGTCGTCATGTAGGGATTGCCAAGAATATTGTAGGCGTCCTCGCGCGGGTAGCCGTTGGTGGTCAAGTTCTGGTAAACGAGACGAGGAGTGATGGATAGTTGATCGGTCGGCCTCCACAGTATAGAAGCCCTGAAGCCCGCACGTTCGCCATCGTCGACATTCTTCTTCACGCTGCCGTCCGGTTGAATGGCGTCTATGAATCCCGGCAGATGATGCTCGTAGATGACAATTCGGGCTGCGGCTGTGTCGCCCATGGGCAGATTGACCGCGAGTCGTCCGCGGCCTCCCACGCTGCCGCCCTTTGGCAACTCGACCGACGCATCCGCAATGCCCTCGAGAATTCCGAGCTTCGGTTGCGTTGTGATGTAGCGCACCGTGCCGGCCTCGGAACCAGCGCCGAACAACGTGCCTTGCGGTCCGCGCAGCACCTCGATGCGCTCTAGATCGAACAGCTCCAAGTCCGGCGTGAACAGGGCAACAGAAATCGGCGACTCATCCAGATAAACGCCGACCTGCTCCTTGACGCCCGGCTGGTCGCGAATGACTTGGCCGGAACTGATGCCGCGGATAGCCATTTGGCTTTGACCCGGCCCTAGATCTGCAATCGTCAAGCCTGCGACATTGCGCGCAAAGTCGGCGATATCGCTCGCCCCTGAATTGCGGATCTGTTCCTGAGAAGTCGCGGATACCGAGAAAGGTGTGTCCTGGACCGAGCCGGCGCGCTTTTGCGCGGTGACAACAATCTCTTCTAACGCCGTAGACTTCTCGGTTTCCGCTGCTTGCGCTAGATGACTGACAAATATCGATGCGCCCAAAATTCCTACAACGACATAACTGCTATGAATAGTCATAAGGCCTCCCTCGCCGTCTTCTAATTAATTGTTGTGAGGTGCCGACACTAGTACCAGCATCCGCCCCATATCCAGAAATTATCCACCTTTCTGGCGAAAACCAACAGTGGTTATAACGCAACAAAAGAGCGCGGTAAATGTCTTGGCGAGGGCTGCGAGACTCACCGCATGCCTGCGCTGCGGCCTTAGGCGATGACGACTCGGGATTTCCGCGCCAGCCGCAGTCCCTCGATGGCATAGAGCAGCAGCGCCGTCCAAATGAAGGTGAAGCCAATGGCCCGTGAGCTTGCGAAGGGCTCGTGCAGCACAAATACGCCGCAGGCGAATTGCAGCGTGGGCGCGATGAACTGCAATAGTCCCACCGTCGAGTAGGGCAACAGACGAGTCCCGTAGGCGAACAGGAATAGCGTAATAGCCGTGACGGGCCCTGTTCCGATTAATAGCAGGTCGACGCTCGGTCCCGTGTGGCCGAGTGCGCCGGCTCCAATGGATTCGCACCACAAGAGATATAGCGCTGCAATGGGGCCAAGAATCAGCGTCTCAGTCGCGAGTCCGGGCAGCGACTCGACTTTCACGATCTTGCGGATGAGTCCGTAGGTCGCAAACGAGAATGCCAGCGTCAGCGCGATCCACGGCAGGCGGCCGGCGATGAGCGTCAGATATGTGACGCCCGCGGCTGCTAGCGCGACGGCGGTCCATTGGACCGGCGTGAGCCTCTCAGACAGAAAAACCACTCCCAGCAATACATTGACCAGGGGCCCTATGAAATAGCCGAGGCTGGTTTCGACGACGTGACCATTCGTGACTCCCCAGACATAGACCAGCCAATTGACGCTGATCAATATCGCGCTGAGCGCCAGCCGCGACACGAGGCGGCGATCGGCCAATGTTGCACGCAGCGAGGACAACTCGCCACGAATGGTAATCCACGCCACTACGAACAGGCATGACCACAGCAGACGGTGCGCGATGATTTGAACAGCGGACACCTGACGCAGCGGATACAAGTACAGCGGAAACAAACCCCAAATCGCGAAGGCCGCCGCCGTCGGTACCAACCCATTGCTTACCGGTTGCGGCGTCGAAGACATCAGAAGTCCCTATCAAGCCTCGAGAAAATCCGGGACGTACATATTGTTACGGCGCAGGTAAGCAATCATGGTGCCGGTCACCTGCTTAACCGCGGCGCGCTCACTCATGCGAATACGCCACGCAGCCCCATTAAACATGCTCAACGGTCCCGAGAACAGCTTCATCTCACTCCCGACTATTGCCGGCGGCTATTTCCGATGCCATCAATGATATCGGGATCATGCCCTCTCGGTTGAAGCGATCGAGGAAATCGCGCAGCACGAATGGTTTGCCGCTCAGGTCACCCTGGTGTGCGTAATCGGCGATCAGCCGGTCCAGCAACACCTTTCCGGTTATGTAGCTGGTGCCGTAACCCGGCTGGCGCAGATATAGAAGCTGCTCGAAGCCGGTAAGCTGATCCTTCGGGTTGGCCCAGCCGCGCGGCGTCCACTCCGCATGAAATTTCCCAGCTTGCTCCAGCGATAGCTCGTTTGCCTGCACATGAAGCGACGCCAAGCCGCGCGCGGCGCGATTGGCCAGCATGATCCACACCAATTCCTTGGCGCGTGGATTATCGTCATACAGACCCGCGTGCATGACCAGCTCTTCAAAAGCAGTGGCAAATCCCTCGGCGCGATTGTCCCATATGTTAGACAGCGATGGCCGGCGGCGGATCGGACTGGCGTTGGGTTCATCCCTCATGCGCGCCAGGTCCAACCAGTGATAGTCGTGGGATAGCAGCAGCATAGGTTCGCGATGTGTTACGCGGGTGAAGAAGACTCGTTGCTCTTCCGGGACGAAGTGCCCCAACTGCGGCTCCAGAGCTGCCTTGATGTAGGGCTTGTCGGGAATGATTTCCTGCCTGACGAGAAACGCAACGAAGCTGTCCAATCGGGCATGCGTGAGGCGGTCGAACGCAGCAGCATCGGCCACAGGCTCGAGCGGCAGCAGCTTGCGGTTGTTGTGTTCTTCGAGTCGCAGCGACGCCTGCGCTCGCTCCAACTCGCGGTGCAGCAGCACGACCTCCTCGTCCCAATCGAAGGGGACGAAGTGCACGTTCTTCTGGTACCAGCTGTAGTTGTCCTTACCGACACCCGAGGAGCCGGTCTTGCCGGGGGCCATGTGTTCCAGCCACGCGATAAATTCATTGGTGGCCTGGCGCGCGTCGGTGACCGCCCTGTGCAGCTCCGCAGCCACGCCTTTTAGATCGGCGTGCCGGCTTCCCTCCAATGTGCTTACTGTAAGGCTTCCGGCCTCGAGCGACGCGAGTGTGGCCGCTTGATCGCGCAGCTCTTGCTCGCCGTAAACCCACAGATCGCGCGCATTGCTGTCCTGCAGATTCTGCTTCGCTTCTGCAAGCAGCGCCGGAATCGCGCCGAGTTTCGCGGTCAAATCACGCTGTGCCGCAGGCAGCAGCGGGAAATGATACCCGTAGAGTTCTATTGCTGGATAGCTGATCGGCCCCTCGCGCGCGGGCACATCGCTGCGGGTGGGCCATACGCTGACATAGAACGCCGGATCGCGTGCCCACGGACGTAGCACCCTGAGGTTAAAATCGAGCCCGTTCATTTCCGCCGCGACCAGCTTGTAATCGTTGAGTTGCTCGATGCTCCAGCCGTTGGTGTCAATGGCATCCAGCCGCCTACGCCACGCCTTAAGGTCGCCGGCCTTCGCAGCCATGGCTGCGGGGCGGTAGTCGGGCACATTGTAATGCATGACAGGCCGCTCAAACTCGCGCCATTGTTCGAACAGCATCACCAGCGCGGCGTAGTCGGGAGCGGGGGTCGGCGCGGCGCCGGCGAGCGCGGCAAATAATAAAGAACCAACGACAATTAGCCGACGCAATCCAGAGCTATTCATGGTTTACCTCCGTTGAGCGCGAATTCACGCACGATAAATGGGATAGCAGTTCAGCTGCTCGTCCCACGAAGCATGGTGACGGCAGAAAAATTCCAGGCGCGCCGCCGGATCTGCACGAAATGCCGCGTCGTCCCGAAGCTTGCGATCGAATGCCTCGCGCAAGGCCGGGTTGCTTGCCGACAATTCGCGCGCGATCTGTTCTGCCACGTACGGCTCCAGTTGTTCTTTCTGCTCGAAGCAGGCATTGAAGAAGCCCCATGCGGCGAAGGAGTCGGGTGCTTGCGGTTCGAGCAAGGCGACCAGCAGTCGCGACAGGGCCTGTGCAATCGGTACGAACAATGCCGGCTCTGCAATCTTGCGATGCAGCGGCTGCCATTCCCCAGCAATATCCGCACGCATGCGCCCCTCGAAAGGCTGCTTGGCAAAGGACACGTGGGTTGCACGGAATTGCTCGAGCGTCGCGTGCCCCAGGTTCAGCGCATACGGCGCCACAACGATTCCGTGTCGCTTCAGACAGGTCCCCATTCTTTGTGCATACGCACGCGGGATGAAATAGCCCAGGTGCGGCGTCCTAACCACCAGAGTGGGCTCGATCCGGTTGCGATACCGTACCCGCCAGATTTGCGGCGTGTTGGGATCGTAAACGGTGGCTTGGCTGCCGGAGATGTCGGAACGGTTGCGCATGTAGGCGTAACCTCGAAAGTCGATGAATTCAGCCTCGGCGCAGCCTTCGGTAGCGGTTGTCTTGCCTGCGGCGGCGGGTTCTCGCCAGCCGGACTTATAGTCGAGCGTCAATTCGCACCCGACCAGCCGACAGGCCAAAGCATCCGCCGCACGGGTCTTCGTCAGCCAATCGGCCCCATGTTCCGCCGCAAGCTCGGCAAGCCCGACCACCGTGTTTCGCATCACCTTCACCCGCCTGGCGTAAGGTTTCCACGAATGGGTTTCCACCAGCACCGTGAAGCGATTGCGCTGTGGAAAGTAGCCGGTGGAAAAGCGCGGTGAATAAACGGTCAGCACGAATCCCGATTCGGGGTTGTCGGTCTCGAAAAGATCGGGGTAAAAAGCCAGCGGCAGGGAGCCCTGTAGCGCGAGCTTATCGATCAAGGCGTCACGAAGCTCCACGCCGCTCGCATGCAGCTGCGGGTCTCCTTGATTGATGGGTTCGACTTGAATGGAAATGTCGGGCTCGAAATCCGCGCCGTCCGTGACATGAAGATCCGCACAAATCAAGGGATCCCACGTGTCGATGAGGCCGAGCATGGCCTGCATTTCGGGCGTGTCTGCCTTCATGTAGTCGCGATTGAGATTGATGTTTTGCGCCGTGGTGCGCCAGCCTGTGACCTCTGGGCCATTCTGATTCGGTCTATTCCAGCGCCCGGTACGTTCATGGCCATCGGTATTGAATGCCGGAACGAACAGCAGGGCGATGCGCTCGAGCGCGCCGGCGGCGGCCTTGCCTGCCAGTAGTTCTCGCAAGGCGATGAAACCCGCGTCCTTGCCGTCGCTTTCACCGGGATGAATTCCTGCCTGAACCATCAGTACGGGAATGCGCCGTTCGCGTAGCGCCTGCGCAGAGAGCACGCCGCTGCGAGACACGAGCAGTGCTCGCAGCGGCCGGCCTTCGGCAGACAGTCCGTATTCAAACGCCTTTACTGAATCGGGCCACGCTGCCGCGATACCCGCACAGAGCCGCTCGACCTCGTCGATGCCGCCGGTCTGAGTGAACCCCGATTGCTCAGCCAGAGTCAGGAATGCCTTGCTCATGGCATCGCCAGCGCAGTAGGGTTTGCGGGTCGGCGCGCCGACCGCAGCATTTGGATTGCGGCGTATAGGACCACTACCAACACCAACCAGCGCAACCAGGCGATCGGCAGCGATTTCACGATATAGGCGGCTACCAGCACTCCGGGTATTCCACCGAGCGCGAGTCCCACCGCCGCGCCGAGATTGTAGCGGCCGCTACGCACGAATCGTGCGCCGCCGATGGGCATCAGTAATCCGCACGATCCCATCATGATGGGGAAGGCTGCCAGCGGACTCATGCCGAGCAAGCTCACTAAAATCAGGCAAGGAGCGTACAGGCCGACGCCGAGCATCATCAGGGCGCCCAGAAAGGCGTTGATCAGCACCGCCACGATCAGCCGTGCACCCATCAGGCCCAAGGCCTCGCCGCCGCCCGGCATCCAGTGCATATTGCTGGCGAAGAACAGTACCGCGGCACAGAGCAGGGATCCACCCATTCCCAATTGAATGGCTCGCCGCGACAGACGCGCGACGAAGCCCACTCCAAACCAAGCGCCCAAAACTGCCGCCGCGATCATGCTGTAGAGAGTGGTCAGATCCACACTCACGATGGAAATGAAAATCAGCGCCTGCGACATCGAGGGCAGGGCCTGGCCGACGTTCAAAGTGCCCGGAATCTGCTCGTCCGGCATGCGTGCCCGAAGTTTGAAATAAGCCGTGGTGGGGGCGAAGGAGCCGATGCCCAGGGTGTCGAAGAAATTGGTAACGAAGCCGACCAGCGGATCGGCCCAGCGCACCTTGCGTGCTTCGGTCCAAGCGGCCAGTTTCTCCGGTGGAACCGATTCCCTTCGGCTGCGGGCGCGCTCCAGCACCCACCAGCAGATGATGTAGGCAACGCCTACTACCGCAATGGCGGATACCAGGCCGATGGTACCTGCGTTCATATCATTCCTCGTCCGGGTAGGGACCCTTGCCGCCGTCCGCGATGAAACGATCGACGCGGGCCGCCAGCACCGGGATTGGCACCGAACCGAGTTCCAGCACCGTGTCGTGGAAGGCGCGCACATTGAATTTTGCGCCGAGGGCGCTTTGCGCCTTGGCTCGAGCCTTAAGAATGGCATCTTCGCCGAGGTAGTACGACAGGGCTTGCGCCGGCCATGCGATGTATCGGTCTATCTCAGTTTGAATTTCATGTTCCGGAAGGGCGGTGTATTCGCGGAAGTAGGTGATCGCCCGGTCGCGGCTCCAGCCCTGCGAGTGGAGGCCGGTATCGACCACGAGACGGGCGGCGCGCCAGATCTGATAGTTGAGCATGCCGAAGCGGTCATAGGGGGTTTCGTACATCCCCATCTCGAGCCCCAATATTTCGCAATACAGCGCCCAGCCTTCACCGAAGGCGGAGATATAGGTGTGCTGTCGGAACTCGGGCTGCTGCTTGTGTTCAAGCGCGAGGGACATTTGGAAGGCATGACCAGGCGCGGACTCGTGCAGGGTCAGCGCCGTGAGGTTGTAGAGTGGACGGCTCGGCAGGTCATAGGTATTGACCAAGTAAAGTCCGGGGCCACCGCGCCCGGATGTGTAAAACGGTGCCAGATCATCAGGCACGGGCTTGATGGCGAACCGTGCCCGCGGCAGTTGTCCAAAATATTGCGCGGCCTTGCCGTCGAAGCGCTTGGCGATCCAGGCCGCGCGCATCAGCAGCTCCTCTGCGGTTTTGGCATAGAAGCGCGGATCAGAACGCAGAAATTTGAGGAAGGCAGGAAAATCTCCCGTGAAGCCGGTCTCCTTCATGACGCCAAGCATTTGTTCGTGGAGCCTGGCTACTTCGGCTTCGCCGAATGAGTGGATGGCGGCGGGTTCTGTATCCAGCGTGGTGAACTCCAGAACCTTGGAGCGGTAGAAGGCCTTTCCGTCCGGTAGTTCATAGGCCGCAAGAGAGGTCCGCATGCCGGGCAGGTATTCGCCGCGCATGAACCTGAGCAGGTCTCTGTATGCGGGCTGCACCGAATCACGGATGGCGCTGACCGCCTGCGCGCGAAGGTCGGCTTGGTCTGTCTGAGGAATGCCCGACATCTCCTTGAACGGGGTATAAAACAGGCTCGCTTCAGGTGCGACGTCGGTGACGACGGTGAGCGAAGCGTCGCGCCCCTTCATAGTCACCTGGGGCGGTGTGAATCCGCGTTTCAATCCGGCACGCATCTCATCGATTTGCTCATGAAAGTAGCGCGGGATGTCCTTCATCTGGCCGATCCAGTTTCGGTAGTCCTGCCCCGTCCGATAGGGACGGCGCGCCGTATAGCCTAGATTGGTCCAAAAGGTAGTGTCCGCATTTGCGGGCATCTCGTAGTCGCGAAACTTCTGACTGGCGATCAGCACTTGAATCTGCGGTCGGTACACGTCGTAGTTCAACTGCTCGGCGGCGGACAATTCCGCCCGCGGTATGGAATCGAGCTTCTGCAGCACGTCCTGCCACATGCGCAGCCGCATTTCCTGGCTCGCCGGGTCGACTTTGGGCAAGTGATCCTGAACCGGCTTCTGCGAGTCCTCGCCGTCTGGGATCTGCTCATCGCGCCACTTCCACTCGGCCGTATAGATCGCCTGAAAACGGGCATCGGCTTGGCCGGCCTGCGAGGTATTGGCGCATAAATTCACTGTCGTTGCCCACAGCACAGCCAAGGCCCAAGGAGAGAGTGAATGCATGGCGGATCCCTTCATCGGTGTTGATTGTTTAATGGAAGCTGTAAGTCCTGGTGATTCCGCGGGGCGCAGTGGGGGTGAATCATGACACGGGCGCACCGAAGCGTTGCAGATCGAAGGCCGCAATCGGCAGACGCGTTGTGCGCTCGGCAACCAGATCGGCGATCAATTCCGCAGATATGGGCGCCAGGGTGAGCCCGATGTGCTGGTGACCAATGGCGTAATACAGTTTCATCGGAGCAAGCGGGGCACGCCCGATGCCCGGCAAGTAGTCCGGTAACACCGGCCGTGCACCCACCCAGCTTGTTCCATCGGACTCGCACGTGAATCCCAGCGCCTGCACCGTGCGACGCAGGCGCGCGGGTTTGCGCGGATCGGCGGGCGCATTGGCGTCTGCGAATTCCATATAGCTCGAGGCGCGCAAGCGCCCGGCCATCGGGGTCACGAGCGTGTGCTCGCGCGTATACACCACCGGCGCATCCAGAAACGGCGGTTGTCCCGGGAGTTCGATGTGGTAGCCGCGAATCGACTGCAATGGCGCATGCAGGCCGAATGGCGCAAGCAGTGGCGCCGAGCCCATGCCCGCGCACACCACGACGCCGTCGACCGTTATCGGCTCCCGATCGCTGAGAATTTCCAGCGCCCCGCCGCGCCGTTGCAGTGCGCGCACATCCGCCTGCAGAAATTCCGCCCCGCAGGCCGCGGCCGCAGCCGCAAAAGCACGCACCGCCTCGAGCGGATCGATGACGTGCGCGGAATCCTCGAACCAAAGGCCGGCGGCGGTCCGGGCCCGCGCCGCCCGCTGCAAAGGCAGCAGCTGCGCGGCGGACAGCGCGCGAGTACGTATGCCGAGTTCCGCCATCTGACCTGCTTGTGCAGCCATGACGGCGTGCCCCTGTCTGCCGAAGTCGACCTCATAGTGCCCGTTGCGGCGCAGCAGGTCAGACCTGCCGATAGCGTCGAGCCAGCGCGACCAATGGGTAGCGGCCGGCAGCACCAGCGGTGCTAGATGACGCGTGTTCGCATCGCGCCGGAAGGCAGCCGCCGCAAACCGGCTTATCCAGGGCAGCATGCCCAAAACCTGCCGTGCGGGCAGGTCGAGCGCCCCGCCAAAGCGGAATAATTGGCGCCAAAAACCCAGCAGCAAGCCCGGGGAGGGCAGCGGTTGTACCAGTTCGGCGGCGATGTGGCCTACATTGCCGAAGCTGGCGCCAGCCATGCCCGGCGCAGCGCGGTCAAGCAGCAAAACGTGGCGTCCCTCGCGCGCCAGCGCAAAAGCCACGGCTGCACCGATTACTCCGGCGCCGATCACCGCAATCGTACCTTGCTCGCTCATGGCCATACCGTATACGATCTACGATCCCGCAAGCAATGCCAAATGGTGAAGAACAATGACGACCCCCGTTTCATGCACCTGGTCCGGTGTCTTTCCGGCCGTCACGACGCAATTCAATAGCGCGCTGGAAGTCGATTTGCCGGCGACCCAGCGGGTGCAAAAAGCCTTGTTGAACGACGGCGTCCACGGTCTCGTGCTGATGGGCACGGTCGGGGAGGGCAATTCCTTGAGTGCGCAGGAGAAGCGTAGCGTACTTGCCGCAGCGGTCGAGGTCAGCGAGGGCAAGGTCCCCGTCATTGCCGGGGTTTCGGAATTTACCACCGCCGCCGCGGCAAGTTTTGTGCGCGACGCGGAACGTATCGGCGCGAGCGGATTCATGGTGCTTCCCGCGATGGTGTATGTGCCGACGCCTGCGGAACTTGAATATCATTTCCGCACGGTGGCGGCGGCGACCGGGTTGCCCATCATGCTGTACAACAACCCGCCCTCATATCGGGTGAATATCGATATTGCGACGCTCGGCCGTCTCGCGGAAGTGCCGAACATCGTGTCGATCAAGGAATCTGCGCCCGACTCACGACGATTTACCGACATCATCAATGCCTTCGGCGAACGCTTTGTGGTGTTCGCGGGACTAGACGACATTGCATTCGAGGGCCTGACACTCGGCGCGAAGGGTTGGGTTTCCGGTCTCACGAACGCCTTTCCGGTCGAATCGCTGCTGCTCTACAACGCGCTATGCGAGGGCAATCTGGAAGCTGCGCGCAAGATCTACCGCTGGTTCATGCCGCTGTTGCACCTGGACGCTGAACACGACTTGGTCCAGTCCATCAAGCTGGCGGAGCAAATCATGGGGCGTGGCTCGGAACGCGTGCGCCCGCCGCGACTGCCGCTAGCGGGCGAGCGTCGGGCTGCGGTGAGCGCAATGGTCGAGCGCGCGCGCGATTCCCGGCCGCGCTAGTGCGGGCCGTGCGCGTCATCGATTCGCACACTGGCGGCGAGCCCACGCGCCTGGTGCTCGAGGGCGGCCCTGACCTGGGTGGTGGGCCGCTGGACGAACAGCTGCGGCTCTTTCGTGAGCGCTTCGATGAATACCGCTCTGCCATCGTGAACGAGCCGCGCGGCTCGGGTCCCTTGGTGGGTGCGCTGCTCGTCAAACCGCACCGCGCCGACTGCGACCTCGGCGTGATCTTCTTCAACAACGTAGGTTATCTGGGGATGTGCGGGCATGGCACCATCGGCCTGATTGCATCGCTCAAGCACTTGGGCGATCTCTCGCCCGGGGCGGTCAAGATCGACACGCCCGTCGGCGCCGTCGAGGCAAACTTGAGCGTGGACGGTCGGATCAGCGTGGACAACGTGGCGAGCTACCGCTCGGCGCACCAGGTGGCGGTGCAGGTTCCGGGAATCGGCACCGTGACGGGGGATGTTGCCTGGGGAGGCAATTGGTTCTTCTTGATTGCCGATCATGGGCAGATCATTGACTTGCCGCACGTCGAAGCGCTGACCGACTATACATGGCGCGTGCGCGCGGCCATCAATGCTCAGGGACATCCGCTGGTTGATCACGTCGAACTCTTCGCCGCCTCTGATCTGCCCGGCGCCCGCAGCCGAAACTTCGTCCTCTGCCCCGGCAAGGCCTATGATCGTTCGCCCTGCGGCACGGGGACGAGTGCCAAGCTCGCATGCCTGGCCGCAGACGGGAAACTCGCGGAAGGCGACGAGTGGATACAGGAGAGCCTGATCGGCAGCACCTTTGCGGGCCGCTATCGATGGCGCGATCGCGCCAGAGGTGAAATCGTTCCCACCATCACGGGCACGGCTTACGTGACCGGCGAATCGCTGCTGCGTCTCGACCCGGCAGATCCTTTTTGCTGGGGCATTCGCGCGTGACTGAGCTGCTGGTTCAATCCATGACCAGTCAGCTCATTGTTCGCTTTCGCGAGCGCATTCTGGCAGGCACCTACGCGCCGGGCTCTGCGCTGCGGCAGGATGTGCTCGCGTCCGAATTCGGCACCAGCAAGATTCCGGTGCGCGAAGCGTTGGTACAGCTGCAGTCGGAGGGTTTGGTCGATATATTTCCCAATCGCGGCTTTCAGGTGCGGCCGCTCGCTACCACTGAACTCGACGAGGTGTTCAGCCTGCGCCTGCAAATCGAGCCTGCGGCCGTGGCCACGGGGGCGAAGCTGGCCACCGCCGCCGATCACGCAGCCGCACGCAAGGCACTGGATCAATTGAACGATGCGTTGGCCGCTGAGGAGTTCTCTTCTTCCGGCCGGCTCAACCGGGAGTTCCATCTCTCGCTCGTTGTGCCGCGCCTGCAGCCCGTTGCGGCGGAGATTTTGGCCCGGCTGCACACGCTGGCGCAACGCTACGTGCAGGCCCACCTGCGGCCCGAAGGCAGGGTCAAGCGCGCGACTCGCGAACACGCGGCTCTGTTAAAAATGTGGAGTCGCCGCAAGCCGAAGGAAGTGCGCGCGCTGATTCACACGCATATCGAATCCACACGCGAAGATCTCGCGCGGGTGATGGCAGGCCTCGGTACGGGTGGCGACACGGGCCGCGACGCTGCCGGTCACGCGGGCGGCGGACGGTAGGGTTTCGTTTACCACTGCTGCTCCTTGGGCAACTCATCATCGATGGTGTAGTAGTCCGATTTGTCGGCGACAAATATGTGTTGTTCGATGCCAATGCCGGTCGGAACATCGAGAGTTCCGGCGGTAATGCTCAAGGAATCGCGCCCCTTCAGTTTCCAAAACAGGTTGCTGCCGCAGACTCCGCAATATCCTCGCTCGGCACTGTCCGATGACCGGTACCAGCGCAGCGCAGCGGAGGACGTCAAGGTGATGTTGCACGACGGCGCGCTGGTCATTGCCGCGTAGTGTCCGCTGGTCCGCCGGCACTGCGAGCAATGGCAGGCGATGACACCGCGAAGCGGCCCGTCAATCCGATAGCGGACTTCCCCGCACAGGCATCCTCCGGTATGCGCCGCTTCGATATCTGTCACTTTTCGCTAGCGGGGGCCAGACAAATCAGAATCGGCGTGACACATACATTTGTGCCGTTTCGATCTTGTAAAAACTCTCAGGCCGCACGCCTCGCGGGTCACTCGCCAGGACATGATCGCGGGCGAGGTTCTGGGCGTGGCGTAGATCCAATCCCAGATCCCATTTCGGCAGGACGTTGCGCCATAGGCCGCCGATACCGTAGTACACCGAATAGGCGGGAGTGGCGAGGTCGTAGCGCGCGGCGCCCAGGAATAGGCCGAGAGCGAAGCTGTCCGTAAAGCGATATCGATAGTCGACGGCGCGGACGCCGACGAGCGCACGCCCGTCGACTGCGTCCAATTCGAGCCGCACTCCCAGATCGTTGCTGGCCGACACCGCACGCCGGGCGCCCAAGCCCACATGAGGATCGACACCCCATTTGCCCGAGGTGGTGGGAAGACTAGGATCTAAGTCTGCGCGCACCTTGTTGATGCCGATGCCGGCATCGACGAATAATTCCGCGCCATGGGCGATCGGAGCGCCGCTGTAGGAATCCTCATCCAGGCTACCGTCATCGCGAGTATGCTCATCGCCGCCATAGCGCACGAAGCCGGACAACCGCGAAAACGTTTTGCCGTAGATGTCCCGTCCGCCGAATATCTCACCCCCTATCGTGAGGCCCCCCCAAGGCCGCGAGTAGCGCACCATCACATCGTAGTAGCGGTGGTAGGGGAAGGCGCCGAAGTTCGGGTTGTAAACCCGCTGGTCGCCGCCGTAGTAGCTTTGGTTGGCGAGCGTGCGTATTCGCTCCTCCAGGTAGCCGCCGAACGGCGGTTCCCAGCCGACGCGCAGCATCTGGCTGCGCGCTCCGACGCCGTCGCCGAAGTTGCGTTGATCGGCGCCCCAATTGCCGAGCACCAAGCCGTCGTTGGTCATGCCATCCAAGAAAATATTGTGGACGTACCAAATGTTCTGCCACTCGGAGTATTCATAGGTCACGTCGAAATACCGTCCAAGCCGCGGTATGTCGATGCCAGCAGTGAGCGCCGCATTGCCGAGCAAGTAACTTCCGCCATTGGAGTTGTCCTCGCCTGCGTACTGAAAATACACGGCAAACGGAGTCTTTCCAGGGAATATGAAGCGGCTGACGTACGAGGCCTGCTGATTACCCTGATTTTGCGCCAGGCCGCTGGGTTTGAAGAAATTGCGCAGCAGAGTTCGGGCTCCGTCCGGCAGCCCCGCGCCGCCGCCGTATTCCAGCAGCCGGTTGATCCCAAGCGACCAGCCGCTGAAGGGCTCGACGGAAAATTGCGCGCCGAAAAGTCGCGGGTGGCCGCTGCCCCGCGTTCCCTGGTAGAGAATGCGGTTCGAATGAGACAATTCGGTCGCGAAAAGTTCGTATTGGAATCCGAGCCGGGTCAGCGGCTCGGAGTTCGACAGAGTCACGGAGGGCGTGGTCGGTGCTTCCGTGCTGATCAGCATGCTGTTGTCGGTGGCGGGCGAGAACCAGTGATCGCGGTAGCCGATATCGAGTTGCGCCCAATTGAAGCCCAAGCTCAGCATCGAGCCGGTAGGCACCGTACGGCCCCCATAGGCCACGACGCCGCCGCTCACTAGCACGTAATCATTGGGCTGCACGTACGCTTGAAGTGACAGCTCCCATGGACTTTTCGCCGGCATCCCGTGCGCATTCGGCTCCACGACGCCGGCGGCATTGTGAGCGGCCGAGCCGGTTGTGCTGGCATGAGTGACCGCATAGTCGCGCGAGTAGCGCTGCAAATACCTCTTGACCTTGGTGCACAGTGGCTTGTCGATGAGGCAGGCCTGCGGCAGTGCTGCCTGCACCAATCCGACGGCAAACGGCCGCTTCAGGATGGGTTCGTCCGCGAGAATCAGCACCCGCTCGATTTGCCGCTCCATCTCCGGTTCGAGGTTGAGCGGCAGGTAGGCGCTAACCCCTTCCGCCAGTGCCGTGCCGCTCCAAGGCGCCAGGACGCAGGTAAGGGCAATCGCCGGCTTCAGAGCTCTGGTCCATGACGGCAAGATATTCAATTGACTCCATTAGGCGTTAATCTATCGTGGCAGTACACGATATGACGCGTAAGACGGTCAAGGCTTTTATGCACGCGGGGCCCGACGCTTGACACATCGGCCGAACTGAAGGACGAGTTTTGTATTTACCCAAGTATTTCGAAGAATCCCGTAGCGGCGTGCTGCACGCGATGATGCGTGCCCGGCCGCTGGCAACGCTGGTGACGCTGTGCGACTCGGGACTCGTCGCGAACCACATCCCCGTGGAGACTCTCGTCGAACCCGCGCCGCACGGGATGCTGCGTGGTCACATTGCGCGCGCCAATCAGCTATGGCGGGAGTACCGGGACGGCTCGCCGGCGCTGGCGATTTTCCAAGGGCCGCAGACCTACATCTCGCCATCGTTCTATCCATCCAAGAAGCAGACCGGCGAGGTCGTCCCGACGTGGGACTACGCGGTGGTGCACGCGCACGGTAGCCTGCGCTTCGTGCAAGACGCCGCTTGGCTGCACGCGCTCGTGGTACGGCTGACCGATGCCCACGAAGAGTCGCGCCAGGCGCCTTGGCAGGTCGCGGATGCGCCAGCGCCCTACATCGAAAAAATGTTGTCGCAAATCGTCGGCTTTGAGTTCTCCATCACCGCTCTGACGGGAAAATGGAAGCTCAGCCAGAATCACGCCGCGGCCAACCGCCAGGGAGTGGTCGCGGGATTGCGCGAGAATGCGGACGCCGATTCACGGGAAATTGCCGACCTGCTCGCGGCATTCGACGCTGAACGGTGTAACGCGCCGCGTGCTTAAGCAAGTCACCGAAGGGTTTGAAGTGGCGTACGTCAACGTCATTGCGACGCAACGTTTGGTACTTCGTCAACTCGAGTTGAGCGATTCGCGCTTCATTCTGGAATTGCTGAATGAGGCGGCGTTTCTGCGATTTATCGGGGACAAGGGAGTAAGAACTCTGAGCGATGCCCGCGAGTACATTGTGAAAGGACCCATCGACAGCTACGTGCGCTACGGCTTCGGCCTGTACGCATGCTGTTTGCGCGACGGCACACCGATCGGTATCTGCGGGCTGGTCAAGCGCGACGGACTTGCGGATGTGGACGTGGGATTCGCGTTCCTATCGCGATATTGCGCGAACGGCTATGCCGTCGAATCCGCAGTAGCGGTTTTGGCTCATGCGCACCAGGTATTGCAAATCCGCCGCGTGGTCGCCATCACTGCCCCCGATAACGCAAATTCCATCTCGGTACTGGAGAAGATCGGGCTTAATTTCGAGCGCATGGTGAGGCTGGCGGAGCACAGTCCGGAACTCAAGTTGTACGGGACAGCGCAAGCGGGGGATCGCCGGTGAACATGACCGCGGCCTCGGTGCTCGGCGTAATCTACGTTGTATCGGAGCTGGGTCTTGCCGTAAGGAAGCGCGCCGCTGCGGGCGAGACGCGCGTGCAGGACCGCGGATCCTTGACACTGCTTTGGATGGTGATCACGGTGAGTGTCACGCTGGCGTTTAATTTAGCGTCTCTGCTGCCGGCCGCCGGCATGAATGGCGGGTCTCGGTTGGGCGCTCTAGGAATCGCGCTGTTCGTGGCGGGGCTGGCCATTCGCTGGTATGCCATCGTGTGGCTCGGCCGATTCTTTACGGTCAATGTCGCCATCGCCACTGATCATCGACTGATCGACACCGGCCCTTATCGGGTAGTCAGGCATCCTTCATACACGGGGGCTCTAATGGCGTTCCTGGGTTTGGGACTGTGCCTGGCCAACTGGGTGTCATTGGCGGTGATCGTGGTGCCGATTTCCGCGGTATTTCTGCGGCGAATCCATATCGAGGAGGCGGCGCTGCTGCGGGCCTTCGGAGACCAGTACCGGGATTATATGCGTCGCACCAAGCGACTGATTCCGGCCATTTATTGAATCGATTTGCGGAGTTGACCATGCACCCCTTCCCTCATCGCTACTTCGTTAATACAGCCATGCGTCCGGTCGGCGACGTGCCGCTATCCGCCGACGGCGTCAGGATCATCGAATCGGCCCCGCCCAAGGAGTTCGACGGTCCAGGCAATCAATGGTCGCCCGAGGGGCTGCTGACCGCCGCCGTGGCGGACTGCTTCGTGCTGAATTTTCGCGCCATCGCCGCGGCGTCGAAATTTCCATGGAACAGCCTCGAGTGTCGCACCGAAGGGACGCTGGACCGCATCGACGGCAAGATGCGCTTCACCCGCTTCGACACGCATGCCAAATTGCAGGTAGCCGCGGGTGCGGATATCGAGCGCGCGAAGAAACTGCTGGAGAGAGCCGAAACTACTTGTCCGGTCGCCAACTCGTTGAGCAGCGAGCGACACCTTACCATCGAAGTGGTAGCGGTCTAAATACGCCTACTCAGCGTTGAACCGTTAGGCGGCTCGAGACCTGCCCCTTATCTCAGTGCTCCAACCGCAGATCGGTTCCGCTCAGTCGTCCATCAAGAAGCTGCGCAGCTGCTCGCTGCGGCTGGGGTGCCGCAGCTTACGCAGCGCCTTGGCTTCTATCTGCCGGATCCGCTCGCGAGTCACGTCGAACTGCTTGCCGACTTCCTCGAGAGTATGGTCGGTATTCATGTCGATGCCGAATCGCATGCGCAATACTTTCGCCTCGCGCGGAGTCAACTGGGCGAGCACCGAGTGCGTGGTTTCGCGCAGCGATTCCGTGGTGGCCGAGTCGATTGGCGAAGATACGGATGTGTCCTCGATGAAGTCGCCCAAGTGCGAATCTTCGTCGTCGCCGATCGGCGTCTCCATGGAGATGGGCTCTTTGGCGATCTTGAGTACTTTGCGCACCTTGTCTTCGGGCATCTCCATGCGCACCGCCAATTCCTCGGGCGTGGGCTCGCGGCCCATCTCCTGCAGCATCTGCCGGGAGATCCGATTCAGCTTGTTGATCGTTTCGATCATGTGCACGGGAATGCGGATGGTGCGCGCCTGGTCGGCGATCGAACGAGTGATCGCCTGGCGTATCCACCAGGTCGCATAGGTCGAGAATTTGTAGCCGCGGCGATACTCGAATTTGTCGACCGCCTTCATCAGGCCGATATTGCCTTCCTGAATCAGATCCAGAAACTGCAGGCCGCGATTGGTATATTTTTTGGCGATCGATATCACGAGGCGCAGGTTGGCTTCCACCATTTCCTTTTTTGCGCGCCGCGCCTTCGCTTCGCCGATCGACACTTCGCGATTGATTTCCTTGATCTCGCTGATCAGCACGTGGAACAGGCCTTCGAGATCCTTCAGCTTGTTCTGGCGGCGCTCCACTTCGTCCTTGAATTTCGCGAGTGGCGCCGAATAACGCTTCTTGGCCTTGATGTGCTTGTCGAGCCAGCGCGTGCTGGTTTCGTTCTTCGGAAAGGTCGAGATAAAGTCCTTGCGTGGCATCCCGGCCTGCTTGATGCAAAGGAACATGATTTCTTTTTCGAGCAGGCGCACTTCCGTGACGTGCTGGCGCAGATTGTCGATCAATTGATCGAACATCTTGGGCGAGAGCTTAAGCTCCATCAGTTCGCCGCAGATCTTCTTGCGGATCTTCAAGGTCTTCGGATCCTTCGATCCGAGCTTGTCTAGAGCATTCAGGAACTGATGATGGATCTTGGCGATTGAGCTGAAGCGCTTGGCTGCCTCTTCCGGATCCGGGCCGGTGTCGATGGCCTCTTCGTCCTCGTCACCGTCGGCCTCCTCATCGTCATTGGCAGCTTCTTCACGCTCCAACGCCATCATTTTCGGATTTTGTGGCTGCGCAATTTCATCGGGCGCATTCGGATCCACGAAGCCCACTATGACGTCTACCAGGCGCATCTGCCCCGCTTTGACGGTTTCGTAATGCCGCAGCAGCAAATCGTAGGTGCCGGGGTAGCTGCCGAGCGCAATCTTGACTGCTTCCAAACCTTCTTCGATGCGCTTCGCAATGCGAATCTCGCCTTCGCGGGTCAGCAGCTCAACGGTGCCCATTTCGCGCATGTACATGCGCACGGGATCGGTGGTGCGTCCGAATTCCGCATCGAGATTGGCGAGTGCGGCGGTGGCTTCTTCGACCGCTTCTTCATCGGGGGCGGCGGTCGCGTCGGTCAGCAACAAGGATTCGGCGTCCGGTGCCTTTTCATACACCGGAATGCCCATGTCATTGATCATGTTGACGATGTCTTCGATCTGTTCCGGATCGACGATTTCGCTCGGCAAATGATCGTTGACTTCAGCGTAGGTGAGGTAGCCCTGCTCCTTGCCGCGCGCAATCAACAATTTCAGTTGCGACTGACGCTCGTCCGCGATTTGAGTCGCGGTGCCTGCTGGCGCTTTTTTGATCAAGTTGGACGCCTCATTGGGAATCTGGACATTTAAATGCAAGCCGACAAGTATACGATTCTGGCCATTCCGTAGCCACCTATGCTTGGGCTTAAGGGCGCGCCTGCGGCCTGCCCTTCGCTTTGAGAAGTAGGCTTAATTCGGTCTTTTCGTCGTAATTCAAGCCCATTTCCTCCGCTTTTCGCAATAATTCATCCATTCTGCGTCCCGGCCCGTACTCATCCAACAGCTTTTCAACTGCCATTCGCAGCTCCTTCGCCGCCGCCTCGGGATCCGCGACCAAGGGCTCGCCCATGGCAAGCTCGGCCAAGCGCCCGTATTCCGGTAGGTCGCGCCACCGCTCCAGCAGCATCGCGGTGCTTGGATTGGCGGCTGACGCAGCTTGCGCAAGCAGTTCCTTAAGCACTGCCACGCCGGGTTTGTCGATTTGCGTGAGCGCGCTGAGCGCCTCAACCCCGCTCGCGGCCTTGGGGTGATGCAGCACCAGCGTAATGGCCTGGGTGAGCAGGTTGCCTCGTCCGGCACTGATTCGACCGCGCTGCAGGTTGCGAGGTTCCAGCGCCTTTCTGGTGCTTCCCTTGGGCTCGCCGGCGTCGAAAAATTCCTTCAATTTGTTAGCCGGCATGCCGACCCTGGAGGCGAGACGATCGGCGAGCATTTCTCTGTAAATACCCTCCGGCATACGTGCAAACAGCGGCCCCGCCAAGGCCTTTAGCTTGGCGCGGCCGTCGACGTGATCCAGGTCGACATCCGCTATCAATTGCTGCACCAGGTACTCGGACAGCGGCAGCGACTCCTTCATGCGATTTTCGAAGGCCTCGGAGCCTTCAAGGGCTACCAAGGTGTCGGGGTCGTGGCCTTCAGGCAGAAACATGAACTTCAGTTCCCGGCCGTCCCGCGCCAGGGGCAGCGCATTTTCCAGCGCCCGCCAGGCCGCTTGCCGCCCGGCACGATCGCCGTCGAAACAGAACACGACTTCACTGGTGATGCGGAAGATCTTGTTGAGGTGCTCCTGGGTGGTCGCCGTCCCCAGAGTGGCCACGGCATAGGTAATGCCGGCCTGGTGCAGGCGCACCACGTCCATGTACCCCTCGACGATCAACAGACGCCTGAAGTCACCCCGCGCCTGGCGCGCCTCGTACAGCCCGTACAGCTCTCGGCCCTTGTGAAACAGCGGTGTTTCAGGCGAATTCATGTATTTGGGCTCGCCCTGATCGATCACCCGGCCGCCGAAGCCGATAACGCGTCCCCGCGAATCGCGAATCGGGAACATGAGCCGATCGCGGAATCGATCGTAGTGGCCGCTGCTACGCTCGCCGCTGCGCTCCAGAATCAGGCCCACTTGCAGAAGCCGGCGCTGGTCCTCCTCCTGGCCCCCGAAACGCTTGAGCAGCACGTCCCAGGCGTCCGGTGCGTAGCCTAAGCTGAACTTGGCGCTGATCTTCGGATCGATGCCGCGGCGCTGCAAATAGTCTTGCGCGCGCGCATTATCCGCCAGGTTTTGCTCGAAAAAGCGCGCCGCGCGCAACATGAGGTCATGCAAGTCCGCGCTGCCGGGGTCGCGCGGTGCCTGCGCTTCGCGCGGCAATTCGAGCCCCGCCCGCTGAGCAAGATCGGCCACCGCGTCGAGAAACTCCATCTTCTCGTACTGCATGAGAAAGCCGATGACGGTGCCGTGCGCACCGCAGCCGAAGCAGTGATAAAACTGTTTATCGCCGCTGACCGAAAACGACGCCGATTTCTCGTTGTGGAACGGACAGCAGGCTTTGTATTCGCGGCCGGCCTTCTTCAGTGGCACGCGCGCGCTGATGATCTCGACGATATCCGATCGCGACACGAGTTCGTCGAGAAACGAGTCTGGAATACGGCCGGTCATGGACCCGCCCTTTGCGTTATCCGCCGAGTTTGGCTTTGATTTTTGCGCCGACGGCGGCCATGTCCGCCCGGCCCTGCGCCTTGGCCTTGATGATGCCCATCACCTTGCCCATGTCCTTGATGCTGGTCGCAGCGGTGGCCGCGATGGCGGCGCCGATCAGGGCATCGAGGTCGGAGTCGCTCAACTGGGAAGGAAGATAGCCTTGCAACAGGGTGATTTCCGCCGCCTCCTTGTCGACCAAATCCTGCCGGTTGCCGGCCTGGAACTGCACCAGCGATTCCTTGCGCTGTTTGATCATCTTTTCGAGAACGGTCAATACCTGGCCGTCGTCGAGGGTAATGCGTTCATCGACTTCACGCTGCTTGATGGCAGACGTAATCATGCGAATGACACCGAGCCGCTCCTTCTCGCCGGAGCGCATCGCCGCCTTCATATCATCCGTAATTCGATCTTTGAGGGACATCATCCGTACGCGACAGCGACATCAACCCCTAGTAGGAGGGGCGAGCCGGAGCCGCTGCCGGTGGCGAGGATGGGGAGCCGCCCGTGCCTCGCATATTCTCGCGCGACAGGCGCTTCAAATGCCGCTTTACCGCCGCCGCTTTTTTTCGCTTACGCTCTTGGGTAGGCTTCTCGTAGAATTCACGCCGCCGAAGCTCGGTGAGGACACCCGCCTTCTCACAGGCACGCTTGAAGCGCCGCAGGGCGGCATCAAAATACTCATTCTCGCGAACACGAACGCTGGGCATTCAAACCTCAAATGGTTGGCGCGGCCGCCGGTATTCGGCGACAGGGGGGCGCATTCTAAAGTGCGCCCCGGCAAAAGGCAAAGGCGGCGCCAACGCGGTAGTCTCGACCGGGGCTTCGCAGGGCAATTATGTGGTTTATGGGGTTTTATGCGTGTCATCGGTATTGAGAGTTCCTGCGATGAGACGGCGGTCGCCGTCTACGACGCCGACCTGGGCCTGCTGTCCCACCGATTGCACAGCCAGGTGGCGATGCACCAAGCCTATGGCGGGGTGGTGCCCGAACTTGCCTCCCGCGACCATGTTCGCCGGCTGCTGCCGCTGGTTCGGGAGGCGCTTGCCGATGCCAAGTCCGGCCGCAAATCGATTGACGCAGTGGCGTATACCGCGGGCCCCGGCCTGATTGGCGCCTTGCTGGTGGGCGCAGGCTTCGCCGCCAGTCTAGGGCTGGCCTGGGATAAGCCCGTGCTAGGCATACACCATTTGGAGGGGCACCTTCTGGCACCGCTATTGGAGCCGGCTCCGCCTCGGTTCCCGTTTCTCGCGCTGCTCGTGTCCGGCGGCCATACCCAACTCGTGGATGTGGCGGGACTCGGCAAGTACCGAATACTTGGGGAAACCCTGGATGACGCGGCTGGCGAGGCTTTCGACAAGACCGCCAAGCTCCTCGGCTTACCCTACCCGGGAGGCGCCGCTCTGGCGCAGCTGGCGGAGACCGGGCGCAGCGATCGCTTCGTGTTTCCGCGGCCCATGCTCGACCGGCCCGGTCTCGAATTCAGTTTCAGTGGCTTGAAGACCGCCGCCCTAGTAGCCTTGCGCGGCCGCGTTTTGGACGACGCGACTCGAGCGGATGTTGCGCGCGGTTTCCAGGAAGCGGTGGTCGCGACGCTTGCCGAGAAGTGTCGCCGCGCGCTCGAACAGACGAGTCATCGGCGTTTGGTCGTGGCTGGCGGCGTGGGCGCCAATCGTCGCTTGCGCGAACGGCTGGTCGAGGTGGCGCGCGGCGCTGGAGCGGAATTGCACTTTCCGCGCGTCGAGTTCTGCACGGACAATGGGGCGATGATCGCCTTGGCGGGCTGTATGCGGCTGGCGGCTGGATTGCAGCCGAGCCTGTTGTCGATCGAGGCGCGAGCGAACTGGGACCTTGGGGATATCGGAGCAACGGCTTAATGGACAAGATTTTCATAACAGCGCTCAAGACCGAGACTATCGTCGGCATATTCGACTGGGAACGGCAGGTCAAGCAGACCGTCATCGTGGATATCGAGATCAGCGCCGATATCGTCAAGGCCGCTCTGTCCGATTCCATCGACGACACCATCAATTACAAGCGGATTGCCAAACGCGTGCTGGGGTTCGTCGAGGAGTCGAAGTTTCACCTGGTCGAGACCCTAGCCGAGCACATCGCCATGCTGCTTTTGGAGGAGTTTGGCGTCTCCTGGGTCAGTCTTTCGCTGAGCAAGCCGGGCGCCATCCGCAGTTCGCGCGACGTCGGCGTGAAGCTGGAACGTGATCGCGAACACCTGGCGAAATGGCGCGCGCGTGCCGCGGCGGCCGCCAAGGCGTAGCCGCCCGCCGCCGTAGCACCGCTTACCTAGAATGCCGCAACGAATTCTTCTCGATCGCCCCCTGACATGGCGGCAGATTGCCGACGTGGCCGAGGGTGAAACATTGGCGCTGTCGGAGGCAGCGCAAGCGCGAATTCGTGCGGCGCGCGCGCTGGTGGAGTCCATTGTTCGCAAGGGCCTGCGCGCCTATGGTGTGAACACCGGCGTGGGCGCGCTCTGCGATGTGGTGATTCCCGCGTCAAAACTGCAGCGCCTATCGCGCAATATCGTCATGAGCCACGCCGTCGGCGTCGGGCCGCCGCTGGAACCGACAGCGGTGCGCGCCATTATCGCCGCGGCGATCAATAATTTTTCGCACGGCTTTTCCGGCGTGCGCCCGGCAGTGGTGGACGGGCTGCTGGCACTCCTCGAGTTCGATTGCCTGCCGCGGATTCCCGCCTTGGGATCGGTCGGATACCTGACCCACATGGCGCACATTGCTCTGGTTCTGATCGGCGAAGGCGAGACCTTGTCGCACGGCAGATCGATCAGCGGCGCCGAAGCACTTAAATCGCTGCGCTTGGCGCCGCTGGTGCTGGATGCGAAGGAGGGGTTGAGCCTGGTCAATGGAACTCCCTGTGCCACGGGTCTGTGCGCGCTGGCGCTGGCGCGGTCGCAGCATCTACTCGATGCGGCGGATGTCATCGCCGCCATGACATTCGAGAATTTGCGCGGGCAGCCGGCGGTATTCGATGCGGACGCGTTGGGGCTGCGGGTATCGGAGGGAGTACAACGCGTCGGTGAGCGGCTGCGGGCTGCCTTACACGGCAGCGCCATCCTCAAGGATAGTGCGGGGCGGCGGACTCAGGACGCATTGAGTCTGCGTGCCGTGCCGCAGGTGCACGGCGCCGCACGCGATCTCTTCAGCCACTTTGCCCAGGTAGTTGATGCTGAATTGGCATCAGTAACCGACAATCCGGCGGTTGTCGGCACAACCGACGCGCCGCGCGCACTGTCCGGCGCCAATGCAGTCGGCGCCGCGCTGGGTCTTGGCGCTGATTCCTTAGGCATAGCGGTGGCAGAAGTAGCGGCCATGTCGGAGCGCCGCATGGATCGACTGGTAAATCCGCTGCTGAGCAATCTGCCCGCCTTCTTGACGGCGGACGAAGGCGCGAGTTCCGGATTCATGATTGCGCAATACACGGCGGTGTCATTGGTGGCAGAAAATCGTCGTTTGGCCGCGCCGGCCAGTCTTGACGGCGGGGTTACCTCGGGGCTGCAGGAGGATCATCTCAGCCACGCGACCCCGGCCGCAATCAAGCTGCTCAAGATCATCGGCAATGCCGAGGCCATTCTGGCTATCGAATTGCTGGCAGCGGCGCAGGCCTACGACCTGCAATTTGAGGCGCCGGCCCGAGCGCCGCACACCGACGCCGTCTATCGATGGCTGCGCGCGCGCATACCTCGCTACGACGACGATCGTCCTTTGGGTGCCGACATCCAAAGCGCGCAGCAGATGCTGCAGGGGACGCTGCCGGAAATGCTGCGGGACTGACGCGAAATTTATATGCCGCGGCCGCCGTCGACGGCGATGATCTGGCCGGTGATGTAGGGCGCGTCCTTTGCCAAGAACAGCGCGGTGCGAGCGATGTCCCGCGGCGTGCCGTGGCGTTTGAGCGCCGTCTTATCGATGATTTCGCGCTTTAAGTCCTCGTCCATGTCACCTTCCGGCCACAGCACCGGCCCCGGCGCTATGCCGTTGACGCGAATATCCGGGCCGAGTTCGCGTGCCAGCGCGCGCGTCAGCATGGCCAGTCCCGCCTTGGCCGTGCAGTACACGGTGTGTCCTTTGAGCGGGCGCAGGGCGTGGATATCGATCATATTGATAATGAGTCCGTGCTGCCGCGCCAGGCTGGGCGCGGCAGCTTGGGAGAGAAACAAGGGCGCTTTTAAGTTGCTGCCGATGAGATCATCCCATTGCGGCAGAGTGATGTGACCGATCGGCGTCGGATAAAAACTCGAGGCGTTGTTGATTAGAATATCCAGGCGGCCAAATTCCAGCAGTGTGGCGGCCACCAATTTCTCAGGCGCTTCGGCATCCGCCAGATGCGCCGGATGAATCGCGGCCGAATGGGCGCGAGCACGATTGAATTCATCGGCCAAGGCCATTGCGGCGGCGGCGGAGGATCGAAAATGAATGAGTATGTTCGCTCCTGCCGCGTGCAGCGTGCGCGCGACCTCTGCGCCGACGCGGCGCGCGCCGCCGGTGATCAGCACCACTTGGTCGCGCAACGACGAACTCTCGATACTGGGCTTCATGCGTTGCAACGATACCGCAATGGATGCGCAGCGTGAAATTATGCTGAATGACACGCAAGTGCGGCACAGTGCGCGCATGCTCGACTACCTGGCGGTGCAGCTCGCCGCCGCGGACGGCTGGCTGAGCTTCGAGCGGTACATGGAACTGGTGCTGTATGCACCGGGCTTGGGCTATTACAGTGCGGGTGCGCACAAATTCGGCGCCGACGGCGATTTCACCACCGCGCCGGAAGTTTCGAGCCTGTTCGGCGCCTGCGTCGCCCGGCAGTGCGCACAAGTCTTGGACGCACTCGGCGGCGGGTCCATCTTGGAAATTGGCGCCGGCAGCGGACGTCTCGCGGCAGATGTTCTGTCGCGGCTGGAATCGCTGGGGCGCTTGCCGGCGGGCTATTCGATTCTCGAGATCAGCGCCGATCTGCGCGAACGCCAGCAGCGCCATCTCGCGCAGCATCTGCCGCACTTGCTGGGACGCGTGCACTGGCTCGATGAGCCGCCCGAGCAACCCTTCGATGGGCTCATCCTAGCCAACGAAGTACTGGATGCTCTCCCGGTCACACGCTTTCGCTGGTATCGCGACCGGGTGGAGGAAATCGGCGTCGTGCTCGACGCCGGCCACTTGGCCTTAGGCGCGCGGCCGGCCGGCTCGCAGGTTGCGCAGGCGGTGCAGCGGCTGGCGGGCTGCGGCGGTGCCTGGGACGATGGATATGTGTCGGAGTACTGTCCGCGACTCACGGCTTGGACGCAGGGAGTCAGCGGCGCCCTGCGCCACGGTGCTGCGCTGTGGTTCGATTACGGGCTGCCCCGTGCGCAATATTACCTTCCGGAGCGCCACGAGGGCACGCTGCTCTGCCATTTCCGTCATCGCGCGAGCAACGATGCATTGCTCATTCCGGGACTACAAGACATTACAGCGTGGGTGGATTACACCTTGCTGGCAGAGGCTTCACGCACCGCCGGCTTCACCGTCGCGGGGTTCACCACGCAGAGCCACTTCCTGGCGGGCTTGAGCATTGGCCAGGAAATGCACAACATGGCCGGCGATGATGCCAATCGATTTGCGCGACTGGCCAATCAGGCACGCCAGTTGATGCTGCCCGGCGAAATGGGGGAGCGATTCAAGGCCATGGCGTGGCTGCGCGGCTTGGATCTGCCGCTATCGGGATTTGCACTGCAGGATCTGCGCCACACGCTGTGATCGGAGTCGGAGGTCGAAGATGACGTGGACTGATTTGCTGCCGGAGCGCAGTGGCAGACGCTTCGAGCGGCGCGTGCTTTGGTATCTCGCACTGGGATATCCGCTGCTTTATGCGCTTGGCTACCTGTCGAAGTCCATTGCCGGGTCGTCGGCAATCTGGCCCGCGCACGCACTCACCTTCGCTGCCTATATATTGCTGCCGATCCGCAGCTGGCCGCTGGTCGCAGGCGGCGCGATATTATGGGATTTTCTCTCCAGACCGATCATGTACTGGATTACCATCCGCTCGGAGGCATCATTATCGATGACCTGCAACTTCGCGCTGGCAAATGTGTTGACGTCGATGGGTCCGGCGGCTCTCGCGCGCATGATGCAGCTGTACCGCAGCGAAGATCGTTTCCAACTGGTGATATCGCCGCTGTGGATAGTGGCTCTGTTTGCCGGATCGCTGCCGGGCGCACTGCTGGGTTCTGCGACGGGTGCGCTCGCCGCGGGTGTTCCGCTGGTTCCGGGTCATGTGGGGCTGTGGGTTCTCGCATCGGTGCTCACCATTGTCACCTTCGGTCCGATGCTGTTCGGGCTCATTATCGGCTTCTCCGAACCGACTCCCACTCCGACCCCGGCGCAGTCGTGGGAAGCCTGGGCTGTGTCGTTCATGGTATCGGGACTGTTCTTGTGTTTCGCCGTCTTACCGTGGCCGGCGGTGGACCCTTTCCTGCAACCCATGCTGTTCTGCGTGCCTCTGGCCTGGCTGGCACTGCGTTTTTCACGCCGCACCACGAACATCGGGGTGGTGATCGTGGCTACGGGTATCGTGCTGTTTGCGGGATACGGTGTCGGCATTTATCGGGGTCTCGCCAATGTCGTCGGTTGGCCGCATGTGGTCATCGCCATAGACGTATTCCTACTCATCGGTTGCGGCGGGGCATTGCTCGTCAATTCGATGACGCTGAAGCAGCGCGCGCTGCTGGATGAGCTCGCGCGTGAGCACCAGGCGCTGCGCAGCTACGCGCGCGCCCTGGGCGTCGCGGAGGAGACGGCGCGCCGCAAGACGGCGGTGGACCTGCACGACGGCATCGGACAGGTACTGGCAGGGCAGAGCATGACACTGGCGGCGATGCGCCCGCACGCCGGCCAATCACCGTTGACGGTGCTGCTCGACGAGGCTGCCGAGGCTTCGCGCGAGGCGCAGGAGGGGCTGCGTGTGATGATTCAGGACTTAAGTCCGCCAGGGCTCGATCATGCCTCACTCGATGAGACGCTGCGCTGGCTGGCCGATTTCTTCAAGACGCGATTCGAGTTCAGCGTGCTGTGGCGGGTAAACGGAGTCGCCGACCTGCCGCGCGACCGTCTGAGCCTGGTCTATCGTTGCATTCGTGAGCTGCTCATGAACGCACGTAAGCACTCACAGCGGCACTCCGCCGAGGTGGAAGTCGATGTCTCGCCGGCGGCCGTGGAGATTACGGTGGTCGACGAGGGTGTCGGATTCGATACGCAGCGTACGGTGCCACCTTCCGGAAAGCGCTTCGGCCTGGCTCAGCTGCGGGAGCGAGTGCGCGCAGTGGGCGGCACATTAGATGTGGATGCCGTCATCGGCGAAGGCTGCCGAGTAACGGTTCGGCTGCCCGCGCCGGCCGGCTGACGATGCCGGATTTAGACCCGTTCATGGCGAGTTCTGAGCAGGCGGCACCTGATTTTCGAGGTAGGATTGACCGGAGGCTGGCCTGTATCGCGGTAAGTTGGCATGGCTTTCGCCGAATAAATTCAATTATGGGGACATACGCATGAATTCAAACTCGAAGCTGTCATACGCGATCGCGGTGATCCTGAGCGGCGCCTCCGGCGGGATCATCTGCGCGGCACCGGCGCCCGACACCGATTCCAGCTCCGACACGATTCAGGAAATCACCGTCACCGCGCAGCGCCGCAGTGAGAGTATGCAAAACGTGCCGATCTCGATGCAGGCCTTTACGGGCAAGGCCTTGCAGCAACTTAACATTTCGACCTTCGACGATTACATCAAGTACCTGCCCAATGTGACGACGGCGAACAACGGGCCGGGACAGAATGAGGTCTTCATGCGGGGATTGAGTGCCGGCGCCCAGCCCAGCCAGGGCAGCGGCTCGACGGGGCTATATCCCAATGTCGCCATTTATCTGGACAATCAATCCGGCCAGCTGCCGAACCGCAACCTGGATGTATATGCGGCCGATATCGATCGGATCGAGGTTCTGGAGGGTCCCCAGGGCACGCTGTTTGGTTCCGGCGCCGAATCCGGCGCGATTCGCTACATCACCAATGCACCGAAGCTCGACGTGACCGAAGGCAGCGTCAAGGCCGGCTATGGAATCACCGCGCACGGCGATCCGAATTCCAACGTGACGGCCGTGTTGAACCTACCGCTGATTGCCGACACCATGGCGGTGCGGGCGGTGATTTACAACGACAGCCGCGGCGGCTACATCGACAATGTGCCGGCCACGTTTACGCGCAAGGACAGCGACATCGGCATTCATTATGCGGGCTACGCTACCGGTTGCTCCATAGGCACTCCGATCGGCGGTCAGTGCGCCGCGGGTGCCGTGACGGGCTATGGCGTACCGCCGGGCAGCCCTTCCATCAACAACAACAGCATAGCCGCCAGGGCGATCAATCCAGTCACGTACCAGGGAGTGCGAGCCGAGGCGCTGTACAAATTCAACGATAACTGGGATGTGTTGCTGACGCAGTCCTACCAGGAGATGAACTCGAAGGGTGTGTTCTACCAGCAGCCCACCGCGTCGGACGGGGCAAATCTACGGCCGCTCGAAGTGACATTGTTCAATCCTTCCTTCGACAAGGACAGGTTTGAAAGCACGGCTTGGACCCTGAACGGGAAATTTGGCGATATCAAGGGCGTGTACACCGGCGGCTACCTGGTGCGCAACGTCGATCAAGTCGGCGACTACACCAACTATGCGCGCGGCTTCTATGCCGACTACTACCAGTGCTACGGAGCGGGATCGGGCGATGCGGGGCATCCCAATCAAACGTGCTTCTCGCCGAGCGCGACCTGGCATTCGGCCGAGCGCAACACGCACCAGCAACACGAATTCCGCTTCAGCACGCCGGACGACTGGCGGTTGCGCGCGATCGCAGGCGCATACTGGGAGGACAACAAATTGTTCGATCAAACGGGTTGGGGCTACAAGACCATCCCTTCCTGCACGACGAACGATCCGGCGGGTTCGCCGGGCAATGCGGGCTGCTTCTCGGACATCGGCACGGCTCCCGGGTCGACCGTCGTGAATCCCGGCGTGCAGGGCGCGAATACTTCTTTCTATCAGGATACGGTGCGCGAAACCAAACAGACGGCGTTCTTCGCGTCGGTGGATTTCGATCTGATTCCCAAAGTGTTGGTCATCACCGCCGGCACGCGGCATTTTCGATTCGAAAATTCCTCCAAGGGCAGCGTCAGCGGCAGTTTCATCTGCTTCGAGCACGGCGCGCCGGCGGGCGGATGTCTCGGCACCAATTTCAATCTCAACGCCCAGAATCTTCATGACACCGAGTCCGGCTTCAAGAGCCGCGGCAACCTGACCTGGCATGTCACATCCGATGTCATGCTGTACTACACATTCTCGCAGGGCTTTCGTCCGGGCGGCTTCAACCAGAACGGCGGCTCGCTGCATGCCTACGGTCCAGACAAGGTGCAACAGTACGCGGTCCCCAGTTCCTATTCCTCCGACCAACTCACCAACAATGAAATCGGCTGGAAGACGGAATTCTTCGACCGCCGAGTGCAGTGGAACGGCGCGGTATACCGCGAGAACTGGAACAACGTGCAGGTGGCCTTCTTCAACCCCGGCTTGGTCGGCAACATTTTCTACAACACCAACGGCCAGAATTTCCTCATCAAAGGCATTGAGACCTCGGTCGTGGCGCGGGTGGTGTCCGGGCTGGCTCTGCAGGGCGCGGCATCCTGGAACCAGAGCCGGCAGACGAACTCGCCGGCGCTGATCGCCAACAATCCGCTGAGCGCCAACGTTGGCAAGCCGATCACTCAGAACTGCGACAGCACCGGCGCCAATTGTGTGGCAGTTACAAACCCCTTCGGCCCGACCGGGTCGCCGAGCGCCAATGCGCCGCCGCTCCAATTTAGTCTGCGCGCCCGTTACGATTGGAGCGTCATGGATTTCAAGCCTTTTGTGCAATTCGGGGTAGTGCACACCGGCCATTCATTTACTCAGGCCGGATCAAATCCCACGATCGCCCAGGCCGGTGGCATCACCACCGGCAGACTGCGGTTTGAAAACCCCGCCTATACGACATTTGACGCCTCGTTCGGAATTGCTAAGGATGCTTGGAATGTGATGTTCTACGGCGAGAACTTGAACAATTCACACGCCAGCACCTTTACCAGTACCGATCAATTCATTGTCGAAGAGACCCCGCTGCGGCCGCGAGTGGTCGGCGTCACCTTTGGTTACAATTTCTGAGGGAATTAGCCCGGGGCTACTTCGTCCACCGGTATAAGGCGCCAGGGAATGGCGCCTTCCACGGATCGAAGACCCCCGTGATGTACAGGGTGTTCGCACCATCTGCGCCGAAGTTGATATTGGTGACGTAGGGGGTGGAGACGGTGATGGTGCTCACCAGCGTGCGCTCATCGTTCACCACCAGTACCCGGCCCGAGCCGTTTTGCGCAATGTAGTAATTGCCATCGGGACCCAATTTGAAACCGTCAGGGCCGTTATAAGCATCCTCGTGAGCCGTCGGCGGCGCGAGATCCTGCAGCCGCGCCCACACCGTGCGCGCACCCAAAGTGCCGTCGGCCTGGATTGGAAATGCCAGGATGCGACCCGCCAGCATTTCTGCCACCAGCAGGTCCTTGCCATCCTTCGACAGGGTGAGACCGTTCGAATAGTGAATAAGGGTGGCTACTTCGATGAGTTGGCCCGCGGCCGACAAATATAAGATGGCTCCGCCGATCGGTGCCTTCAGATCGTAGACTCCGGACGCGGATACGTAGATTCCGCCGTGACGGTCCGCGGTAAAATCGTTGGGCCCGAGGAAGGGTTTGCCCTTGCTGTCGCGGTCGATGTTGCGGACTTGCTTGCCGGCTTGGTCCAATTCCACAATTGTATTCGCGTCATAACAGGCCACCAGAATATGGCCGTTGTGGTAGTCGATCAGACCGGAAGCGCCGCAGTGCCCGCCTTGCCAAAAGTCAGAGGCGCGCTTCCCATCCCACACTTTGACGCCGGGTCCGGCGTATTCCACATAGAAAATTTTTCCGTCGCGCCACAGAGGCCCCTCCGGATACGCGGCCGCAGCGACAAGCACGGCGTCTGCGCGCGCGACCGCAAGCAGGCCGGATGCCCAAAAAATCAACCCAACCGCCATTCGCCAGCGTATTTTCATAGAGTACCTTCAGCGGGTCGCTTGGCCTGGAGCTCCGGATCGCTCGCGCAATTCGGCGATTGCCATCGCACGACGCTGCTGCAAATATTCGGCGATTTTCGCGCCGGGGTGTGCGGCGATTTCCAGGGGCGTGGGCTTGATCGCCGCCGCCGCCTCGCGAGCCGCCTGGAGATAATCGCGTTGCGGGTAGGGTGCGTTTTCCAAGCCGGTGCGGCCGCGCGAGTCCGCCTCGCACGCGAGCAACGCCTGCGAAAATCGCTCCGGACGACGGAATGCATCGGAGCGCTCCAGGAATTCAAGAATCGTCTTGGGCCGCAACTCAAAGGCGCGATGCACGATGCCGTGATAACGCGCCACGATGACGGCAAGCTCGCGGTATTCCGCGGGCAGGCGCAGTCTTTGCGCAAGTGCTTCGATGAGCGCCACGCTGCGCTCTTCGTGCCCGCGGTGGCTGGGCCATTCTGCGCGCGGGGTCGTGCCCTTACCCAGATCATGCACCAGCGCGGCGAACCGAACCTTGGGCTCTGTACTCTGCAATGCGGCCTGATCCAGCACCATCAAGGTGTGCAGCCCGGTGTCGATTTCAGGATGCCATTGCGGCGGCTGCGGCACGCCGAACAGGGCATCGATTTCGGGATAGATCGGCTTGAGCGCACCGCACTCGCGCAGCACCCGGAAGAACTCACTGGCCTTGAGTTCACGCAGAGCTTTTTCCGTCTCCTGCCAGACCCTTTCGGCCACCAGTGCGTCCACCTCACGTCGCTCCACCATCGCACGCATCAAGTGCAGGGTCTCCGGATGCACCTTAAAACCAAGCGGCGCGAAGCGCGCGGCGAAACGCGCCACGCGCAGCACCCGAACCGGATCTTCCGCAAAGGCAGGCGAAACATGACGCAGCACGCGGGCTTGCAGATCGCGCCGTCCGCCGTAGGGATCCACCACAGTGCCGTCGGCTGCCTCGGCAATGGCGTTGATGGTGAGGTCACGCCGCGCGAGATCCTCCTCGAGGGTGACTGCCGGCCCAAATTCGACACTGAAACCGCGATAGCCCGGCGACACCTTGCGCTCGAGGCGCGCCAGCGCGTGTTCCTCGTGAGTCTCGGGATGCAGAAATACCGGGAAGTCGCGGCCGACTTCACGATATTTCAGCCGCAGCAGCTCCTCGCGCGTGCCACCGACGACCACCCAGTCGCGCTCCTTGACGGGCACGCCGAGCAGGGCGTCCCGAACCGCTCCCCCGACCAGATACACTTGCATGGGTGAATATTAGCAGCATAGCCGCGCCCTGCCGCGCGGCGGTGGTCGTAGCGCTGGTCGCGGCATTGAGCGGCGGCTGCTATTTATTGCAAAGTGTCGAGGGCCAGCTGGACCTGATGTCAAAGCGCGAGCCCATCGCTCGCGTGATAGGCGCTGTGTCGACACCTGTGGCGCTGCGCACCCAGCTCACGGCCGTTGCCGCTATACGGGATTTCGCCAGCCGTGAGTTAGGCCTCCCGGACAATGGCAGTTATCGCAGCTACGCGGATGTGGGACGACGCTTCGTGGTGTGGAATGTCGTCGCCGCGCCGGAGTTTTCGGTCGACCCGAAGCAGTGGTGCTACCCGATCGTCGGTTGCGTCGCCTATCGCGGATATTTTGTGGAAGGCCGGGCGCGCCGCTTTGCCACAGGGCTCCGCGGTGAAGGCTTGGATGTCACGGTCGGCGGGGTCGCGGCGTATTCGACCCTGGGGCATTTCAACGATCCGGTTCTCAATACCATGATGGGCTGGAACGATGTTGAGCTGGCCTCCATCATATTTCACGAACTCACGCATCAGCTGCTGTACGTACCGAACGATTCTGCCTTCAACGAGGCGCTTGCCACCACGGTGGAAGAGGAGGGGGTACGGCGCTGGCTGAACGCGCAGGGCCGCGACGCTGATTTGGCTGCCCACCTGCTGCAGGAGCAGCACTTTAGGGGGGTGATCGATTTGCTGGATGCGACGCGCTCGGAGCTGCGCGCCATATACGCTTCCGGGTTGGCGCCAGAGCAGATGCGGCAGCGCAAGCGGGCTGCATTTGCCTCTTTGCGTGTGGCGTACGTGCTGCGCAAGGCGGAGTGGGGCGGACACGCGCCATTCGAATCATGGTTCGCCGAAGATCTCAACAATGCCTATCTGGCATCGATCGCGACATATTTCGCGTGTGTGCCCGGCTTCGAGCGCGAGCTCAAGGCAGCGGGCGGAAACCTCATTGCCTTTTACGCGCGAGTTCGCGACTTGGCGAAACTCGATCAACAGAAGCGCGATGCCCTCGTTTGCGGCAGCCTTTGGACTTCGGATTCGGCCACATGATGTGCAATCAATACACAAGCGTCAGTTGAAACGCGAGCCCCAGTGCGGACACTATGGTGATCGCCAGCAGTCCCTGCGCCAGTCTTGTGGCAAGATAATTAGGGTTCATGATCTAGCTCCTATGCGGTAATTGATTTCAACGAAGGACAGATTGCGCCGGCAGCGATTGCGCAACAAATGCAATGCCTGACAGTCCGTTAAGGAAAACTTAAAGTGCCGACCGCCTACGACCGATTGCCGTTGGGAGCCCTGCGGGTGTTCGAATCGGTGGCGGCTCACTTGAGCTTCTCGGCCGCCGCCGATGCGCTCAGTGTCACGCCGGCCGCGGTCAGCCAGCAGATCAAAGCGCTGGAGGGTTATATCCAAGTGCCGCTGTTCCGGCGCAGCGGGCGCCGCGTGGAACTCACCGAAGAGGGTCTTGAATTGCTGCCTGCGGTTCGCGCCGGTCTCGAGAAACTCGAATCCGCGTTGCAGCAGATCAAGCAACACCGCTGCGCCGGTCCGCTGCAGATCACCCTGGTGGCATCGTTCCTGCAGCTATGGTTGCTGCCCCGCATTCGCTCGTTTCGCCGCAAGCACCCAAGCGTCGAGCTGCGCTTTCACACCTCGCGTGAATTGGTGGATTTTTCGCGCACCACCCATCACGTAGCCATTCGCTTCGGTCGTGGAAATTATCCGAACTTGCACTGCGAGAAATTACTGGATGACTGGCTGGTGCCGGTGGCCAGCCCGGATCTGATCAAACAATACGGAATGATCGAACGCGGGGCGGACTTGAGCAAATTTCCTTTGCTCGATGGCGACGACGCGCCTTGGAGCGTGTGGCGGCGAACCGACGAGGAAGCGGCCTGGAACTCGCGCGCGCCCACCATCGATGATTCGGCCGGGCTCATGATCGCCGCGGAAGAGGGTCTCGGATATGCCCTCGCACGTTGGACCCTGGTAGGCCGCGCGTTACACAAGGGCAGCCTGCGTCTGGCTGCCAAAGAAGTGGTGCCGTTCGGCTCCGCTTATTACTTCGTGTGCCCGAAGAGCTTTCTGACGCTGCCCAAGGTGGCGCAATTTCGCGAGTGGCTTATCGCCGCAGCGCGCGAATTCCCAAAACCCCGCGTTTCCGTGTGATTGACGAACTCATGGGCATGTACGGCGGCGAGGTGCCCGGTGCCTGCGTCGCCGTCCTCCAAGCCGGTGCGATGGTGGTGCGGCGTGCATACGGTCTCGCCAATGTCGAAGCGCGCGTGGCTGCAACCCCCGCAACCAATTACCGGCTGGCATCCATGACCAAGCAATTCACTGCGGCCGCGATACTGCTGTTGGCGGAAGACGGGCGCCTGTCGATCGATGATCGTGCGCGCAAGTGGCTGCCGAGCCTGCCGCAGGGGGCCGATGAAGTCCTCATCCGCCACCTTCTTGCGCATACGTCCGGACTGGTTGACTTCGAGGATTTGATTGCGCGAGGGAGCACCGTGCAATTGCACGATGCCGATGTACTCGAACTGCTCAAGGCGCCGGGCCCCGGCTATTTCCCTGCGGGGAGGAAATTCCGCTACAGCAATAGCGGCTACGTGTTGCTGGCGCTGATAATCACGCGCGCCTCCGGCTACGATTTCGCCGCATTTCTGCGCCGGCGCATTTTCCAGCCCCTCGGCATGCTGCATACGGTTGCCTACGAGGCGGGCATTTCAGAGGTTGCAAATCGCGCCTTCGGCTATAGCAATGGTGCATCTTCCTGGCAGCGCACGGATCAGAACCTCACCAGTGCAACTCTCGGCGACGGCGGCATCTACTCCTCCATCGACGATCTCGCGAAATGGGATGCCGCGCTATATGACGACCGCCTGCTGCGCCCGGAGTCGCTGCGTCAGGCGTTCACGCCCGCGGTCGACAGCGAGGATCCCGCCGTGCAATACGGATTCGGCTGGCGCGTCACCGGTGAGGCGCTGTGGCATTCGGGCGAGTCCATTGGATTTCGCAATGTGATCCTGCGCCAACCACAGCGTCGCACCACCGTCATTGTCCTGACGAATCGCGACCATCCCGAACCTTATGCAACGGCGCTGAGCATTGCCGCGGCCTTTTAGATCGCCAGCAGCGCGCTCGCCAGGCTGTCGACACCGGTGCGTACCGGATCGCACACCGGCATTCCAAGCTCGGCTGTCAGCCGCGCAATGTAGGCGGCGCAGTCCGCAGCGGAGAGGCTCGAGGAATTAATGCTCAATCCGACGCAGCGAATGGCGGGATTGGTGAGCCTGCCGGCACGTAGATAGTCCTCGATCACTACCCGCAGATCGGGAATCGGAAAATCGGGGTACTCATCGATAGTGCGGCGCAATGGATCGTGACAGAGCACGATGGCATCCGGTTGCGAGCCGTGCAACAGCCCAAGGGTGACGCCGGCATAGGCGGGGTGGAAGAGAGATCCCTGTCCCTCGATCACGTCCCAATGATCGGCCGCATTGTCGGGCGACAGCTGTTCGGCCGCCCCTGCGATGAAATCCGCTATCACCGCATCGATGGCGATGCCTTCGCCCGCAATCATGATGCCCGTCTGTCCGGTCGCGCGAAAGGTGGCGGCAACGCCGCGCGACGTTAAGTTCTTGGCCAGCGCAAGAGCGGTGTACTTCTTGCCGAGAGCGCAATCGGTGCCGACCGTGAGCACGCGCCTGCCGCTGCGCTTACGGCCGCTTGCCGCGCCGTACACGGCATCACTGTGCCGCACATCGATAAGTCGGACCCCGCGCAGCGCTGCCGCTTGCACGAGTTCGGGGAAGGAAGTGAGGCGAGTGTGCAGACCGCTCACCACATCCAGGCCGGCATCCGCCGCCGCTTTGAGTTCGGCTATCCAATGAGGCGGCAGCTTGCCGCCGGTCGGCGCAATTCCGACGATGATCGACCCGGCGCCGCGTGCGGCCGCCTCCGCCGGTGACATACGCTTAAGCCCGAGCGTCACACCGCATCCCTGCAAGCTCCACTCGCCGATTACCTCTTCACCGCACCAATCCTTGAGGCCGAATGCGGTCTTCGCCGTCAGCTTGTCCTGCACATCGCCAAGAAAAAGTAGGTAAGGCTTACGCAGTCGGTGCATGCTGGTGTGTCTCGCTTGGAAATTGCCGATTTCGGCCTAGACGCGACCGGCGCCGGCGCGGTTCTGGCTGAGGCGGGCATTGTCTTCGTACGCTCCCAAGTACTGCCGAGCGGATGCCATCATGGATTGCGCTTTGATGCCAAGCCTTGAGAATCCGTCTTCGCTGCACACGCTATCGACGGTCAGGGAGCGGAAATTGTCGCTGGAGAAGGGGCGCCCCGGCACGAAGTCCATGGCAAATGCCTGCATTCGCGCCGCGAAATCCGGCAGACCCACGATCCATCGGCGCTGGCCGGTGAGTTTGGCAACCAAGCCGACGATTTCGCCCAGTGTGTAAACTTGCGGTCCACCGAGCTGGTAGGTTTGGCGGCTGGAAGCGCCGCCGTGCAGACAGCGGCGCAGCGCTTCTACCACGTCATCGACCAGCACCGGCTGGAAACGCGCGCGCGGTCTTGCCAGTGGTAGGGCAAAAGGGATCACCGCGAGCAGTCCGGCGAAGCGGTTCAAGAAGGAATCGCCGGGTCCGAACATTACCGACGGCTGGAAAATGGTCCAGTCCAATGAGCCGCCGCCTTCGCGAATCAGCTGCTCGGCGTCGCCCTTGGAGCGCAGATAGTAGCTCGGCGCGTCGACGGCAGCTTTCAGTGCAGACACTTGCAGCAGCCGTGCGACACCGGCCGAGCGCGCCGCCTGTAGTACACCCCGGGTAAGCTCGGTGTGCGCGCGCCGAAAGCCCGCGCCGCTGAAGCCGCGCTCGTTAAGGATGCCGATGAGATTGATCACTACGTCCTTGCCGCGGAAACGCTCGCTCAGCTGCGGTTCCTCGTAGACATCGCAATTCTCCAGAGTCAATCCAGGCAGCACCAGCAGGTGCTTGTGCAGTTCCCGGTCGCGCGATAACACGGTGACGCGATGCCCGTCCTTAATCAATCGGGCAACCAAACGAGTGCCTAGAAATCCGGTCCCGCCGAGCACCACGATGGATTGCGGCCGCACGGCTGTCAGCGAATTTGAATCAATTGTGCGGTGGAGCCGCGCCGCACATTGAGCACCAGAACGTTGGCATTCTTCGCAGCTTCCTTGAACGTCTTGGTGTTCGACACCGGCGTTCGGCCGACGCCGACGATCAGATCATTGGCTCGCAGGCCATTTTGTGCCGCCGGGCTGCCTTCTTGTAAGTTTTTAATCAGAACTCCGCCGCCGTCGGGAGCGTCGGTCAGTTCCGCGCCGTCCAGCCCCTTATTAATGTCGACGGCGTTGGCTGTTTCGACTTCGCTGCGTTCCGCGACCAGCGCGGTGACTTTGCGCGGCTTGCCGTCGCGCAGTAACCCAATTTCGACCTGGTCGCCGACGCGCAGCATGCCGATGGTGTTGCGCAGTTCGCCCGCGTCTTTCATAACGACACCGTTGATCGAAGTGATGATGTCGCCGGTCTTGACCCCGGCGTGTTCGGCCGCCGAGCCCGGCGCAACGCCGGCGACCAGGGCGCCGCTCGACTCAGTGAGGCCGAATTCCTTGGCGATATCCGGGGTCACGTTATAGATCTTCACCCCGAGAACTCCGCGCTTGACCTGGCCGAACTTGATCAACTGGTCCATCACGCCCTTGACCATGTTGGCCGGAATCGCAAAGCCGATGCCGATGTTGCCACCGCTGCGCGACAGAATGGCGGAGTTGATGCCGACGAGTTCGCCGCGCAGATTGACCAATGCGCCGCCGGAATTACCGGGATTGATCGACGCATCGGTCTGAATGAAGTCTTCATAGCCGTCGGGATTGATGCCGGTGCGGCCGAGCGCGCTGACGATGCCGGCGGTGACGGTGTGTGCGAGGCCGAAGGGGTTGCCGATCGCGACTACATAATCTCCCGCCTCGAGCTTTGAGGAGTCGCCCAGCGTCATGGCGATCAAATTCGGCTGCTTGGCCTGTAACACCGCGATATCCGCGCCTTCGTCGCTGCCGATGACTTTGGCGGAGAACGTTCGGTTATCAAGCAAAGTGATGGTGATCTCGCTGGCGTTCTCCACCACATGATGATTGGTGATGATGTAGCCATTTTTGGCATCGACGATGACGCCGGAGCCCGCGCTTTGGAACTGGCGCTCGCGCGGCTTTCCCTCGGGCGGAGTATCGAAGAAGCGGCGGAAAAACGGATCATCGAGCAGAGGATTTCGTTGTCCGGGCTGCTCTTTAATGGTGCCGCGTGTTGCAATATTGACTACCGCGGGCGAAACGCGCTTGACCATGGGGGCGAGCGAGGGAATCGGCGCCGCATCCGCGAGTGGCGCGGGTAGGGCGGCGAACGCGGGTGCGGTGAAAACAGCGGAACTGGCCATGCAAGCCGCGGCAAACGCCGCCGCAGCAAATTTAAGACGCAGATTCATGCGTGATCCTTCCATTTTGTTTGAACCTTGGACACGAAACGAGGCCGGACGAGTTTCGTCCGGCCTCAATAAGCCCGAGGTCGTTGCGCGATATTACACGGAAGATTCGCGTAGGGCGGTCCTCTTAAGCGGCTTGCACCATGATCCGGTGCGGCTGCACCTGCGCCAGTTTCGGAATCGAGACTTCCAGCACGCCATTGACGAATTTCGCCTTGATGTTCTGGGTGTCGGCCGATTCCGGCAAGCTGAAGCGGCGCTGGAACTCGCCGGTTATGCGCTCCACGCGGCGGTAGCCTTCGCGCGATTCGCGGCGGGCATCCTCACGCTGTCCGCGAATGGTCAGCACGCCTTGATCCGCGGTGATTTCCACCGCTTTCGGATCCACGCCGGGCAGATCAACATGTAGAGCGAACGCGGTGGCTTCCTCATGAATGTCCACCGGCGGCAGCCAGGCGCCGGAATCCGCGGCCGTCGCCAGCGGCGCGCCGAATAAACGATCGATATCTTTCTGGAGCCGGCTGACGAGTGCCCAAGGCTCGTAACGAACGACGGTCATTGCATTACTCCTAAATTAGAAATGTGTGAAAGACGTTGCCTTCAAAGCCTGTACTTGCAAATTCACGCGCGTGACAGGGAAATTGGGACGCCATGGGGTTTTTCAACCCGGCCGATCCGGGCGCGGCCGCAGGGTGCGAAGAGGGGAAGGGCCCGAGGCAAAGTGAGACGTAGTTCAAGGTCTCTGGGCAAAGTGAGACGCAGTTCAAAGTCAATGGAACATTATGTGGATAAGGTGTGCAAACACAAGATGTTGCGATTAGGTTTTTTTCCCCTTGACCGAGGCATTGCAAAGTGTAATCAGGCTATTTCTCGGGATAAATTTATAATTCATTGAAAAACATGGATTTTTTACTTGAAAAAATCTATGAGAAATGTCTTGACGCTGGTTGCCATCGCGAATTAACCTCCTCCTCCGCACACAAGATGTTGTGGTCGGCAGTTCGCGTTAGTCCCCATCGGCCTTGATTCGGATCAAACACTTCTTTTGGCGGGACCGCCGCAATTTGCGTTTAGTTGGCAGCTTGAGAATTATAAGGGAGCGGCGTTAATACCCATGAATACGGTGGTCAAGATTCAGCCCAAAGACGTTGGCGATATTTCATTCCAAGAAGCGTCCTTTGACATCTGGGATAAGAAATACCGTCTGACCGCGAAGGACGGCTCGCCCATCGATAACTCGATGGACGATACGTATAAGCGCGTAGCGCGTGCGCTCGCCGATGTCGAGGATGAAGAATCCCGTGAACAGTGGTACGAATCGTTTCTCTGGGCGCTGCGTCATGGCGCGATTCCCGCCGGCCGCGTCACATCCAACGCGGGCGCACTCGAGCACAAGCCGGCTACATCGACCATCAACTGCACGGTCTCCGGCACCATCCGCGACTCGATGGACGATATTTTGAACAAGGTTCATGAGGCGGGACTGACGCTCAAAGCAGGCTGTGGCATTGGCTACGAGTTCTCGACCTTGCGCCCGCGCGGTGCCTATGTCTCGGGAGCCGGCGCTTATACTTCGGGCCCCCTGTCATTCATGGATATTTACGACAAGATGTGTTTCACCGTGTCCTCCGCCGGCGGCCGGCGCGGTGCTCAAATGGGAACCTTCGACATCGGACATCCTGATGTGCTGGAGTTCATCCGCGCCAAGCGCGAGAACGGCCGCTTGCGCCAGTTCAACCTGTCCCTGCTCGTCAGCGATGATTTCATGAAAGCCGTGAAGAGCGACGGCGAATGGCAGTTGGCGTTCCCGCTGGGTCGCAGGGAATTCGAGGCGTGCACTGCGGCCGAGCGGCCTGATCTCGATGACACTTCGAAGTACGTGTGGCGCGAGTGGCCGTACACGGATGGCTATGTGGGCAATGACGAGGGCTTGGTCGCCTGCAAGATCTACAAGACCTTGCCGGCGCGCCGTGTCTGGGATGTGATCATGTCCTCGACGTACGACTTCGCGGAGCCGGGTTTCATCCTCGTCGACAGGGTCAACGAAATGAATAACAACTGGTGGACGGAGAATATCCGCGCCACCAATCCTTGCGGCGAACAGCCGTTACCGGCCTATGGATCATGCCTGCTGGGCTCGGTGAATCTGACGAAATTCGTCGTCGATCCGTTCACCGAGGATGCGCGCTTCGACTGGGAGACCTATCGCAAGGTGGTGAAGGTGTTTACGCGCATGCTCGACAATGTAGTGGAAATCAACGGCCTACCGTTGGCGCAGCAACGCGAGGAGATCATCCGCAAACGCCGCCACGGCATGGGTTTCTTAGGATTAGGCTCCAGCATCACCATGCTGTGCATGAAGTACGGTTCCAAGAAATCGGTGGCATTTACTCAAAATGTGTCGCGGGAAATGGCCGTAGCCGGCTGGGAAGCCGCCCTCGATCTGGCGCGTGAGAAGGGTCCCGCACCCATCATGAACGAGGAATTCACGGTGACGCGCGCCATGTTGCGCAAGCGGCCCGAGATGGTGAAGGACGGCTGGCGCGTAGGCGCGCATATCTCCGGCCGGGTTCTGCACGCGCGCTACAGCCGCTATATGCAGCGCATCGCCGAAGCATCGCCGGAATTGGTTGATGAACTAGCCGAGGTGGGCGCGCGCTTCACGCATCACTCGTCGATTGCACCGACGGGGACCATTTCCTTGTCGCTCGCCAACAACGCGTCGAACGGCATCGAGCCCTCGTTCGCGCATCACTATTTCCGCAACGTAATACGCGAGGGCAAAAAGTCGAAGGAGAAGATCGACGTATTCTCTTTCGAGCTGCTGGCGTACCGGGAAATGGTGAATTCCCGCGCGATGCCAAATTCGCTGAATCCCGCGGAGAAACTGCCCGACTACTTCCTCTCGGCGGACGACATCGGCCCCAAGGAACATGTCGATATTCAGGCCGCGGCGCAGCTTTGGGTGGATTCTTCCATATCCAAGACGGCGAATGTACCGACCGACTACAAGTACGAAGATTTCAAGAACATATACATGTATGCCTTCGATCAGGGCCTCAAAGGATGCACCACATTTCGCTTCAATCCGGAGGCATTCCAAGGGGTATTGGTCAAAGAAGAGGACCTGAAGAACACGACCTATGTGTTCACCCTGGAAGACGGTACGGAAGTCGAAGCACGCGGCGACCAAGAAATCGAGTACGACGGGGAAATGCACACCGCCGCAAACTTGTTCGATGCACTGAAAGAAGGCTATTACGGGAAATTTTGATCATGGCTAACATCAAGATCGACAAGAAGATTGCCAAGTACCGGGTGCAGAAACCCGAAGCAAAAGATGCGGCCGCCGCCGTGCCGAAGGAGCCCCTGAAGGCCCAGGACAACGTCATTTGGATGCACGAGAAGCTCGAGCGTCCCGAGGTGCTGATTGGTTCGACGTACAAGATCAAGACTCCGGTGTCGGATCACGCCATGTACGTCACCATCAACGACATCCTGCTGAACGAGGGCACGCCGCATGAGCAGAGGCGGCCGTTCGAAGTATTCATCAACTCGAAGAATCTCGACCATTTCCAGTGGATCGTTGCGCTGACGCGGGTCATTTCCGCGGTATTTCGCAAGGGCGGGGATACGACCTTCCTGGTCGAAGAACTGAAGGCGGTATTCGATCCGAAGGGCGGTTATTGGCAGCCCGGCGGCAAGTTCATGCCTTCGACCATCGCCGAACTCGGCTACGTGATTGAACGCCATCTGCAGTCGATCGGGCTGCTAAAGAAGCCCGAACTCGATGTGCACCAGCGTAAACTCGTGCAGGAGAAGCGTGCGGAGTTCGAGGCGCGAACCAAGCAAACCGACGCATTTTCCAAATCGCACTTCCCCGAAGGAGCCCAACTCTGCGCGAAGTGCAGCACTGCCGCAGTGGTGATGATGGACGGCTGCAACACCTGTCTGAACTGCGGCGATTCGAAGTGCGGATAGCGCTGACTTTGCGTCGCTGATTTCTCCTGGCCGGCGATGAAAGCGATTTCCAAAGTGTTGCCGCCAGCGGTAACGTGATGTATCGGCGCTTCTGCCCGCGCTGCGGCACGCTAGTCAAACCCGCCATGACGATCTGGACGTCGCAACCGCCTCCCGCGGCTTGAGGCCAAAATGCGTCGAACCGGCCGGTGAGATGACATCTCCTATTAAGCGCGCGCACCTTATCCGGACGTTATCAATAGTGGCGCTCGGGCTTCTCTTTGTACTGCCTACAAACACGCATGCCTCGGTTTCCGAGCCGTCCGATCCGTTCGTTCATCCTTCACAGCTCGAGCCGGATGTGCGCTTTTGGATTCGGGTGTACACCGAGGTCACTACCGACCAGGGGCTGCTGCACGACGACTGGAACTTGGGGCTGGTTTACGAAGTGCTGCGCTTCGATCCGGACACCTCGCCCTCGCAGCGCGAGCGGCGCGTCGCCGAAGCGAAGTCGCGCTACGCCGCGCTGCTGCGACGTTTTGCGGCAGGTTCGACTGAGAATCTCACGGCCCATGAACAACGCATACAGCACGCGTTTGGGCCCAATGCGACTGCGCAAGACTTTCGTGACGCGACCCAGCGCATACGCTTCCAGTTAGGCCAGGCGGACCGGTTCCATGAGGGCTTGATTCGCGCTGCCGCGTGGGAAAAGCACATTGCGCATAGCTTGGCGCAACACGGCGTGCCGGCGGAGATCGCGGCGCTGCCACACGTGGAGTCGTCGTTCAATCTGTCGGCCTATTCCAAAGTCGGAGCCGCCGGGCTATGGCAATTCATGCCAGGTACCGCGAAACGATTTATGCGGGTCGACGGCGTCGTCGACGAACGTCTAGACCCGTACAGCGCCACGGACGCTGCGGCGAATCTGATGCTGTACAACTACCGGCTGCTCGGCACCTGGCCGCTGGCGGTGACGGCATACAACCACGGCCCGGGCGGTTTGCGTCGCGCCCAGGACGAATTAGGCACCAGCGACATCGCCGTCATCGTCAAACGCTACCAGGGCAAGACGTTCGGTTTTGCGTCGCGCAATTTTTACGTGGCGTTTTTGGCCGCGCTCGAAGTGGATCGCAATGCCGATAAATACTTCGGCCCGATCACGAAGCTGCCTGACACTGACAGCACTCCCGTGGAATTGCCTGATTATATTCCGGTGGAGGCGCTGTCCAAGGCGTTCAAAGTCGACATGGGCGCGCTGCGTGTGCTGAATCCGGCCTTGCGGCCGCCGATCTGGAGTGGCGGCCGATTCATACCGCGCGGCTATGAGCTGCGGCTACCCGGCGCGCCGCCGGCCGCCGAGATTGCGGCGGCGTGGGAACGTCTGCCGCCGGCACAGCGTTACGTGACCCAGCGCAATGATGGCCGCCACAAGCTGCGCCGCGGGGAGACCCTGGCCGGCCTTGCTTCGGTCAGCGGCGTAAGTTTGAGTGGATTACTTGCGGTGAATGGCTGGAGCGAAGGACATGTGCCCGCGCGGGGCGAGTCCATTGTCATCCCGTTGCCCTCGTCGCGCGCCGGGCCCGCTGCCACACCGACTCCCGCGCCGGTGGCACCGGTGCAGGCGGAGATCGCGCCGGCGGTGCTCGCTGCCATGCCGGCCGTGATCCCGCCGGCTAGCAGCCCTAAGCAGCCCAAGGAGCCGGTGTCGCCGCGCCAAAGCGACAGCAATGCGCTGTTGCCGGTGGCCGCGCCTTCCGGAAACAGCGACACAACCGATTACGGCGTCGCCGCCGACAATAGTGTGATTGTGCAGGCGGCGGAGACCCTGGGTCATTACGCCGATTGGTCGGGCATCAGTTCGCAGACGCTGCGCAGCTTAAATAAGCTGCGCAAGAATGCGATGGTGACCCTTGGCCGCAAGGTCATACTGGACTTTTCGAAGGTCAGTGCCGGGCAGTTCGCGGCGACGCGGCGCGAATATCATCAGCGCCTGCAAGAGGCGTTCTTTGCCACGCACCGCATTGCAGGCACGGAGATCTATGCGGTCAAGCGCGGCGAATCACTGTGGATAATCGCCCAACAGCATGCCGACCTGCCAATTTGGCTGGTCGCCCAATACAACCCGGATGTGGATTTCAGCGATGTGCGGCCTGGGACCACGCTTACGCTGCCGCAGGTTGCGGCCATCAATCGCCAGTGAGGCCGCGCGACTGCACGTACTCGCTCAATGTCGCGCGCGTATCAACCGTCGGTGCAAAAGTAATGATCGAACCGTCTGTCGCGCGTACAACGAGTTCGAGCTTGCGGCTCGCGGCCATGCGCCGGAGCGTCTCGATCGTCAGATTGAAGTATGCAGTTTGGCCCCACGAAGCCACTCGCTTGTACGCATCGCGGCCGAGTTTGGGGGTGTCGATGAGGGTCAGCGCTACCGCCCCGTCATCCAAGTTCAGGGTAAGGGCGTCCGCCGCATGAATATCACCGATCTGAGCGCCACCGCCGGGCGCGATATGCACCCACAAGCCATAGCTGAACTCGCCGCTGCGGTTCCACTCGGCCGGCCCCAGGTAAGCAAAGCTGGTGCGCTTGTTGTCGGCAAGGGCCGCAAATTGTGCGCTTGGCAGCAGTTCGATGGGTTCTTTGAGCGACGTCACGGTTATCCCGGTGCGCTCGTCCAGGGATTCGACCGGTCTGACCGAGCGCGGGCCGGCACAAGCAGCCAGCAGTCCGGACAGCAAAACGACGCAAATGGGTGGAAGGTGCATAGCACGAAGTATACCGGGACGTGAGCTAGAGCCGATTATGTCGTACCGCGTACACGCTATAATTTTGGCGATGAGTCATCAAATGGGCCGTTGTGCGGCGAAATACCTGGGCGCGCTGCTGCTGTCGGCAAGCAGTATTGCGTCCCCGATTAGTTCGCTACAGGCCGAGGAAATCGCTGCGGCCGACCGGGTGGTGGTGCACAAGGCGGAACACAAGCTGTACCTGTACAGCGGTAGCCGGCTGCTGGGGGAGTACAAGGTACAGCTGGGTTTAAGTCCGACCGGTCAGAAGGAGCGGGAACACGATTTCCGCACTCCGGAGGGCCGTTACTTCCTATCCAGGCGCAACACGCGCAGCGATTTCTTCCTTGCCATTCAAGTCTCCTACCCCAACAAGGACGACGAGGTGCGTGCGCGCAAGAATCGCTGGGCTCCAGGCGGCTCGATCATGATTCACGGCTTCCCGAACACGCCGAAGCATCCGCCTTCCTATTATGAGTCGAACGATTGGACGGATGGCTGCATTGCCCTGTCCAATTCCGATATGGTCGAAGTGTGGATGCGCACCCAAGACAACATTCCGATCGATATCTACCCATGAGGCCTGCCAGGCTTCTTTAAGGTGATGTGTGGAAACCACGATTCTATCCTCTGACATGGTCGATGCGCGGGTTGCTCCCAAAGGCAGCCTCGAGCACCTATCGCAAACGGAAATCGCCAAATTGCTCGATTCGGGCCAGGGCGGCCTGTATCCGCTGTTTCGCAAGTGCGCGCTCGCCGTGCTCAACTCAGGTAGCAATATCGACGACGCGCGGGTGATCTTCGACAAGTATCGGGACTTCGATCTGCGGATCGTGCGCCAGGCCTGGGGCATCAAGCTCGAGATCAAGAACGCGCCGGCGGCCGCCTTCGTCGACGGGGTAATGATCAGAGGATTAAAGGATCATCTATTCGCGGTGCTGCGCGACGTGGTGTTCATTTCCAATGAAATCATGGAGAGCGGACGCTTCGACCTGACGTCCTCGCCTAGCATCACCAACGCGGTATTTCATATATTGCGAAATGCGCGAGTGTTGGAATTGCAAGTGCGGCCCAATCTGGTGGTTTGCTGGGGCGGTCATTCCATCCGTCGGATCGAATACGACTACACCAAGAAAGTGGGCTATGAAATAGGTTTGCGCGGCCTGGATGTGTGCACGGGATGCGGCCCCGGCGCCATGAAGGGACCTATGAAGGGCGCCACCATCGGTCACTCGAAGCAGCGCATCGTGGATGGACGGTACCTGGGCATCACCGAGCCCGGCATCATCGCCGCCGAACCTCCCAATCCCATCGTCAGCCAATTGGTAATCATGCCGGACATCGAAAAGCGCCTCGAGGCGTTCGTTCGCTTAGGTCACGGCATCGTTATTTTCCCTGGCGGCGCGGGTACAGCGGAGGAAATCCTGTACTTGCTCGGAATTTTGCTCGATCCCGCCAACCGTGAGCTGCCTTTTCCAGTGGTTTTCACCGGTCCTGCCGACAGCGCGGAGTACTTCGACCAAATTCATCGCTTCATCGGCTCGACCTTGGGGGAGGCCGCACAGTCCCGCTATCAAATGATCATCAACGATCCCGCCGCCGTAGCGCGTGCCATGGTGCAGGGGCTGGGGCAAGTCCGCGATTATCGCAAGCAGGCGAGCGATTCTTATGGGTTCAACTGGTTGCTGAAGATTCCGCCGGATTTCCAGCTGCCGTTCGAGGTGACGCATGCGTCCATGCGGGCCCTGCGCCTGACGCGCGATCAACCCACGCATGAGCGCGCGGCGAATTTGCGGCGCGCGTTCTCGGGAATCGTGGCTGGAAACATTAAAGAGTACGGCATCAATGCCATTGAGCGCTTCGGTCCCTTCGAACTGGCCGGCGAACCCTCCATCATGGAGCCTCTGGATCAGTTGCTGCGCTCATTCGTGGCGCAAGGCCGGATGAAATTCTCAGGCACTGAATATACGCCTTGCTACCGCCTGGTCGCATGAACGAGCCGCAGCGCATCCGTTATCGGTTCGATTTACCCGACGGATCGCAGAAGCGGCTGGATTTCGCCTTCGACGGTGCCGACTTTCGCCTCGCCAACGCGCCGCCGCCGGTCCCGCCGTTTTGGACGGCATTGAAGTTCAACCAATGCGCCAATTGTCCGCTCGACGCCGCGCAGCATCCGCATTGCCCGGCTGCGCTGCAAATGGCGTCGGCGATCGAGCCGCTCAAGGCGCTGGTTTCCTTTGACAAAGTCGGCGTGACGGTAACGCAGGCGGAGCGCACCATTTATGCCGACACCACTGCGCAACAGGCGATGAGCTCGGTGCTCGGCTTGATCATGGCGACCGCGGGCTGCCCGTGGACCGATCGCTTTCGGCCGATGGCGCGCTTTCATCTGCCGTTCGCGAGCGAGGTGGAGACCGTGTATCGCAGTGTCTGCATGTTCCTGCTGGCGCGCGAGATGGCGGGTGCCAGCGGCGAGAAAGGGTTCGCTGCGCTGCGCGGGCTTTATGAAAATCTGCATTTGGTGAACCGCGGCATGTCGCGCCGTCTCGGAGCGGCTACACAAACCGATCCCGCACGCAACGCCATGGCTTTGCTCGATGCGTACACGACACTATTGCCCGCGGCGCTCGAAAGCTCGCTTGAGGAACTTAAGCCGCTGTTCGACGCTTGGCGCGATGCCGCGGAATTTTGACGCCATTTAACTTACCGTGACGCTCTGTGAGATGCGCATCGCAATGCTCGTCGCCGGTCGGCGACAGTGCCAGGTCGGCGTGACACAGTTCCTGCCTAAGTAGGTGCCGGGCACTTACTGTCGTGACCATCGACAGAGGCAACCAGAGATGAGCGAAGTTAAGAATCCGATTCGATACAGCGGTGTGGACCGTCGCGCTGCCCGTACGGAGCCAGGTGTGCTTAAACCCGGTGCTGCGAAGCTCGATGTTTTCAAGACCGGCGGCCGCCACGGTGCCATCACCACCAACCTCTACAATTGGCACAGCTACAAGAACTGGGCGGAAAAGATTCGCGGTTCCTGGGACGAGAAGAAATAACTCGAAAGTTCAGGCGGTCTCGGGCAGCGGACTGATACCTTCGCTGGGACGCCAGACGCCCTCCTTGGCTTTCAGCCAAGCGAGCATCGGCTGCCAATCCGCAAGGTCCTGTTCAACCGTGTGGCGCTTCATCTCATGCAGGCCGACACCCATCTCGGCCGCACGCACGTAATTCTGAGAGTCGCGCAAAGTGGCAATGACGGGGATGCGCAGCGTCTCCAAAAATCGCATCAGCGACTGATAAATCAGCGTATTGCGCTTGACCCGATTGGCGACCACGCCGATGCGATTTTCGTCGCGGCGGACCTTGGCGATCAGCAGCAGATCGGCGATGCATTTCGAGCAGGCGTGGATATCGATGTCGGACGGCAGCACCGGAACGATGATGGCATCGGCGCTCTTGGTCATGTCCGGCATGTCATGAGAGAGTACGGCGGCCGGTGTGTCCACCACGACATGTCCGGCGTCCGGTGGGGTACGAAGTTGCCAGGCCCGGGTCATGCGCGAGTTGCGCTCAAAGGCTGCAACCCCGTGAATGAACGCCTGCTCCGGCTTGCGCTTCTTTAGCCAGCGAGTGCTCGAGCCCTGGGGGTCGTTATCCGACAACAGCGGACGGTCACCCTGGCTCGCAAAATAACTGGCGAGATTTGTGGCTATCGTCGTTTTACCCGAACCACCTTTCGGGTTCAGGACGAGAATTCGCTGCATGTAGGACTTAGCCTACGCAGCCCCAGTCGCCATAGCAAGGGTGTGATCCCACTCACGCCTCGAGCGCAGGCGCGAGCCTAAACTCGGCGATGCATGGAATGGATGTTACAAGTGGTGGACGAGATCGATGACGCTGTTGGGGCGCTGCGCATGTATTTTTTGGGGCTTGCCGCCGACATAGGCCTGGTGCTGGCCGCCGGTCTCGGCATCGGCGCCATAGGCGTAGCGATCGCAGCAGGCGCTGAAGTCACCTTGATCATCTCTGCCGCCAGCGTGCTCAGCCTGGCCGCTATCCTGAAGATTCACGGATCACGGCTGCAGAAGACCCGGTAAATTTGTGTTTCGCGGCGACCCCTGAGCCGCGCTAGAATCGATTACGATGGCTGCTATGTCGTGCCAAAGACCCCTGCTGACTTTCGGTGTCATTATCTTGGCAGGCGTCGTCGCAGCCTGCGGCAACAAGCCGGTCACTGCGCCGCCTACTGCTGGAGTGGACTCAATGCAATCCGTGCAACTCAAGGCCGGTTCGGGCCCCGAAATCACCGCCGGCAAGATTGCCGTCGTGCAATACACCGGCTGGCTGTACGAGCTGTCCGCGCCGGACCACAAAGGCAAACAATTCGACAGCTCGCGCACCGCCGGACAGCCCTTTCGCTTCCCGGTGGGCACAGGTCAAGTTATCAAGGGCTGGGATCAGGGTGTAGTCGGCATGAAGATCGGCGAGAGCCGCCGACTCGTGATACCCGCGGACATGGCCTATGGGGATAGTGGCGCCGGCGGCGTCATTCCGCCCGGCGCGGCGCTGATTTTCGATATCGATCTCATCGCGATTGAATGAGCGCAGGTGTAGAGCGGTTCTCGCTGCAGGGCCCGGCAGGCGCGCTGCAGGCGGTTGTCGAGGATCCGGGCATAGCAGGACCCAGCTATGCCGTCGTGTGCCATCCGCACCCCCTGTACGGCGGTACCATGGACAACAAAGTCGTGACCACCGTGGCACGGGCGCTGCAAGACTTGGGGTTGCCGACACTGCGTTTCAATTTTCGCGGAGTCGGTGCAAGTGACGGTGTATTTGACCGGGGCAGCGGTGAAACCGACGATGCGGATGCCGTAGCCGCGTGGGGGGCGCTGCGCTGGCCGGGCCGCACGCTGGTCATTGCCGGATTTTCGTTTGGCGCCTACGTGGCATTGCGCCTGGCGCAGCGCCGGCTACCGCGCCGGCTAGTTACCATTGCGCCGGCCATCCAGCGATTTGACGAAGCCGAAATGGCGGTTCCCCGCTGCCCATGGCTGATTGTCCAGGGAGACGCGGATGATGTAGTGGATCCCGCCGCGGTCATTGCCTGGGCCGCCGGGCTTGTGCCAAAACCGCAGCTGGTAGTCCTACCCGGGGCGGGTCACTTCTTTCACGGCCGCCTGCATGAGTTGCGGGCCATCGTCATCGATGCGATTCGGAGCGACTGAGTTTCCTCAGCCGCTCCGAAAGCTTTAAGACAAATCAGTTCACGAATTCCTTGAGCGTCTTGAGCGCGGCAATGCGCACTTTCTTGCTGGCCGGCTTCGCTTTAAACATCATTTTTTCGCCGTTGAAAGGATTGACACCCTCACGCGCCTTGGTGGCCGGCTTCTTCACGACTTTCATCTTCAGAAGTCCAGGCAACGTAAACAAGCCGTGACCGCGCAGACTCTTCTTGATTGAGGCGGAAAGCGAGTCAAACACGGCTCCGACCTGCTTCTTAGAAAGCTCTGTTTCCTTCGAAATGCTAGCGAGAATTTCAGACTTGGTCGGTGCTGCATTCTTTTTCGCCATATTAAATCTCCTGCTTATGTTTGCGAGAGCGGGCGTCTATTGCCCGCAAATTCAACTCGGCGCCGAAAATAACATAGAAAAAAGCTTATGTTTAGCGCAAATGTGAAAAAAGATTTGCGCGAGCCCTAGCGCACGGTGCTGGTTTTTCAGGCTTCCGCGTGATTTTGAGCGCAGTGCGCGGCACGCCGCGGCGTCTCGATCACTGTGATTTCAGTCATGTAGGAGGCGATGTTCAACGAAGCAGCACAAGCAAGGCGCCGATCACGATCGACACCCACAGCACCGAGAAATCGATCTGACCGATCGGTGGAATGATCCGGCGCACCGGCTTTAAGATCGGTTCGCAGAGCTGCGCCAGCAAGCGCACGCCAGGGGCGTAGCCACCTGGCGACACGAAACTCGTCAGCCAGTACAGCAGCAGGGCGAACAAATAGATGCGCAGCACCAAACCGGCCAGATCGACGACGGTGATGCGCAGGAACGAGACGACGTCGCCGACGCCGGCACCGGCCATCGCGATCGCGACGAAGGTGCGCAACGATGCCACCGCGATGACTGCAACCACCGTGGCCGAGTCCACCTTGCCGACCGGTGGCAAGACCTTGCGCAGAGGCATTATCAGCCAATTCGTCACGCGCACGATGGCATCGGCCATGGGATCGCGAAAATCCGCCCGTACCCATTGGAATAGGAGACGCAATACGAAGGCCAGGGTCAGCAGCCAGAGCAGTGTGTCGACGATGTATCTAATCGCATCCATGGCGGGTCAAGCGCTGTTCGAATAAGTGCTAGGGGGCGCCGTACTCGGCGGCTAGTTCGGCCGAGCGGCGGTCGGCCGCGGCCACGGCATGCGCGACGATAGCACGAAGACCGGCCGCGTTCAGAACCTCGAGTGCGGCGGCCGTAGTGCCGCCCTTGGAAGTAACCTGCTCGCGCAGCGTGGCCAGCGAATCCGCCGATTGGCGCGCCATCTGCGCCGCGCCGAATGCCGTTTCCAGCGTCAATTGATGCGCGATGTCGGTGGGCAGCCCGCGTTCGTGTGCGGCCGCCTCGAGCGCTTCCATGAACAGGAAAAAGTAGGCGGGCCCGCTGCCGGAAAGGGCGGTGACGGTGTCCATCTGCGATTCATGCTCCACCCACACCGTGGCGCTGACGGCCGCCATGATCATTTCCGCCAGCGCCCGGTTGGCGGCGCCGACGGCGGGCGGCGCAAATAAGCCGGTGGCGCCGAAGCCGTTGAGGGCGGGCCGATTCGGCATGGTGCGGATGACCGGGACGCGCGGCCCGAACCAGCGAGCGAGGGCCGCATGCGGGATACCTGCCGCCACCGAAATCACCAAGGGTGCTGTCGCGGCTAAATGCGGCGCCAGGCTCAGCGCGACGGCGCGCAGCAGCTGCGGCTTGACTGCGAGTATCACCACTTCAGCGCCGGCAACGGCGCTCGCATTGTCGGCGGCGGTTTTGACCCCGTAGTCGCGCACCAGCCTATTCAGCTGATCCTGACTCGGATCGGCGACCACCACCCGTTCACTCGGCAGGCCGCGCTTAGTCAAACCTCCGATCAATGCGGCGGCCATGTTGCCGCCGCCGATAAATGCAAGCCTTCGTATATTGTTCATGCGCCGCCCCTGATGTGTACCGTGCCAGCCGATTATCGGGGCGTCCATTTCCTGCGACGCTTCCCTTACGAGTTCCCTTACCGGTGCCCTTACCGGTTCCCGAACAACGCCGCGCCTATCCGGACCAGCGTCGCTCCCTCCGCGACGGCCGACTCGAAGTCACCGCTCATTCCCATCGATAGTGTATCGAGCTTGTGGCCGCCCGCGTTCAGCTTGTCGAGCAGGGTGCGAAGGCGCGCAAACACGTGTCGCTCCGCCACGGCATCCGCCTGCGGCGGCGGTACGCACATCAAGCCGCGAAGGGTTACGCGGGGCAGTGCCACGATGGCGTCCGCGAGCTGTCGCACCTCAGCCGGGCTCACGCCGCCCTTATTTGGCTCCGGAACCAGGGCCACCTGAATGCACAGGTTGAGCGCTGCCGTATGAAAAGGGCGCTGCTCCGACAGGCGCCGGGCGATGCTCGGGCGATCGATGCTGTGTACCCAATCGAAGCGCTCGGCTATGGCACGGGTCTTGTTGGATTGAATGCCGCCGATAAAGTGCCAGCGCAAGGTCAAGTCGGCGAGACCGTCCATCTTGGCCAGGGCTTCCTGGAGATAATTTTCACCGAAATCCGTGACGCCGGCGGTGGCGGCGAGGCGTATGGTTTCGGCAGTCTGGGCCTTGGTTACGGCGACTAGGGTGACCGAGGCCGGGTCTCGGCCCGCAGCCTCGGCCGCCTGACGTATCCGAGACCTGACGTAGTTCACATGAAGCGTCGAATTCTGCGGACCAATTAACATATTGGGTGAGGACACCCTCTTATATACTGCGACTGGCTTAAACCAGCCCGAATTAGGAGCCGTAAATGGCGGTTGATATCGCGCAGCTTCTCGCCTTTGCGGTGAAGAACAATGCGTCGGATCTGCATCTCTCGGCGGGAGTTCCGCCGATGATTCGCGTCGATGGCGACATGAAGCGCGTCAATATGCCTGCGTTGGTGCACAAAGAAGTGCACAGCATGGTGTACGACATCATGAACGACAAGCAGCGTAAGGCTTTCGAAGAGTTCTTCGAAACAGACTTCTCGTTCGAGATTCCCAAGCTGGCGCGCTTTAGGGTCAACGCCTTCAACCAAAATCGCGGCGCCGCCGCGGTGTTCCGCAATATTCCGTCCACCATCTTGTCGCTGGACGAATTGAACGCCCCCAAAACTTTTAAAGATTTATGCATGCTTCCCCGCGGTCTCGTGCTGGTCACCGGACCCACCGGCTCAGGCAAATCGACGACACTGGCCGGCATGGTCAATCATTGCAATGACAACCGCCCCGACCACATTATCACGATCGAAGACCCCATAGAGTTCGTGCACGAGAGCAAGCGCTGCCTGGTCAATCAGCGTGAAGTGCATCGCGATACCTTGGGCTTCACCGAGGCGCTGCGCTCGGCCCTGCGCGAAGATCCCGACGTGGTTCTGGTCGGTGAAATGCGCGATCTGGAGACCATTCGTCTGGCGCTGACCGCCGCAGAAACCGGCCATCTGGTGTTCGGCACCTTGCACACCAGTTCGGCGGCGAAGACCATCGATCGTATCGTGGACGTGTTCCCAGCCGCGGAGAAGGATATGGTGCGCGCCATGATCTCCGAAAGTCTGCGGGCCGTGATTTCGCAGACCCTGATGAAACGTGTCGGCGGCGGCCGTATTGCGGCGCACGAAATCATGATCGGCACTCCTGCCATCCGCAACTTGATCCGCGAGGGCAAGATTGCCCAGATGTATTCGGCAATTCAGACCGGCCAGGGCCAGGGCATGCAAACTCTCGATCAATGCCTGCAGGAATTAGTGCAAAAGGGTGTCGTCAGCCGGGAAGAAGCGCGCTATAAGGCGCAGAACAAGGACAGCATCTAATGGAACGCGACCAAGCCATACGCCTGATGCAAGACCTGCTGCGACGCATGGTCGAAAAGAAGGGTTCCGATTTGTTCATCACGGCGGGCTTTCCGCCTGCCATCAAGGTGGATGGTGAAATCCGCCCGCAATCCGATCGCTCCTTGAGCCCTGAGCAGAGCGCAGGCCTGGTTCGCGCCATCATGAACGACCGGCAAACCAAGGAATTCGACGCTACCAAGGAATGCAACTTCGCCATCGCGCCCCCGGGAATCGGCCGCTTTCGCGTCAGCGCGTTCGTGCAGCAGGGTTTCACCGGCGCGGTGCTGCGTACCATCAATGCCAAGATTCCCACGTTTGAGGAGCTCGAACTGCCGCCCATCTTGAAGGAGGTGGTGCTGTCCAAGCGCGGTTTCGTGATTCTGGTTGGCGGCACGGGATCGGGCAAATCCACCTCGCTTGCGGCCATGGTCGGCTATAGGAATGAAAAGACCCGCGGCCATATCGTCACCATCGAAGATCCTGTGGAATACGTGCACGCGCACAAGGGCTGTGTGGTCACGCACCGCGAAGTCGGCGTCGACTGCGAAAGCTGGCACCTGGCGCTCAAGAACACGCTGCGCCAGGCGCCGGATGTCATTCTCATCGGCGAAATCCGCGATCGTGAGACCATGGAGTACGGCATTCAATTTGCCGAAACGGGGCACTTGGTGCTGGCGACGTTGCACGCCAACAGCTCGAACCAGGCTATCGACCGCATCATCAATTTCTTTCCCGAGGAGCGGCGCGAGCAGCTGCTGATGGATTTGAGCTTGAATATACGCGCGCTGATCTCGCAACGCCTAATACCGCGTGAAGCAGGCGCCGGCCGCATTGCCGCGATGGAGATCATGTTGAATTCGCCGCTGATCGCGGATTTGATCTTCAAGGGCGAGGTCGCCAAGATCAAAGAGGTGATGTCGCGTTCCAACCGACTGGGCATGAAGACCTTTGACCAAGCGCTGTTCGAGCTGTACGAAGCCGGCATGATTTCCTACGAAGACGCGCTGCGTAACGCGGACTCGAAGAACGAGTTGCGCCTGCGGGTGAAGCTCGAGAGCAAACGCGAAATGAAGAATCCGGAAGAAGCCGGTCAATCGCTGCAAATCGTCGAGGAAGAAGAAGGCCAGGTATTCTAAATGTCCGCGGCACCCGATGTTCCGGCTCAGGTGATGAACACCAAGCCGCTGTTCAAGCTCATGGTCGAGCGCAAGGCGTCGGACCTGTTTTTTACTTGCAACGCACCGGTCAAGATAAAAATCGAAGGCAAGATATTTCCGGTCAATAAGCAGATCTTGAGCCCGGAGACTGTGCGCCAGGCGGCTTTGGGCTTGATGACCCAGGATCAGATCGAGTACTTCAACGAAGAGTTGGAAATCGATTTTGCAATTTCCGAAACCGGACTCGGCCGCTTCAGAGTCAACGTTTTTTATCAGCGTGGCTATCCGGCCATGGTGCTGCGCTACATTACGGCGGAAATGCCCAGGCTCGAAGATCTCGGCATGCCCGAGGTCTTTAAGGAATTGGTCATGCTCAAACGCGGCATGATTCTCATGGTGGGAGCGGCGGGCGCCGGCAAGTCCACCACTTTGGCGGCGATGATCAATTACCGCAATGAAACCTCTTCGGATCACATCCTGACGATTGAGGACCCGATCGAGTTCTTGCATTCCAACAAGAAATCCATCGTGAACCAGCGCGAAGTGGGCTTGGACACCAAGTCCTTTGCACGCGCGCTGCGCAGCGCAGTGCGCTCGGCTCCGGACGTCATCCTGGTCGGCGAAATTCGCGATCGTGAAACCATGGAGGCGGCCATCGCGCTCGCCGGCACCGGCCATCTGTGCATTGCCACGCTGCACGCGAACAACTGCGCCGAGACGTTGGACCGCATCATCAATATGTTTCCGCGCGATCAGCACAACCAGATTTTTTTGGATCTGTCGCAGTACCTGCGGGCCATACTCTCACAGCGCCTGGTGCTGGCCAAGTCCGGAGCGCGCGTGGCGGCCTCGGAAGTGATGGTCAACACCCCGTATATGTCGGAACTCATCAAGAAGGGCGACGTGATCGGTGTGAAAGAGGCGATCCGCACCGGCACGGAACGTGGCATGCTGAGCTTTGACAGTTCGCTCTACAATCTGGTGCGCGAAGGACGGATAGAGCTCGAGGAAGCTTTGTCGAGCGCCGATTCGCGCACCAATCTGGAAGCCAAGATCAACTTCGGCTGAGCCAGCAGCTCGCAACGTTCCAGGTTGCCTTCGAATTGGCGGCTGCAAACATCCCATCCGGATTTTAAGGCCTGCCCGCGGCAGGCCTGCGGATCGATGTCGAGGGCGCGGCGGGCCGCTGCCGCGAGATCAAGGTCCAGCACCCCAGTCACTCCATTCTCGATCACATCTATCGGCCCGGTCACGGGATATGCGGCAACCGGCACGCCGCAGGCCATCGCCTCCAGATTCACCAATCCAAAAGTGTCGGTGCGACTGGGGAACACCATGACATCGGCAGCCGCCAGGTGGCGCGCCAGATCCTCGCCGAATTTATAGCCGAGGAAGTGCGCGTCTGGATACTGGGCCTCGAGCCGCGGGCGCTCAGGTCCGTCGCCAATCACGATCTTGCTGCCGCTCCATTCCATGCCGAGAAACGCGCCTATATTCTTCTCCACCGCGATGCGGCCTACATAGGCGGTGATCGGCCGCGGCAGCGTCAGAAAGTCCTTGGTGTAGGGCTTGAAGATCTCTGTATCCACGCCGCGGCGCCAGGTCGTCAGGTTCGCAAAACCATGCGCGGCGAGATCGCAGCGCACCGAGGCGGTGCTCACCATGCAACGTACCGCCGCGCCATGAAACCAACGTAGAGCCCAGTAGGACAGTCGCAGCGGGATCGGGAAGCGGGCGCGCAGATACTGCGGGAATTGTGTGTGATATGAGGTCGTGAACGGCATGCCGCGGCTCACGCAAAAACGCCGCGCGGCAAGGCCCAATGGCCCTTCGGTGGCAATGTGCAGGGCGTGCGGCGCGAAGGCAAGAATACTGCGCTTCAGCTTGCCGTGGGGAAGCAGCGAGAGGCGGATCTCAGGGTAGGTAGGACAGGCAACGCTGTGAAACTCGCGGGGATTGATGATGCGCACCTCATGGCCGAATCGGCCGAGCCAGGCCGCCGTCTGCGCCAGGGTGCTGACCACGCCGTTGGTTTGAGGAAACCACGCGTCGGTAACGATCATAATTCTCATGCCCCATCACAATTGCATGACGGCATGACGGTACGATGAACGCGAGCCGGAGGAATGCCCTGTAATAGGCGTGTAATGAAATTCCTATATTTGCTTCATGGCCGACTCATGTCGCAATCGTCAAGGAATCACCATGCAAAGCTTTTGGGCGGAACTGCAGACACTGCGATGGGATGATCACCGTTACTACCATCACAGCCGCATCAATCAGTCCCTGCACTTGTTGAGTGCCGTCAGCTTCATCGTCGCCTACATAATGGCGTTCGCAGACCCGGCGAAGTCGGCGCTGATCGGCTGGCTCGTGTCCATGGTCAGCCGCCAATCCGGGCATTTCTTCTTCGAGCCCAAGGGCTACGACAAGGTCAATCGCGCCACGCACGAATTCAAGGAGGACATCAAAGTAGGTTACAACCTGCACCGCAAGGTAATCCTGCACGTGGTGTGGGCGCTGTCGCCGGCACTGCTGTGGCTGGATCCGACGTTTTTCGGATTGTTTCAGCCACACGCCATCGGCGCCCAGTTCGTGCGTCACGTGGGCGAAATATGGCTCATGGTCGGCATCGGCGCCCTGCTGTTCCGCACGGTGCAGCTGTTCTTCTTGAAGGGGGTGCAAACTGGGCTGGTATGGGCAACCAAGATACTGACCGACCCGTTCAATGATGTGAAGACCTATTACAAGGCGCCGCTTTATTTGCTGCGCGGTGAGCTCATCGATCCCATGGCGGACGTGGAAGCCGCGGCCCATCGGGCCTGAAGCAACTCCTTGAGCAGGCCACGCCGGATGGACTTGTTGGTGACCTTGGGCGAAGACCACCACCAGCCCCCACTTTGCATTTCCCGAGCCGCCGACAGCACTCTGTCGGCGACCTCGGCAAAGTCGGCGTCCGTGTAATTCAGGCTGAAAATGAGACGTCCCGTACCCACCCAGCTAAGGCTGAGTCCGGCGGCACGCAAATAATATTGGAACATCCAGTTATAGCGCGACGCACCCAGGTAGTAGAGGGTCCAGATCGTCGAGAGATTCGCGACGCGTACCGGCAAGTCCTGCGCTGCCAGGCGCTCGTTCAGGCTATTCGCCCTGGAATTCCAGATGCCGTCGAGATCGCGGTACAAGGCGCGCACGGCGTCGGTGTCGAGCCGCTGCAGAAACTCGTGCATGGAACCCATGACGTAGGGATGCGAATTGAAGGTGCCGCGCGCGAAGCAAATATCGGCCGGCCTGTCCTCGCGGAAGCGGCGCATGAATTCTGCCCGGCCGCACAGCACTCCGATTGGGAGCCCGCCTGCAACGGTTTTGCCGTACGTGACCATATCGGCGCGTACGCCGAAATATTCCTGCGCACCCCCGATGCTTATCCGGAATCCGACAAAGACTTCATCGAAGATCAACACGATGCCGCGCGCACTGCACACTTCGCGCAATTCCACGAGCCACGCGGAGTAGGCTTCCCGGTCGAAGTGGGCAGTGCGACCGCTGTCGATGAGAGTCGAGTCACCGGGCGCCCCGATATTCGGGTGCAATGCCTGCAATGGGTTGACCAGTACGCAGGCAATGTCGCGGCGGCTGCGCAGCACCCGCAGGGTGTCCTGGTCCATTTCTTTGAGGGTGTAAGTTTCGCGCGCCGCCAAAGGATTGCCCACGCCGGGTTGCACATCGCCCCACCACCCATGGTAGGCGCCGCAGAAGCGCACCAGGTGAGTACGCCGGGTATGGTAGCGCGCCAGCCGTACCGCTTGCATGACGGCCTCAGTGCCGGACATGTGAAAGGAAATCTCCTCCTGGGCGGAAATCTGCAGCAGGCGACGCACGTTGTACACGGTCAGCGGATGGTAGGCGCCCAGCACCGGCCCCAAATTGCGGACCCGCTCGCTGCCGCGCTCGATACAGTCCTTGTAGAAGTCGTAGCCAAACACATTGACCCCGTAGGACCCCGTCAAATCGTACTGTTGATTACCGTCCAGATCGGTGACCGTTACCCCGGACGAGGATTCGGCAAATGCGCCGGTCTTGAAGTGCCGTCGCAGGTAGCCGCTGAACTGAAAGGGCACGCGGTAGCGGGAGGTGAACTGCAAATCGGAGAGCGCGCCGGCGATGTCCGCGGTGAGATCCGCGGTGCGCTTGAAGCGCTCGGCAAACACGCCCGCCAGGCGCATGAAGCCGGCGCGTCGCGTCGCGGCGACCTCCTCGGGAGCCGCATCGGCGCAAAAGAATCGGTCATCGCCGTATTCGTAGAACGGCACCAGCGAGGCGACGCGGCGCGCCATGCGCGAATGACCCGTCAGCGAGGGATGTTTGGCGCGCGACAGTTGCAGGCGAATGTGCAATTTTCGCAGCAGCATCAGCAGCGCGAACGCGGCCAATGTGTACAGAATTATGTTGTTAATGGTGGTTTCCGTTGCCGGCTTCGAAGCGGCGACTGTATTGCAGACGAATGACACTGAGATGACTGCAAAATCCCTGATCGCCCGCCTAGTGCAGCAGGAGGACCTCAACTTTTTGCTCAGCAACCGTATACCGCGCGCTTTGCTCACGCGGCTGATGGGACGATTGAGCCGGGTCGAGCAGCCCTGGGTTTGCAATGCCTGCATCGCCTTGTGGCGATTGTTTTCCGATCTCGATCTCAGTGAGGCGAAGCAGACGCAGTTCAAGAGCGTGCACGAGTGCTTTACCCGCGAATTGAAGCAGGGCGCCCGTCCCATTGATCCGGACCCTAGGGCGCTGGTCAGTCCCTGCGATGCACTGGTAGGCGCCTGCGGGCGGGTCGAGCAGGGGATGGTTTTGCAGGCCAAGGGCTTTCCGTACCCGCTTCTGGATCTGTTGGCGGATCCGGAGCTGGTGCGCTATTACCAGGACGGACAGTACGCGACCCTGCGGCTCACCTCGAGCATGTACCACCGCTTTCATGCACCCGGCGATTGCCGGGTGAAGCAAGTCAACTATATTTCCGGGGACACCTGGAATGTAAATCCCATTGCCCTGAAGCGCGTCGAGCGATTGTTCTGCAAAAACGAGCGCGCGGTGATTCGCTGCCTGCTGCCGGGCGGCGCCGTGCTGACGCTGGTGCCCGTGGCTGCGATCCTGGTCGCGAGCATGCGGCTGCGATTTCTCGACCTGCTGTTGCACATGCGCTACCGCGGGACCAATGTTATCCCCTGCGACGTGAGTTTGCAGAGGGGTGAGGAAATGGGCTGGTTCGAGCACGGCTCCACCATCATCGTATTCGCGCCGCGAGGCGCCACCCTGAGTGAAGGAGTGTTGGCAGGGGGGCGAATTCGTATGGGACAGAAGTTGCTGCGGGTCGATGCCATCGAGGTGGTTAGCGGCAACACCGCGGGCCCTTGCTAAAGCGGTCTGCGATGCCTGGTCAAGGTGGCGGCAATCAACGCCAGCACTGCCATTCGCACGGCGACCCCGTTATTCACCTGTTCGCGAATGACCGAACGCGGACCGTCGGCGACCTCAGAGGAAATTTCAACGCCACGATTCATCGGCCCGGGATGCATGACCAGCACGCTGGGTGCGGCCAATTTCAGGCGCCGTGTGTCAAGGCCGAAATCGCGGAAATAGGCGGCGTCATCCAGGGACGCGCTTTGCGCCATGCGTTCTTTTTGTATGCGCAGCATCATCACCACGTCGGCGCCGGCAATGCCGTCCTCGATGCGAGTGAAGCGCTGCGCGGCGCGAAATTCGCCTTCTGCCGGCAGCAGCGCCTGCGGCGCGACCAAGCGGATATCCGTCGTACCCAGCGTCGACAGCGCCTGGTGCGCTGATCTGGCGACGCGCGAGTGCTTGATGTCGCCGACGATGGCGATCTTGAGACCGGCGAAGCGGCGCTTGTGAGTGCGGATGGTCAGCACGTCGAGCAATCCTTGCGTGGGGTGCGACACATGCGCTTCGCCGGCGCTGATCACCGACACGTGCGGCGCCACGTGATCGATGAGAAATTCCGGCATGCCCGCTTCCGAATCGCGGATCACGAACACATCGGTGTTCATGGCCTCGAGCGTGTAAATCGTGTCCAGCATGCTCTCGCCCTTGGCTCGCGAGCTCGAGTGCAAGTCCAAGTTGAGCACATGCGCGCCCAATCGGCGGCTGGCGAGATCGAACGAGGCGCGGGTGCGGGTGGAGGGCTCGAAGAACAAATTGGCCAGGGTCACGCCAGCGAGTTCGCGACCTTCGTAGGCAGGTTGGCCGGGAAGGCGGCGGTAGCTTTCCGCACGATCGAGAAGTGCGGTCAGTGTGTCGCGCGTCAGGCCGTCGAGGGTGATGAGGTGGCGCAGGCCCCCGGCGCTGTCTTGTTGTGAACGCATGTGCGCCTAGGAGCTCCCTGTTGCTGCGGTAAACCAACGTTCCAAGATTATGCAGGCCGCCGCCGCGTCGACATCGGCTTTTGCGACGCGCCGCCGGCGTAGTCCGGATTCGCGCGCATGTTTGAGCCGCTCTTCGGCTTCTCGGGACGAATAGCGCTCATCGACCAGCATTACCGGCAGCACGAAGCGGCGTCCCAGTTCGGCGGCGAACTCGCGTGCGGCACACGTCATGGCACTGTCGGATCCGTCCACATTGTACGGCAGGCCGACCACTGCCAGGGCCGGTTGCCACTCGCGCAGCAGCACTTCGATCCCCTGCCAGCGCGGTCCGTCGGCGCCGGCCGGTACGGCGGCGAGGGGTGTCGCCGTTCGGCTCACCGTATCGCCGCAGGCCACACCGATGCGCCGTCGTCCAAAATCGAAGGCCAGCACGATGCGCGGTGCGCCGCTCGACGGCGCAGTCGGGTCAGGCATTGCCGCTGATGGAGCTGATGCGCGACAACTCCACCCCCAGCAGGCGCCCTGCGGCCTGCCAGCGGGCCTCGAACGGCAGTTCGAAAATCAGCCCGGGATCCACCGGCGCGCTCAACCAGGCATTGGCTCGAATCTCGTCTTCCAGCTGTCCCCCATCCCAGCCGGCATATCCCAAGGCGACGATCGCCTCTGCGGGACCCTGCCCACGGGCCATTGCGGCCAAAATATCCCGCGAAGTCGTCACATGAATGACCTCGGATACCTTGAGCGTCGAGTCCCATTCGCCGCCCGCGCGATGAACTACGAATCCGCGATCGGTTTGCATGGGCCCGCCGCGCAATACCTGGCGCTCCCGCAGCGGGCCCCCGGCGAGCTCGATTTCAAGCTGTTCGAATATTTCCCCCATGCGCATGGGCAGCGGTTTATTGAGGATGAGTCCCAGCGCCCCGCGCGAACTGTGATCGCACACCAGCGCCACGGTTTGCGCGAAATTGGGATCGCCCATCGCCGGCATGGCGATCAACAGCTGGTTGGTCAGATACCCGGAATCGCTAATGGCTCGGCTCCGCATAGAAGACGCCGGTGCCTTGCGCTGCGCCTCCCAAGAACTGCCACTCGTAGGCGATGCGTATCTCGTCATGCTTGGCGGCCAATTCCCCCGGGAAGGGGTCGTAGGGTGAGGCAAGCTTTAGGATCCGCATGGCGGCTTCGTCGATTTCCACATGGCCGCTGCTGCGTCTGACCATGGTTTGCAGAAGCTTACCGTCCGAGCCTATGGTTACCTCGATGACCGGGGTGCCGGAGAACTTCTCGCGTCGCACGATAGCCGGGAAATTCATGGTGCCCACGCGCTCGATTTTACGGCGCCAGCTGTCCAAGTAAACGGCGACATCGGATTCACGAGTGTCTGCGGCTATCCACAGCTGGTGCATGGCTTCGCCCCGCATGCGCAGCTCCACCCCGTCGTCATTTGGAGTCATCGCAAGGTCCGGCCGCTTCTCCAGCAGCACGGGCAGTTGCGATAATTCCTTCGCGGCCGTGGGCGCGGCGAAATACAGAATTTTCTGTGCCGGCATATGGGTGGCAACCAGTTCCTCCTCACCCGCTTCCACGCCGGCCTGTTGCGCCGCCAGCCCTTCGCCGCTCGGTACGCCCAAGCGCTCGACCGGCATCAGGGAGGATTTTGGGATCAGCGCGCGTTCACGCTTCAGCGTGTTGCCGGCACCTTTTTGATTGCGTTCCGAGAGGTACTGGGCGTTCGGATTGCTCGCCACGCTCGGCGCCTGGTTATTGACCAGGATAACCTCCAAGGCCGGTGCCTCATCGCCCTGCGCCTTGCTGCCCGGCGCGCTGAATGTCACGCCGAGGATCACGATCCCATGAAACAAGGCCGCCAAAAAGCACGTCGTTAACATGCGGTCGTTGGCGGGCGGGAGCCCCGCCTTCAGCATCTCCCCGGGTTGATACGTTTCGGAGGTCAAGCTGTGCTCAAGGTCCTATGGATCGCGTCCACCAGCAAGCCACCAATGTCGACACCGTGCTTCTTGTTTAGTTCGCGGATACCGGTTGGGCTGGTGACGTTGATTTCAGTGACGTAATCGCCGATCACATCCAGTCCGACGAACAGCATTCCAGCCGCCTTGAGCTTGGGTCCGATTTGCGAACACAGCCAGCGGTCGCGTGCATTGAGCGGCCGGCTCTCGGCGCGAGCGCCGGCGGCGAGATTCCCGCGGTTGTCATCGGCAGTGGGGATGCGCACCAGGGCAAAGGGTACCGGCTCACCGTCCACCAGGATGACCCGGCAATCGCCGGCGGTCACGATCTCCGGCAGATATCGCTGCACGATCGCATAGCGGCTGCCGTATTCGGTCAAGGTCTCGAACACCACATTGTGGTTCTTGTCGCCCTGTTCCAGAACGAATATGGAGCGCCCCCCCATGCCGTGCAGAGGTTTGCACACGGCTTTGCCATGTTCGCGCAGAAACTCACCCATGGCGTGCATGTCGCGAGTGATGAGGGTGGGCGCGCAGCATTCGGGGAACCAGGCCGTGTAGACCTTCTCGTTCATATCCCGCAAGCCCTGCGGCCGGTTGCACACCAGCGCGCCCTGCAGCTCGGCGCGATCCAGGATGTAAGTGGTGTAGATATATTCGGTGTCGAACGGCGGATCTTTGCGCATCAGAATCACGTCGAACTCACCTAGCTTGGCATTCAGCGCCTCGCCTCGCACGAACCAGGTCCGCAGATCGTCAAACACCTGCAACGGCGCCAGACGGCCCCAGGCCACGCCGTCGCGCAGCCAAAGATCCTTCTGTTCGGCATAAAACAGTTGCCAGCCGCGCGCCTGCGCGGCCAACAGCATGGCCAGCGTACTGTCCTTGGCCGGCTTTATGGCTTCAATGGGGTCCATGACGACGACGAGACGGACTCGGGAAGACATGTTCATTCCTTCTGCGGAGCAAATTAATCTCGCGGCAGAGCAGTTTAGCAGCCTGGCGGACCTAACTTCGTGAGCCGCGCGCACGTGGTGTCAAGTGGGCGGCGCACCTGATCACTTGAGTAAACTGTGAACCAGACCACCGTTGTAAGGGGCAGCTTACCGCCAAATGGCGACCCGCTACCGTGGCTTGCAGGGGCTGGATATGTTAAAAAGCCACAGGATTCCAGCACCTACGCACATGTCGCTTTGAGGTCTCAAAGACAGATTCATGGATAGCATGATCACTACGGCCAAGCCGAAGCTCACGGGACTCAAAGTTCTCGTGATCGACGACAGCAAGACCATCCGCAGGACCGCCGAGACTCTTCTGACGAAGGAGGGCTGCGAAGTGTTCACGGCCGTCGACGGATTCGACGCACTTTCCAAGATCGCCGATCATCAGCCCGACATTGTGTTCGTGGACATCATGATGCCGCGCCTCGACGGCTACCAGACCTGTTCTCTGATCAAGCACAACAAGGTATTCAAGCAGATCCCGGTCATAATGTTGTCCAGTAAGGATGGACTGTTCGATCGAGCCCGTGGACGTATCGTGGGCTCGGAACACTATTTGACGAAGCCCTTCACCAAAGACGAATTGCTGGGCGCGATCGAAGCTCACGTCGGCAAATGACGGAGAACCTAAGAATGGCATTGATTCTCATCGTTGACGATTCACCCACCGAGGTATTCGTCATGCAAAAGGCGCTGGAGAAACATGGCTTCAAGACCGCCGCCGCCGAGAATGGCGAGGAGGGCGTGCGTAAGGCCAAGGCCATGAAGCCGGACCTCATTTTCATGGACATCGTCATGCCCGGCGTGAACGGCTATCAGGCCACCCGGATGCTCATCAACGACCCCGAAACCAGCTTGATCCCCATCATCATGGTGACCACCAAGGGCCAAGAGACCGATAGGGTGTGGGGGTTGCGTCAGGGCGCCGTGGATTATCTAGTCAAGCCGGTATCGGCGCAGGCCCTGGTTGAGAAGGCACAGGCCGCGCTGGCCGTATGACGAGCACGACCAGCGGGTCAGAAACCAGCCTGCGCAGCCTGCGTGACCGTCCGTTCGAATTACTCAAGGAACTGGAAAAGCGCAGCCGCGCGGTGACCGCCGGCAGCGTTGCGCAGGCCAGTGTCGGGCCAGAATGGGTGGGCGTAGCCTTTCGCATGGGAGGGGAGACTTTTCTGGTCGCCCGGGAGGAGACTCGTGAGGTGCTGGGTTATCCCGCCGCGGTGACACGCATACCCGGCGCGAAGAACTGGGTGAAGGGGCTGGCGAATGTTCGCGGACAGCTGTTGCCCATGCTCGACCTGCGGCAGTTTCTCGGTAGCGGGGCGACTGCCTCGGGACGCAACACCCGGGTCGTGGTGGTCAACCACCGGGAAATTCCCGCCGGTCTCATGGTGGATGAGGTGCTGGGCTTTCGGCGTTTCGCGGAAGCCGAATTCGACCCCGAAGCGCCGCCGACGGTGATTCGTTGCGATAGTTATCTGGCCGGTGCCTTTCGCCGCGGCGGCGAAGTCTGGCCGGTGTTGAGCTTGAAGAGTTTGGTGGAGAGCCAGAGCTTTTTACAGGCCGCAAGCTGAAGCTGCGGCGGAATTAGAGATGAACGAAAAGAATCCCGTCGCAAATTTACTGCCGGTGCTGGCGGTGCTCATCGTGCTGTGCTTGGGCGCCGCCGCAGGGCTGACCCTGCTGACGCACAATGCCGCTCCGCTGGCGGCGCCGGCCGAACAATTATCGCTGGTGGTGCAGCGTATGCCCTTTGAGGCGCAGAACGCGCTGCGCGGTGAAGCGAGCGCTTTCGACGCCCTCGCCAAGAGTGCGGCGCGTTTGAAGAGTCTGCGCAGCATGCTGCCTCAGGCGGGCGCGCCCAATGCAAGCGACGCCGTCTGGAACAAACTGACCGACGGCGTTGCGACGGTGGGCGAGGCCCGGGCTTCGGTCGAGGCCATTCAAGTGGCGAATCAAGAGGCGCGCGAATCCGGTCCCAAACTGCTGTCCGAGCTGGGGGATCTGGCGAGTGCGGTCGGTGCCCAGAAGCTCGACGGCATGAGCCGCTATCTAGAGCGCTTTGAGCTCATGGTGCAGCGAATTCAGCAGGACTTGAACGGTCTCGCGTCGGGCGTGAGCGACGCTGCGCCGGCGGCGCAGCGGCTCGCGGACAGTTTGGAGTTCCTGGGCCAGGTCATGCGCGGACTGTCCGGAGAAGAATCCGGATTGGCGCTGGCCAAGGTGACCGGCGCGGACGCCGAAACGCGACTGAAGACCGTGGTCACACGCAATCAGCAATACGGCAACAGCGTACGCAAGGCCATCGGCGCCGCCCAGGCGTTGTCGCGGGCGCAGGCGGCGGCACGCACTCTACCGGCCCTGGCCAGTGGCCTGTCGGCAGAATTGGCCGATGCGCCGGCGGCGCGGGTCGATTCCGGTGCGGGTTACAAGCCTTGGATACTGTCCTTGCTGGGCCTGGCCGCGCTGCTCACCGCGGCGCTGGCCTGGACTTTCTTGAAATCGGTCAACATGCGGCGCAGCAGCGAGCTGCGGGTGCGCGAGAACGAGCGCAATCAAGAAGCCATCATGCGACTCCTCGATGAACTCTCAAGTCTCGCAGACGGCGATCTGACGGTGCAGGCCACGGTGACCGAAGACATTACCGGAGCCATTGCCGATTCGATCAACTACGCCATCGAAGCTTTGCGCGAGCTCGTCACCACCATCAATGACAGCGCTATACAGCTGGAAGGTGCCACCAAACAAACTCAAGGGGCCGCGGCGCACATGGCGAAGGCCAGCAGCGCGCAGTCGCGGCAAATATCCGCCGCCAGCGAATCCATGGCCGATATGGCGGCCTCGATCGAAGAGGTCTCCGGAAACTCCGAACGCTGCTCCGATGTCGCCAGACACTCGGTCGATATCGCCCATAAAGGCGGCGATGCCGTGCGGCGAACCATCGATGGCATGAATGCGATTCGCGAGACCATTCAGGAGACCAGCAAGCGCATCAAGCGCTTAGGCGAGAGCTCACAGGAAATCGGCAACATCGTCGAATTAATCAACGACATTGCCGAGCAGACCAATATTCTGGCCCTCAATGCCTCGATTCAGGCCTCGATGGCGGGCGAAGCGGGCCGCGGCTTCGCGGTAGTGGCTGACGAAGTGCAGCGGCTGGCGGAGCGCGCGGCGAACGCCACCAAACAGATTGAAGTGCTGGTGCGGACCATCCAAACCGACACCAATGAGGCGGTTGTGTCCATGGAACGCAGCACCACGGATGTGGTGGGAGGCGCACTTCTCGCTGAAAATGCCGGCGCGGCGCTCGAGGAAATCGAACAGGTATCCAATCAGATTGCGAGCTTGGTGCAGAACATCTCAGCCAGTGCGCGGCAGCAGGCGGTGGCATCCGGCAATATCTCCAAGAATATGCAGGTGGTGCGCGAGATATCCTCGCAGACGGCCGAAGGTTCGACCTCGACATCCACGTCGATCGCCAAGCTGGCCGCACTGTCGGCGCAGCTGCGCAAATCCGTGGCAGGTTTCCGATTGCCCGACTACGGCGGCGGCACCACCACCGTAGGCGGCACCTCGTCGCCGCGTTTGCCGGCCGCAAGCCCCGCCGTGAGCGCTGCCGGCAATGGTGTGGGCAGCCATGGCGCAGGCGCAAACGGCGCAGGCGCTCCGGCCGCAGGCGCTGGCAATAGCGCAGGCAGCGCGCCGGCGAACAACTTGAGCGCAGGCAATTCCGGAAAGATGCGCAAGGCTAGCGGCCTGCGCGCCTGAAGAGTAGAGACGATTCCGGCATGACCGACATTAGCTCCCAAACCTTGCACATTGTCGCCAAAGAGCTGGCGGCGACCCTGAACGATGCGCGCGCGTCTCTCGAAGCCTACGCCGAACGCTCGGATCAGCGGGTATTGCTCGAGAAATGCGCCGACCAACTGCATTCCGCCCATGGGGTTTTGCGCGTGGTCGAGGTATACGGCGCGGCGCTGCTCGCGGAGGAAATGGAGCATGTCACCCGCTACCTGCTGAGTTCGGACAACGATCAGAAGCGGCAAGTTGACGGCCTGGACGCGTTGATGCGCGCGATGGTGCAGCTGCCGACGTACCTGGAGCGGGTACTGTCCGGCGGCCGGGATCTGGCCTTGGTGCTTCTGCCTTTGCTCAACGATTTGCGCTCCGTGCGCGGCAGCCCGCTGCTGTCCGAGGGCACGCTGTTATTGCTCAATCTGAAATCTGATCAGCCCGCACAGCCGCAATCGCAAAGGCAGGGGGAACAGTCGATTTCCGTGGCGCAATGGGCAAGACGGCTGCGGCCGCGCTTCCAGATCGGATTATTGGGGTACATCCGTGGCGAGCGCACCGTGCAGAATCTGGAGATTCTGGCGAAAGTGGCTGAGAAGCTCGAGCAGGTGGCCACCACTCAGCCCGTATTTCAATTGTGGTGGGTGGTAGGCGCCATACTCGAGGCAGTTCGCGCCAACGGCTTGGAAGGCAGTGCCACGCTGAAGCGATTGCTGGGTCAGGCCGACCGGCAAATAAAAACTCTGTACGAGCTCGGCGAGGGGCGCTATTGCGAGGACCCGCCGGTCGACCTGCTGAACAACCTTCTTTACTACGTGGCGCGGGCATCGAGCGTCGGCGGCCGCATCGCCGCGGTGCGCGCCTCGTTCAAGCTCTCCGAGCTGTTGCCGGTAGACGATTCCATCGAACAAGAGCGCGAAAGCCTGTCGGCGCCCAGCGTCAAGCTGATGCGCACGGTCGCCGCCGCCATCAAGGAGGATCTCTCCAAGGTTAAGGACGTGTTGGATATCTTCGTGCGTCGTGGCGGCGGCCGCAGCGACGAACTCGCGCCACAGCTGGAGTTGCTGAAGAAGATCAGCGATACCTTGGGGGTGCTGGGCTTGGGCGAGTTGCGCCAGCGCGTGCAAGAGGAAATCGCCGAGCTGGCGAGCATCGTGAGCGACGGTAAGGCACCCCCCGAGGAGGCGCTGATCAAGGTGGCGGGCGTGCTGTTGTCGGTCGAAGACAGCCTCGACGATCAGCTGGTGCGCCTGATCCTACCCACTGTTCCGGATGCCACACGCACCGATTTACCTGCCGATCAGGATCTTGAGTTCAGATTGGTGAGTGAGGCAGTGCTGCGTGAATGCATCGTCAACCTGGCGCGCATCAAGGAAGCAGTTACCGTTGCCGTGCAGAAGCCCGGCGATTTTACGTCGCAGGGGCTCGACAACGTACCGCAGCTGTTGCGCGGCATCACCGCCGGATTGCTGATGCTAGGCAAGGGACGGGCGGTGGAATTGATGGACGCAATCGGGGCGCAGGTGCGCAAGCTGATCGAGCCCGGCGCGCCCGCTCCGGACTCCATCCGCTTGGAGAGGGTGGCCGATGCCATCGTGAGCATCGAGTACTACATGGAGACGCTGCAGAGCGGGCGCAACGATCCCTGGTACATGCTGGATAACGCCGAGATGTGCCTCAAGACGCTGGCGGACCAGGCTCCTTCGCGAGTACCGAATATCAGCATTTCGAGCAGCGATGCCGCCAAGACGGTCAAACTCGATCCAACCGAAACGGTTGCTCTGGATAGCAGCAAGCGTGCCCACGCGGCAACTCATCCACTGATCGCGGTGCCCGAGCCGGAACCGGTCGATCCGCAGTTCGTTGAGCTGTTCATCGAGGAAGCCAAGGAAGAGATCGCCTCGATCCAGCGCAGCTTCCCGCAATGGGATCAAAATCCCATGGACTTGGAAGCGTTGGCGCTGATGCGCCGCAGCTTTCACACTTTGAAGGGCAGCGGCCGCATGGTCGGCGCCCGCGCGATCGCCGAATTCGGCTGGTCGATCGAGAATTTGCTTAATCGCATCATGGACAAGACGCTGTCGCGCACCCCCGGAATGATGGCGCTGCTGCGCAGCGCGGTCGCGGCTCTGCCGCAATTGGTGGAACAGCTGGAAACGGGCCGCCACAACCCGGTGCCGGTCGAGGCCCTCATGGCCCGCGCATTTGCCTATGCGGACGGGCGTGATGGAGAACACGCCACCGGCGTTTTGGCGCCCGAGGATCGCGCAACGGGTTCCGCGCCCGCGTTGCCCGAAGCCGCGGCGGCCGATGCCGCGGCGGCCGATGCCGCGGCGCCCGCTACCGCGTTCGCTGCCACCGCGGTGCTTGCCGCCACGAGCCCGGCGCTGCCGGCGGCCATGGATCCCATGCTGCATGACATCTACAGCAAGGAGACCTCGAGCCACTTGACGGAGATTCGCGAGTACTTGCGCAAGCGCGCCGAACAGCCTGCCCCGCATGAATTGCCGGAGACGGTGTACCGCGCCATTCATACTCTGAGCGGCAGCTCGAAGATGGCCGAGGCAAGGCACGGTATCCGCATCACCGAACCGTTGAATCAGGTGATGCGCAAGGTTTTCGACAGTGGGCACGGCCTGTCCGACCTGGGACTTGCGACCTTGGACGAGGCGGTGCGTGCCATCGACAATGTGGTGTCGCATATCAACGAGTCCACTGCGTTTTTCTCGGAACAGCCCTCGCTGCTCGCCCGGCTGCACAGCGTCGAGGCCGAGATCGATGCCGCCATCGCCCGCGACGCTGTCGACGCCATCGACATCAGTGCGTCAGCCATGGTGCCGGTGATTGAAGCCGTTCCGGAGGAAGTCGCAGAGCCGGCCGCCGATGAGTTCGATCACGAAATCGCCAACATCTACAGCGAAGAGGCGACCGAATTGCTCGAGGCGGCGGAAATATCGCTGGCCGCCTGGAATCACGATCGCAAGGACAAGGAACGAGTCGCGGAGCTGCAGCGGCAATTGCATACGCTCAAGGGCGGTGCCCGCATGGCGGGCATCAGGGCCATGGGCGATTTGAGTCATGAGCTCGAGACCTTGGTGCTGCAGATCGACGGCGGTTCCGTGGAGGGCGACGATCATGCCTACGCCGTCATGCAGGCCAGTCTCGATGAGCTAGCGCGCATGCGCGATGTGGTCGGCACGGGCACGGTGCCGGCCGGCGCAGCCGCCTTGATTTCGCAAATTCGCGATTTGGCCAACCCGACCAGCTCTCGGGCAGCCCCCGCCGCCGCCGCACCCATCGAGGCGGCCGTGGCGCCTGTGCCGGCCGCCCCTCCCGCCGTAATCTCGGTGCCGGTCGCGGCGCAGGGCATTGCAGCCTTTCAAACCAGCACTGCGCCGGAAGAGCCGGCGGCGGTTGCCGCGAGCGAGGACTCATCCGCCAGCCTCGAGCTGAGCAGCGCTCCTGTATTGCCCGGACGCGAGAGCGCCCCGGCGGAGCGCGTCGAAATGGCGCGAGTCGATGCGGATCTGCTCGACACCATGCTCAACAACGCCGGCGAGGTGAGCATCTTCCGTGCTCGCCTGGATCAGCAAGTCAACTCCATCGACTTTAATTTGGCGGAGCTGGCGCGTACGGTGACGCGCCTCAAGGAGCAGTTGCGCGGCCTGGAGATGGAAACCGAAGCGCAGGTACTGAATCGGCATCAGGATGTGGACCCGCGGCGCAACGATTTCGACCCTCTCGAACTCGACCGTTATTCATCACTGCAGCAGTACTCGCGCGCACTTTCGGAAACGTCCGGCGATGTGGCGAGCATCCAGGGATTGCTCGAGACCTTGACCCGCGAGGCGCAGAATCTGCTGACGCAGCAGTCCCGCGTCATTACCGAACTACAAAACAGTTTGATGCGAACTCGCATGGTGCCCTTCCAGCGCCATGTGCAGCGGTTGACGCGCCTGGTGCGCCAAGCCGCGAACGACACCGGCAAACGTGCTGAGCTGGTGGTGCAAGGCGCCGCAGCGGAACTTGACCGGCAGATGCTCGAGCGCATGGTTCCGCCGCTCGAGCACATGCTGCGCAATGCCGTGGTGCACGGCATAGAGACGCCGGAGCGGCGTACGGCGCAGGGCAAACCCGATGTCGGCCGCATCTCCGTCAGTTTGGAACGCGACGGCGCTGAGGTGGTGATCGTGGTCGCCGACGACGGCGCCGGCATCAGTGTAAAACTGATCCGCGAAAAGGCGATCGCACTAGGACTCGCCGATCCACAGGCGAAGCTCACCGATGAGGAGGCCGTGCAGTTGATTTTGGAGCCCGGTTTCAGCACTGCCGGCCATGTGACGCAAGCAGCGGGCCGGGGCGTCGGCATGGACGTCGTTGCCACCGAAGTGAAGAAGCTGGGCGGGGGCCTGTTCATCGACACCACCGCCGGGAAGGGTTCGCGTTTTACCATCCGCCTGCCGTTCACCCTGGCCATCAGCCAGGCGCTGATCGTGCGCGTCGCGGAGGAAGTCTATGCATTGCCGCTGGCGACCGTGGAGGGCGTGGTGCGCCTGCCACGGAACATCGTTTCCAGGCACTTGGGCAAGGACGCGCCGCTGTTCGAATACGGCGGCCAGAAATATCGCTTCCAGCAATTGGGGTCATTTGTGGGCCTGGGCCCGACGCGATTGCCGGAAGCCGATGTATCGATTTCGGTGGTGTTGATCCGCGCGGGCGAGCACTCCACGGCCCTGGTCACCGATGAATTGGTGGGTAGCCGCGAAATAGTCGTCAAATCTTTGGGTCCGCAAGTCTCCGGCATCCGCGGTATTGCCGGCGCCACGATCTTGGGTGATGGCCGCATCGTCATCATTCTCGACATGGGTTCGCTGGTGCGATCGGAGTGGCGCGCGCGACCGACGGAGACCGTGGTTCTGGATCAACGCGATCGGCGCACCTTCGCCCTGGTCGTGGATGACTCCATCACCGTGCGTCGCGTGACGCAGCGCTTGCTGGAACGTAATGGCATGCGTGTGCTGACTGCGAAGGACGGTGTGGACGCCGTCTCGCTGCTGCAGGAGAATCTGCCCGATATCATATTGCTCGACATCGAAATGCCGCGCATGGACGGCTACGAAGTTGCCGCGCACGTGCGTAACGACCCGCGCCTCAAGCACATTCCGATTGTCATGATCACTTCGCGGGTGAGCGAGAAGCATCGAGCCCGGGCCATCGAACTCGGCGTCGATGACTATCTCGGTAAGCCGTATCAAGAGAGCCAGCTGCTTGACGCCATTGAGCCGCTGGTCAATCGCCGCAGCGCCATCGCGAGATAAGCCATGTCCGATTTGCGCGATGAGCTGTATAGCTTGCTGGTGCCGCTCGCGGGAGAGAGGTTGATCGTGCCGCGCGCCTGCGTGGCTGAGGTCATCGGGTACCAGGTGCCGGCAGAAATGACCAATGCGCCGCCGTGGTACGCCGGCCTCGTCAGCTGGGGCGGACGCAGCGTGCCCGTGGTGTCTTTCGAGGGCGCGTTCGGGCAGAGCTTGCCGACCACAACCAGCCGCACACGCATCGTCATCTTCTATGCAACCGGCGGCAAGCTGCAGGCCGGCTACTTCGGCATGTTGACCCAAGGGTTTCCACAGCTGGTGCGGGTAAACGCTGAGGTGGTGAGGCCGGATCCTTCGCGCAGTTTCCCCGAGCGCTCGCCCGTCATTTGTCAGGTGCGCATGGTCAACGAGACGCCACTGATTCCCGATTTAGAACGGCTTGAACAGATGATTGCCGAGGAAACCTCGGTGATGCCGACGTAGGCGTCAGGGCAATAAGCCGAAGATCCCCACTCCATTGGTGGTTCCCACGAACACCTTGCCGTCGGCCACCGTGGGCGTGATGTACTTGTTGCCGGTGCCGAAGTGATCACGGCCAGCCGCTGCCTGGTTGATGTTGTAGACCTCGTGGGCGAGGTTCGCGGCATCGTAGGCGTGCAGTACCGCCGGATTGGCGTTTTCGTGCGCCCAGACGATGGCGTTGGCAGTCCCATTTGCGGACACGCTGGGCGCGCTACCCGGATAGGCAAACTGCGCGGTGGACTGTGATTGCGGGGTTGCCACTAGCTTGGCGTTCACTATCGCAAAAGCCTTTAAGTGGGAGCTCACGGCTCCGTAGTAAACCGTGCCGTTGAAATACGCGGGCGTGGACCAGATGCCGCCGGGCAGCGCAGCGGCTAGCTGCTGCCAGATCTGCGAGTTGTTGGCGGCATTGAACTTGCCCATGGAGTCGCGGTTGACCAGGTAGATATTGCCATCCTTGCCGGCGCCGACCACGAGGTGGCGCAATGTGTCGGTGGAATCCTTCAAGTCCGGCAGCAGCATGGCGCCGCCCGAGCCCAAATCCAGATCCGCATTCGATTCGGCCACTTCGTTGAACATGGTGAAGTAGTCGGCGACGCTCATCGTGCCACCGGTTGTCGAAATCTTGACGAAGGAGTTGCCGTAATCGCGTCTGCTTGGAAAGCCATTCGCATCCATGGTGGTCTCGAAGGCGCCGTTCGCGGTCAGCAGATAAACATTTCCCGCGGCGTCGGCGGCGGGACCGCCGCCGCTCATCCAGATGGCGGGTCCTCTGCCGCTGTTCGGCGCGAGATTGAGCATTCCGGTTCTTGCCAAGGTGCCTGGTGAGTAGCTGATTACCCAACCCGTGTAGGGCGCAACGTCGCAATGCGAAGTCCAACTCGTGTATATCAAGCCGTTCGCGAGCAGTAGGGCGGCGCGCTCTTCGTACTGTCCGGGCTCAAACATGGTGGTTCCGGAGCCGCTGGTGGGAACCGTCGCCGCAATTTCCGTCGGCCCGCCGAGCAATTCTGCGCCGGTGGTGAGATCGAGTGCATGCAGCCGCTGATGATAATTCGAGGAGCTGTCCTTCGACATAGCGACGATGAAAATCGTGCCGTGGGCGCCGGCATTTCGATCGATGACGGGAGTGGAGGTGATGCCGATTTCTGGTATCACCTGGCCGCATCCGTGGGTATCGCTCAAGGTCTCGCCGGCCCCCAATAGCGAGCGTTGCCACAATTTGGCGCCGGTGTCCGGGTCGAAGGCATATACGGTGTCATGCTCGGTGGCGACGAAGACGAGGTTATGCGTCGCACCTGCCACGTTAAGCTTGGACACGTACAGGGGCTGCGCGTCTACCTTGCCGTCTGCCGCAAGGGTTCGCAGCAAGCCGAATGTCGCAGAGTTTACGTTCGTGAGATTGAGAATCGACTCGGTCAGGTTTTGTCCGCTGCGATTTAGATCATTCTTATAAGTAAGAACATCGGTTCCGGCCGCAGCGGTCGTGACGGTAAGCGTTGCGGCATTGCTGGTCGCCGTGCCGGCGGCGTTGGTCACTACCACCGAGAAGGAGCTGGCGTTGTCACCGATGACGGTGGCCGGCGTGGTGTAGGTCGCCGCGGTGGCGCCGGCAATCGCCGCAGCGCCTTTCTTCCAGTGGTAGGTCAACGGAGCCGTGCCGGCGGCAGTCACTGAAAATGTGGCTGTCGCGCCGGCTGCGACGCTGATGTTTGCGGGTTGCATCGTGATGGACGGCGCCGTTGGCGCAGGCGCAGCCGTGACCGTCAGTGTGGCGGCATTGCTGGTGGCCGCGCCGACTGAATTGGTCACCACCACCGCGAAGGTACTGGCGTTGTCACCGATGACCGAGACGGGTGTGGTGTAGCTCGCCGCAGTGGCGCCGGCAATCGCAGTGCCGCCTTTCGTCCAATCATAAGTCAGCGGAGCCGTGCCGGCGGCAGTCACCGAAAACGTGGCTGTCGCTCCGGCTGCGACGCTGACGTTCGCCGGCTGAGTGGTGATCGTGGGCGCCGTGGCCGGCGGCGGCGCAACGGCGGCGGTATCGCTCTTGCCGCCGCCGCAGGCAGTGAGTGCGCTCAATAGCAGCAAGCCGATTGCAAGCTTTTGTTTATGAGACATATTGTCGCCCGTCCAGCCCGTGTAAAAAGATTAGATCAGCTATCTGCGGGCATTCAAGCGTCGGCCATTCGCGACGTCGCGTCCGCACCTACATGTCGCCGAAGCGCGCTTGCAACCATACCACCGCAGCAATGGCGGCCGTTTCGGTTCGCAGGACGCGAGGCCCCAAGCCGACTTGCAAGAATCCGGCGACACGAAATGCCTCAAGCTCATCGGCAGCGAAACCGCCTTCGGGTCCGATCGCAATCTCGGCGGCGATGATGCGCGATTGCGCCGCGTCGTCGCCGTGCGCCGCGCCCCAATCGTCTGCGCCCGCCCGCGCTTGCACCGTGGACTCAGGTTCGAACACCAGTTTCGGTCCGGCGCGCTGCGCGGATTCCCCAAGGTGATTGAGCAGCGGCTGCGCTGCCTCGATGCTGGGCAGGCGATTGCGGCCGCATTGCTCGCATGCGCTTACCGCGACAGCCCGCCAATGCGCGGCTTTTGATTCTGCCTGACCTTTATCGAGCCGAACTACGCTGCGTTGGCTCAACACCGGCACGATACGCGCGACGCCCAGTTCAGTGGCCTTTTGTACGATGAAATCCATGCGGTCGCCGCGCGGCACGCATTGCACGAGGCTGATGGCCAATGGCGACTCCCTGTCGACCGGACGGCTGTCGCCCACGGATGCGGACACGCGCGAGCCCCGCACGGTCTCGATTGCGCCGGAGAATTCGCGTCCGTCGCCGTTGAATAGAATCACTTCGTCTCCGCCGCGGGCGCGCAAGACCTTCGCCAGGTGCGAGGCGGTGTCGGGCGGCAACTCCACCACGCTGCCCGGCGCCAACTCAGCCTCGACGTACACGCGTGTCAATCGCATGTGGCAAGCTCGATTCCGTCCGCCGCAACGCGCACCATCAGGTCCATTTCGGCTTCATCGACTATATAGGGCGGCATGAAGTACACAACATTGCCGACCGGGCGCAACAGCACGCCGCTCTTCAGGGAGTGGCGATAAATGAGCTGACCTCGGCGCTCAGTCCAAGGAAAGGGTTCGCGGCTGCGCTTGTCCTTGACCACCTCGACCGCAACAATCATGCCGCACTGCCTGACTTCGCTTACGTGCGAATGATTCTCCAACTCGCGCGCACGCCGCCCAAGATACGCGGCCTTTCCCCGATTGCGTTCGATGACGTTGTCGGTGCCAAATATGTCGAGCGTTGCCAGCGCGGCCGCGCAGGCCAGGGGATTCCCGGTGTAGCTGTGCGAATGCAGGAAGGCTGTCAAATTGGTGTATTCATCGTAGAAGGCGGCGTAAACATCTTCGGTGGTCAGCACCGCCGAGAGCGGCAGGTAGCCGCCGGTAAGGCCCTTGGATAAGCAGAGGAAATCGGGTGATATATCGGCCTGCTCGCAGGCAAACATACTGCCTGTGCGGCCGAAGCCGACGGCAATTTCATCCGCGATCAGGTGCACACCGTGCCGAGTGCAGACCTCGCGCAGCCGCGACAGATAGACCGGATGATACATGCGCATGCCGCCCGCACATTGCACCAAAGGTTCGACGATGACCGCTGCGAGTTCGGCGGCGTGTTGCTGCAACAGTCGTTCCATGTGTGCGAATTGGCGCAGCGAATAGTCATGCCACGATTCGCCGGATTCCCGGTGGTAACAATCGGGACTTGGCGCCGTCAAAACGTCCATCAATAGCGGCTTGTACAGGGTCTTGTACAGCTCGACATTGCCCACAGCCAATGCGCCCAGGGTCTCGCCGTGGTAACTGTTTTGCAGCGTCATGAAGCGTGTTTTTCGTATCTGGCCGCGGTTATGCCAGTAGTGGAAGCTCATCTTGAGTGCCACCTCCACGGCGGCGGATCCGTTGTCCGCGAAGAAGCAACGGGTCAGGCCCGGCGGAGCCAGCGCTACCAGGCGCTCAGCGAGCCGCACCGCGGGTTCGTGAGTGAATCCGGCGAAGATCACATGCTCGAGCTTGCCCATCTGTTCGGCGAGCGCGGCGTTGATGCGCGGGTTGGCATGGCCAAACAGGTTGACCCACCAAGAGCTCACCGCGTCTAGATAGCGCCGCCCCTCGAAGTCCTCGAGCCACGCCCCAGAGCCGCGCCGAATCGCGATCATCGGCAGGGTCTCGTGATCCTTCATCTGCGTGCAGGGGTGCCAAACAACGCGCAGGTCGCGCGCCGCAAGCGTGACGGAGTCCGGTGGAATTTCGGGGCCAGCATTCATATACCGGGAATTGTCGCATATGCTAGAGCCCGGATCGGTGAGCTTGAGGATGTGGACTTGCAGATTGATCCCAAGAGCGGACTAATGCGTGGCGCCAGGCAAATCGCCTCGCCGAACCATGATGCACGGCCGGCCGGCGTCGAGGCAGACCTAATCGTCGTCCACGGCATCAGTCTGCCGCCCGGTGAATTCGGCGGCCCATGGATAGACCGTCTGTTCACTAATACATTGCCGGCAGATGTGCATCCTTATTTCGCCGAAGTGGCTCCGTTGCGAGTGTCCTCGCACCTGGTGGTCGATCGCGACGGCGCGGTAACCCAATACGTCGGCTTGCGGGATCGAGCCTGGCATGCGGGGAAGTCCGTGTACGAGGGCCGCGAGGCGTGCAACGATTTCTCGGTGGGTGTGGAACTCGAAGGCACCGACACTCTGCCGTACGAGACTGTTCAGTACGATGCGCTGGCGACGGTGGTGGCAGCCCTATGCGCGGCCTTCCCGCGACTCTCTGCGAGCCGCGTGGTGGGTCATAGCGATATTGCGCCAGGCCGCAAAACCGACCCCGGGCCGGCTTTTGATTGGCCGCGCGCGCGCGGACTGATTGCCGCCGCCTGCCTACCGCACCGCAGGTAGTTGACAGACGTGAACCACGTCACATTTTGCGACCGTATATTTTTCTGCCAAAGCCAGCAGATTTCGCCGGTAAAGCCGACACTTAGTAGGGCACCGTAAAACAAACATGTGACCGGGAGGGCTATTGATTCGTTGGTTCGCGGACCTTCCCATCGAGCGCAAGCTGCGCGTGGTTATCATGGTGCCCGCGATCGCCGTCTTCGCCGTAGCGATGATTGCGCACATCGCGATGAACCTGCTGCACCTGCGCGCCGACCTGCAATGGAGCGCCGCCCGCGTGGCGCGAGTGACCGGGGCAAACACCATCGATGCACTGCGGCTGGGCGACGACAAAGCCGCGCTCAAGGCAATCAGCGCGTTGCGTGACGAGTGGCTGGTCAGCGATGCCGAAGTGCTTGCGTTAAGCGGCACAAAGCTTGCCACTTACCACCGCGGCGACAACTCCGCGCAGCTCGAGCCGGGCGCCGCACGCGATGCGGCCGTGATCCCGGGAGAGGCGTCGGCAGGCGATTCGCAGAATCCGCACGTGTTCCTGCAAGGCAGCCACCTGAACGTCAGGGCGTCCATAGCGCGCAACGGTGTGGCTCTGGGCTTGGTTCACATCGTGGTGCCGCTCGAGGTCATGTACCCGGATTGGCAAAGCTACCTGCTCATCACGGCAGCGGCAATCGCCGCCGCGGTGCTCACGGCATATTGGCTCGCCGCGCGACTGCAACAGCAAATCTCCGGCCCCATCGTCAATTTGGCGCAAACCATGCAACGAGTCTCCTCGGAAGAGGACTATAGCCTGCGGGTGGAGCGTAGTTCGCAGGATGAAGTGGGCTCGCTCATCGACGGCTTCAATCAAATGCTCGGTCAAATTCGCCATCGCGATTCGCGGCTGGAGAAGTATCGGCAATTCCTCGAACAGCAGGTCGAAGAGCGAACCATCAACTTGGGCAATGCCAATCTCGACCTGAAGCTCGCGATCGGTGAGGCCAATCGCGCCAAAGAAGCCGCCGAGCGGGCGAGCAGCGCGAAGAGCGAATTCTTAGCCCGCATGAGCCACGAAATTCGAACGCCGATGAACGGCGTCATGGGAATGTCGGAAGTCCTGCAGGCCACAGACCTGACGCCGCGTCAGCGGCATCTCTCGGAAACTATTTCCCGGTCCGCCGAAGCGCTGCTGCATATCATCAACGACATCCTGGATTTCTCCAAAGTTGAGGCGGGCAAGCTCGAACTCGAGCGGGTGGAATTCCGTTTGCGCGAGGCGGTGGAAGAGACCATCGAAATCTTTGCCGCGCGCGCGCATGCGAAGCACCTGGAGCTGGCCTGCGCCATCGAAATGGACGTGCCCGTCTGCGTACGCGGCGATCCCGTGCGCCTGCGGCAGGTATTGAACAATTTCGTCGGCAACGCCATCAAGTTCACCGACTCCGGCGAAATCGTGGTGCGAGTCAGATCGGTGGGCAAGGACGGATTGTTGCGTTTCGAGGTGGTTGACACCGGCATCGGAATTTCCGAGGAAGCCCAGAGCCACATATTCAACGCCTTCAGCCAGGCCGATTCGTTCACCACACGCAAGTACGGCGGCACCGGATTGGGCTTGGCCATCTGCCGGCAGCTGGCTACATTGATGGGCGGCGAGATCGGCGTGTATAGCGAGGTCAACCAGGGATCGACGTTCTGGTTCGAAGTGCGTCTCGAGCCCGTGGCCGAGGCGGCGACCACCTCGACACGCCTGCCGCGCTTCAAGCTCGCCGGCTTGCGCGCGCTGATCGTCGATGACAACGCCAGCAATCGCGAAATTCTGCAGGAACATTTGCAGTCATGGGGCGTCGAGGTAGTCGCCGCGGAAACCAGCGGCGCGGCGCTGACGGCGCTCAAAGCCGACGGTGCACGGTTCGATCTTGCGCTGATTGACGATCAAATGCCGGGCATGGACGGCATTGAGCTGGCGCGACTCATCCGCCAAGACCAGTGTTGGTCGGCATTACAGCTCATTTTGCAAAGCGCGAATGACGAAGACGACGGCAGTGCTGACGCCGCCGATTTATTTGCCGCCATTCTGACCAAGCCATTGCGCCGTACGCAGGTTCTCGCCTGCGTCACTCGCGTGATGGCCGGCGCCGCGCCCGATGGCGTACGCGATGCTGCAGCCGATGTCGCACGCGCGGCGGCGATGCCGGCAGTGGTGGTCGCGGCGGTGCGTACCTCGGCGCCGAAAATACTTCTGGTTGAGGACAATCCGGTGAATCGTGAGGTGGCGGTCGCGATGCTGGAGAATTTGGGTTGCGTGATCGACACCGCTGAGAACGGCCTGCTGGCGGTCGCGGCAATGGCCGTCGGGACATATGACGCGGTGCTGATGGACTGCCAAATGCCGATCATGGATGGGTTGACGGCGACGGGTGAAATCAGGGAACGCGAGCAAACTTCGGGTGCGGCACGGGTGCCCATTATTGCGCTGACCGCGAACGCCATGGAGGGCGACCGCGAACGATGCCTCGCCGCCGGAATGGACGACTTCCTGAGCAAACCCTTCACGCACCAACAATTGGCGACATTGCTCAGACGCTGGCTGGCCCTACGTGCGCTGCCCGAGTCTGAGCGCCGCGACATGGCGCGGGTGCCGCTGATTGATTCGGCCGTCTTACGCAACATCGCGGCGCTCGCGAAGCCCGCGCTCTTGAATTCCATGATCGACTTATACCTACAGCACTCGCCGAGCCTGATCGGCGCCATAGAGACCGCGGCCGCAAACATGCAGGCGGAGGCTCTGTCGCAGGCCGTACATACCCTCAAATCCAGCACGTCGAATTTGGGGGGCACTCGTCTCGCCATGGTCGCGAAGGAATGCGAGGTGCTGGTGCGCGAGGGGGGGATTACGCGAGCCGCGCCTGTGGTGCTGCGAATCCTTAAGGAATATCAAGACTTTTGCGTTGCGCTGACCCGCGAACGCTCTTCGAATGCCGCTTAAGATCTGAGGAAATGATGAACACGTCTGAACACCAAGACAATAGCCCGGCAACAGTACTCGTGGTCGATGACGACCCTGGAGCCAGACTGCTGGTCGGCACGGCTCTGGAAATGGCGGGCTTTCGCGTGATCACGGCAGCCGACGGGGCCGCCGCCCTGCGTCTTTTTCACGAGCATCCCGCGGATTGCGTCGTGCTCGACGTGGTGATGCCGGGCATGAACGGGTTCGACGTGTGCAGTGCGCTACGCGAATTTCCGGATTGCCGACACGTGCCGATCTTGATGCAGACCAGTCTCGACGACATGGAATCGGTCAACCGTGCATATAACGCCGGAGCCACGGATTTCTCGTCCAAGGGCATTAATCCGATGCTGCTTGCACAACGTGTCAAGTTTTTGGTACGAGCCAAGCAGACCCAGGATCAGTTGCGGGAAAGCGAGGCGCGGGTGCGATATCTCGCTTACTACGATCCGCTTACCGCGCTGCCCAATCGCCAGCGGCTGCTGCAGATTTTAGAGCAGCAGGTGCTGTTTGCCAAACGGCGGCAGCGCGGCATCGCGGTTCTGATGCTCGACATCGATAACTTCTCGCGCTTCAACGACACGCAGGGCCAAGCCGTGGGCGATGCGCTGCTGAAGGAAGTGGCACATCGCCTGCAGACTTGCCTGCGCGATTCGCAGCGCGCGCCGGAGCAAGCGGGCGATTCCAGCGAAATGAAGGATATTAATGACTGGGTGGCGCGCACCGGTGGCGATGAATTTGCACTGGCGCTGCCCGGGATCGCCACGGCTGATGCCGCGCAAGTCGTGGCGCGGCGCGTCCAGCTGGCGTTGGCCCGGCCGTTCGTGTTCGCGCAGCAAGAGATTCCGCTCGCGGCCACCATGGGTATCAGCCTGTATCCGGGCGATGCGGCTACCGGCGAAGCGCTGATCAAGAACGCCGACGCGGCCATGCATCACGGCAAGAAGTCCGGCCAGGGGGGTCTCGAGTTCTTCAACAAATCGATCAGCACGCGCGCCGCTAAGCACTTGTCAATGGAGGCGGACCTGCGCAAGGCCCTGGAGCGCGGCGAATTCACCCTGAACTATCAGCCTCGGCTGGCACTCAAGGATTTGCGCGTCGAGGCGGTGGAGGCTCTGCTTCGATGGAAACATCCGCAAAGAGGTTTCGTCGCCCCCGATGAATTCATTCCTTTGGCCGAACAGAGCGGCTTGATCGTGGAAATCGGCGACTGGGTGCTGCGCGAGGCCAGCGCGCAGGTGCGCCGCTGGCGCGATGCCGGATGGCCGGGCTGGCAAGTCGCAGTGAACGTATCGGGCGTGCAATTTCGCGACGGCAGCCTGGTATCGCGGGTGTCGCGCGCCATCGATGCCGCCGGAATCGACTCGCGCATGATCGAGCTGGAGTTTACAGAAGGCGCCCTGATCGAATATTCCGCGGCGGTGAGCAAGGCGGTGAAGTCGCTCAAGGAGCTGGGGGTGGCTACCGCGCTGGACGATTTCGGCACGGGTTACAGTTCTTTATCCTACCTGCGGCACTTTCCAATCGACACGCTCAAGATCGACCGCGTATTCGTGCGGGACATCGCATCGACCAACGGCGGCAATGCGCCGCTGGTCGACGCCATCATTGCCATGGCCAAAAGCCTGGGGTTGTCGACGGTGGCCGAGGGCGTGGAAACCGAGGCGCAGTGGCAGTACCTGAAGACCCGCGACGCAAACCAGGTTCAGGGTTTCCTGTTCTGCCGACCCCTGCCCATTGCCGACTTGGAGCGTTGGCATGCCGATTGGCTGCATGCGAATCTGCTGAGCGCGGCGAGCGTCGCCTAAGGATCCGCGGCAGCCCTTATTTCTTAGTTCGACGCCAGACCACTTCGCTGCCTTGTTCGTGGCGCGCCAGGACGCGAGCCAGCACGAATAAGAGGTCGGACAAGCGGTTCAGGTACTTGAGCACTTCGGGCGAGACATTTTCGACCCGTGCCAGCGACCAGCAGCGGCGCTCCGCCCGCCGGCAGACGGCGCGGGCGACATGGCAGGCCGCCGCCGCCGGGCCGCCGCCCGGCAGGATGAATTCTTTGAGGGGCGGCAGCGCTTCGTTAAACCCGTCCAACTCAGTCTCAAGCCTATCCACCTGCGCCGCCTGGATGATGCGATGCCCGGGGATGCACAGCTCGCCGCCCAAATCGAAAAGGTCATGCTGCACCTCGGTGAGGCAGCGCGCGATCGCAGGCGGCAGCGCGGCTACACTGAGAACCGTGCCGATTGCGCTATTGGCCTCGTCGACGGTGCCATAAGCTTCGACGCGCGGATCTTCCTTAGGCACGCGCGAGCCGTCGCCGAGACCGGTGCTGCCGTCGTCGCCTGTGCGCGTGTAAATCTTGCTGAGCCGATTACCCATTGCCCAATCTCCATGCTCTTTGGGTGCGACGGTAGCACAAGGTTTGCTAATCTGGTGCGCATGAAACCATCAGCGGAATTGCAAGCGGCCTTGGACGCGGCGGAGCAGGCTGCGGGCATCGCGCGCTCTTTGTTCCAGCGCAACGTCGAAGTGCGCATCAAGGCCGATAAGTCGCCGGTGACGGAGGCCGATATGCGCTGTGAAATTGCAATTCGCGAGATTCTCGAAGCGCGATTTCCCTCGCATGGCTTCTACGGCGAGGAAACCGGTTCGCGCGACCAGGGTGCCGACAGCCTCTGGCTGGTGGATCCCATCGACGGCACCAAGGCATTCGTGCGCGAATACCCTATGTTTTCCACGCAAATCGCGCTGATGCGCGGTGGACAAATAGTGCTTGGCGTATCGAGCGCGCCGGTGTACGGCGAGCTGTGTTTTGCGGAACGCGGCTGCGGTGCCTATCTGAACGGTAAGGCGCTCACCGTCAGCGCCATCGCCACCATCGAGGCGGCTGCGCTCTCCTCCGGCAACCTGAAGAGTCTCGCCGGCGGCGGGCAATGGACCAAATACGGCGCTCTGGTGACGCGCCTCAACCGCATTCGCGGCTACGGTGATTTCCTGCACTATCACCTGCTGGCGAGCGGCAAGATCGATGCGGTGATCGAATCCGACGTTAATATTCTCGACATTGCCGCCTGTGTGGCCATCGTCAACGAAGCGGGCGGCCGTTTCACCGATCTTGACGGTGCGCCGATCACATTGCAGTCCAACTCGGTGCTGGCAACCAACGGGCTGATGCACGCGCCGATATTGTCGGCGTTGAGCTTGGAGCCAGTCTGAGCACTCAAGCAGGCGTCTACGCCTGAAAGAAAACCCGCCGGCCGTTTATTTCCGCGCTCTCGAAGCGCGTGTCGTACAGGGTCGACAAATGTTGCGAGGTAAGGATACCGGCCGCCTTGCCGCATTGCCAGTCGCCGTTCCTGCCTATGAGCAGCACATGATCTGCGAACCGCTCGGCGAGATTCGGATCGTGCAGGGTGACGACAACAGCCGCTCCGGCATCGGCTCGTTCGCGCAGCAATTGCAGCGCTTCGAGCTGGTGATTGGGGTCGAGCTGGTTGGTCGGTTCATCCAGAAGAAAGATGCGCGGGGTCTGCGCGAGGACGGCGGCCAGTGCGGCTCGCCGCCGTTCGCCGCCCGACAGGGTGAGTATGTCGCGTTGTTCGTATCCGACAAGGCCAACTGCGGCCAGCGCATCTGACGCGATGGCGAGGTCGCGGGCGGACTCCCACTGCCAGCGGGGAATATGCGGATGGCGGCCGAGCAGAACAGTTTCGATGACGCTTGCCGGAAAGGGGTCTTCGACGTTCTGCGGCAATAGCGCCAGTTCCACTGCGAGTGCGCTGCGCCGCCAACCCGTCAGCGACCGGCCCAGGATCAACACCTCTCCCGCTTTGGGTGGGCGCAGGCCGGCAAGTGTGTGCAGAGCGAGGCTTTTGCCGGAGCCATTCGGTCCGAGTATGACGAGCATTGATCCGCTGCTGACCTGAAGGTCGAGGCCACGTACCAGAATGCGCGACTCGACGCAGACATCGAGCGCCCGGCATTCAAGCAGTGGTGTGTGGTCCGGCGCGAGCGGCGCTGCGGCTTCAGCGGGCATGCTGTGGCCAGCGAATTTCCAAAGCCGTGACGGTGCCGATCACCACTTCGTCGAGACTGGACGCCTGTTGCCACCTGTCCGGCGCAAGCATGCGGCGCCCCGCCATCAATTCCGCGGTCAGCTGCGGGAACAGGGGCTTCTGGGCGGGATCGCCATAGCCGTCAGGAAAGCGCGGGGCATCGTCGGCGAAGTTGTACTTGTCGGTGGCGCCCACCGTGTGGAGTAATTCATGGGCAATCACTACATCATTCTCGCCGTCCATCTGCGGGACGGCAAACGCTTGGACAACGCCGATGAGTCCCTTGGTGAGGCCCAAGGAGTGAGGCACGGTGGGGGTGAGCGCGGGGTCGTGGTAAAGAACGAATATACGAATGTCCTCAGGTTCGCGCTCATGCCCGCTGACGCGCCAGGCCCAGTACCGCAGCCGTAAGCTCCATAGTGCCGTTGCCGGAATTCCCGCATCCGCCGCGTGTTGCGGCGGTCGAGTGGCCAGCGCGGCCCTAAGGCGGGTTCGGATGGGCTCGCTCGTATCCAAATGATAGCGTGCTGCCTCGCGTACAAAGAATCGATCGATGGGTGTGAAACGCTCGGCATCGAGCGCCGCGACGTAGGCGCGCGTCACGGGGCTGCTATCGGCGGCGATCGGGTAGATGGCAACAAACAAAGGATTGTGCCAACGCGTGCTGAGCAAGCGCTGCTGGTAGCTGGTCGCGGCAACCAGCAGCAACACGCCCAACAAAATCGCGACGCGCAGCGTCTTGAATCCACCAGGCCGCGTCGGCCGCCCGACACCAGCGGCCGTCACTCCCCGGTCTCAACGCTGAGTTCGGCAACCTCTCCATCGGCGGTGGTGTAGGTTACATACATCGGTTTACAGCACACGGGACAATCTTCGACGTATGACTGCTCAGGCACCGACAGATCGAGAGTCAGGTTAATGGTTTCCCAGCAGTGCGGGCAGGTGACATCTTGCCCTTGAAGAAGGTTCATAGCGCAATATTACCTTATACTTCGCAGCTGGCTTGGGAGGCATTACGAGGAATCATGGAGCCAACCGATACTTCGAAAGCAGATTATTTCCATCGGGTCGTGGATTGCCAGTGGGCTTGTCCGGCGCATACGGATGTTCCTGAATATATACGCCTGATCGCCCAGGGCGAATTCACCGAAGCGTACATGGTGAATCGAGAGTCCAATGTATTTCCGGGTATTTTAGGCCGAGTCTGCGACCGACCTTGTGAACCCGCGTGCCGCCGCGGCCGAATCGAAGAAAAGCCGGTTGCGATCTGCCGACTGAAGCGGGTGGCGGCCGACAATCGCGAAGACATCACGACGCTATTGCCGAAGGTGCCGCGCGAGAAGAACGGCAAGCGTATTGCCTGCGTTGGTGCGGGACCGGCATCGCTCACCTTGGCGAATGACCTGTTGCCTTTGGGCTATGAGGTCACGATTTTCGAACAGTACGCCGTGGCGGGCGGATTGATGCGCACCAATATTCCGGCTTTTCGCCTGCCCGCCAATGTGCTGGATGAGGAAATTGGCTACATCGTCAATATGGGCGCGGACCTGCGCCTCAATTCACCGGTTAAGAGCATGCGCCGGCTGCTCGAAGCGGAAGAATTCGATGCGATCTTCGTGGGGTCTGGCGCGCCCAAGGGCAAGGAACTCGAACTGCCCGGCCGCCACGACACCGATCGCGTGCATATCGGCATCACCTGGCTCGAGTCGGTGGCATTTGGCCATATCGAACGGGTTGGGGAGCGGGTCTTGATCATCGGTGTCGGCAATACAGCGATGGACTGCTGCCGCAGCTCGCTGCGCTTGGGTGCCAAGGTCGTAAAGGTCATGGCGCGCAAGCCGCGTCAGTTCTTCAAGGCCTCCGAGTGGGAACTCGAGGATGCCGAACACGAGAACGTGGCAATCGTCGTGAATCACGCGCCCAAGTCTTTCGTCACCGAAGGCGGCAAGCTCACGGGCATGATGTTCGAGAGATTGGAATATGACGTCGAGAACGCTGATATCACGGCGACTCGCCATCTCGGTGATGTTTTCTTCCCCTGCGACGACGTGATTCTGGCGATCGGTCAGGAAAATGCCTTTCCGTGGATCGAAGAGGGGATCGGCCTGGAGTTCGACAAATGGAATGTGCCGAAGGTGGACAAAATCACCTTTCAATCCACGCTGTCGCAGGTGTTCTTCGGCGGCGATGCGGCGTTCGGGCCGAAGAACATCATCTGGGCCGTCGAGCACGGCCATCAAGCGGCCATTTCGATTCACAAGTTCTGCCATGGCGGGGCTGTCGCGGAGCGCATGCCGCGTGGCGTGACGCTTGCCAGCCGCAAGATGGGCATGCACGAATGGGCGTACAAGAATGAGTACAACGGCGTCGAGCGGCGTCTCGTGCCTCATGTGGGGCTCATAGAACGCTTCAAGAAAATCAACATCGAAGTGGAATTGGGATTTACGGCCGAAGAGGCGGCCCTGGAAGTGCAGCGCTGCTTGAATTGCGATGTGCAGACGGAGTTCACTGCGAAATTGTGCATCGAGTGCGACGCCTGCATCGACATCTGTCCCGTCGATTGTCTCACCATCACGCACAACGGCACGGAGCCTGAGCTGCGTGCCCATTTGACGGCGCCGGCGACCAACCGTTTGCAGGCGCTGTATGTCTCGGCACCGCTGCCGCAAACGGCGCGGGTCATGGTGAAGGACGAGGACGTCTGCGTACATTGCGGATTGTGCGCGGAACGCTGCCCCACCGCCGCCTGGGACATGCAAAAGTCCACCATCCGCATTCCGCATGCGATTGATCAGGAGGTCTCGGTATGCCCGGCTTGATTGCCAACGCCAATCGGGTGAACGATTTCGTAGTGAAGTTCGCCAACGTCAACGGCACGGGTTCGGCCAGCGCCAATTCGCTGGTGATGAAGGCGATCTTTCGAATGGGCGTGCCGGTTACCGGTAAGAACTATTTTCCCTCGAACATCCAGGGCCTGCCCACCTGGTATGAAATTCGCGTGACGCGCGACGCCTATGCCGCGCGTGCCTCGCAGGTCGACATCATGGTGGCAATGAATGCGGAAACCTACTCGCGGGATGTCCGCGAGTTGAACTCTGGCGGCTATCTGATCTATGACTCCACCTGGCCGCGCAGCGGACTCCTGCAACGCGGTGATATCACGGTCATCGCCGTGCCGCTCGCCAAATTGGTCAACGAAAACTTTGACGGCGTGCGAAATCGCATTCTGTTGAAGAACATCGCCTACGCCGGCGTGCTGGCCGCGCTGATCGATGTGGATCTGGATGTCATCAGCGGGCTGTTGACCGAGAGCTACGGCAAGAAGCCGAAATTACTGGACTCGAACACCAAGGCGCTACGCTTGGGCTACGACTACGTCAAGCAACATTTGACGTCGCCACTGCCGCTGCGCGTCGAGCATATGAACAAGACGCGCGGCCACATCATGATCGACGGCAATACGGCTGCCGGCTTGGGGTGTGTGTATGCAGGTGCGACCGTCGGCGCGTGGTATCCCATCACGCCGTCCACCTCCTTGATGGACGCCTTTAAGGGCTTTTGCGAGCGCTTCCGCGTAGATCCTAACACCGGTGAGCGCAATTTTGCGGTGCTACAGGCAGAGGATGAGCTGGCCGCCATCGGCATGGTGCTCGGCGCTTCATGGAACGGAGCGCGTGCCTTCACTCCTACCAGCGGGCCCGGCATCTCACTGATGAATGAGTTCATCGGCCTTGCGTACTACGCGGAGGTGCCCTGTGTCATATTCGACGTGCAGCGGGTCGGGCCATCCACCGGCATGCCGACGCGCACGCAGCAGTCGGACATCATTCTGTGCGCATACGCATCGCATGGCGACACGCGGCATGTACTGCTGTTCCCCGCAAACCCCGAGGAATGTTTCTATCTGGCGGTGCAGGCCTTCGATATTGCCGAGCGGCTGCAGACGCCGGTTTTCGTCCTCTCGGACCTGGATATCGGCATGAACGATTGGATGTGTCCGGATCTTCAATGGGACGACGCTTACAGGCCCGATCGGGGCAAGATACTGTCGCAGGAGGAACTGGCGGGCCTGGAGAAGTTCTACCGCTACGTGGATCGCGACGACGATGCGATTACCTATCGCACGCTGCCGGGAACCAGCCCCAAAGGTGCCTTCTTTACGCGCGGCTCGGGACACAATCAATACGGCGGGTACACCGAGGATTCCGCCGAGTACCAGGTGGTACTCGATCGGCTGAAGCGAAAATTCGTGAGCGCACCGAAATATCTGCCGAAACCGGTGATGCTGGGCAAAGGCAGCAGTGAGGTCGGCATCGTGAGTCTCGGCAGCTGCGACGGCGCCATTCGTGAGGCACTGGACGTGCTCGGCAGGCAGAAGATCGACGTGGATTATCTGCGCGTTAAATCGTTTCCGTTCAACAATGACGTCGAAGTGTTCTTGAAAACACATGCCACCATTTTCGTGGTCGAGCAGAACCGCGACGCGCAGTTCAGGTCGCTGTTGACGCTTGAGACCGCGGTGGAGAAATCCAAGCTCAACTCCATCTTGAGTTACAGTGGCTTGCCGATGTCGGCCGAGCCGATCGTCAATGAAATTCGCGCTAAACTCGCCGAGGCGCCGCGTCTGGCGGCCGTACCGCGCAAGCTCTAAGGGCCGCCATGTCGTATATCAACAAACCCAAAGTTGCCCACCCGTCGTTGCCGGTCAATACCCTGGGAATGACGCGTCGACAATATGAAGGCAGCATGTCGACCCTGTGCGCCGGCTGCGGCCATGATTCGGTGACGGCGTCCATTATCGAAGCTTGCTGGGGCCTGTCGTTGCGCCCGGAACAGCTAGTGAAGCTTTCCGGCATCGGCTGTTCGTCGAAGACCACGGCGTACTTTGTCAGCGGCTCGCATGGTTTCAATTCGGTGCACGGCCGCATGCCCTCGATCGCGAGCGGCGCGAATGCCGCCAATCGCGAACTAACCTATGTGGGGGTTTCGGGCGACGGCGATTCGCTGTCCATCGGCATCGGTCAGTTGGTGCATGCCATCCGCCGCAACGTGAACATGCTGTATCTGATCGAGAACAACGGCGTTTATGGTTTGACCAAGGGCCAGTTCTCCGCATCCGCGGACATCGGTACCAAGGCGAAGCGCGGCGATGTGAACTCCTCGCCGCCGATCGATCCGGTGCTGCTGGCGCTGACCCTGGGCGCAACCTTCGTGGCGCGCAGCTTCTCGGGCGACAAGGCGCAGCTTGTGCCGCTCATTCAGGCCGGCTTGCGTCACAATGGATTTGCCTTGATCGATGTACTCTCGCCCTGCGTCACCTTCAATGATCATGAGGGCTCGACCAAGAGCTACACGTATACGCGCGAGCACTACCATGCGGCGGTCGAAGCGGATTTCGTGCCTTTGGCGAAGGAGATCGCGGTGGACTATGCGGCGGGCGAGTCGCTGCCGGTGAGTCTGCACGACGGCAGCCAGGTCATTCTGCGAAAGCTGGACCCCGACTACGATCCCACGGATCGGACCGCCGCCTATAATTACATCGGTAACAAGCTTAAAAAAAACGAGTACGTGACCGGCCTAATCCACATCGATGAATCGGACTCGACCGAGTTCCACAATTTGAACCACACCGCCGAGGCGCCGCTCAACAGCATCCCGTTCGAGAAGCTCTCCCCGGGCCGCGCAGCGCTCGACAAGCTCATGGCGCGCTATCGCTAAATGCGATATTCGGACGATGATCTCGTCGTCGACTTAATAGCGGGAGGATTCTGCCTGCGCCTGCATCAGCGCCACACTCCCGTGTGCATGGTGGTGGGAGAGTATTCCAAGAACGACCAACGCAGCGGCGCGGCTGCGTTACGCCGCCAACCGCGCACGACGTGAAAGCGCCATAGCCGCTCCGCGCCGGCAACCTGCTCCGCCGCAGCTGCATTCCAATCGACTTGTGCCGTGCCCTGAAGCTGCAGCAGATCGCCGGTCTCGAAATCCACAAACAGCAGTGAAGCCCGCGGTTCCACCATGAGATTGCCGAGAGTATTGAAATAGCGATTGCCGGGAAAGTCCGGAATCGTTAATACATCGCCGTCCACTCGGACGAACCCAGGCCGGCCACCGCGATGTGAAATGTCCGCGCCGTAGGCGGCGCCGTCGCCGTCGCGGGAGTGGCTGGCAACGAAAAAAGTATCGGCGCCCCGGATGGTGACTTGGGCGGTCTGATCCAGGTTGCAGAGCAGTGCGACGGGGTTCGATCCGGCCTCGGCTGAATCTTTCCGCGGGGATGCGACGACGCGCCGCTGAATATATTGCGGACAATTGCCGAAGCTCTGGGCGATGGCGACTCGAATGCCGCCGGCATCGCTGCTCTCGATCCTGCCGTTGGCGCGGATGCGCCTGCGGGTCGAGAGGTCGATGCCGAGTAAGCCGATGTCGCGACCCGCCGCCAGTGCCTGAGCGGCGGGATCGCTGGGGTCGGGCAACGCTGCGATATGCAGGGTCAACGGATCCGGCGACTGTACAAAACCCGGCGGCCCGTTCAGCAGACTGGCGAGGGGCCAACCTTGCGCGTCCGTTGCATTGACGAAGAGATAGGGAAGCTGCGAGAAAAAGTGGCGGAATTGCTGATGCATGGTCTCTCGGATGCCGCTGCCCCCGCGCGGGCCCCCGCCGGCCAATGCCTGCGCGGCCAACTCGTCAGGATTGAAATGAGACTTCTCCATGGTTGCCTTGAGTGCCTGCCGGAATGGTGCTGGACCACGATTATACTGTTCCGATATCTGCATTAAATGTGATAAAAAGAAACTAATAATTCCATAATTAGGAAGAATAAGTGGATCGACTCGAGGAACTTGCCACTTTTGTAGCCGTTATAGAGGCCGGCAGTCTGGTGGCCGCGTCGCGGCGATTGCGGAGGTCGCCGCCCGCGGTAACCCGGGCTCTCAGCGCTCTGGAAGATCGCATGGGAGTACGGTTGGTCGAGCGCACTACCCGCCGACTGTCGCCAACTGAAGCGGGTACGGCGCTTGCCGATCGTGCGCGCACCCTGCTGGCGGACTACGACCTGGTCTTGGCCGGCGCGTCACAGGTGCAGGTGCGGGGCGTGCTGCGAATCACAGCCCCGGTACAATTTGGCCGCCGCCATGTGGCCCCGATCGTTTTGTCATTCCTCAACGCGTACCCGGATGTGCGCGTCGAGCTCAGGCTGAATGACCTCAATCTCGACCTCATCGATGAGGGACTGGATTTGGCAGTGCGGATCGGTCCATTGGCAGATTCGAGTTTGGTAGCGCGGCCGGTGGGCAGTGTGCGGCGAGTGGTCGTGGCAAGCCCGGCCTATCTGGCGCAGCGCGGCGTGCCGCGAACGCCCTCAGACCTGGCGACGCACGACACCATTTTTGGGCTGGTGCGCTCGCCGGCGCGCGAATGGCGCTTCGGCCCGTCGCAACGTGGCGCGGTCGTGCGGCTCACACCACGCCTGCTGGTCGATGATGTCGAGGCGCAGCTGCAGGCGGCGCGAGCCGGCCGCGGCCTGGCTCGCCCGCTGTCCTATCAGGTAACCGAAGAGTTGGCCGACGGTTCTCTGGTTCGGGTACTTGAGGATTTCGAACCAGACCCTTTGCCGGTGCAATTGGTCACGCTGAGCCGCACTTACAAGGCGTCCAAGGTTCGCGCCTTTCTGGATATGGCCGCGACCACGTTTCGCGATGTCGATGTCATTCGCTGAAGTCGCGGTCGTCGCCGGCCGCCGAGCCCCACGGTGGCTCGTTCTCAGGGTTGCAGTCGCGTTACAGTCCATGGCGAGAGTGAATTGGCGCCCAACTGATCGTGCAGTCCTCGGCTCCAGCGGGCCCGGTCGTGGATGCGGAATTCGCCTTCGACCCACAATTCCACGGCGTCCGCGTTCAGACGAAATCCACCCCAGGTGGGCGGCCGCGGCACGTCGACGGCCACATCGTCCGGTTCGACGCTGCCGGGACCTTGGTAGGGAATCCCGAAGCGCTGCGCCGCCGCGGTAACGCGGCGCCCGAGTTCCTCGCGCGAGTCGACCGGTTGGCTCTGTTCGCTGGCCCAGGCGCCCAGGCGACTTTGCCAGGGCCGGGTGCGAAAATAAGCGTCGTTTTCGGCATCGGACAGTGGCTCGACCAGCCCCTCGACGCGCACCTGGCGGTGGCGATGATCCCAGTGAAACACGGCCGCCGCGCGACGGTTGGCGTCGAGGTCGCGGCCTTTGCGCGAGCGATAGTTGGTATAGAAGAGAATGAAGCCGGGCTGGGAGTTGATCTCCTTGCAGAGCACGACCCGCGCCGAAGGGTAGCCCCTGGCGTCCACTGTGGCCAAGACCATTGAATTGGGATTCGGTTGGGCGGCGTCCAGCCTCGCCTGTGCCAACCACTGGGCCGCCAGGTCCAAGGGGTCCGCCGGCAAGGGGTCAGGTAGGGTTTCTGTCCAAAATGTCTTTATGCTGCTGCTCATACGAGGATGTTAGCCGTGCCGCCCCGCTTGCGGTAGCCGTGGGCGGCCAGTACAACGGGAGCGGCAAAAATTTGGGGACCTTAGTGGTATGAATCTGGACGAATTGCGATCCGAGCTGACCGATCTCGACGGCCGCCTCGTGGAACTTATTGCACGCCGTCAGGCGTTGAGCGAGCAAGTGGCGGCCGTTAAGCGCGCTACCGGGCGGGCCACCCGCGACTTCGGGCGCGAGCGCGAGGTGATCCTGCGAGGCCGCAATGCCGCCTCGCGGATAGGGGTATCGCCGGATCTGGCGGAGTCGCTGCTGCGCCAGCTCATACAGTCGTCATTGGCGACGCAGGAACACGCACGCGTTGCCGCCCAGGCGCACGGCAGTGGCAAGCGCGCCTTGGTGATCGGGGGCCACGGCAAAATGGGTGGTTGGTTCGCGGAATTCCTGGCCTCGCAAGGGTTTCGGGTCGCGATAGCCGATCCCATGGGCGGTCTTCCAGGATTCGATACCATTGCCGACTGGCAAAGCGACCCGTTGGATTTCGACTTAATCGTGCTCGCCACTCCGTTGAGCGCCACCACGCGGCTGCTCGAGTTCCTCGCGCAACGCGCGCCGCGCGGGCTGATTTTCGACTTAGGGTCGCTGAAGACGCCACTGCGCGCCGGCCTGGATGCGCTGGTCAAGGCCGGCTGCCGTGTGACCTCGCTGCATCCTATGTTCGGGCCGGACACGGTACTGCTGTCCGGCCGGCATGTGATTTTCATTGATTTGGGCAATGCGGAGGCGCTGCAGGAAGCGCAGGAATTGTTCGCTCCGACCATGGCGGAGCGCGTCGTCATGGGGCTGGATGAGCACGACCGGTTGATTGCCTATGTATTGGGGCTGTCGCACGCGCTCAACATAGCTTTCTTTACGGCGTTGGCCGACAGCGGTGAAGCAGCGCCGCGGCTGGCGCAGCTGTCGAGCACTACCTTTGATTCACAACTTGAAGTGGCGAGCCGCGTGGCGGCCGAGAGTCCGGACTTGTATTACGAGATCCAGAGTTTGAACGAATATGGTGGCGAGTCTTTGCTCGCTTTACAGCAGGCGGTGGAACATTTGGTGGCAACAGTAAAGACGGGGAATGCGACGGAATTCACGGCCCTCATGACTCGCGGGCGAGCTTACTTGGAGGTACGGGCCGCGGCGCGTGCCGGCTGATTGCGGCGTGCAAGAGGGTTTGGGATATGGATGACTTGCAACGGGAGAATGAGGAGCTCAAGAAGCGCCTGGCGGAAATGACCGCGGAGGCCGCCAACAACGAGAGCATCCTTAAACGAACACAGGCGCGCGAGTTGTCCCTGCTGCGGGCCGACAGTCTGGCGCAGCTGCTGCGGGCCATGGTCGAAGGACTGCGCGAGTCCTATGCGCTGGACGCCGTCAGCGTCGTGCTGCTCGATCCCCAGCATGAGGTTCGGCACCTGCTGCTTGCGGGCGGCGACAGGCCGGACGAATTCAAACAGATTTTCTTCGTCGACTCCTTGATCGGGCTGGCGCCGCAATTGGCGGCGCTGCATAAGCCCTGGCTCGGCCCCTTCGTCGGGGCCGATCACCATCTGTTGTTTCCGGGCGCGACGAATCTCAAGAGCGCGGCTCTGGTGCCCCTGCCGCGCAAGGATCGGGCGACCGGCGCCTTGTGCTTCGGCAGCCGTGACGCGTCGCGCTTCACACGGCATCATGGTACGGAGTTTCTGGCGCACTTGGGCGCGGTGGCCGCCGTGTGCATCGAGAATGCCGTCAATCGTGCGCGCCTGCTGCGCGCGGGCATCACGGATTTCCTGACGGGGTGGCACAATCGGCGCTACCTGCAGCAACGTCTGAAGGAGGAGTTGGCGCGGGCGCAAAGGCGCGCGGGGAGCATTGCCTGCTTGATGATAGACATCGACCGCTTCAAGAGCATCAACGACGGTTACGGGCACCTGGCGGGCGACAATGCACTCAAAGAGATTGCACATCGAGTGGAATCGCAAATCCGCAGCATGGACACAGCCGCGCGTTTTGGCGGCGACGAACTGGCGATTCTGTTGCCGGAGGCGGGAGCAGCCGAAGCTGCGCACTTGGCGGAACGCATTCGCGAGGTCATCGAGGCTTTACCGTTTTCTCTCACGGCGCAGATCGAGCGCAGCTTGACGGTGTCGGTGGGGGTGGCGGCCGTATCGCCGGGCCGGCATGAAACAGATTTAAAGGCGGTTGCCGACCGCTTGTTGGCCGATGCCGATGCGGCGTTGTATAGGGCGAAGGCGCTCGGCAGAAATCGAGTGCAGATGGGCGCCGGCTGAGCGCGGTGCGGCAGCGCCGGGCGCAACGGCGCGTTAGGAGGTGATGCGCCGCTCGCGGCGCATCAGCATTAAGAACAGCGGCACGCCGATCAGCGCGGTCAGCGCGCCGACCGGCAATTGGCGTGGGGCGGCCGCAATTCGCGCCAAAGTATCCGCCAAGGTGAGCAGCGTGCCGCCCAATAATATCGATGCCGGCACCACGATGCGGTGGTTGCTGCCTGCGACAAGGCGAACCAGGTGCGGGGTGACCAGGCCGATGAAGCCGATTCCGCCCGCGGTAGTAACCGCGGTGGCCGTGATTGCGGCGGTGGCGCCGAATAGCGCGATTCTTGCCGGCGAGAGAGCCACCCCTAAGGATTGCGATTCTATTTCCCCGCGAGCCAGGACGTTCAGGCTGCGGGCGCCGGCGAGGGCGAGTGCGCCCATGGCGAACAACATACAAAGTGCCGTCGGCGAGAAGGGTGCAAAAGATAGGTCGCCCATCAGCCAGAACAGCATGCCGCGCAACTTCGTCTCATCGCCGAGGGCCAGCATCAGACTGACGACTGCGGCAAAACCGGAGGCCACCACCACGCCATTGAGCAATAATCTTTGTGGAGTCCAGCCGCCGCGCGCATGCGCCAGCGCAAATACCAGGAGGGTCGCGCCCAGCGCGCCCGTGCCGGCCGCCCAGTCGATCATCAAACCGCCGAATCCTAATAACATCGCCCCCAGTGCCGCCACGGCGGCGCCGCCGGAAATGCCCAGAACATAGGGATCGGCCAAAGGATTGCGCAGCAATACCTGCATGAGCACGCCGGCCAGCGCCAGCAGCCCTCCGGTGCTGAAAGCATTGAGGGCGCGCGGCAGGCGCAGATTCAGTACGACTTCACGTACCACGGAATCCCGGCCGCTGAACATGGCGTCCAGCGCGCTACCGAACGCCAGGGACGTGCTGCCGACCGAAATGGCGAGGCCCAGGCTCAGGAGTGCGGTCACGGCCAATATCGGAAGCAATCTGCTGGCTCTCATGTGCTGCGTACCATAGGGTGCTTGTGCCGCGACCACAAGCGGCCGGTGATATGGAACAATTGACGCAATGCCCATGCAACCAGCCATCGACTACATCGACAAGGACGGCTTCCGCGCCAATGTGGGAATCGTGCTGACGCACGGCTCGGGAGAAGTGTTTTTGGGCGGGCGCGTGGGTGGCCGCGGCTGGCAGTTTCCCCAGGGCGGTGTCAACCGCGGCGAGCGGGTGGAGGAGGCCCTGTTCCGCGAGCTCAAGGAGGAAATCGGCTTGGAGCCGGCGGACGTGGAGGTCCTGGGCTCGACCCGAGGATGGCTGCGGTATCGCTTGCCGCGGCAATACGTTAGGGATCGCTGTATAGGGCAGAAACAGCGTTGGTTTCTGCTCAAGCTCATCGGCGACGAATCAAGCATACGGTTCGACTCTACGGCCACCCCGGAATTCGACCGCTGGCGTTGGTCCGACTATTGGACGCCGGTGCGCGAAGTCGTGTATTTCAAGCGCCGGGTTTATGTGCGGGCGCTGCACGATCTTGGCAATGTAATGTTCCCGCAGGGTTTGCCGCCCTATCCGGAATGGTGGTCGGAAATCGCAGCTGCGCCTAACCAGGCTTGAGCACCGCGAGCAGTACGATGGCGATCAGCAGCAGGGAGGGCACTTCATTGAAGCCGCGATACCACTTGGCGGTGTGGGTGTTGCGATTCTGCGCAAAATCCTGCATCAGCTTATAGCAGAACAAATGATACGCGATCAGCAGCAGCACCACCGTAAGTTTGGCACGCAGCCACCCCATCGATAGGTAGGCGGGCGACGCTGCCACCATTGCCGCGCCGAACCCCAAGGTCATGGCGCCGCCAATGGTCATCAGGGCAAACAGGCGCCGCTCCATGATGAGGAAGCGCTCGATGCTGATCGAATCCTTCGCGTCCGCGTGATAGACATACAGCCGCGGCAGGTAGAATAGTCCCGCGAACCAGGCGATCACGGCGATGACGTGAAATGCTTTGAGCCAGAGCATGAGTGTTCCGTTACGCTTCCGGCCTGATGATACCGTGATGCGTGGCTTGCGAATGCCTAAAGGTCTGTCTTCGACCGCACCGCTTCGTGTAATGTCCCCTTCGGGTTGGCTGCGGCGCGGTATTGAGTATGGCGGATTCGTTCGGCAAATTGGTCGTCAGATCGCATTCGCCGAGGCGTCGTGCGGTACTGATGGGCGCGGCCGCTCTATTAGGCCTGGCCGTACTGTATGCGGCGTTTGAACTGGGCCGATATGACGCCGGCTTTCGCGTCGTCGATTCGGTGCGCGGCGCATTGTCTGCGAGCGCGCGCATTCGCGGACTCGAAGCATTGAACGAAAAGCAGCGTATCCAGCTGGAGGCGGCGGAAGTGGCGCGGCGCGTGGATCGAGAGGGCTACAAGCAGGTCGAGCGCAGCTTGGGCGACATGCAAAGCCAAATTGCGCGTCTGAACCAAGATTTATCCTTCTATCGGGGCCTGGTGCAGCCCGACTCGGTCATCCACATCAAAGTACAGCAGATGCAAATCGTGCCGGAGGCGGCTGCGGGTCAATTTCACTTGAAATTCGTGCTGATGCAAACCGGCAAGCCCGATGCCGTCGTCGCGGGTACTGCGGCGATCACCATCGATGGGCTGATGAATGGCAAGCCGCTGGCGTTGACATTTGCACAGGTAACACCTACTCGGCGCGTCAGCCTGGCATACTCTTTCCGCTACTTTCAGGACTACGAGGAGCCCATCCAGTTGCCTCGAGGGTTCGAGCCGACGCGTGTGGGGATCGAGATTCATAGCAGCAGAGACCGGGATCTGAGTCACAGTTTCCGGCAGGCGTTCGTGTGGAAAGCCCAGGGAATGTCGGTCGAAACGGAGGCCAACCCATTGGGCAAAGGTGAGGCGAATGTTCAAACAGAAACAGAGTAAAAACGCGCAAGTCGATACTTTGATCGGCCCGAAGACTCGCATCAACGGCGACGTCGAATTCAGCGGCGGCTTGCATCTCGACGGTTATATCAATGGCAACGTCAAGGGCGATTCGGGCGCGGGTACTTTTGTGTCCGTGAGCCAGCAGGGCAGCATCGAGGGCTCTGTGATCGCGCCGAATGTCATCCTCAACGGCGTGGTCAAAGGCGACATTGAGGCGAGCGAGCGGGTCGAACTCGGCGCCAAGGCCCGGGTTATGGGCAATGTTAACTACACCATCATTGAAACTGCCGTCGGCGCCCAAATTAATGGGAAGTTGATCCATCGGGGCAAGGGGGGCGCCGGCAGAGGTGAATCCGGTCCCAAAGAGAGTTCGGAACTTTGATTGGCCGGCGGCCGACGGGGTAGAATGCAGCTATGAGCGCAACTTCAGAATCAATGAGTGGTGGCGATTTGGCCCCACCCCCGCCCAATGTGCTGGTTTTCACCGACGCCGCGGCCGGCAAGGTGGGCGAGCTGATCCGCGAGGAATCGAACCCAAACTTGAAACTGCGAGTGTTCGTGTCCGGCGGCGGCTGCTCGGGTTTCCAGTACGGATTCACCTTCGACGAAAAAATCGAGGACGGTGATTTCTGCGTGGAAAATCATGGCGTGCAGCTGCTGGTCGACCCCATGAGTGCCCAATATCTCATGGGCGCGGAGATCGACTACAAAGAGGACCTGCAGGGCGCTCAGTTCGTCATTCGTAACCCAAACGCGAAAACAACCTGCGGTTGCGGGTCTTCATTTTCGGCCTAAGAATGTTGATTCAGTAGATGAGCGGCGGCCGTGTCGTACCTGACGTGCTCGCCGCCGTCGATTTGGGTTCCAATAGTTTTCACATGGTGGTCGCGCGTCATTCGCACGGCCAGCTGGTCATTCTGGACCGCCTGCGGGAAATGGTGCGCTTAGCCGCGGGCTTGGGCGACAGCGGTCGGCTTGACGATGCCGCGACGGACCGCGCTCTGCGTTGCCTGGAGCGATTCGGCCAGCGACTGCGTGCCATGCATGCCGACAGTGTGCGCGTGGTCGGCACCAGCTCTCTGCGGCGCGCCAAGCGCAAGCGCTGGTTCCTGGAGCGCGCCCGTGCCGCCCTCGGTCACCCCATCGAAATCATTTCCGGACTGGAAGAGGCGCGCCTGATCTACTCCGGTGTCGTGCACACCAGTCCGATGAGCCCGGACAAGCGCTTGGTGATCGATATCGGCGGCGGCTCGACCGAGACCGTGATCGGCGAGGGATTCAGTCCCTTGCTGCTTGAAAGCCTGTCGGTAGGTTGCGTGGGCTTGAGTGCTATTTGTTTCGATGACGGCAAAATTTCCGAGAAGCGCTTCGAACGCGCGCGCACGGCAGTCAGGCTGGAACTTGAGCCGATTCAAGAGGCCTACCGCAAGCTCGGCTGGCTGCAGGTATTCGGCAGTTCAGGAACCGTGCGGGTCATCGGCGATGTGCTGCGGCGGCTCAATCCCGAATCGCCGCGCATCACTCTCGACAATCTGCGGCAGCTCGCCGAGCGGGTGATCGCGGCCGGGCATGTGGATGAGCTGGACCTGCCGGACGTGGATGCCGAGCGCGCTCCGGTGTTTCCCGCCGGCCTCGCGATACTGTTGGAAATCGTCGAGAACTTCGCCATCGACCGTGTTCGGGTGGCTGAAGGCGCCATGCGCGAGGGCCTGCTGTACGATCTCATGGGTCGATTCACGGATGAAGATGCGCGTGTGCGCAGCGTGCGCGCCATGGAAATGCGCTATCACGTTGACGGCGTGCAGGCGGATCGGGTCGAGAAGACGGCGGTCGCCCTGCTCGAACAAGTCGAATCCGATTGGGGGCTGGAAGACCCGCTGGCCGAATCCGTGCTGCGCTGGGCGGCGCGGCTGCATGAATCGGGACTCGACATCGCTCACTCGAAGTATCATCGGCACAGCGCATACTTGCTGCAGCATGCCGACATGCCGGGGTTCCCGCGCGAGGAGCAGCTGCTGTTGTCAGCCTTGGTCGGCGGACACCGCCGGCAATTGTCCTTCGAGTCGCTCGAGGACTTGCTGCCGCCCTGGGATCGTCACGCGGAATTTCTGACTGTGCTGCTGCGGCTCGCGGTGCTGCTGCATCGAGGACGCAGTCCCCAGCCATTGCCGGAGGTGATCCTCAAGGTGAAGGGCCGCACGGTGAACATGGAGTTGCCGCAGGGCTGGATGAAGGAACACCCGCTCACTCTGGAGGATCTGGAGCAGGAACGGCAGTACTTGAAGGACGCGGGATTTCGCCTGAACATCGTTTGATGCGGGACGCGTTCCGCGACGCCGGGAGCGGCGACTGCCCGGCAGATGCCGCCCCGAATTCAGGCCTCGATGAACGCCACCCGTTCGTCGTACAAGCTGAGCAACCGGGCTTGTGCGCTCAAGTCCTCGGTGTTTGCTGCGCGCAGGTAGTTGCCCTCGGAATTCATGACCCAGGCCTGTACATCGTCGGCCAGATACAATTTCAAATCCTCGGCGACACGTTCCTGCAATTCCGGGGCTTGGACCGGGAATGCGACCTCGATGCGGCGGAATAAATTCCTATCCATCCAATCGGCGCTGCCGCAATAAATCTCGCGCTCGCCGGCGTTCTCGAAATAATAGACTCGAGAATGCTCGAGGAAGCGGCCGACGATGGAACGAACCTTGATGCGGTCGGAGACGCCGGGCACACCGGGCCGCAGGCAACACACCCCGCGCACGATGAGCTCGATATTCACCCCGGCACGCGAGGCGCGATACAGTGCTTGGATGATGGTGGGCTCGGTGAGTGCGTTGAGCTTGGCTATGATGCGGGCAGGCCTGCCTGCACCCGCGTGGACGGATTCTCGCTCGATCTTGGCGAGCAGCGCTTGATGCAGACTGAACGGCGCATGCAAGAGCTTGCGCAGGCGCGGCACGCGGGTCAGGCCGGTCAGTTGCAGAAAGATTTCGTGAATGTCCTCGCCGATGGATTCGTCGGCGGTCATCAGGCCATAGTCGGTGTAGAGCCGCGCGGTCTTCGGGTGGTAGTTACCGGTGCCCAAGTGGCAGTAGCGCCGCAGGCCTTTGTCCTCGCGGCGCACCACCATAACGAGCTTGGCGTGAGTCTTGTAACCGAACACACCATACATGACGTGGGCGCCGGCTTCCTGCAACCGGGTGGCGAGTTCGATATTCGCTTCCTCATCGAACCGCGCACGCAGCTCGATGATGACGGTGACGTCCTTGCCGGCCTGGGCGGCGTCGGCGAGCGCGCCGACGATGGTGGAGTCGCTGCCTGCTCGATACAGCGTCTGCTTGATGGCCAGCACTTGCGGATCGCCGGCTGCCTGCTTGATGAAATCCGCAACGGGACCGAAACCCTGGAAGGGGTGGTGCAGGAGCACGTCTCCAGCGCGCAGCGTGGCAAATATGTCGCTGCCCATGCGCAGACGCTCGGGGATGCTCGGCGCGAACGGCGCGTACTTCAGTTCGGTGCGGTCGACCAGATCGTATACTGCCATGAGGCGATTCAAGTTCACCTGTCCGGAGACCTTGTATAGGTCGTCGCCGGTGAGTCCGAATTGGCCCAGAAGGTAGGTGAGAATATCGTCCGGACAGTCGTGCGCAGTCTCCAGGCGGACCGCATCGCCGAAACGGCGCGAGGCCAGCTCGCCTTCCACCGCGCGCAGCAGGTCGTCGACTTCTTCCTGCTCCACGAACAGATCGCTGTTGCGGGTGACGCGAAATTGATAGCAGCCGCGCATGTGCATGCCGGCGAACAGCTTGGAAACGAAGGCCTCAACGATGGTTCCTAAGAACACGAAATTGCGGCTGCCAAGCTCGTCCGGCAATTTGATTAGGCGCGGCAGAGAACGCGGCGCCTGCACCACGGCGAGGCCACTGTTGCGGCCGAATCCGTCCTCGCCTTCGACCACTACCGCGAAATTCAAACTCTTGTTGAGTATTTTCGGGAACGGCCGCGCCGGATCCAATGCCAGCGGACTCAAGACGGGCTCCACTTCGCGGCTGAAATAGTCGGCCAGCCATGCGGCCTGAGCGTCGGTCCACATCTCCGGTGAGACGAATACCACGCCCTTTTGGCTCAGTTCCGGCATAAGCACGTCGTTCAGCAACTGGTACTGCTCATCCACCAGGCGCACCGCGCGGCTACGAATCGCCTTCAGCTGATCCGGAACCGGCAGGCCATCCGGGCCGCCCTGCACTGCGCCGGCCTCCAGCAGCTCCTTGAGACTGGCAACCCGGATTTCGAAAAACTCATCGAGGTTGGCGCAGGAAATACAAAGAAACCGCACGCGTTCGAGCAGCGGGATGCGGTCGTCCTTGGCCTGCTCCAGCACGCGCTGATTGAACTCCAGAAACGAGAGTTCGCGATTGATGTAGAGCTGCGGTGTTTGCAGGTCGGCGTCGTTCATGGGCGCATTTGCTTACGCATGACGATACACGCCGCCCAGAATTCGCGCGCCCCGGGCGCCGGTCACGCTGGCGGAGCTCGAGGTCAATCCCTCAAGGGTGCGCCGGGCGAACCACGCAAACGCCACTGCCTCGACGTAGTCGGGGTCAAGGCCGAGCGCCGCCGTGGTGGCGACGCGGGCCGGCGCCACCTGCCGCGCAATGGCGCCCTGCAGCGCCGCGTTGTGCGCGCCGCCGCCGCAAAGGTACAGCGATGCGCCGGGCGCGTATTTACGCACTGCCGCGGCGACCGTGGCGGCAGTGAACTGCTGCAACGTGGCCTGCACGTCTGCGGGCGTTCGCGAAACGCGCCCTAGCTTGTATGTCAGCCAGGGCAGATTGAAAAGCTCGCGGCCGGTGCTCTTCGGCGGCGGCAGGCTCAAGTAGGGCTCTTGCAGCAGTTCGGCGAGCAAAGTGTCGTCGCAGCGTCCGCTGCTCGCCCAGGTGCCGCCGACATCGAAATCTTGGCCCCGGTGCACCGAGATCCAGGCATCGAGCAAGCGATTGGCGGGACCGGTGTCGAAACCGGTGACCGCGGTGCCGCGCGTCAAGATAGTGATATTCGCAATGCCGCCCAAATTGGCAATAACGCGATCTTCGCCGTGGCTGCGAAACACTTGGTCATGAAATACGGGCAGCAGCGGGGCGCCTTGCCCGCCGGCAGCGACATCGCGGCGGCGAAAATCCGCCACCACTGTAATGCCGGTCATTTCGGCGAGGCTGTTGGGATCGCCGATTTGCCAGGTAAACGGAGTCGGCAAGTCGGGACGATGGCGCAGAGTCTGCCCGTGGCTGCCGATGGCAGTTACACGACTGGGGGTGATTCCGGCATTGCGCAACAGAGTGAGCGCGGTTTCGGCAAAAGCGCGTCCCAGATCCACATCGATCTGGCCGAGCTCGTCGAGTACGACACTGTCGGCACAGTCCAGCAGGGCGGTGATTCGCCGCTTGAGCGGTGGATCGAAGACGGTGGCGCTTGCCGCAATGATGCGCAATGGCGAGGCGTCGAAGTCAACCAGCACCGCGTCTATTGCGTCCATGCTGGTTCCGGACATCAGGCCGAGATAGAAGCCCATTTGCAGCGCCAGTCCGGTCTAGGATCAATTGATCGAGATCTGGGAGCGATTGTCGCCGAGCAGTGAGCGAGTATCGTCGAGCACTGCAGAAACGGTGAACACGCTGCCGGCAGCGTGTTCGGCGGCGAGCGGTCCATCGATGCGCGGGCGCGCGGCAACCAATGGGGCGGCTAGCGGACCCAAGGGCGCGGCGGAAGCGTTCAACTGCGGCGTCAAGTCGGCCAGCAGCGGCGCCACCGTGGCGCGAAATTTTTCCAGTACCTGTGCGTGCAGCGGCTCAGCACCGGGCAACTGCACGGTCTGCGGATTCTTGTGCACGCCATTCACGAGGTATTCGTAATGCAGGTGGGGTCCGGTGGCGAGTCCGGTCATGCCGACGTAGCCGATGATATCGCCTTGCTGTACGCGCGAGCCCAAGTGGACATTTCTGGCGAAGCGCAACATATGGCCGTAAAGAGTCGACACGCTGCTGGTATGAGCGAGCACCAGCGCATTGCCGTAGCCGCCTCTGCGCCCGGCAAAACTAACGCGGCCGTCGCCCGCGGCGTGCACGGGGGTGCCGCTGGGCGCCGCATAGTCCGTACCCATGTGCCCGCGAATGAGATTCAAGATGGGGTGCAGGCGGTGCGGATTGAACACTGAGCTGACGCGCGTGAATTCCACCGGCGTGCGCAGGAAGGCCTTGCGCATCGGCAGCCCGTCCGGCGTGTAGTACCCGGCGCTGCCGCCGTCGGTCACGAAACGCACCGCCCGATACAGCTTGCCGTTGTTGATGAATTCGGCCGCGAGCACGTCGCCGTCGTGCAGGTACTTGCCATCCTGATAGATCTGCTCATAGACAGCGGTGAAACGGTCTCCTTCGCGGATGTCGAGCACGAAGTCGATATCCCAGGCGAACACATTGGCAAGTTTCAGCGCCACGATGTCCGATATATCCGCCGCTTCGGCGGCCTGAAACAGTGAGGAATCAATGGTCGCTGTGGCGGTGCGAATCCGGGTCTGAACGGGATTGTCGATCATCTTCGCCGCGAAACCGGCTTCTTCGCGCACCACTTTAAGAGTCTGGGTTTCACTCAGGCGTCGCGTGAGTTCCTTGATCTCGCCATCGTTATGCGTGACCTTGATGGCGTCGCCTGGCCGCAGAAAATCCAAGCTCTGGCGAATACCAGGCAAATGGCGAATCGCGGCGAGATCTGCGGTGTCGAGCGCCATACGGCGGAAAATACCGTCTAAGGTGTCGTTCCTACCGACGATTACTTCAATGGTCGAGCCGACGCTGGCCTGTTGCGCTGCGCCGGCCGGTACCGCAGCTACGTTTGCGGCGAGGGGAAGAGCGGCGACCGGCTTTGCCGGCGCATCGGGATAGACCAGGGGCGCAGGTGTATTCGCAAGAGACGTGGGCGAATCGCGCGCCGCATGCCAGAGAATAAGCGCCGCGCTGGCCGCCGCCGCGAATGGGGAAAGCCGCGTCATCAGCTGATTGAGTCGCCGGGCTAGGGTTGGTATGCGGGGATTATTGCGATGCACCAAGGGATACCCGGTTGGCTGACAGCGTTGTAGGCTAGCCGCCACCCTCCGCGGGGTCAATCAAATGGCCCGCGTTTGGTGTAATAGGTCTCGTCCGCGCACGCGGATCGCTTGAATCGGCTGCCGCGCTTTGCATCGGGTCCGTGCGCACTCGAGCAAATATCGTCGGCATTTCACGGCAGGACTACTCGCATGCAAATACCTGTGGGGAATGCCTACGTTCCAACCGTGAATGCAGGTTCGACGCCAAAATGTGGGCTTGCGAAACTTCGCGGAGTGCGCAGGGATATTGGAGCGCAACAAAGAGTTAAGACAAGCGGTTGACAGGCTCAAACCCAGGGCTATACTGCGCGCCCTTCCAGCTGAAACGCGTTTTTCGAGACTTCCCGGAGGTTGACGGGGTCTGAAATCGAGTTATACTTGGAAGTTCGGCCCGGGCCTTTGTCGTCGCGGGTAATTATTTAAAAATTCGAATAGGTAACTTGTGTGGGGACTCGCGTCGATGCGCCTTTGGTGCAATTGATGATGAGTTTCCAAAACGACCAGCTGTTCATTGATGCGCAAGTATCGATGGACGGATGTGAGTTCTGGATCTCGATTGCTTCAGTGACTTAGTGTAATTAACTGAAGAGTTTGATCCTGGCTCAGATTGAACGCTGGCGGCGTGCCTAACACATGCAAGTCGAGCGGTAACAGGTGTAGCAATACATGCTGACGAGCGGCGAACGGGTGAGTAATGCT